>BAJA01000050.1 GCA_000613465.1 Bacteroides nordii WAL 11050 = JCM 12987
CTATTTTTAGCCTCCTTTTTTATTTGTCTTAAGTCGATAAAAACTTTAAGACCAATGAGAAAAGAACATCGTTAATACAATGAAAATCAGACATTAAAAGAATGTACATTTTTGTATATCAAGAATGTATATTCTTGTTATGTATCATTGTACACTTTTGCAATACATAAATGTACACTCTTGTGATTCCCCTTCATACGGGTTAGTGTAACACCTTCATTTCTTTTCGGAAGAGAGTACAGTTCTTCAGATAAAAATGTAAATTAAAAAATATAAATATTACCTTTGTTTCATTGTTACTATTTTAAAATTAATTGAATATGAAAAAATTAGTTTATCTATCGACTTCAGTAGTATTTTTATTGGCTGGCATTATTTCATGCAAACAAGCTCCAGCCACTCAGATCATTAACGGAATCGTGTATGATGCAAGCATGAACAACCTGACAATTATCTCTGATCAGGGAGATACGGTAAACATCAGCACAATGGATGCCAATCCACAGAAAGTGCCCGGAGTATTACTCAATGATTCTGTCAGAGTAACCTGCACCCACGAAGATATAGACGGAGTTAAAATTCTGAAAGCCGACGAGCTAACAATTACCGTACATTCCCCTTATTACTATATTCAGGGAACCTGGCTTGAGCCCAATCCTATAAATCCCAAAGAGATGCAAGGATTCACACTCAATCAAAACGGAACGGCCAGTTCTGTGAATATGGCAACTTTACTGATAAAAAACTGGAACCTGGATAATTGGACACTGACTCTGCAATATGAAAGTATTGGCAACAAACAGACCATTACAGGAACCGATACCCTGAATGTAGTTAAAATCGATGCAGATTCACTTGTACTGGCACGAAAAACAAATGTAATGTGGCGACTGGCAAGGCAAAAGTAACCGGATTCTACCGCAATTCATAAATACCTTATTTATATTGTCATACTTTTAGTGCTGGCACGTATCCTACTCAAATGCTCCGATGAAATACCAAGATAGGAAGCAATATGCCGCAACTGTACACGCTGTAAAATCTCCGGTTTCTCTTTCATAAGCCGGAGATAGCGTTCGGTTGCCGTCATAGACAAACTGGAAATAAGGCGATGTTCAGTTCCTACAAATTCTTTTTCTATGAATTGCCGTGCCCAATTGCATACTTCCAGATCTTGCTGATACAATTCATGCAACTGTTTTAAATTCATTTTGTACAACACGGAATCCTCTAAAAGCTCTATCGTCTCATACCCTTTCTCACCATTCACATATCCCTGAGCAGATATAATAATATCATTTTCCTTCCCAAACCAGATTGTAATATCTCTTCCGTCCACTTCAATATATGCCCTGGCAATACCTTGCTTTATCAGATATACATCACGTTCTATCTTATCTTTAGTGAACAAAATAAATCCTTTAGGATAGGAAATTTCATCCCATATAGACTCCAATTTATTCATTGTATTCTGTAAAATGGTATCCTTTGAAGGACAGGAAAATGATGTGATATCCATAACATGACTATATTTTGCCCGACAAATATAACTGATTTTATCTATTAAAATACTTAATTGATAATTATCAATTACTTTTTCTAACCAAGCTCATATCTTTACTGAAAATTTTAAATAATTAAATTATGGCATGGTTATTATTGATTGGAGCCGGACTACTGGAAATAGGATGGCCTTTGGGATTCAAACTGGCAAGTATTTATGAGAAATATTTCTATTTATTCATCACCATATCCATTGTTTCTATGGGAGCAAGTGGTTTCTTGCTATATCTTGCACAAAAGACAATTCCTATTGGCACTGCATATGTCATCTGGACAGGCATCGGAGCAATAGGGACAGTTCTTATCGGTATCTTCTTCTTTCATGATTCAACAAATATATTCAGACTGCTGTTTGTACTGCTGATTCTGACAGGAGTAGTAGGACTGAAGATGGTACATTAGAAATAAGCCAGAAACAGAAAAACCTATTAATATAAAAGAAAATCCGTTGTATTTATTTGAAATACAACGGATTCTTTTATTTTACAAAACACTTGTACACCCTCAGGGATTCGAACCCTGGACCCACTGATTAAGAGTCAGTTGCTCTACCAACTGAGCTAAGAGTGCTTATCTTCTCATTTGCGCTTGCAAAGGTAGATTTTTTGTTTTATTCAGCCAAACAAAACAGGAACTTTTTTTAGCCGTTTTTATTGCTTTCATTCGAATTCATACAGATCTGATGGCGTACTTCGCTTTAATGCAAGCAGTTGCACATCTTTACCTACAATGATTCCTTTGTTCTTTAATTTCCATTCCACAGTCTTGTATGCCAGTTCCGGATGATTATTATCTTTACTCAAGTGGCAAAGCCAGATATAACGTAGATCTTCGGTAAAGTTCTCTGCCAGGAATTCGGCTGTTGCTATATTGCTCATATGTCCCGTACCGCTTGATATACGTTCTTTCAGATATTGCGGATAAGGTCCCATCTTCAACATCTCTTCGTCATAATTGGCTTCAAGAATCAGATAATTGGCTTTGCGAATGTATTTGGCAGCGGTAGGAGTGATCTCGCCAAGGTCGGTAAGGAAGGAGAAGACTTTACCATCTATCTCAATACAATAACCCACATTATCTGTTCCGTCATGAGGAACCTCGAAAGACTCTATATGAAAATCTTCCAGCTCCATTGGCTGCTCCTTTTCCAGATAACGGACAGAAGAATATAACTTCTCCGTCATACAATAGCTCTTATTAATTCCGGCATGAACACGAGCCGTTGTATAAACCGGAATATTCAGTTTCTCCCCCAAATGTCCTACAGCCTTGATGTGATCGGCATGATCATGAGTCACAAACACAGCACGTATGGACTCCATTGCTACATTGATGTCTCTCAGTGTCTTTTTTATCGTTCGTATTCCAATGCCGGCATCGATTAGTATTCCATATGTATCAGTACCCAGATAATAGCAGTTTCCACTACTGCCACTCGCCAGGCTTATAAATCTTACTTTCATTTCGTATCCTTTTCTTTAAAATGCAAATTGCCGTCAACTTTTGTGGCAAAGTGACGGCAAATATACACAAAAAAAGAAGAAAATAAGCCTTATGCTTTCTTCTTTTTGTCGATGGATTGGGTGATTTTAGCGAAAATAAGAAGAGCAATAGCTGCTATCAATCCTATACCTGCAAAATAATACCAGATATAATGAGCATTCACACTGGCAGCCTCCCATGCTTCATGTGATTCAAACAAAATAGGATCCGGACAATATCTCGTCAATAAAATACCAGCTAAACCAAAACCAAAGATAGAGGAGAGGAATGAGTGCAGATGACTGAACCCCAAGTACATTCCCTCTTCGCCTTTGGGCGCTTGTAAAGAGAAATATTCAAGGTAGCGCGGAGAAATAAAACATTCGGCCAACGCCTGTATTACAATACCAACGATCATCATTAAGGTAATATTAGTCATGCCGGATATTATATCATCTCCAAGCAGGTTACCGCAAGCCATCAGTAGTGCTGAAACCGGAATCAGAAACATACCGATATTCATAGAAGTGATAGCGGTACGCTTTGCCATCAGCCGGGTAATAAAACTGACACAACAAACCACCACAAAAGGATTAACATTAGCAATCCACCCGGGCTTCGCCGTTTCGCCCGCCATACGAATAACATATTTCGGCATAGTGGCATACAATTGTTGTTGCACCATCCAGAATCCGGTAATGATTAAAATAAGAATCAGTAATCGCCAATTAGTCATGATTCGAACAAAACCACGCCAGATTTCATGCATACTTTTTCCTTCACCCGCCGTATGTGTTGATTTATAGAAGAAAATCACTGCCAGAAGAGCAAGCAATGTCATGCCACCGGAGAAATAATTGATGTAAATATACGCCTGCTCACCTATAAAGTTTCTCAGTGGATCAATAATGGTTTTACCGGTGAAAGCACCAATATTTACCATCATATAGAAAATGGAGTAACCCCCGTGCACGTGTAGCTTCCGTTGTCTCTTTGGCTACTGATGCAGAAATGATAGATTTGATAAAAGAGCCTCCTATCATAAGTATAGTCAGGACAGGAACTATCATCCAACGGGCATTGCTGTCCGGCAAACCGGAGAAACGGGTTACTTCACCATAAGTAACCAGCCCCGCCGATTCAAGCAGGGTGGGTAATACTCCTAATCCCAAGTATCCAATGGAAAGAAGTGAAAAGGCAATGATCATAGACCGGCGGAAACCTATCTTATCAGCATAAGCTCCCGAAAAAATAGGAAGCAAATACAATCCACCGGAGAAAAGACCGGATATCATACTTGCTTCTAAATCATTAAAACCTAAAATACTGGATAAATAGATCGTGAGAACGATAAACACAGCATAATAAGCCATGCGTTCAAACAGTTCGACTGTGTTGCTGACCCAAAAGGCTTTAGTGAATCCTTTGGTAGCACTTTGAGGGGAATTGTTCATGTAAATTTTCTGTTTTTATGTATTAATTCAGCGCAAAGATAGTCTTTTTTGGCTATTTATATGTACATTTGTCAACAATAACACCTAAGAAATAATGAAATGAGAATAGCTGTAGACTTTGACGGAACCATTGTAGAGCATTGTTATCCACGCATTGGCAAAGAAATTCCCTTTGCGATTGAAACCCTGAAACTGTTACAACGAGAGGGACATTGGCTGATATTATGGAGTGTACGCGAAGGTAAACTCCTGGAAGAAGCCGTAGAATGGTGCAGGGCACGAGGACTTGAGTTTTATGCAGTAAACAAAGACTATCCGGAAGAAGAAATGACAGATAAAGATTATTCCCGGAAACTAAAGGTAGACTTATTTATTGACGACCGTAATCTGGGAGGGCTTCCCGACTGGGGAATTATTTATCAAATAATAAAAGAGAAAAAGACTTTTGCCGAGATATACAAGCAAGAGCCTAAAAAGAAGAGAAAATGGTTTTGAAAATAAAAAAATACCGCAAGAGAAATCTTCCCATATTAAGATTTCTTTTATGCGGTATTTTTGTTGAGTGAAAAGAAAAATACTATTTATTGTCTTTATGCCCATAGCCATATCCGTAACCGTATTTGCCATAAGCATATTTTTCATCAGACATATTGTACCCGTTTACCAATATGGAAATACGATTCAACTGACCACCCGATTCCAAATCCCGTATGATTGACAAAGCCTTTTTAGGTGTATAATTCAACCGGCATACATAGAGAGTGAAGTCCGTTATCTTTCCAAGGCTCAATGTATCACTCACCATACCTACCGGAGCCGAATCGACGATAATATAATCAAATTGTTTACGCAAATATTCAAAGGCTACCCTAAGTTTTTCTTTTTCCAATTGTTCTGCCGGATTGGGAGGTACAGGACCCGCAGGAAGCACAAACAGATCTTTATGAATGCCGGAAGGATAGATAATACTATCCAGGGATACTTCACTCCCGGAGAGGTAATTAGTCATTCCCTGTTCGTTTCTAATCTTAAAAAATTCAGCGAGTCTCGGACGACGAATATCAAGCCCCACAATTAATACTTTACATCCCAGGAAAGCAAAAGTCAGTGCCAGGTTTATACTCGTAAAACTTTTACCTTCAGCACTCATCGTAGAAGTCACAAGAATACATTTCTTATCATCTCCTTCAGCCATAAAACGAAGGTTACTGCGCAAACGCCTGAATGCTTCATCTATTACATCATTCCGACCGTCTTCAACTTGCCGTTCCGAATCATTCATTTGTGGAATAGTCCCCACCTGTGGTAAACCAATTGCTTCCAACTCAGATAGTGACGTCAATTTAGTACGGAAAATTCCTCCAAACAGAACTATTCCGGCAGTAAGCACAAGAGACATGAAGCTTGCTCCGGCATAAATCATCATGCTTTTAGGAGCTACCGGTGCATCAGCAGCAAGCGCTGCATCAATAATACGTGCTTTATTAATAGTAGCAGCCAATGAGATAGCAGCCTGTTCTCTGCGCTCAAGTAACATCAGATAAAGATTCGCCTTAATTTGTTGCTGACGGTCGATGTTATTAAATTCTCTCTCTTGTTTGGGCAGATTATCTATCCGGGTATTAAAATAGTTTGTTTTCTGCATAATATCGTCACGCGCTATCAGTAAACCATTTTTTATTCCTGAAAGCGAATTGAGCACATTCCGCCTTAAAGCGTCAATCTTAATACCCTGGTTTATAACAGCCGGATTATTCTCTTTCATTATATGCAACAATCTTTCACGCTCCAGCAATTCTTTATTATACTCATTTACCAATTTGGCAAGTTCAGTATCTGCAATTCCGGTATTAATGGGCAATAAAGAAAAAGGGTGGTTACTATCTTGCAAATATTCATAGATATAAGCAGTCATGTTCAATTGTGTTTCTACATCAAGCAATTTCTTCTCGTATTCATTATTTGTATTGAGATCAAGTACCATGTTGGTTTTTATATCACTAAGACGCTCTTTCAGTTTATAGCGTTCCAGATTCTTGTCCACAAAGCCCAGTTCACGACTGATACTATCAAGCCGCTCCGTTACAAACTGTAAAGTATTTCCTGTCACTTTGTTTTTATCTTCCATCGCATCACGGTTATAAATTTCAATCAATCTGGAAAGGAAAAGCTCTGCTCTGCGCTTACTGACATCCGTGTATGAAAGAGAAATAATCGATGTTTTCTTAGAAATGGTACTAACGGAAAGACGTGATGCACAACTTTTCACAGCATCTATAGGACGGCAAATCATAATTTTCATAGTTCCCGGCCATTCACTCTGGTCATTGGTCATACGAAGCATCACTTTTCCTGCGGGCGTTTCAACAGTAACCGGAAACCCTGTAAACTCAGTTGTCCGGCAAACATCATTTAATGCTGCAGTCACTACATATCCTCTTTTCTTACTATCAATTTCCAGTAGCAAAGTTCCTGTCAAAGTATCCATAGCCGCTTCATCAAGAATAGCAGCCAATGGTGAAGCAGTATCTTCTACGTATCTGAAGTTTTTTCTGATGCGATAAGTCGTATGCAAACGAAGTTCATTGACTACCTGTAAAAGGGTAGAACGCGAACGTAGTATCTCCATTTCATCATCAATCTGAGTCCCTGTATTAGGAAGTTGGGTATTTGCCATGGCAAAAAGTTCGTCAACTACTTTATTCTGATTCTCTGTCTCCTTTATAACAATGGAAGCAGAGGCCTGATAAACAGGAGTTACTAAATGAACATAAATAAAAGCAGCAGCCAATGCCAGAATAAGAGAAGCAACGAACCATTTCCATCGGGCAAGAAGTTTGTAAAAAAGCTCAATCAAATCAATCTCCTGTTCCTGAACAGGATCATTCGTCATTCGGTTATTTTCCATAATCTTTAAATTAGCGAAGTATGTTAACAATCAATCCGGCAAGTGATATCAGAATAGAAGTAACAGAAACCAGCAATGTAGTAGAAGAACCGATATTGGCACTTTGAGACTTTGCTTTATTAGGTTCTACATATACAATGTCATTCTGCTGCAAATAGAAATAAGGAGAGTATATGATATTGGCATCATTCAGATTCAGTGTAATAATATGCCGGTGAGAGTCGATGTCCTCTCTCATGATTCGTATACGATCTCTTCTTCCATAAATCGTGAGATCGCCCGCCATAGCTAATGCTTCAAATACATTTATCTTTTCGTTAATCACCGTATACATATTGGGGCGATTCACTTCTCCTATGACAGATACTTTATAGTTTATCAAACGGACGGTAACAATGGGTGGTTCTTTCAGGTACTTATGCAACTGCGAAATAATCATTTCAGAAGTCTGTTGTGTTGTGAGTCCGCCTACTTTCAATTGTCCCAGAACAGGGAAAGAGATCTCCCCTTCATTGTTAACCAGATAGTTTTGTAATGTAGGCTGGGAGACAAGACTGGAAAGACTGTTGCCCGACTGGGCAGAAGGAACAATCAGATTGAATGGCAAAGCTGCTTCCGGTTCGGGGGTACTGACAGAAATGGTTATTAAGTCTTTTGGCATGATCCGTGCATCAAAAGCCACGGAAGATTCCGGTATTTCTAAACTTTTCTCTTGTAAATAGACAACCCGTCTGCTTGATGCACAAGACATGACAACAAGACACAAAGCTACAACCATGGTAGCCTGAACTGCTCGATTCATTACTGTTTGTTCGTAGCCGATGGTTCCCGCACCAGCTATTCTAATTATATATAGAAAGCGTGGGAACTGTTGCCATTATCTGTCAAGAGGTATCGCCAAACACCCGAAACACAAATAATGAAGCAACAGCCCACGCCCAACTATACATTCGTAGATATACAGCGAGCATGAGCGTTTTGTTGCTTATTATTCCAGTGTCTCTTTTGAAATTGGCGATTTCCTTGACAAGAATAATATCGTAAACGCTTCTAACTAATTAATATGTAACCATTTAGAGCTTTTATGTAAAGTTTCTAAACAGACTGCAAAGTTAATGAATAAAATAGAAATGACAATGGTTTCATATAAAAAACCGGCAGGAACATGATTAGTTCCTGCCGGTATTCTGTTTTCTTATCAGATTTTTATCTGATTAAAACTGAAAGAAGTTCTTAGCATTATTATAACTGATATCTTCAATCATTTGGTTTACACGATCCATTTCTGATACCGGAATTTCACCATTTTCTACATCACGACCCACCAGATTACATAACGTACGACGGAAATATTCATGACGCGGGTAGGAGAGGAAGGAACGAGAGTCGGTCAACATACCTACGAAACGACTCAACAATCCTAACACAGAAAGAGCATTCATCTGCTTTTCCATACCATCTTTCTGATCGAGGAACCACCAGCCTGAACCAAACTGTATCTTTCCTGCAACAGTGCCATCCTGGAAGTTACCCAACATCGTGGCAATCACTTCGTTTGCACAAGGATTGAGGTTATAAAGGATTGTTTTTGTCAATTTACCCTTAGAGTTTAAGCGGTCAAGGAATTTAGACATAGCTTTTGCCGTAGTAAATTCACCAATTGAATCAAAACCGGTATCAGGACCCAGAAGCTTAAACATCTTACTGTTGTTGTTACGGATAGCACCATAATGGAACTGTTGAGTCCAGCCTTTTTCCCAATCCATTTCACCAAATACCACCAACATAGCCGATTTAAACTTCAGAATCTCTTCCTTCGTCAATTCTGCTCCGCCATACACCTTATTAAATATAGCTTTGATTTCCGCATCTGTATAATCTTCGGCATAAAATTCTTCAATACCATGATCTGACAGTTTACAGCCTTGTTCAGCAAAGAAGTCATGACGTTTGCGCAAAGCAGCAATCATATCATCATATGTAGAGATGGTAACGCCACTCACTTCGGAAAGTTTTTCCATATATGAACGGAAGTCTGCAGGAACTTCTACAGCCATCGCTTTATCCGGACGCCATGTAGGAAGCATTTTTATTTCAAATCCACTCTCACGTGTTTTGATGTGATATTCCAGTGAATCAATAGGATCATCAGTAGTACAAACCACTTCTACACGATAACGACGCATCATACCACGAGCGAATATTCGGGTAAAGCCAACTTTTCATTACATTCATCATAGATCTCACGGGCAGTCTTCGGACTCAGAATCTTATCAATACCAAACGCAGTCTTCAGTTCCAGATGAGTCCAGTGATACAACGGATTACGAAAGGTATAAGGTACGGTTTCAGCCCACTTCTCAAATTTTTCCCAATCTGTAGTATCCTTACCGGTACAATAACGCTCATCTACACCGTTAGTACGCATTGCACGCCACTTGTAATGGTCGCCACCCAACCAAATTTCTGTCAATGATTTAAACTGATAATCATCAGCAACCATTTGAGGAATTAAGTGACAGTGGTAATCAATAATTGGCATCTTTGCCGCATGTTCGTGATACAACTTCTGTGCTGTTTCTGTCTGCAACAGGAAGTTTTCATCCATAAAGTTTTTCATTCTACTGTGTTTTAAGTATATAAAATAATTACTTTTTATATCGTAACCTATATAGTATTGATTGTAAAGCTAATAGGCCTGATTATCGTTTTAGTTTTATTAACCGTTATCGAACACAAAAGTAGAAAAATTACTTGTAGGAACAAAATAATTCGTATATTTGCAGCGAATATTTATAATATTTAAGTTTTAAAGCTATGGAAGACCAGAACTACACCATAAAAGATATAGCCCAGATGGCAGGAGTTTCTGCCGGAACGGTAGACCGGGTACTTCACAATCGGGGTGACGTATCTCAGAAAAGCAAAGAAAAAGTCCAGAAGGTGCTCGATGAGATCAATTATCAGCCCAATGTATTTGCTATCGGCCTGGCTGCCAAGAAAAAGTACACCATTACATGCATGATACCCTATTATGTAGAACATGATTATTGGCATTCTGTGGCAATCGGTATTGAACGTGCCCGGCAAGAGTTACGTCCGTTTAACGTTAGTGTAGATTACTTGCATTACAAACATGGAGACCGAAAATCTTATCAGGATGCATGTCAGAAAATAGAGAAAAGCAACACAGATGCACTGCTTTTAGCTCCTAATTTTCGGGAAGACACTCTTTCAATGCTTGCATATTTAAAAGATAAAAATATTCCGTTTGCATTCATTGATTTTGATATTGAAGAAGCTAAAGCTCTGAAATACATCGGTCAGGATTCTTATAAGAGCGGATATATTGCAGCTAAAATCCTGATGCGCAATTATCAGCAAGGGCAAGAATTGATATTGTTTTTAAATAATAACAAGGATAATCCGGCAGAGATACAGATGAAACGTCGTCTTGAAGGATTCATGAAATATATTTCTGAAGAACATAAAGACATTGCGATTCACGAAGTAATATTGAATAAGAATAATCCGGAAAAAAATAATGAAATATTAAGTGACTTTTTCCGGAAACATCCAAAAGCAACATTGGGGGCGGTATTCAACTCTCGTGTTTACCAGGTGGGGCACTACTTACGGGAAAAGAGACAGAACATGACCGGCCTGATAGGGTATGATCTTCTAAGAAACAATACCGAATTACTGAAATCAGGAGAAGTCACCTATCTTATAGGTCAACGTCCCGGGCTTCAAGGCTACTGTGGCGTAAAAACACTATGTGACAACATCGTCTTCAAAAAATCTGTTGAACCGCTGAAATATATGCCGATTGATATTCTGATAAAAGAGAATATTGATTTTTATTTCGAATTTGAATAACATATTAATTTTATAATTTTGATTAACATGAAAGCATTAAACAAAGAGACAGCTCTTAAAGTACAACGCCCGGAGCGTATCATCCAATTTGGTGAAGGAAACTTTTTACGTGCATTTGTAGATTGGATAATCTATAATATGAACGAAAAAGCCGATTTCAATAGTAGCGTAGTCGTTGTTCAACCTATCGACAAAGGTATGGTAGACATGCTGAATGCGCAGGATGATCTCTATCATGTAAACCTCCAGGGACTGGACAAAGGCGAAGTTGTTAATAGCCTCACAATGATTGACGTTATCAGCCGTGCATTGAACCCCTATACACAAAATGCAGAGTTCATGAAACTGGCGGAACAACCGGAGATGCGCTTTGTTATTTCCAATACTACTGAAGCCGGTATCGCTTTCGATCCGTCTTGTAAACTGGATGATGCACCTGCAACTTCTTATCCGGGCAAGCTGACTCAATTGTTATATCATCGTTTCAAAACATTTAATGGAGATAAGAGTAAAGGATTAATCATTTTCCCATGCGAACTTATCTTTCTTAATGGTCACAAACTAAAAGAAACAATCTATCAATACATTGAATTATGGAACCTGGGTGAAGAATTTAAAACATGGTTTGAAGAAGCCTGTGGCGTATATGCTACATTGGTAGACCGCATTGTACCCGGATTCCCCCGTAAAGACATTGCTGCCATCAAGGAAAAACTACAATACGATGACAATCTGGTTGTTCAGGCCGAAATATTCCATCTTTGGGTCATTGAAGCTCCACAAGAGATAGCGAAAGAGTTCCCTGCTGACAAAGCCGGCCTGAATGTATTATTCGTTCCATCTGAGGCTCCGTATCACGAACGTAAAGTAACTTTATTGAATGGTCCGCACACTGTCCTTTCTCCGGTAGCCTATCTGTCAGGAGTAAATATTGTGCGTGAAGCCTGTGAGCACGAGGTTGTTGGTAAATATATCCACAAAGTAATGTTTGATGAGTTAATGGAAACACTTAACTTACCAAAAGACGAGCTGGAGAAATTTGCTCACGATGTATTGGAGCGCTTCAATAATCCGTTTGTAGACCATGCCGTAACAAGTATCATGCTGAATTCATTCCCGAAATATCAGACACGTGACCTGCCGGGATTGAAAACTTATTTAGAGCGTAAAGGAGAATTGCCAAAAGGTTTAGTATTAGGTTTGGCTGCTATCATTACCTATTATAAAGGTGGTGTTCGTGCTGATGGCGCCGAAATTATACCAAACGATGCTCCGGAAATCATGAATCTGTTGAAAGAGCTGTGGGCAACCGGTTGTACTCAGAAAGTAGCAGAAGGTGTACTTGGCGCCGAGTTTATTTGGGGTGAAAATCTGAATAATATCCCAGGACTGGCCGAAGCGGTAAAAGCCAACCTTGATTCTATCCAGGAAAAAGGTATGCTGGAAACAGTGAAAAGTATTCTCTAAATAAGAGATCAAAATAAACAGGAAAGAGCGACTTTCATTATATGAAGGCCGCTCTTTTCTATTTTTAGTCATACAAAGAATTAGTCAATAGTAAGATCTTCAATAACCTCTTTTGACTGTTGGTTTACATCTTTCTCCACCCTGGGAGATGATAAAACCCAATAGCCCAACAATAATACAGCTATAATGATGGCTACAATAATCCATGTTCTGTTTTTCTCTTTCATTTTCGTTAGGGTTTAGTGAATTTTTATATGCTCAAAGAACAAACTGAAGATGAGTTTGTTCGAGCATACTTTTACTCCAAAACAAAATAACGTATTTAATACACTGTTAAATACGTTATTTTATATCCCTAAAGTACGTACTTTTGACATGTAAGAATACGTACTTTTATATCAGAAAAATAGTATTATTTCTTATCTGTTAATATTATCGGCGATTCAGCATATAAATCGCTTCTCAAATGAAATTTACTTGTCATAAAACGCATTTATTCTGATTCCGCAGTCCGAAGTATAAAAGTAGTAGCACCAATCGTTATGATAGCACCATTTTCTATCTGGATACGGTCTTTATCATTTAAAATTTCATTCATTAGAAAAGTACCTGTCAGACTGGGAGCATCCCGAAGTGTATAAACCAGTTCCCCTTGTTTATTTCGTTTCACATTAATAATACAATGCCGACGATCCATACTCATATCACCAGTCTCGATAGGAGTGTTTATCATCGTGCCCACACAACGGCGTCCAATAACATTATCCCCTTCCTGTAAAGGTATTACTTGTTTAAAACCAAATACGTTCTCAATAACAACAATACACCCGAATTTATTTTTATGAGCTTCTTCATCAAGTATTTCTTCTTTTTGAGTCTCTCTCACTTTACTCTTTCCCAAACGAATACTAAACTGCTTACCGCAGTGTTCACAAACAAATACCAAAGATTGCCCTTCTGTATACTTAGTTTCATCAAAAGAAAGATAATTCTCACACTTAGGACAACGAACTCGTTTCATATATCAAAGGATAGGGGGGATTTGTATTACTTAACCAGCAACCAAGCGGTTTTATAGGTGTCATTCTCTCTTAACTTCAAAAGCTGTTTTGTACCCTCTTCACGAGTTGTACACGACATTATACTTACACGGATCTTGCCATCATTATTTAAAACTTTCGCTCCTGTAAATCCTTCGGCTTTCAATCGTTCTGCCATTACCTCTGCATCTTTTACACCAATGCTTCCAGCAACAATTATATGAAAATTACCTTCTGTCTGTTTTGATCTTACAACAGCTTTAGAGGACGGAATCGATTGAGATTCGTTTGATTGTACAGCAGCAGACGTTTTATGTACCTCTTCTGTAACAGGCTGAGCTACTTTCACCTCTCGTACCGCAACAGGTTTTGTTACCTTTTTCCCCGTTTTTTTAGAAGTACCGGACACTGCCTTTACCGACTGCTTCACATCCTTATTCATCACAACAGGAGTCATCGCAATAGATTTTCCCTCTATTTTTTCAAACAGATCAATCGGCAACAATTGAGCGTAATTATCTTTTTCTACATAAGTATTTTCAACCGGAGTGGAAAGGAAGAAGAATAGTATTACCGCAGCCACTATAGCCACCGCACTACGCACCATCCCACGATTGATCTTGATCTCATATGATTTCTTTCTTTCCTGAATAACAGGAACCAATACCTTTTCTTTTTCCTGATGTAAAACGGTCAGTTCCTTCATTTCGAAAGAATCAAGCCCATATAAATAAGGTGTAGTAATTTTATTATCATAAGGAATGAACTCATAAGTGTCATGGATCGTATACCTGATTTCTCCAACATTATCCAAATCAACCTTACCTTCTTTATGCAGCATAATGATCAACTCTGAAACCTCATCTTCGACTATCTTGGAGGCATCTGAGAAGTTCGTATCATATACAGCCATATAAGATTGTACCAACAACCCATCATTCAGCTTTAACTGCGGATTAAAACCAATGGTACGGGTAGGAGGGAGGAACATGTTCTCTTCTAGTTGTATCGCAGGCGTATAATGAGCTACAAAACCTCCTAATCCGGGAACAATTACACAATCATTCTCCAATAATAATACTTCTATATGCTGTGACAATCCAATCATGGGTACAAAATTAACAGTTTTATTGAAGATATGCCAGAAAAAGGCACTTAATTATATGCATCTAACTGGTATTTTACCAAATATTGACTACTTTTGCATAAAAAAACAGAAGATGATCAATATAATTAAACAAAAATATAGATTTACTAATACAGAATCTTGGTTTGCCGATAAAATAGATAAAAAAAATAAATATAAATTTTACTATTATCGTCAAGCACTAATAAATGTACCTACCCAATCTTTTTATAAAGAAGAATTTCATACTTTACTAACAAATCTTAGACTCTCCGAGGAGGAATTATTTAGAAAGTGTTCAGCTACTGTCCGTAATGAAATAAAGAGAGCAGAACGGGAGGGAGGAACATTTTCTTACAATACTTCTATTGAAAATTTTATTCCTTTTTATAATAACTTTGCACGTATAAAAGGATTAGAAGTTATAAAAGAATCGCAAATGAAAGCGTATGGTAAACATTTAATTATTACAGAGGCTACATTTAATAATAAGGTATTAGCTTCTCATTCTTATATTATTGACGAAGAGTTGAGACGTGTTAGATTATATCAGTCTGCAACTCAACGTTTCTCAAAAGAATTAGATCATAACTTAATTGGACGTGCCAACAAATTTCTTCACTACAAAGATATGTTAAAATTTAAAGAGTTAAATTATTCTGTTTATGATTGGGGTGGAATAGCTCATGACACTATGGATTCAAATCTTATAGGCATCAATAAATTTAAAAAATCTTTTGGAGGGATAGAAAGCGTAGAATATAACTATGCTTCATTACCATATATCTGGTTCATGCAAATAAAAAAAATATTTAAGCGTTAGTTCTTTTTACTTATTTTTTTTAGAAAAACAGTTACTCTTATTAATTAACAAACACCTCGTTATTTAGCCAATGTAATATATTTTCTCTTAATTCCCCTTCAAACTGATAATTTTCACTAAATCCCCATCCATGCCCACCTGCAGGAAACACCACTAAACGAGATTTTATTCCTTCCCGGACCAGACGTTGATGATACATTTTACTGTTTTCTAAAGGTACTGTATAGTCATCTGACGCATGAAACAATAGAGTTGGAGGTGTATAAGAAGTTACTTGCTTTTCCGATGAACAGAGATCAATCAATACATCTGAAGGATCCGCTCCCAATAAGTTTTCTTTTGTACCTATATGCGTATAAGGTTCCCTCATTGTTATAACAGGATAGCAAAGTATAGTAAAATCCGGACGAGATTTATATGCTTTTTCCGGATAAATCACACCTATTTTCTCGTCAATATCAAAATGAGTCGAAAGAAGAGATGCCAAATGTCCACCAGCAGAAAATCCTATTACTCCAATCTGATCCGGACGAATTTTATAAGTAGCAAAATTTTCACGCAAATATCTCATTGTCTCTTGTACATCACTAAGAGGGATTTCCGGATGTCCATTAGGTAAACAGTAATGTAGAACTATAGCAGTCACTCCATGTTTCGCAAACCATTCAGCAACTAAACGCCCTTCATGAACAGCTTCTAAACACGAGTATGCTCCTCCCGGACAAATAACAATTGCGGGGGAAGGAACTTCATTTTTCTCAGATGGATAAATAATCAAACCTGTATTTTGAACATTCAATAACGTAGTTCCTACCCACTGTTGAGTACCTTCATTTATCCACCTTTTAAAAGGGTGTTCCTTCCCCCACACAGCAATATAGCTCGGAGTAGGTATATCCGATACTAAGCAAACAGAAAAACTACCGGAAATATAATTGTTTTCGCCAAATTCACATTTTTCAAATAAAAGACTAAAAGAATCATTACTAGCAGATGAGATAATAGCTTTTCCATCTATTATAGAAAATTGATAATACTTATTATTTTGACTATAACAAATTAAAATGGGCTGTAAGCAACTGTTATTGATATCCGTTATTTTATTCTTGAAATAAACAACTAAATCAATCGACAAATCACCATTAATCGAAAATAACTTAGTAGAAAAAACAGAGCCATTATCTATTAAAACAGCTTTCTCTCTTGAAATATATTCATTTCCGTCAATATTAACGAGTGAAATATCCAAATTAACAAAAGTTTCATCATTCCTCCCACTACAAGAACTAAATATCAGAATACTTCCCAATAAATAGATTATATATATTCTGCCACACATCCATATTTCCTATTTAAAATTAAAACCACTCATTATAAACTTATATGGTGAACATGAAAGCGCTAGTTTATAATACAAAAGTACTATAATCTTCCGTCAACAATCTCACGAGGCATATATCCTTTAATGTCATAAATAATATTTTTATCTTTAACCAATGTTTTCCATGAAATATCTGCAAACTTTCTATGTGCAACAGCTAACACTAAAGCATCATATTTTTCTTTTGGTAATTGATTTACTAAATCGAAATTATATGTTTTTTTTACACGTTCCGGATCAGCCCACGGGTCATATATAGTGATCTTCAAATTATATTCTTTCAGAGTATTTACCAAATTAGCAACTTTCGTGTTACGGATATCCGGACAATCTTCTTTGAAAGTAAATCCTAGAATTAAAATATTTGAATTTAAAACTTGAATTCCCTTTTTTAACATCAACCTTATTATTTGACTTGCCACATATTCACCCATACTATCATTCATTCGACGCCCAGCCAAAATAATTTCCGGATTATACCCATAACGCTGAGCACATTGAGCTAAATAATAAGGATCTACTCCAATGCAATGACCTCCTACTAAGCCTGGACGGAAAGGCAAAAAATTCCATTTTGTACCAGCAGCTTCTAACACGTCCATTGTATCTATTCCCATTTTAGAAAATATTTTCGAAAGCTCATTAACAAATGCAATATTAATATCTCTCTGAGAATTTTCTATAACCTTAGCTGCTTCTGCCACTTTTATACTGGGCGCCAAATGAGTTCCGGCTTTAATGACTGAGCCATATATTCGGTTCACTATTTCACCAACTTCCGGAGTCGAACCTGAAGTCACTTTCTTTATCAATTCCACAGTATGCAGTTTATCTCCTGGATTGATTCGTTCAGGTGAATATCCGACAAAAAAATCTCTATTATACAACAGACCTGATTTTTTCTCTATAACAGGAACGCATTCATTTTCCGTTACTCCGGGATAAACAGTAGACTCATAGACAACGATATCACCTCTGTTAATAACCTGGCCTACAATTTCACTAGCCTTATAAAGCGGAGATAAATCTGGATTGTTATTCTCATCAACAGGAGTAGGAACTGTTACTATATAAAAATTACAATCTTTTATGTCATCGACCTCGTTCGTACAAACGAAACCGTTATTTATCGCATTCTGTAATAGATCGTCAGATAATTCTAATGTTTCATCATGCCCTTGCATTAATGCTTGTATTCGATTAGAGTTTAAATCATACCCTATTGTTTGATATTTCGTTGAAAATAATCTTGCTAGAGGCAAGCCAACATATCCTAATCCAATTACTGCAATTTTAAATTTTTCCATTTTCATTTTATATTTTCCCAGTACCATTTCACAGCCTCTTTTAACCCCCTATACATATTATATTCGGTGCATAGCCCAACTTATCTTTTGCTTTATCAATACATGCTAATGAATGTGGTATATCTCCCAATCTATTGGGACCATGCACAACTTTTACCTCTGCTATTTTTGGGTCAAATTCACTCAAAAATTCTTTTAAATAATGAACTAATTGATTCAATGTTGTCCTCTCTCCATATGCTGTATTATAGACTTGGTTAACAGCTTCCGGGTTACTAGTAGTCAATGCCAATAGATTCATCTGAATTACATTGTCAATATAAGTAAAATCACGACTATATTCACCATCTCCATTAATAATTGGACTCTCATAAGCCATCAGCTTTTTTACAAATAAAGGAATCACAGCTGCATAACTTCCAAATGGATCTTGACGACGACCAAAAACATTAAAATATCTCAAGCCAATTGTTTCCATTCCATAAGTACGGGCAAAAACATCTGCATACAATTCATTCACATATTTAGTAATAGCGTATGGAGAAAGAGGTTTTCCAATCACATCCTCAATTTTGGGTAATTGTTTTGAATTACCATATGTTGACGAACTTGCCGCATAAACAAACCGTTTTATACCTGCATCGCGCGCAGCAACAAGCATATTCAAGAAACCGTCTATATTAACTCGATTAGTAGTGATCGGATCTTTTATTGAACGAGGAACAGAACCTAAAGCAGCCTCATGAAGTACATATTCCACTCCTTGAATAGCTTTAGAACAATCATCATAATTACATACATCGCCCACAACTAACTTAAAGTTTGAAGAATAATCACGGAGCAGTGGTAATATGTTTTCAATCTTACCAGTTGAGAAGTTATCCAAACAGACAATTTGATTACCCTTCTTCAGTAATGCCTCACACAGGTTTGAACCAATAAAGCCTGCCCCACCAGTTACAAGTATTTTCATATCATTGAAATTGCAAATTAAAATTTTATGCAAATATACATGAATGTTTTTGAAAAATACATTGAAAATATTATTAATTCAAAGAAAGAGGATTGTCCGCAGTTTACTACCATGAACATTCTCGGTATTTGGATATTACGAGGATCAGCCTTCTCATTGTCGTTTTGTCAATATACTTTAAATAGTAAAAGCTTAAGCAATAAAAAACCAATAGAACCGTTAAATTAAAAAGCTATGGTATATACACAGCTTGATTAACTATTTATATATACTTTAAGAATATTCAGAATTATGAGTAAACTCTTTTTTAGGGATTCTAAATTTTTAGTGTTGCTTTTTGCACTAACTCTATTTGTATCATGTAAAACACCTCATTCAATCACTTATTTTCAAGACACAAAAAATGATACAAAAATTCGTTCAATAATATCGGATTCATCTAGCTATGAAATTACAATTCGACCAGCAGATTTACTAACAATAGCCGTTTCAAGCATAGACCCTAATGCTGTAGCTATATTCAATCTGCCTGCAACCACCTACTTAACTCCTGGTAACACTGAATTATCAACAACTCCCGTAATGCAAACCTATCTAGTTGATAATCATGGAAATATCGATTTTCCCGTGCTGGGAAGAATTAAAGCTAGCGGATTGACCCGAATAGAATTGGCTGACTATATAAAAGAAAAGGTAAAGGTTTATGTAAAAGAACCGTTGGTAAATGTACAAATTATAAATTTTAAAATATCCGTTTTAGGTGAAGTAAATGCTCCTGGTACCAAGTCAGTTAGTGGTGAACGTATTACGATTTTAGATGCAATCAGTTTAGCAGGTGATTTAACTATTAACGGTATGCGAAATAATGCATTATTAATTCGTGAAAATGGAATGAAAAAAGATTTTTATCGATTTGATTTGACTTCTTCCGATTTGTTTTCTTCTCCTTATTTTTATTTAAAACAAAATGATATAATCTATATTGAACCTAATGAGGCTAAACAAAATTCTTCGAAAATAGACTCAAGAAAGCAATTCAATATATCAGTAGCTTCTACAATTACAAGTGTAGTTGCCACGATAGCTTCATTATGTATCGCTCTGTTTATAAAATAATGGTACGTATATTTATCTTAAAAAAACTAATTTTTACATACAATAAAAATGAAACAAGAAGAAGTTGTTGACTTTACCAACATTTTAAAAAAATATATAAAACATTGGTATGTTTTTGTTATTTCAATTACGGTTTGTGCCATATTAGTATTTGTATATTTAAAAATCGCAAGCCCAATATTCCATGTTGAAGCCAAAATAAAAGGTGAAGAAGAGAAGGTCGGTGGTATACAAGCTGCTTTATTGAAAAACACAAGCTTTGGCGGACTGTTAGGAGGGTCAAACGGTAGTATTTATAATGACATGGAAACCCTTAGGTCTTATACATTATTGTCAAATGTAGCCGAAACTCTTGGTCTAAACACAATATATACTATCAAAAAATTTCCTAAAAACGTAGACTGTTATAACAATTCTCCTTTGGAATTAAAACCGATGTTGCCGATAGCTGATACTCTCTCAATTGCATTAAAATTCAATGTAGAAGTAAATGAGGAAAGTAAAGTAAATATCAAAACATATTTAGGTAGAAAGAAAATAGCAGAAGTAAAAGAAGCATCATTTCCAGCAAAAATACCCACAATCTTTGGTGATTTCTTAATTAACACCACTCAATTCTATAAAGCTGATAAAAGTATATCCATGAAAATTATTTATACCGGTTACGGATATATAGCAGAAATACTTACAGAAAGAATCCTGATAGATCTTGTTACCAAAAAGGCTGATATAATATCATTAGGTATTGATGAGAGCAACATAAACAGAGGTAAAGACATACTTAATACTCTTATTAGTAAGTATAATGAACGAGAACTTAGTGACAAGCGCGCATATGCAAAAGAAATGGAAGTGTTTTTCAATGATCGTGTAAAATTAATTTCAGACGATTTAGAGAAAGTAGAAAAAGATATAGAAGTTTATAAAACCCAAAATAAACTAACAGATATAACAGCTGAAGCCAAAATTTTAATTGAGAAGAATGGCGATTTTAAAGAAAAAATGATTGAAGTAGAAACACAGTATTCTGTTATATCAACAATTGATGCCTTTTTAAAGGATCCAAATAATAAATATGCAATGATTCCTATGACTTTAGGTATTGCCGACAAAAATGGAGTAGAGGTGTTACAAAAATACAATGGCTTATTATTAGAAAGACTAAAGTTGCTACGTTCAACTCATGAGGGTAACCCAACAGTGAATCTGTTGAATGAACAAATTGAAGCAACACATGCAAGTGTCATGGCAACAATAAAGAGTATTAAAGAAGGTATTGAATTTACTCGAAATGATTTAAGGCAGCAAGAAAATGAATTTTATAGTAGGATAAAAAACATGCCGACCCAAGAAAGGGAATTTGTAACAATGAAAAGACAACAATATTTAAAACAAGAAATGTTTGTTTTTATGTTACAACAAAAAGAGGAAAATGCAATAAAATCTGCTATAACTACTCCCAAAATGCGAATAGTCGACCATGCATATAATTTGGTAGAACCACTTAGTCCTAAACCATTAAAATGTATGTTTATAGCAATAGTAATTGGAGGAATTTTGGCCATGATATTCATATCTGTATTCTATAGAAAACGATCAATCTGATATTTTAACAGATATTATTATGGTTACCAAAAAGACATTGATAAATAATTCTCTAAGTGGGTTAGTGCAGCTTATTATAACTGCACTACTTACTTTTATATGTATTCCTGTTTTTATCAATAAATTAGGAGTCGAATTATATGGAGTATTTGCTATTGTGTCTGTAATCGGGAATCTGAATATATTCGCAAACTTGGGATTAAATACTTCACTAATAAAATATATTTCTGAACAAGGTAAATGTCCGGATTCAGAGAATGATATTTTTTCTTCATTATTAATTATTGGGGTTATAATCATACCTATTACAATATTAGCTTTCATACTTAATCGATTTCTACTAATAGATGTATTAAATATCCCAATACAATATTATGAACAGACAAAAACATTACTATTTTCACTCCTAATTTCTAACTTTTTATTAATTGTAGGACAAATTCTCACAGCAGTACTTGATGCTTTGCAAAAAATATACCTTACTAATTTTGCTCAATTAATCTATAGTATTATTTATTGGGGAGGAATTATATGTGTAACGAGTTTGGGATATGACCTTGAAAGCATCGGTTGGGCTGTATTTACAGCAGCCGCTAGTTGGTTTCTATTTGTAATTGGTTCCTTTTACGTCTACTGGGGGCCTATAAAGCCTTATAAGCTTCGACAACAATTTATTCCTGTAGCCAAAAAACAGTTATTGTTTGGAGGTAAAGTATATACCTCCGGTCTTATAGGTTTTTGTAACGAACCTCTATTTAAAATAATAGTATCAAACATTTTTGGAATGCATGTGGTTGCTTATCTTGAAATTGCATTAAAAGTAAGAGTCCAATTAACAAGTATATTTTCTAAGTTAACGATGCCATTGCTTCCATACTTATCTCAGTTAACAGATAAACAATCAATGGCCAAATTAATAAAAGACTTAACTTCTAAACTGTTTCTTTTAGTATTGCCTGTTTGTGGTATGTTATCTGTCGGATGTGAAGAGATTGTTAGTTTATGGCTTCGTACCGATATTTTCAATTATACCATCTTTATCATAGGCTTAGTTGTTCCATATTTAATATTTTCACCATTGACTTTACCTATATATATATATCTAACTGCTAAAGGCCATCCGGTAAAACCGTTGTTTTTCAATCACTTTCTGTCGTCATTAATATTTGTGTATTTTTTTATGCTTTATAAATTTACAAATGAATACACAATTATTATTTCTAACATTCTTTCGTATTTTGTCAGTTATCTATTAGGGCTTTATTATCAAAAAAAATATTTAGCCATTCATTACCAAATGAACCGTTCATACATACTAAAAATACTTATTCTAATCTCAATATTCATGGTTATTTATTTTTTGAAATTTTATATTAGCTCTGATATTTTAAAACTATTATTCATCTCTATAAGTATTCCAGTTATGACCATATGGATATACAAGCATCTAAGGATTGTAACTATTGATGATTTAACAAGATATTTTTCCGATAGTAAAATTGCTAATCGTATTTATAAGATAATATAATTATTATGCTGTTTATCCCTATATTAATCGTAAGTATAATTCTATACCTAAGTGGTAAAAGGATACTATCCACCATTCTTTTTTTCTTTTTTCTTTTTGACGGTTTTCAAATTATACCAGAAAAGTTCTTCGAAACAGGTATGGGAATCAGTAAATCTACCGACTTTGCTCTATTATATATTATCATTTTATTTATATATGGCATAATTAATACTAAAGACTTCATTCCTATTAATAAATTGGCCTTATTATTAGGAGGGTATTTACTCTTTATTGTGTGCCTGATAGGAATTAGTTATTATACCTATCATATTCCATTTGTTGAAATCATCCGTACCTCCCGTTACTATTTATTTGCCTTATCCTACTTCGTATTGAGAAGGCTAACAAAGGAAGAAATTTCTTCTATCTTGAAAATTCTTTTTTGTATAGTAATATTTCAATCTATATTATTCACTATTCAGGGTTTTACAGGAATCGCATTGCTCATTGGAGCCGAAAGTCATAAATCTGCAAAATTGATTACGCGTTTCTATAATTCGCCGTTAATGCTCTATTTTTTTGTATTTTACGGAATATTCAATAATCCATTTACTGGCAAATACAAATATATATCAGCATTAATATGTATTGTGTGCGTATATATGCCGTTACACCGTTCGCTAACCATTTCTTTTATTCTCATTTTAATATTAGGACTTTTCCTGAAAATGGGAAAAATAAAACAATTCATAAATTATCTTCCTATGTTATTACTATGTGTAATCCCTTTGGTTGCAGTTATGGGAGCTCAGTTAGCAAGTAGAACGATGAATGATATAAATAGTGTAACTACCGGTGAATTTGTGGATATTGAAGAAATTGAATTAGGTGAGGAATCTACTTTATTGTTCAGAATAGCACACTTTTATGAAAGATATATGCATATCTTAGAAAAACCTATAGAAACAGCATTCGGTAGTGGATTGATGGCGGAAGAATCAAATTACACTAACAAAAAATTTGATTTCATCGTTGGCCTTGAAAATGAAAAGACAGGAGAGATCGTACAATTAGAGACATCAGATATTGCATGGTCTAACCTAATTATACGCTATGGAATTATTGGTACTTTAATATATTTAACGATATATATTTCAATCATGATATTCTATTATAAACATAGAAAAGTACGTTATGCCTTATCAACCTTTTTGTATTTGCTTTTACTATTATTTACATCAATAACTTCAAACCAATTATATTATGTATATATGCTTGTTTTTCCCCTCATGTTTTTTGATATGACTTTAGAAAAGAATAATCCCAATCTGACCAATAATGAAAATGAAGAATAAAATATTTCAATTATATAGCATTTGTAAAAAGTCGGAGTCAAATTTCTATTGTGTTCTCTTTCGGCTTATATATTACAAAAATTTTCTATAAGCTTGATATTATTGCTCACCCTAAAGTAAAGATACAGGGAATAGAAAATATCATTACGCATAACAGTTTGTATATAGGCACAGCTTATGTTGGTACTAGTTTGAAGTCGGATAAAACCTTTTTAAATTTGAAAGGAAAATTAATCATCGAAGGGCCCTATCTGATTGGTCGTGGTTGCCGCTTGGATATCTCAGAGGGGGCTACTTTAAAGATAGGTAAAGGTGGGTTTACTAATATAAACTCCACATTTATCATCTCACATGGCGTAGAAATAGGAGACGATTGTTCGATTTCTTGGGGGTGCCAATTCTTAGACAATGATTTCCATGAAATTAATTATGAAAATAAACCTCCGATTGACCCTAAAATTAATATTGGAAATCATGTCTGGATAGGTTGTAATGTCAGTATCTATAAAGGAACAAAAATCCCCGAAGGATGTGTGATAGCTGCCAACTCTGTAGTAAGAGGGATTTTCAATGAACCCAACGCTCTGATAGCAGGAAATCCTGCCAAAATAATAAAACACAATATTAAATGGAAACCATAATTTTTTTGTATCTATGTGTATGGAAAAAATCACTGTTTTAACCTCATTATATAATTGCGAGTTATTTCTTGAAAGTTATTTTCAGGAACTCTCACAGTTAGAGCACAAAGAACAATTAAAAGTCTTATTGTTACATAATGCTCCTACGCCACAAGAGTTAGTTATCATAGAAAAGCACCTACCCAAATATTCTTTTATCCAGCATATAATTATCCCTAATCGTGAAAGTCTTTATGCCACATGGAATCGTGGAGTAAAATTAGCGACCAGTAATTATATAGCTATATGGAATGTAGATGACATACGTACCCCCGATTCTCTATACCGGCAATCCGTTTTATTGGACAATAATCCGGAAGTAGCAATGACCTATGGTGATTGTATTGAAACGGAAAAATATGGAGACAGTATAGGAAGACTCTGCGCCGAACCAGAATTTTCTTATCAGAACTCAGCTTTTTATAGAAACCACCATATTGGATGTTTTCCAATGTGGAGAAGAAGCATCCATAAATCTATTGGCTATTTTGACGAACAATTCCGGTTAGTTGCAGATTTGGACTTTCAGATAAGAGTAGTACGCCAATTTCCAATAAAAAAATGTGAAGGAAATATGGGTTTTTTCCTAAATGAAGGTTCTACCAAATTAAGCAGCAATCGTTTTTGCCAAAAGTTAGAATACACAATGTTAATGATGAGGTACGGAGGTTATGATTTACTGGATTTATTATATTTACGTCCCGGCAAAAAAGTAATAAATTATAAAGTAATATACTATGATAATAAATATCATAAAATAGAAGATCTATTCCCTGATTATAAATTATTTATCGATGGAAAAAAGAAACTTTGGTTTTTAACAATCTGGAAGCAGCCAAGATTTCTGTTAGCATATATAAAACATGTTATTTTAAAAATTAACTAATAAACCAGCATGGTAATAGTACACATTATATTTTCGTTTCTGCGTGGAGGAACCGAAAGTATGCTTGTCGATATTTTAAACGAACAAGTCAAAACCGAAAAGGTATCATTGATTATTATCAATAACTTGTTCAATCAGGAACTTTTAAATTCTATTCATAAAGACATACGAATAATTCGATTAAACCGCATTCCGGGAAGCCATGATATATTCGCATTTATAAAACTGTATTACTATTTACTGAAGATATCCCCACAAATCATTCATTGTCATGATGTAAATATAGTAAAAATGCTCTTTTTCACAAAAGCAAAACTATGTTTTACTTTGCATAATGTACAATCCAAATTATCAGATATAAAAAAATACGATAAAGTATTTGCAGTATCCAATGCTGTAAAAGAATACATCAAAGAACAAGCAGGAATTGAAGCCCAAGTCATTTATAATGGGATATTCCCCGATTTTATAGAAAAAAGAAAATCTCCTCCCGGTGCTCCTTTCCGAGTTATTCAAATAGGACGTTTAGACAAAGATATCAAAGGACAAGATTTACTTATTCAAGCTGTTTCAGAGGTAATAAAAAAGGGACATGACATAGAGTTATACATAGTTGGCAAAGGGAAATCTTATGACTATTTAAAAAAAATAACTGATAAATTAGGTATTGAACAGAAAATCTTCTTTTTAGGAGAAAAATCCCGAAATGAAATTTATACCAATCTGCATAAATACGATCTGTTGGTACAGCCCTCCCTGTTTGAAGGATTCGGTCTTACAATCATCGAAGCCATGGCTGCCCATGTTCCTGTATTGGTTTCTAACCTTGCAGGTCCAATGGAAGTCATCAATGAAGGGGAGTGTGGCGACTACTTTGAAGCAGGAAACCTTGCAGACTTAACTGCCAAAATAGAAAACATCATAAACAACCCTCTTACTGATAATATTAAAATAAAGAAAGCATCAGAACGGGTAAATACTTATTTTAACATCTCGCATTCAGCTCAATGTTATCTCAATTCTTATAATGATTTAATCCGATGAAAATATTAATTGTCCATTATCGTTATTTCATAACCGGAGGCCCGGAACGATATTTATTCAATATAAAGAGTGCTCTTGAAAAAAGAGGCTGTGAAATAATCCCTTTCAGTATCAAAACATCTCACAATATAAGCTCTAAATACGAAAGTTATTTTGCTGAGAATATAGGGCATTCTGATAGTGTATATATGGATAACTATCCCAAAAACATTAAAGTTTATTGGGATCTGATTTTCCGTGAGTTCTACTCCTTTAGAGTCAAGAAAAAACTTAAAAAGCTTATTAAAGACACTCGGCCGGATATTTGTTATCTATTAGCATATAAACGTACACTTTCTCCCAGTGTTATCGATGCTTGTGCTGAATTGAACATTCCTATTGTAAATAGGCTGTCTGACTACAACAGCATATGTGGTGCTGCCCACCTATATAGAGACGGGCATGTATGTGACAATTGTGTGAAAGGATCTAAAAAAAACTGCTTTACCCATAGATGTATGAAAGGCAGTACGCTCTTCTCGTTAATGCGATATTTATCCATCCTTTTACACCAAAAGCTCCACATGGATAATAAAATATCTAATTTTATCTGTACCAACGAATTCATGAGAATTCAGATGCACAAGGATGGATACGCAGCCAATAAATTGAAGTTACTCCCAACCTTTTTTCATGAAACGGAGGAAACGGTTCGCCAGCGAAGTGAGAATGTCCTTTCTGATAAAATAAAATTCTTATTTATAGGTACCTTAGATGAAAAAAAAGGACTTTATGATTTGCTGGAAGTCTTAGCCTCATTGAAACAAAATTATTCCAATTTCTTACTGAACATAGTAGGAGGTGTGAGTATTCAGGAACAAGAAAAAGTGAAACGACTCATATCAGAGAAACAATTGGAAAAATACATCACTTTTGAACCTTTCAGAAACGACGGGAACATCTTCAGTGCATATAAAAACGCCAACGTAGTCGTTCTGCCCAGCAGAATATATGAAAATCTGCCAAATACTTTGATAGAATCAATTTATTTCCAAAGACCAGTCATTGTGCCAGATTTCGGTTCTTTTTCTTATACAGTAGATGACAACGTCTCATTCAAATATACAGCCCTATCCCTTAACTCTTTGAAACAAGTGATGCAGGCTGTTTTGGAACATCCCGCATCCATTCTTGAAAAATCAAAAAAATGCAATGCTTTCTTTCAGAAAAACTATTCGGAAAAGTCTCATTTAGAGAAGCTAACGAAAATATTCAATGAAACAATAATAAGCCATAATAAGCGTTATTAATATTACATGTACAACTTTAAATAACATGGGATGAAAAGTAAAGCTAAATATTTAATTAGGCTTGATGATGCTTGCGAAACATTCTCTATCGAGAAATGGCAAAAATACTTTGATTTGTTTGACAAATACAATGTGAAACCCATTATAGCAGTAATACCGGACAATAAAAGTCAAGAATTTCTAAATCATCCTCAAATTCCCGACTTTTGGAAGTTGGTAAAAGAATGGGAAAAAAAGGGTTGGTGTATAGCTATGCATGGCCATGAACATTTATATTTATCAAAAAACTCAGGTATGTTAAATACCATGCCTAAAGTTAGCGAATTTGCCGGTATCCCCTATGACCGGCAAATAGAGAAATTAAGAAAAGCAAAAGAAATTTTCAACAAAAACGGACTAAATCCCACCGTTTTTGTAGCCCCGTCACATACATTAGATCATAATACACTAAAGGCATTGAAAGAAGCCACTGATATTACAACCATCAGTGACGGTTTTGCCTTAAAACCCTATTTAGCTTATGGTTTTAAATGGATTCCCATGCAATCATGGAGTTTTCGTTCCAGGCCTTTTGGGCTTTGGACAATCTGTTTACATCCGGAAGTTGGTGATATAAACGAAATAAATTCATTAGATTGTTTTCTTGCAAATAATAAAGATAGAGTAACGACTATAGACGCTTTATCCTATGGAAATCTAAGAATAAAAGATTATCTATTTCGCTATCTTTTATCTGCCAAACGTCTAATTATAAAAAGAATAAAAGGACATTACTAATTCTTTATTCTCAAAATTAACACATATCAATAATATGAAAAAAATTATCATCGCTTCATTGTTATTATCATTACTTAGTATCGGTTGCACCCATGACCCAATCGAAATATCTCCTCCAGATACAAGATTAAATTGGTTTAATGACGCTAAATTTGGAATGTTCATCCACTGGGGTGTTTATTCGGGTATGGCAGGTAAATATGTAGGCCCTTCCCTATATGGAACAGAATACACAGAAGCTTCTCCCTACCTATGTGGCTGGGGTGGGGAATGGATTTTAAGTAGAGCTGGAATCCCCAGAGAGTCATACAAACAACAAGCAGACAAATTCACAGCAAGTGCTTTTGAAGGTAACGAAATCGCATCTTTAGCTCAAGAAACCGGAATGAAATATATCATCATCACTATAAAACACCATGAAGGATTCCTACTTTATCCATCCGAAGTACAATCTGATTGGTGTACAACCATGTCAGGAGCAAACGGCCGTGATTTAATAATGGAATTATTTACTGCGGCAAAATCAAAAGGCCTAAAAGTTGGGTTTTATTTCTCACAAAATTTAGACTGGATGCAAGAAGGCAGTCTAGGGGAGATACCTCAACTGTATGGAGGTAAATATGATATTGAAGCAAATCGATCGTATATTGATCATACATGTAAAGTAATATCTGAAATGATGGATCGTTATGGTGAAATCTTGGATGTATTTTGGTGGGATATACCTAAAATAAATACCAGTCAAGAATTTACCGATAAAATGTATAATACTTTAGTTCAACATAAAAACTATAGTAGAAAAATACTCCAAAATGATAGATTATCAACTCTTGCTAATGGAGATTTTGAAACTCCGGAAGGAGTTATAGTGCAAATACCTAAAAGACCTTATGAACTTTGTATTGCAATGGATAGTTCATGGGGGTACAGTGATTATGTTGATAGCAAAAAAACAAGATTAGAGCTTTTACACGAAATTATTAATACTGTCTCGAAGGGAGGGAATTTACTGTTAAATATATCTCCGAAAGGAGATGGCAGTTTACATCCCGATGCATTGAAGATGCTTAACGAAATCGGAGACTATATTAGGACAAATGGTGAATCAATTTATGGGTCGGAACACAGTGGTTTCATTTATGGACAAGATTTTGGGCGAGTTACCAGAAAAGGAAATTCTTTATATCTACATTACTACGTTGGAGATAAAATTGAACTATATGGGGTGAATTCTCCCATTCTTTGTGCAAAAACGCTAAATGGTAGAGACATAAAATATGAAGCTATTCCCAATGGTTATAGATTTATGGGAGTAGAAAAAGGAGAAGTTGTTAAAGTTACGTTTAATTCAATTATGATTGATGAAGGTTTTCCAATTAGTAGTAAAATGAAAGAAACTGACCTTTATGCTATGTCAGCTTTAGCTGAAGGAGGATTGATGATGAGCGGATTTGAATCTGGTCCTGTAAATTATAATTCTTGGATTAATTTGTGGCCCGATTTAGGATGGTTATTAAAAGTTGAAGATCCTGCAAAATATGATATTTATGTTACCATATCTAATGGTGGACCAGGAGAATTGGAAATGAGAATTGAAGGTGATGACAATGCGTATATATATTTCCAATATCCTACTACTAGAGGTTATGATGATTATCAAGAAATGAAAGTCGGTAGTATGTATATTAAATCTGGAAAACAAGAAATTATTTTCAAAAGAGTAGGAGGTAGTCCATTAAATTTTGCATCTATGAGGCTTGTGCGTGTAGACAACTAAACATTAACAAAAACTCGTTATTTATTGGAAATACTCAATTAAAACTAGACAGAAACTACAAAGCATACATTGAGTATCGTAAACATATTGGACTTCATAAAAAATAAATTTCATATGTGTGCATGCAAATACAAAAATAAATCCACATTAACTCTATTAAA
>BAJA01000049.1 GCA_000613465.1 Bacteroides nordii WAL 11050 = JCM 12987
ATTAATCTTTAGTTTTCTCTTGTCTGTCCATCTCCCTCGATAATCCATTTATAGGAGGTGATCTCTTCAAGTGCCATAGGACCACGTGCATGTAGTTTCTGTGTACTGATACCTATTTCTGCTCCCAGTCCGAATTGTGCGCCATCTGTGAAAGCTGTGGATACATTGGCATATACACAAGCTGCGTCTACCATTTTGCAAAATAAGGTCGCACGTTCTTTATCTTCTGTAACAATACTTTCGCTATGTCTGGAGCTGTACTCTACGATATGTCCCAAAGCATCTTCAAAGCTTTTCACGGTCTTTATAGCCATTTTATAATCCAGGAATTCCGTACCAAAACTCTCTGTTGTAGCTTGCTTTAACAGATGTTCCGGATAATGTCCTTCCAAAGCATGATAGGCCTGAGGATCGGCATAAATAGTAACATTACTATTCTGTAATTTCTTGCAGATAGCTGGTAAGTCATTCAAACGTTTTTCATGAATAATAACACAGTCGAGTGCATTACACACACTTACGCGGCGTGTTTTTGCATTATTGATGATAGCTGCACCTTTGGTTGTATCACCGTATTCGTCAAAATAGGTGTGGCAGATTCCAGCTCCTGTCTCGATGACGGGGATTGTTGCATTTTCGCGTACAAAGTTTATCAGATTACTACTTCCGCGTGGGATAATGAGATCTACATAACCTGTTGCATGAAGTAGCTCGGTGGTTGCCTCCCTGTCAGCAGGAAGAAGCTCTACTATATGTGTATCTACGTTGAATTGTTTTAATACTTTGTGGATAACGCTTATGATTGCCTGATTGGAACTGTCTGCATCGCTGCCTCCTTTTAAAATACAGGCATTGCCACTTTTAAGACAGAGAGAAAATACGTCGAAACTCACGTTGGGGCGTGCTTCATAAATGATACCGATAACACCGAAAGGAACACTGACCTTGGTGAGTTTCATTCCGTTTGGGCGGACTGTCTCTTTCAATATCCGTCCTAAAGGTGAGGGAAGGGTAGCTACATTACGAATATCTGCGGCAATTCCTTCCAGGCGTTCTGCTGTGAGTTTCAGACGATCATATTTGGGATTTGCTTTATCCATTCGTGCAAGATCTTTTGCATTTTCATTTAGAATGAAAGGAGTTTCCGCAATGGCTGCGTCAGCTACTGCATTCAATATCTGATTAATCGTCTCATCGCTCAGTAGTGCCAACTTTCGGCTGGCTGCTTGTACGGCAATAAATGTTTCGTTTAACTTCATATTCTTAAAAGTCATATTATTCTATATACAAATAATCATAATGTACCACTGCTTTCTTTCCATGTTTACCCATCGCCTCTCGTGCTTGTGCCGAGTCACAATTTGCCTTACCTACTCCCACTGGTACTCCTTCGAAATTGAAAATACGTACAATATCGTCTTTTTCAAACTCACCTTCGATTTTTATTATACCGATGGGAAGAATACTTACAGCTTTATCTGAAGCTAATACTTCTGTGGCTTGCTCATTAATATGTATCTCTCCTTTGGCGAATCCTTCACTGTGGGCTATCCATTTTTTTATACTGGACACAGGTTCTTTTGATGGAGTAAAGCGCGTACAGAGGGTTTCCTTAGGGTGTTGTAATAAATCTACAAGAATATTATCCCGTTTTCCATTGGCTATGATTACGGTAATCCCTTCATCTGCTACTTTACGGGCAATATTGGTTTTGGTTAACATTCCACCTCTTCCAAAACTCGATTTGCTCGCTTGTATATAGTTGGACAAATCTTTTCCATGTCCTATTTCACGGATGACGGAGGAAGATGGATCTGTAGGTGAACCATTATATATACCATCTATATTGCTTAGTATAATAAGAGCTTGTGTATCCATCATTGAAGCGATAAGGCCAGACAATTCATCATTATCGGTAAACATTAACTCGGTGACGGAGATGGTATCATTTTCATTGACAATGGGGATTACTCCGTTTTCAAGCATTACAGTCATGCAGTTTTTCTGATTCAGATAATGTCGGCGGGTACCAAAACTTTCTTTGGTTGTCAGTACCTGTCCCACAGGTATGGCATGATCACGGAAAAGTTCGTAATAACGATTGATTAACTTAGCCTGTCCTACAGCAGAGAATAATTGACGCTGGTCTACGCTATCGAGTTTCTTTATCGTTCGTATTTCGCTGCGTCCGGAAGCTACGGCACCCGAAGATATGAGGATCACTTCGACACCTGTTTTATGTAATTCCGCTATCTGATCGACAAGGGCCGACATACGTGTTACGTCTAATGTTCCATCCCGACGCGTCAGTACATTACTTCCTACCTTTACGGCTATTCTTGTAAACTCTTGTTTCATTTTTACTAACGATTTGGAAGTACAAATATAGAACTTTTTATCGATATGATAGTTATAGGTGCTTGTTTTTACGGATAAATAAGAATACGTATACAAAACCGGAAGTGCTATAAAATAAAGTCTTTTTCACTGGTAACATTCATACTGTAAAAATCGTATCTTTGTACCCCGAAAAAACAGATAAACCAATGAAACAGACTAACCCTCAGGTTGAACAAATGACCTCGTTTATCGTCATGGACGTATTAGAGCGAGCTAATGAATTACAGAAACAGGGTATTGATATTATTCATCTTGAGGTAGGTGAACCCGATTTTGATGTGCCTGCCTGTGTCGCGGAAGCAGCAAAAAAAGCATATGATTCTCATTTAACACATTACACCCATTCTTTAGGTGATCCTGAATTAAGACGCGAAATAGCTGATTTCCATTATCGGGAATATGGTGTGAAGGTAGACCCCAACTGTATTGTGGTGACTTCCGGTTCTTCACCGGCAATTCTATTGGTATTGTTGTTGCTTTGTCGGCCGGATAGTGAGGTGATTCTTTCAAATCCGGGATATGCCTGTTATCGTAATTTTGTGTTGGCTGCACAAGCAAAACCGGTATTGGTGCCACTTCGCGAAGAAAATGGTCTGCAGTATAATATAGAGGATATTAAAAAGTTTATCACCACCCGTACGGCAGCTATCTTTATTAATTCACCAATGAATCCTACCGGGTTATTGCTGGAGGATAAGTTTCTTAAAGAAATAGCTTCATTGGGTGTTCCGGTCATTTCAGATGAAATTTATCATGGATTGGTTTATGAAGGACGTGCCCGTAGTATTCTGGAATTTACTGATCAGGCTTTTGTTTTGAATGGCTTTTCAAAACGCTTTGCCATGACAGGATTACGGCTTGGATATGTGATTGCACCTAAATCGTGTATGCGAGCATTGCAGAAATTGCAGCAAAATCTTTTTATCTGTGCCCCCAGTATTGCTCAACAAGCAGGTATCGCTGCACTTCGCCATGCTGCTCCGGATGTGGAGCAGATGCGGGCAACGTATGACGAACGCCGACGTTATATGATTCAACGTCTTCGCGAAATGGGATTTGGTATCCGCGTTGAACCCAAAGGTGCTTTCTACATATTTGCTGATGCTCGCAAGTTTACAAAAGATTCTTATAAGTTTGCTTTTGAAGTTTTAGAGCAAGCACATGTAGGCATTACACCGGGAGTTGACTTCGGCACAGGAGGAGAAGGCTACGTACGCTTTTCGTATGCCAACTCATTGGAGAATATTCGCGAAGCACTCGATCGTCTTAATCGTTTTCTGCTTTCTCGCGGCTCCTGATAATTTCCATAGCAGGCTCATAGTTATCCTCTTTTACCATAACGGATACTGTGGGACTGATATAAGGTGCTATTGTTGTTATAAGGCCGTCTTTTAAGGCGGCATCTATTTCATTACTTTCAAGCAATCCTTTGATAAGTTCTGCTTCCCATCTTGAACCGGAAAATACTTCGATCAGACGGCTGTTATCTTCTTCTTTCATAATTTCTGAGCTATAGGGTGTTTATACTTTCACAAATGTACACGATAATTTCTGAAAAAACGCATGGAAAGGTGAAAAAAATAGTGGCTTTGGATGAATAATGTATCTTTCAGAAGAGATGATGAAATTCAAGAGGAGTGGAAAGAATGTCCGTGAATAGTTCTCATTGATAAAATGGTGATCTGCTTTATTTTGACTTATATATACAAGATAAAGTAGACAATAATTTGAATAAAATAATCAATTTGTAATCTGGACGTTAAAAATAGATGTATATTTGCAATCTACAGCCAGGTCATTAATCAATACATAATCATGAGAACTACAATCTTCCGAAGAATGTTATTTGTTGTTTCTTTTGTTCTTTGCAGTACGGCTTATGCGCAGGAAGAAAAGGAGTTTAATGTAGATAGCACACTATACTCATATTTTCAGTATTGCCAGGAGAATGTTAGCAATTTAAAAGTTCTTCATATGGCTGATACGCTGTATCAGATGTCGGAGGAGAGAGGAGATTTACGGATGCAGGCTGTTGCTTTGGCGCTTAAATTAGACTATTACTATTTTCAAGGAAATAATGTAGACAGTATTATTCATTATACGAATATAGTGAAGGATTTTGCTGAAAAAACAAATCAACTTAAATATTATTATTTTGTTTGGAACAATCGTTTGATATTGCATTATCTCAAAACCGGAAAGACCAATATAGCTCTTTATGAAGCTCAGGAAATGCTAAAAGATGCCCAAATAAAGGATAGTAAGATCGGGCTACTTTACTGTTATAATAGCTTATACCAAATCTATGAAATAAAGAATCTGAAAAGCCTGGCTTTTGAGTATTGCTTGAAGGGAATCGAACTGACCGAAACTTATCATGTTGATAATTACAACCTTTCACCTTCTTATACTGAAGTTGCAAAATATTATATTGAACAGAATAAATTGCCTCAGGCACTCGAAATGCTGAAAAAAGCTGAGGCTACAGCTAATGCAAGTGTACATATCCTTCTCGGAAAATTAGGTTATATACATTACTATATTGCTATAGCCGATATGGAAAAAGCGAAGAAAATATTACAAGAGGTTGAGAAATTGATTGCAGATGATAAAAAACTGGATATCAATAAGAAGCTTTATTATGAGAATGAATTCTTCTATTATAAGCAGACAAAACAATATCAGAAGGCTTTAGCGTCTGCTGATGCACTGATAAAAGAGGAATTGCGTCTTAATGAACATGCATTGCGTAGCGGACATTATCGTATGAAGGGAGAAATCTATCAGGCTATGGGAAGGAAAGACCTGGCAGCTGATTATTTGTCTAAATATATTCAGTTGGAAGATTCTGCCAGACAGAGTAATGAAGAACACTCCATCAGTGAATTTGCAACTCTGGTTAATATGGAAAAACTGAATTCAGAAAAAAAAGAGTTGATGCTTCAGGCACAGAAGAAAGAGTTGTATAATAAGCAGATTCTCATTATTTCATTGGCGGCTTTATTAATATTTGTGTTTATCTTCCTATATAGAGAAAACAGACTGAATAAACGGTTGTTGCATTCAGAAGAGGAATTGAGAAAAGCGAAGAATGCTGCGGAAGATGCGAGCCAGATGAAAACATTATTTATACAGAGTATGAGCCATGAGATTCGTACACCGTTAAATTCGATTGTAGGGTTTTCTCAGATATTAGGAGATCGCTATCGGGATGATCCGGATACTAAAGTATATGCCTCTATTATTGAGGCAAACAGTCATAATTTACTTCGCTTGGTGACGGATGTTTTAGAATTATCTGATTTGGATAAAACAGGTAGTATGCCGGCAGATGTATTGACTAATATTAATGATTGTTGTAAACAGAGTCTGGAGAGCGTTCGTAGAGATGTACAGGAGGGCGTGAAGCTACTTTTTCATTCTGAACATGATCAGTTAATAGTTAAAAGTAACCCTGAACGTATAATGCAGGTTTTAATCAATTTGTTGCATAATGCGGCAAAGTTTACAGTTCAGGGCAACATAACACTGACATATACTGTGATGAAGAAGGAGCAGAATATATGCTTTGCTGTAACTGATACCGGACCTGGTGTTCCTTTGGATAGACAGGAGTGGGTTTTTGACAGATTTACGAAAATTGATAGCTATTCACAAGGTACAGGTTTAGGTCTTTCAATTTGCCGGGGAATTGCGGAAAAACTGAATGGTAGCCTGACTATTGATCCGGAATACAAAGAAGGGTGTCGCTTTGTATTTGTAATACCGTATTCTTAATTTTAATATATAATACCCTGACAAATGAGAACAAAAGTACTTTTTATGAGTTTAGTATTGGGCTGTTTATGGAGTTGTCAACAAGACGAAACGATTGAACAGACAGATGGACAGACTATTAAATTCACCAGCGTTGTTATTGGTGATGAAACCCTATCGCGTGCCAGTGGCAGTACTTCCATTGATGTGATTTCGATGCGTACTGAGTTGGATGATAAATTTACTGTGTTCGATCTCAAAAAGGATACTCGCTCATGGGGGGAATTCAGCAAAAAGAGCGAGGTCTTTTTTTATGCTCATTATCCCCGTCTGCCAGAGTCTGTGGCGAGTAATGAAACGCGTGTGTTGGAAGGAGGAACCAATGACTATTTGTTTGGAAAGGCAAAGGCTGTTGCCGGACAACAACAGGTTTGTCTTCAGTTTAAGCGTGTGATGGCTCCTCTGATTGTAGAGGTATTGGATGGGGATGGGCGCTCTTATCAGGGAGATATTGAGGTTAGTGCTTTAATAAAGAACAAGGGAGTACAGAATTTGAAAGATGGCTCTATCGTCATATTGGATGAGAAAAAGTATACTGCGTTTAATCGTTTTGATAATGGTGTGAAACAAGCTCTCAATCTTTTACCTCAAAGAATAGAGAAGGGGACCCCTTTTCAGGTACGGTTGAGTAATGGTGTGACCTATACTGCCACGGTTGGTGAAGCTGTTCAGTTAAATTCCGGAGAAAGCTATAAGGCTGTAGTCAGAGGTGCCCGGGTTGATATCACTATTTATGATGGCTCAATTCCGCTGTAGATCGCATCGGTAACAAATAAAATAAATAAGCCCTCTTTGCATATCCTTTAATGATGCAGAGAGGCTTATTATGTGGTGGATATTTTTCTTACTCTAATACTACTCGTTTGACAGTTATATCTTCATTCAGAAATGCAGATGCCGACTCGATAAATTTTTCTTCGGCTTCTGTTGTGCAGAAGGTACATTTACCGTTTTGTGTACATTTAGCTGCTATTTCCGGATGGCGATGCAGATAGTCTTTTAAGCTTCCGGCAACATATTCTCCCTGTGACACAATCTTTATCCCGTCAGGCATAAAATGTTTTATTTTGGGTAATAATAGCGGATAGTGTGTACAACCTAATATTACAGTATCAATTTGCTGATCCTTACTTAATAGAGTATCAATATATTTTTGGATGAAGTAGTCGGCTCCGGAACTTTGTGCTTCGTTGTTCTCGACTAACGGAACCCACATCGGGCAGGCTTCTCCACTGACATAGATGTCGGGAAACAACTTATGTATCTCCATTGGATAGGATTCCGATTTGATAGTACCTGCTGTAGCCAATACTCCCACATGGCGGCTATGGGTGATGCTGCCTATACATTCTACTGTTGGTCGGATCACACCAAGCACTCTTCGTTGAGGATCAAGGTGTGGAAGATCATTCATTTGTATCGTTCGCAACGCTTTCGCTGAAGCTGTATTACAAGCTAAAATGACCAAGTGGCATCCCATCTCAAATAATTTATTAACAGCCTGAAGGGTGAATTCATAGACAATCTCAAATGAACGGGTACCATAGGGGGTACGAGCATTGTCGCCCAGATATATATAATCGTATTGCGGCAGAGTTTCTCTTATTTTACTCAGGATAGTCAATCCTCCATAACCTGAATCGAATACACCGATAGGACCAGGTATTTGCGAAAGCTTCTGTTTCATAATGGTAAAAAAATTACGAGCTACAAGCTACAAGTTACAATTGGCATTCGGTTAATCAGAATAGCCTGTAACTTGCTGCTTGTAGCTCGTTTTTATACTTTAAGTTGTTGCTTACAATATATTATACTTGTTCTTTTACTTAATTCCGAGCTGTGCTTTTACTTTAGCAGTCAGATCGATGCTCTGAGCACCTACGTAAGGAATTGGAGTACGAGCCAGGTCAAAAATATAAATAACACCTTCTGCAGCACCTACAGCTTTGATAGCATCATCCAGTTTTTTGTAGATAGGAGTCATCTTTTCTTGCTGTGCTTTCTGCATACCTTGTTCTGCTTCCTGTTGGAACTGCTGTTGTCTTTCAGCCATATCCTGCAATTCTTTCTGTCTTCTTTCTGCAATATTTTGCGGAAGAGAATCCTTAGCTATCGCCTGTTGGAATTCCTGATATTTCTTGCTGAACTCTTCCTGGGTTCTTTGAATTTCATCAGTATAATTTTTTTCCAAAGCCTGTAACTCTGAAAGAGCTTTTGTATATTCAGGCATAGTAGGAATAATTTCGGTCGAAGTCATGTGACCGAACTTGAGTGTTGATTGTGCGAATACGCCCATTGGGAGTACCAGCATAATTAAAAGTGCAATTTTCTTTAGCATAGTTTTATTATTTATTTGAATGATTACTTTGGGTTATCGCTTGCAAATGTATGAAATTAATTTGAATATCCTAACTTTGCCAGCACTTCATTACTTATATCAATACGTGGAGAAGCAAAAATAATACTTGTTGCTGATGCTCTGTCTACTACAACAGAATAACTTTTTTGTTCAGCAAGCTCTTTCACTGCATTGTATATTTCGTCTTGAATGGGCTTCATCAAACTTTCTCTCTTTTTAAACAACTCACCTTCCGGACCGAAATATTTACGTTTTAGTTCGGCTGCTTCCTTTTCTTTAGCTACAATTTCCTCTTCTTTTTTAGTCTTTTGCTCTTCAGAAAGGAAGACTGTTTCCGATTGATAATTCTTATACAGCGTTTGAGCCTCTTGAGCAAGCGTCTCTACTTCGCTTTGCCATTTCTTAGAGGATTGGTTCAACTGTTCGCTAGCGCGCTCATAAGCGGGAATGTTCTTCAAGATATATTCCATATCAATCAGAGCAAACTTTTGTGCACTGGCTGTTAAACTAATAGTCAACAGCATCATGATAAATAGAACAGACTTCTTCATAACGTTTAGTTTTTTAATGAAACAATTTAGAATTCCTGGCCCAGTACAAAGTGGAAATGACTACCACCGGCACTGCTGCTACCGAATACTTTATCGAAACCGTATGCCCAGTCGATACCCATCATACCAATCATTGGAAGGAAGATACGTACACCGACACCGGCAGAACGTTTCAAATCAAATGGGTTGAACTTATTGATATCATTCCATGCATTACCAGCTTCCAAGAAACCTAACACATAAATATTAGTACTTGTTTCCAGCATCAATGGATATCTTAATTCAATACCCAAACGAGTGTACGCATAACCTTCTCTGCCATAAGGAGTCAAAGAACTGTTTTCGTATCCACGCAATGCAACACTTTCTGTGGCGTAACTTGAATATCCTGTCATACCGTCACCACCTACATCAAACGTTTCGAATGGCGATTTCTTATATTTATTATAGTGACCTAACAAACCGAATTCAATACGGCTCATAAGAACCAGACATTTCGGATGAGCCTGATAGTCCATCAAAGCTGTGTAAGTTTTAGCTTTGAATTTCCACTTGTGGTATTCAACCCAGTTATACAGCTTGTTTCTGTTGTCTTGAGTGATACCTCCGGTAGAAGTGTAATACCCTTTATAGTCTCTTCCATCAAACAACGAGTACGGCGGTGTAATTTGTGCCGACAGTGAGAACTCGGAACCTTGACGTGGGAACAATGGGTTATCTATAGAACTACGAGCCAGCGTAAGGTTCAGACTGATGTTATTACATTTTCCGTTTGTTACCGGGAAGTATTGCCAGTCTTTCAATATATAGCGTTGGTATGCCAGTTCTGCAGAGAGAGTGAAGTAGTCATCCGGCCATTTCAAGCGTTTACCCCAACCTACAGAAAGCCCCCACATTTGAATTGACTTATCAGGGTCATAATAATTTTCGTAATTATTGTAGTTACCATAGTTGTACATACCATAACCACCATAACCACTATACATACTATTGTAGTAGTTGTTATAATAACTGTCATTATAATAACGGCTACTAATATCTGTTTGTCGTGAATAGAAAGCAGATATTGAGAATGAATTGGGGCGTTTGCCTCCAAACCATGGGTCAAAGAATGAAATACTATATGACTGATAATATTTCGCATTCGTCTGTCCACTGACGGTCAGTGTTTGTCCATCTCCCTGCGGAAGGATACCGCGATAGTTATCTCCCGGATGTAACAGGTTAGCCAATGAGAAGTTAGTGAACTTCAAGCTCAACTTACCAATAATACCTGTTTGACCCCAACCGGCAGAGAATTCTACCTGGTCATTTGCTTTGGAAACAAGATCATAAGCAATATCAACTGTACCGTTCATCGGATCGGGTTGGATATCCGGATGGATATTTTCCGCATCGAAGTGTCCCATCTGTTGTATTTCACGCATAGAACGCATCAAGTCATCACGACTAAACAATTGTCCGGGGCGTGTGCGAAGCTCACGACGAACTACGTTTTCATATAGACGGTCATTACCGTTAATCTTGATCTTGTTGATGGTAGCCTGTCTACCTTCATAAATTCTCATTTCGAGGTCGATAGAATCACCGTCAATATTGATTTCTACCGGATCAAGATTATAGAAAAGGTAACCATTGTTGTAATATAGATTACCAATAGCATCTTCATCAGTAGACAAACGCTCATTTAGTAACTTTTGATTATATACATCCCCTTTTTTCATTCGGAGAAGGTAATTCAACTGTTCTGATGGATAGAGGGTATTTCCCACCCAAGTTACATTGCGAAGGTAATATTTGTCTCCTTCGTCAATTTCCATATACACATTGACAGTCTTATCGTCGTAGGGTGTTACGCTATCAGTAACGATCACTGCGTCACGATAACCTAATTCGTTATATTTATCTATAATCAGTTGCTTGTCTTCTTCATATTTCTCGTTGATGAATTTCTTAGTACGGAATAAATTCAGCAATTTACCTTTCTCATTTGTTTTTTTCATTACACGCTTCAGCTTCGAGGTCTTAATTGCTTTGTTACCTACGATTGTTATTTCGTGTACTTTAATCTTTTCTTTCTTATCGATATTTACGTCAACGATCACTTGATTCTCATTGGATATATCGTCTTTCTGAGAAATGATAATCTCTGCATTTTTGAAACCTTTATCATCAAAATAACGTTTGATCAGTGTTTTAGCACGGTCCACTAAGTTTGGAGTAATCTGGCTGCCTTTTACCAATCCCAATCTTGTTTCCAGATCTTGTCGTTCTGATTTTTTTACGCCATGATAGCGTATTTCTGAAATACGGGGACGTTGAGTCAAACTGATTTTCAACCATACCTTACCATCTTCTATTTTTTCGGCTGTGATCTTGACATTTGAAAATAGACCATGGCGCCAATAGCGCTTGATAGCACTTGTAATCTCATCACCTGGTACTGAAATGGATTGACCTACCGATAACCCCGAGAGACCAATAAGTACATAGTCCTCGTAGTTTTTAACACCTTCGACCTTAATGTCGGCTATCTCATATTTTTTTGGTGTTCCTGAATATAAAATAACAGGTTTGGAAGATTCGTCTGTGTTAGCATCTTGTGCCTTGCCTGCCAGTGCAAACCCAAACAGACAGATAAACGTTACGAGTATGAAGGAAATACGATAATGCATTTATGTTATTATTATAAGTTTTGAGTTAACTGATTTGTTCACTGGTTTTGCCGAAGCGACGTTCCCGTTTCTGGTAGTCACTAATAGCCTTTCTCAATTCTTCTTCCCTGAAATCGGGCCAGAAAGTATCACAGAAATAAAGTTCGGAGTAAGCACACTGCCATAACAGATAATTGCTTAACCGTATCTCGCCTCCCGTGCGGATCAGTAAATCCGGATCGGGCATAAAGTTAGTAGTCAAATGTGCTTCAAGGCAATGGTCAGTAATTTCTTCGGGAGTCAATTCTCCTTTTTGAACTTGTATTGCTATTTGTCGTGCAGCTTCTGTTATTTCCCAACGGGATGAATAACTGAGAGCCAGTACCAGAGCCATTCCTGTGTTATGTGAAGTATGTTCTACACAAGCATCCAATCGTATCCGTACATTTTCGGGCAATTTATCGATATCGCCTACAATACGAAAACTTATGTTGTTTCTCATAAATGTTTCTTCTTCGATAGAATCGAACAGAAGACTCATTAGTGCCGCTATCTCATCCGAAGGACGATTCCAGTTTTCTGTGGAAAAGGTGTACAAAGTCAGATATTTAATACCCAACCTGGCGGCTTCTTCTGCAATAATATGTACAGTTTCTGCACCGGCCTGGTGTCCAAAGCTACGTTCACGTCCACGTTGCTTGGCCCATCTTCCGTTACCGTCCATGATAATCGCTACATGCTGAGGTATCCGGCTAAAATCTATTTGCTCTTTATAGGACATCTTTTTTAATTGTTGCATTCTTTACATCTGGAGAAAAGGTCGTATGTCACAAAAAAGACGGTATATGAATAACTATCTTTGTTTTTCCATCCCTTTCCTTTAATCCGATATGGATCATTTAACTGCAGCCCTTCTTTGTTCGTAACGTCTAACTTGTCACTCAAGCTGAACCGCATCGTAAATTCGCATCCGATATTTATTCTTGGAGCTATTTTGTATTTTACTCCTATTCCTACCGGGAAATTTACGGTAAATACTCCTTCTGCAGGTGCCGGGGCAAAGGTAAATCCCATTCCTCCTAATATATAAGGAGTAAATCTGTGTTCACCTCTATAACCATATCCGGTTCCATATCCCAGAAAGTTATATTCAAATTGTGCCCCTAAATCGAAGATTGTACGTTTAAAACTTGCTTCTCCGTTGTCGGGATACTTATTTTTAAAATTCTTCGTATTGCCGGATATTCTTCCTGCCATTAAGTTTGCCTTTATGGCCATTCGTGGGTTCATTATATATCTTGCCATAAACCTCCGGCTATTCCTATGTTCTTAAATGGAGTAGTGTAGTTGGCATCACCCATGTAAAAACTACCACCCAAACCTCCTCCCAATTCCATCTTATATTCTTCTTCGTCCTGTGCATACAGGCCGAGAAGCGGTAGTGAGAGTAACAATATACATAGTATCAGCGTTCTTTTAGTAAATGCCATAATCGTCTTATTACTTGGTTATTCCATTAATAGAACGGCTGATTAACTTTAAAATTGTATTTCGCTTATTGCCTTGCAAACCCTAAACGATTCAATTTACCTCTCCATACATTTCCGCTATTTGCTATCGCACCCGGCGTTTCATCATAACTACGCATTATCCAGATAAAGTTATTTTCGTCTACTACCATTGAGTAGTCTGATTCTTCACCTCTAAAACCATAGTTATACTCTGTCTGTATGTTGTCCTCTTCGTCTTTAATCTCAATGGTTTGATCTATTGGGAACATAAACATATTTGTTACTTCCTTCCATACAATGCCAGCCTCGGACTTATAGAACGTTTTAAAGTCTTTACCAAAGATATAGAAAGCACCTCCGTAATACATAATGGAAGGGTCTTTTAGTAGCGGACAAGGGTATGAAGAATCATCCAGAGCGGCCCATTCCTGTCCTTGCATATATCCCCATGCAACTGTTGCTGTGTCTTTTTCAGTTTTATTTTCTTCCGGAATATTACCTACTATCATAATATTAGGTACACCGGTTATATTTTGAAAGCTTGTAACTGAGATGTTATTACGTGGGAAATTTTTTGGAACGACACCTTCTTCCGTCCAGTCACTTCCGTTTGTTGTTGTACAGAACATATCTTCATTATCCAGAGTCTTGATTCCTGTCAGACTATTCCCGATTGGAGCAATCAGAACTACTGTGTTGTCTCCAAACGCTGGCGCTTCTTCCCAATTTATACCATCATTAGAACTATATACCTTCTTATCGGCAGCAGTTGTTGCATAAAGTGTACTGTTAAAGTTCACGATTGAAGTAAGGTCTGTTGAAGGCAACCCGTTGATTAGACTTGAATTCCACGTTCCATCTGTTCCAAGTTGTCCATTGGATAGGGTGGTGTAGTATACAGAAGAAGAACTCGGCCCGTAAACATAAATTTGGTTATTGAAAATGATGGATTTCTGTTTACCTTTTATCTGAGGTGCAAAATTAGTGCCTATCGGCCCTTTGCCCCAATTCAGAGAATCCGGTTGTTGCTGATGTACACGCACTGATAGTGCATACTCTCTCGTATGTTCCATGTCCGGTGCCCATACTTTAAATCTGAAAGGTTTTTCCACTGTTCCTACCAGATTTACAGAGTCTGCTATATTAAATATGGAGTCTTCTGTATTTGCTGAGTTTCTGATAGTAACAAAACCTGCTACTGTCATGGTCTTTATCAGGATTCTATCAATAATCGTATCTGAACCTACCGGCAATGAATCCTGATTGTATATTTCTCCGGTAAGCTGATCAATTGTGAATTGATAATTAACTCCCAAAACCTTGTCAAGTTCAAATGCCTGTAGAAGTGCATTCGGGCTATACTCAATAGGATCGTCGTCGCCAAGACAAGAGCTCATGGCAAATGACACAAGCAAGAAACTCACAATTACTGATAAAAACTTAATTCTCATTTGAAAGATTGTGTTTATTTACAAGTTGCAAAAATAGGAACATTTTTTCCGATATAGAACATTGTGGGGAAGTTTTATATAAAATTATAGATAATAACAGGCTTTTTATCGATAGAAAACCCTCTGAATAGAGCCAATTTACACATTTTTTGTTCGTGTAGTGCTTTATTTTTACTCCAAAATGTTTTTTATCGGAATAACTAATTTTATTTCTTATTTCAGGTGCTTTAACACCCGAATCTAACGTAACCTTGGCTTCTTCTATAAATGCCTCGTCCCATAGGTTATTATCAATAAACGATTGGAGTAATTGTGTACCTCCTTCTACTAATATTGATTGTAAACCACGATGATAGAGGGTGTTCATTATCTGTGGCAATAATTCTTTTTCATAATCGAGTACGATATATTCTATGCTTTTCTGTTCCGGATGTTTTCGGGATGTAAAAACGAGTGTCGGAACACTACCATCAAAAAGGTGCAAGTCAGAGGGAAGTGATAGATTTCTGTCCAATACTACTCGTACCGGATTCTTGCCGTACCAGTTGCGTACTGTTAATGAAGGGTTGTCGAGCTGTGCCGTGTGTGTACCTACCATGATAGCATCCGACTCACTTCTTTTTTTATGTACTAACAAGGCAGTGTGTGGAGTTGAAAGTATTACCGGTTGTCCGTCTGTGCGGTTTATATCAATAAATCCATCTGCTGATTCAGCCCATTTGAGGGTGATGTAAGGGCGATGGAGTGTATTGAATACAATAAACCTGCGTATCAGATGACGACATTCATTTTCGAGTATTCCTACTGTTACTTCCCTTCCGGCATTACGTAGTTTTTGTATTCCTTGTCCGGCTACTTTTGAAAAAGGGTCCTGGCAGCCAATGACGATACGTGGTATCTGTTTCTCTATAATAAGATCGGCACATGGAGGTGTTTTTCCATAGTGGGAGCATGGTTCCAGACTAACATAAATAGTAGAACGTTTTAACAAAGACTCGTCTTTTACCGAATGAATTGCATTTACCTCAGCGTGTGCCTGTCCGCAGCGAATGTGATACCCCTCGCCTATAATTTGCCCGTCACATACAATTACAGCTCCTACCATCGGATTGGGAGAGACATTGCATAAACCATTTTGTGCCAGTTCAATACAACGCTGCATGTATTTTTCTTCTTCCATTTTTCAGCCTTTTACTATAATATTTGTACTTTTGCACCCTAAAAACAGATAGACATGGACCGGGTTTCTACTTATATCCGTCAGGTATTACAAGATATTTATCCTTCTCAGGAACTGAAAAGCCTGACGATGATGATTTGGTGTGATCTGTTGGGTATGGATGCACTCGACATTTATCTGGGCAAAGATATTAATTTATCCGAAAGCAAACGGTACGAACTGGAAAACATTCTGCAACGTTTACGAAAAAATGAGCCGATACAATATATACGGAAAATGGCAATCTTTCTGGGACGCTCTTTCTACGTAGCACCGGGAGTACTTATTCCCCGTCCGGAGACAGAAGAATTAGTGGAGCTTATTGCTAAGGAGAATTTGAATGATGCTCCCCGAATATTGGATATTGGTACGGGAAGTGGGTGTATTGCCATCTCTTTGTCTCTTATTATTCCGCAAGCTCAAGTGACGGCCTGGGATATCTCGGAAGAAGCACTTGCTGTAGCCCGGCGAAACAATGAGGTCTTGGGTTCGGCTGTTTCTTTTCAGCAAAAGGACGTATTGGCAGAGATAGATTCTGAGCAACGTTTTGATATTATTGTTAGTAATCCTCCCTATGTGACCGAATCTGAAAAGGCAGACATGGAACCTAATGTACTTGATTGGGAACCGGAGCTTGCCCTGTTTGTACCCGATAATGATCCATTACGCTTTTATCGTCGGATTGCTGTATTAGGAAGAAAATTATTGACCCCCGGAGGAAAACTTTACTTTGAAATAAACCGTGCATACGGTTGCGAAATCGTCTGTATGCTTATTGATTTAGGGTATTGCCATCCTTGTATTATAAAAGATATATCAGGAAACGATAGAATTGTAACTACGCATAAATGAATACAATGACCGAAGAAGAGGCGCTGAACCGTGTAGCTGCCTATTGCTCTGCTGCAGAACATTGCCGGGCAGAAGTGAGTGATAAATTACAAAAGTGGGGTATTGCCTACGATGCCATAGAGCGTATACTTGCCCGTCTCGAAGCTGAAAAATACATTGATGATGAGCGTTATTGCCGTGCTTTTATTGGTGATAAATTTCGTTTTGCCAAATGGGGAAAGATGAAAATAGGGCAGGGATTATATATGAAAAAAATACCGTCCGATGTGGCTTGGCGTCATTTGAATGAGATCGATCAGGAAGAATATCTTGCAGTGCTGCGTGATTTGCTTGCTTCCAAACGGAAGAGTGTTCGCGGAAAAGACGAATACGAATTAAATGGAAAACTAATTCGTTTTGCTATGAGTCGCGGCTTTGAAATGAAAGATATCAAGTGCTGCATAGAGGTGTCGGATGATGAAGCGCAGGACGATTAAAAAAAATAACCGGAATCTTCTTTCTTGTTTCGTTCTATTTCTGTATTTTTGCACTCTATAATTATCAAGTTAGTTTAGTTATGAAAAACTTAGAGAGATTATTTGCAGAGAAGTTACTGAAGATTAAAGCGATTAAGCTTCAACCAGCCAATCCTTTTACATGGGCTTCCGGATGGAAATCACCGTTTTACTGTGATAACCGTAAAACTCTTTCCTATCCGTCTCTTCGTAATTTTGTGAAGATTGAAACCACTCGTCTGATATTAGAACGATTCGGACAGGTAGATGCCATTGCTGGTGTTGCTACAGGAGCGATCCCTCAGGGAGCGTTGGTGGCTGATGCATTGAATCTTCCGTTCGTGTATGTTCGTTCTACCCCGAAAGATCATGGATTAGAAAACTTAATCGAGGGCGAGCTTCGTCCCGGAATGAAAGTAGTCGTTGTAGAAGATTTGATTTCCACCGGTGGTAGTAGTTTGAAGGCAGTAGAAGCAATTCGTCGGGATGGTTGTGAAGTAATAGGTATGATTGCTGCTTATACGTATGGTTTCCCGGTAGCAGAGAAAGCGTTTAAGGATGCAAAAGTGCCTTTGGTGACTTTGACAAACTACGAAGCTGTACTTGACGTTGCACTTCAAACCGGTTATATTGAGGATACGGATATTGCAACTTTGAACGAATGGCGTAAAGACCCTGCACATTGGGACGCTGGAAAGTAACAAAGATATTTAATTATAGGTGGATTTAAAGGAGAGCCATTCGGACAGATTTTGTTCGGATAGTTCTTTTTTTGTCTTTATAAGAATGAAAATAAGATGACTAAATTTGAAAGTACCGTAAAAGTGATACCTTACAGCCAGGAGCGGGTTTATGAGAAATTGTCCGATCTTAGCAATCTGGAGGCCCTGAAAGATCGTTTGCCGGAAGATAAGGTGAAGGATATAAGTTTTGATTCTGATACCTTGAGTTTCAGTGTGGCTCCTGTTGGGCAGTTGACATTGAAGATTGTGGAACGTGAACCAAGTAAGTGTATTAAGTTTGAAACCACTAACTCTCCGCTACCTTTCAATCTTTGGATTCAGCTTGTTGCGACAACTGATGAAGAGTGTAAGCTGAAGGCTACTATCGGTATGGAACTAAATCCTTTTATGAAAGCCATGGTGCAGAAACCGCTTCAGGAAGGATTGGAGAAAATGGTGGATATGTTGGCAATGATTCAATATTAATGGGGTAGTAATAAAAGGTTAAGTAGTAAGTAGTCAAGTAGTAAGTGGTTAAGTAGAAATGTTTCATTTGCTCTTTTCTCCTTTTGCTCTGATTATTAAAAGTATCTGCACTACTTACTACTTGACAACTTACTGCTTGACTACTAACTACTAAATAGTATGGCACAGAAACTTTGGGAGAAATCCGTTCAGGTAAATAAAGAGATAGAACGTTTCACGGTTGGACGTGATCGTGAGATGGACCTTTATCTTGCTAAGCATGATGTGATGGGGTCCATGGCTCATATCACTATGCTCGAAAGCATCGGCTTGTTGACAAAAGAGGAGCTGACTCAGTTGTTGGCAGAACTGAAAAATATCTATGCGGAAGCGGAACGGGGAGAGTTCGTAATAGAAGACGGAGTAGAAGACGTGCACTCGCAGGTAGAACTGATGTTGACCCGGCGTTTGGGTGATGTTGGTAAGAAAATACACAGCGGCCGCTCTCGCAATGATCAGGTACTTCTTGATTTAAAACTTTTTACCCGTACACAATTGAAGGAGGTGGCCGAAGCAGTGGAACAGCTGTTTGATGTACTTATTCTTCAGAGTGAAAGATATAAAGAGGTGTTGATGCCTGGTTATACCCATTTGCAGATTGCTATGCCTTCTTCTTTCGGGCTTTGGTTTGGGGCTTATGCCGAAAGTCTGGTAGATGATATGCTTTTTCTACAGGCAGCTTTTAAGATGTGTAACCGCAATCCATTAGGTTCAGCTGCGGGGTATGGCTCTTCTTTTCCGTTGGATCGTACTATGACTACTCGTTTGTTGGGTTTCGATTCTCTTAATTACAATGTGGTATATGCCCAAATGGGGCGTGGTAAGCTGGAACGTAATGTTGCCTTTGCACTTGCTACTATTGCAGGTACTATTTCTAAACTTGCCTTTGATGCTTGTATGTTCAATAGCCAGAACTTTGGTTTTGTGAAGTTGCCGGACGACTGTACCACAGGCTCCAGTATCATGCCGCATAAGAAAAATCCGGATGTCTTTGAGCTGACTCGTGCCAAGTGTAACAAACTTCAGTCACTTCCACAACAAATCATGATGATAGCTAATAACCTACCTTCTGGATATTTTCGTGATCTTCAGATTATTAAGGAGGTCTTTTTGCCTGCTTTCCAGGAACTGAAAGACTGCTTGAAGATGACTACTTATATTATGAATGAAATCAAGGTGAATGAACATATTCTTGATGATGATAAGTATCTGTTTATTTTTAGTGTGGAAGAGGTGAATCGTTTGGCTCGTGAGGGAATGCCTTTCCGGGATGCTTATAAAAAGGTGGGACTTGATATTGAAGCTGGAAATTTCTCACATAGCAAACAGGTACATCATACGCATGAAGGAAGTATTGGTAATCTGTGCAATGCGGAAATCTCTGCTTTGATGCAGAAGGTGGTAGAAGAATTTAATTTCCGCGGAATGGAAGAAGCGGAGAAAGCTTTACTTGCCCGTTAATTAAAGAAAGGAGAATATAGATGCGTAAATTATTTCTTGTTATATTGCTATTTATAGGTGCCGTTGCTTGTGACGACTCCTATAAATCAACTATTCCGGATGTTTCGTTCTATTTCTCGTGTGATCTGGTACAGGGTGAATATTCTAAATTGACTATCCCCGGGCAATTTATAAAGAAAGCCAAAAATGTAAACGGTATTCCTGTGGGATATGCAGGTCTGATAATTGGGCAATCTATCTATTCTCAGGGATATGATTATACTGCTTTTGATGCAGCCTGTCCGGTGGAGGCCAGCCGTAATGTTTCAATAGATGTACAGGATGATGGATTGGGCACTGCTATCTGTCCTAAATGCAGAACAAAGTATAATCTGAGTAGTGGTGGAGCTCCGGTAGAAGGAGAAGGAAAAGAGTACCTGAAACGATACAATGTGATTGTGAGCGGTACTACATTGCAAGTTCGTAATTAAATAACGGATATTTCTCTTTCTTCTGGAAAACCCTTGTTCTGTTATGTAAAAGTATGACTGCTTTTTGAGTAATGAATTGATTGTACTTTCTTTAATACTGATTAGGTATACATTATTTATATATTAATCTCCTCTTATATCAGATTCATCCTAAAAACAGGTAATTTGTTAAGGATGTTAATCCTAATTTTAACACTCCGGTTTTGCTTTACAGGATTGTACATTTTAGCATATCAAGATTGTACACTTTGGTATGACTGAAGTGTACAATTAACATATGCCAAAGTGTACACTTTGGATAGGCTTAAAACAAGAAGACGATATTCGCTGTCAATCAATCGATTACACGCGAACGGACTTTTAATTCGATGCTTCTCTTTTCTTTTAAAAGATTTCTATAATTACTTTTTTGATAACTACGTATCCTCCGGATAAACTTTGTATCTTTCATTTATAAACTTTCCCTTAAAAATATTTGGCAGAAACAAGGAAACTCTGTATCTTTGCACTCGTTGAAAAAACGCGGAAATAGCTCAGTTGGTAGAGCATAACCTTGCCAAGGTTAGGGTCGCGAGTTCGAGTCTCGTTTTCCGCTCTCTTTGAAAGGATGCTCGAATGGTGGAATGGTAGACACGAAGGACTTAAAATCCTTTGGCCATTGCGGCTGTGCGGGTTCAAGTCCCGCTTCGAGTACGAGTGTTCTTTGTGAAAAAGCTCTGTAAGAAATTTACAGAGCTTTTTTTGTTTTACTATTGGGAATTCAATCTATTTCACGGCAATTGAGTTTAATTCCGGCAAAAGGATGCCGTTACTATTAGTTTATGGTCATAGTGATTATTCTTGTACTTCTGATTATTTTTGTTGGAGTTGTTTATAACTCCCTTGTGAGGAAAAAGAACCAAACAGAAAATGCTTTTGCTACGATTGACGTTATGCTGAAGAAGCGATATGATCTTATTCCTAATTTGGTGGCGACGGTTCGGCAGTATGCTAAATATGAGGAGGGAGTATTTACAAAACTGACTGAAATAAGGAGTAAATCTTATGTTACTCTTTCAAATAGTGAAAAAGCAAATCTGGACGATATCTTCACTCATGCCCATACCGGTTTATTGGCAATAGCCGAGAGTTATCCGGAACTAAAGGCTTCCGATAATTTTATGCAATTACAGCGTTCTATTAATGAAACTGAAGAGCAATTGGCTGCTGCAAGGCGTACATATAATGCCTGTGTCACTGATTATAATAATGCAGTGCAGACCTTTCCATCTAACTTATTGGCTGGTATCTTTGGGTTTAACCGTAAAGGGGTATGGGCTATTCAGGAATCGGAACGTATTACTCCTGATGTAAAAGAATTACTTAATTCATAAAGGGCTTACTATGGGACAGTCACGCTTTGAATCATTGTCGCAGGAATTACCTTCTGTTTTGCAGTCTTTGGAAGATAAACGCCGGGAACTTAAATCTCAAGGTCATAAAGCGGGATTATGGGGCGGTATTCTCTTTTTTATTGCCGGGGGGATATTATTAGTTCTATTCGGCTATCCGGTAATACTTTTATTATTTGTTGGAGTTGTCTCTGCTCTCATCTATTATGCTTGTGTAAATAGTAAATCGAAGGATTTTTCTTTGCACTACAAAAACGAAGTGATTGCCAGGGTGATTGGTGCATTTTGTGATAACGCCACATATTCTCCCAATGAGGGGATTAATGAAGAGGTGTTTTCTAATTGTGGACTATTCCCTTGTGCTCCGGATCGCTATCACACCGAAGATTTGATTCATGGGTATGTTGATAAGACCGAGTTTCTTTGTGCAGAGGTACATGCCGAAGAAAGAAGGACGCAGGTGGGAGCTAAAGGGCAGACGCGGCAATACTATGTGAATATTTTCAGAGGGTTTCTGTTTATGGCCGATTTTCATAAAGACTTTAAAGGAAAGACTACGATTCTTCGGGATCGTTTTTTTAAATTAAGGTTTGGGGAGTCAAGAGTTAAGATGGAAAATCCCGATTTTGAGAATACATTTGATGTTTACTCTACCGATCAGGTTGAAGCCCGGTATCTTATTACCCCTTTCATGATGGAGCGTTTGCTGGAACTGGATCGTAAGTTTGGGCAAGGAGTTACCATTAGTTTCCGGGACTCCACCATTCTGATTGCTATCCCGGATTCTAAGAATCATTTTGAGGCAAGTATATGGTCTCCTATTACTGATGTACAATCTCTCAGTCCTGAAATAGAGACAATTAGTGCACTAATCTCAATTGTTGATGATCTCAATCTGAATACTCGTATTTGGAGTAAAGAATAGAAGGCTATTTAAAAAAGAGGTCTGTTTTTCTGAATTTATTACTGTAACCTTTCTATAACAGTTGAAACGCAGATTAACTCAAATTTTCACAGATCAGATAACTTTGTCATTGATTCTTTGCGATAATCCGTGTTTATCTGCGTTTCGATCAAAAGATGGTTGCGGACTAATTCAGAAACATTATTTTGTGAATTTATTGACAAATACCGAATTATCTTTTAGATAAGCGGCTGAGAAAGTGATGGGCATACCAAAATCTTCCGGTGTCGCTTTCTTGTTCAGGTAGTTTATCAGATTTTTTAATGGATTATCCGGATCGGTTTCCTCCATGTTATCATTGCCTATAGTCATACATCTTACAGTGGCATTTGCAATGACAGCCATACTTTCGTCAAGTATACTTGCTTCATTGTTTTCTGTCTTACTGATAATATCTTTAATCGCTGTTTTTACTGTTTGAGAATCAAAATCCGATTCGATGATTGCGACTGCTTTGCGGCCAAACTGAATAGAGCTGACATAAATAAGTTTGTCTTTTTGTTCAAGTACAGTAGGGTCGTCACTTAACGATTCAGGCAAGTCCATGTCTACAGAAAAGAAACTTTGACTGATGCTTAATACAACAATTGTCTTTTTCTGCTTCTGGCGTGAAGTGCCGAAGAAAAGGGACGGATTGATTTTCTGTCCGAAATAGATGGCTAATTCTTCATAAGATTTTATTTCGTCAATTGAACTGCTGAATTGATAGTTTGGTTTCAGGATATTGTTTTGTTGCAATCCTTCCCGGATTGCTTTCATCATATTGTCATAACCCGGTGTTATTTCCTGACTTTTCATTGGAAGGCTATAACTGATTGTAATAGGATTGAGAGGAACATCCAGAAATTGATGCGTATCACTGTTGATACTACCGGGCTCTAATATGGCGCCTATAAATGTTTTGTTGGGAACCTTTACAGTAAACTTACTCGCTTCTTGTGCATAACCGGTTTGAATCACTAAAAGAAGTAATATGATATATTTTATTTTTGTCTTTCATCTTTCGTCGCTTTTATAGATTTATATTTATTCAAAAACAATTTGCTGCTTCAACCAGATAACAGATGATGGTCCGTCTTTACCTACATATTCCATTAGGTCGGAAAAAGATTTTAGTGAATACTCCTGTCCCGCAGTATGCAGAATCCGTTGGATGTTTACTCTTTCCTGAATATAAAAGCCTATGTTAAGTGTAAAACTGTTTTTATCTTCTCTTGTTCCGCAATACTCCCATACGTCCGATAGGTCATTATAAAGAAATACTTCATTATTATGGGATTTCATTTTATATTTTTCGGTGATTCCGTAGCTTTTGATGATGAAGAGAGAATCATCTTTTAGTTGCAATTCGGTTGGGCTGGTAAGTGATAAGCGTTTTCCAAAATACTTCTTTGATTCTTCAACAGGGAGATTCTGTACTTCCTGTCCTGCTTGCATTTGTTTTAGCTCTAATATCTCTTGTGATTTGTATTTTAAAGTATATAATTCCCCGTTAGGAGCTGGTGGTTCGGGCTGCGGATCATCATTAGTGCAAGATGCAAAAGCAAATACTCCTATTAGTAAGGTGAAATGGAGCATTTTATTCTTTATCAACTTAAAAGGATTCTGGACTATACTTATACTTACAGTGTAAGAAGCATTCTTTTTCAGGAGCTTTTTCATTATATTATGTATTGTTTATGTGATAGTTAAGATTGTCTATATTTAGTGATACTCTTTTTTGCAGAGCATAGTAATTCATCTTGCAAATATAATGATAATGGACAATCCTGTTTCGGTATTGTTCATATTTATATTTTATTATGCTTTCAGGTTGTGTACTATTTGTGAGAGAACAGGTAGAAGATAACTTTTTTATATCAATTATGGGATAAAGAGTATACGTTGAATATATGATATTTTAGTTTATAAAAGTACGTATTTAAGAGTGTGTTAAGTACGTATTCTTTAGGTATAAGAGTACGTACTTTTAGACCGGAAGAGTACGTACTCTTATTTCATAGAAAACGGATGTTTTGATTTCTCGTTAACAGTGTTAATTTGTACCGGGTTGGTATTACCACAGATATTTCTTGTTACTGTATTGTATATGACGGTTTTATGTGATAATTTCTGCTTTTTGAGATTTAATAAAGTGGGTATAATGAATAATATGACCTTCTCAGAAAAAAAAGTAACTTTTTCATGCAGTCTTTTGATGTATTGTCCATCTTATTATAGTAACAATATTTGTAATGGAGGTAGTCGAACTGGTTGAACGGTGCAAAAAAGGGGAGCGGAAGGCACAAGCCTTACTTTATAAAACATATTCTCATAAAATGTTGGGAATATGTTTTCGTTTTGTTACGGACAGACAGATCGCACAGGATCTGATGCATGATGGTTTTATACTTATATTCTCTTCATTGGGTTCTTTGCGTCATCCGGAAAAGTTAGAAAACTGGATGAGTCGTATAATGACCAATCTTGCATTGCAATATCTCAATCAGTCTCGTGCTGTATCCGTAATACCACTTTCCGGGATTTCTGAAGAGGATGAACCGATGAACACCGAACCGGATATGGAACTATTGCCATTGGATGTATTGCTTTCTATGATTGAGAAACTACCTGAAGGATATCGTAACATATTCAAACTGTCGGCACTTGATGGACTTTCACATAGGGAGATAGCCGATTTATTACATATTGAACCTCATTCATCGTCTTCTCAGTTTTTTCGTGCTAAAGAACAGTTGAAAAAGATGATTATTGAATATCGGGCACAGCTGATTCTCTTGGTTTTGTTATTGTTACCTCTTGGAGATTTTTTGCTGTGGAAAGCGGCGGATAGAGTACAATTACTGACTACTGCAACTGCCATTTGTAATTCGGATTCTGATAGTGAAGGCGAGAATGCAGAGATCTTACCTGTTTCTCCTAAAAAGCGTCCTATATGTAAACCTGCTGATGCAGTGGTTATTCCGCTATGTCCTGGTACGGCAACTCCTTTATCGGAAGAAACAATAATAGATACAACTCATTCGGTACTTCCTGTGGTTTTTCCACATGCTTCTTTCTATCCGTATACCGAAAGGCAAGGACGAAAGCTATTTACCTCTTCTAAAAAATCCACTGGTTGGACATTTACATTAAAGTACAACAATGGTCGGACAATAGAAGATGTGTTGCCTCAGCAGCTGAACACTTTAGTACACAATGACATTTCAAGTAGTCCGGTAGCTTCTTCTACCGATAACTGGGATGAATATCATCGTTATTTGCAGGAATATGGTTCTATGCTGGATGATCAGGTGAAGGTTCGTTCGTTGATGAATATTGCTGACCGAAACAGTGGTCGGAAAATAAGGAAGAAGAAGCACCATTATATTCCTTTTACCTTTGGTTTGCTTTTACGTAAACCACTTGATAATAATTGGGGCATTGAAACCGGACTTAATTATACCCGGCTGGTGTCCGATTTTACTTTGGGTGATGATTCTTATGTAAATGAAAGGCAAACGTTGAATTATATAGGTATTCCACTCCGGGGGAGTTACTTCCTGGGAAGATACAAACGTTTCTCATTTTATATTTCGGGAGGAATTACTCTGGAGATTCCGGTGTCCGGTACATTGAAAACTGATTATATAGTGGATGATCAGTTGGAATACAGCACAAATCGTACGTTAAAAGTGCCATTACAATGGTCTGTTGACGGAGGGGTGGGCATTCAATATCAATTGTCTTCTTCTGTAGGAATTTTTATAGAACCTGGTATACATTACTATTTTAATGATGGTAGTTATTTGAATACTATCCGGAAAGATCATCCTGTTAATTTTACCTTACCAATGGGAATACGTTGGACTTATTGAAAAAAGAGGATGTTATTGTGCAGTCATTAGGGAGTAAACCTATCATAAAAGTAGAATTTAATCCCAAACAGGAATGCAAAGACAAACGACGAAATGGCAATGCTACACAAAAGGAGAGAGGAGCAGTAGGAGACAAATTCGTATCAATCAACTGGACTATTTGAAGTGTATTTTTATTCTGTTGATGATTATTTTTCATCTGGTATATATCGGTGATAAATATCCTTATCTGAAACAGGTGGTTTATACATTTCATATGCCTGCTTTCTTCATTATATCAGGTTATCTGTTGAATGTTGATAAAGGAGTCCGCTCATTTTGTAATACGATGTTGTGGATGTTTATCCCTTACGCCGTTATGGAAACAGGATATGTGTGTATGTCGTCGGTATTGCCTGTGCGGGAGAAGGTAGAGGAAGTATCTTTGAATATCATTCTATATAAGATATTCGTTGCTCCCATTGGCCCCTATTGGTATCTGCATACTTTGCTGATCTGCAGTCTGGTTTATTATACACTGAACAGGCTGTGTGAACAGCTGAACCGGGCTTCTTTTTTACTCATATTGGGTGTCTGTTTTGGGGGAATTGCCTGTTGGACTAAAATATTATCATTGGCCAATGCAATTTATTTCATTGCCGGTGTTGCCATTTGCCAGAGCCGGCAGAATTTTCTTTCTGTATTTCAACCTTCAGCGATTGCCATCATTCCTTTCATTCTGTTATCTTGCTTTCCGGAAAATTTAGACCGGTCTACATTGGCAGGTGTGGTTATTACTTATGTCACAATAAGTTTTTTATTGTTTTTGCACAAGTATATACCAGCCGGATTGCGGAAAATAAGCTATTTTGTAGGGCGTAATACATTTCCCATATTACTGTTCTCTCCCCTTTTTACAATACTTTCCAGGTTATTTATTCCTTTATTCTTATTTGATACTTCGGGTATCTGCTTTATGTGCGTGGCGGTTTGTTTTGTGGTTCTGGGATGCTTGTCATTGGCTCGTCTGGCCGATAAGACCGGGCTTTCCCGTTTTCTTGTAGGTAAAGAGTTTTTGTAAAACCTTCCGACTTTCAGTGGAAAAAGAATATTATTTCCCCAACCTCATAATGCCTGTATCGAAAATGATAGTTTTTATAAAGTGTCCGGTTGAAAGGAGATTATGAAGATTGGGGTAGGTACATTGGGATAACTTAATACTTAATTCGCAGGGGGTATCTCAGAAGAAAGATAAAAATAAAAAAGCCGGTTCCGATTTCGCATCGGGCCGGCCACAATCTAACTTAATCTTAATCTAGTATATTTTGAAAACCTATGAAATCTTTCTGTTTTCTATAACACGCATAGCGGCTGTATAACACTCACAAGGTACGGATAGTAAAATACAGTTAGTACCTTTATCCTTCATTGAAACTTCAATGTAAGCTGCATTCAGAAGTCTTTTTACACTGGCAACCTCCCATGGGCTACCGGCAAAAACATCTATTTGGGAAATCTTTCTACTTGTAATCATCAGTTTTGGTTTTTATTGTATTTGATACTGCAAATATAGGGTATGTTTCTAATATGGATTATAACTTATAGTTCAATCTTTATAAGATTTGTTGCAAACGTTAGCAGGTACGATATAAATTGATGCAATTTATGCGTCTTTTTAGTAATTGTTATTGTGAATAAATAGAGTTTTGGAAAATGAATGAAACAATGCCCCGGAATATAAAATACAAATTAGCACTGATCTTCGTGGAGCCTATACCTGACTGAGGAATAAATTTGCGGAGAATCGGTGCTAATCTGTGTTTTAGAACAATAATTTCTTAATGTATCTTATTTTTCATCGTTCTTACGAATTTCCACACGGCGTATCTTTCCGCTGATAGTTTTGGGCAGTTCATCAACGAATTCAATGACACGTGGATATTTATAAGGTGCAGTAACCTTTTTAACATGGTTTTGAAGCTCTTTTATTAATGCTTCGCCTGCTTGTGTTTTGTATTCTTTAGACAGAACGACGGTAGCTTTTACCACCTGGCCACGAATTTCATCGGGTACTCCCGTGATAGCACACTCAATGACAGCAGGGTGTGTCATTAAAGCACTTTCCACCTCAAACGGGCCGATCCGGTAACCGGAGCTTTTGATTACATCATCTGCACGCCCTACGAACCAAAGATAACCGTCTTCGTCTTTCCAGGCCACATCCCCTGTATAATAAATGCCGTTATTCCAGGCTTCATGAGTACGGGCTGCGTCCCGGTAATACTCTTTAAACAGTCCTAATGGTTTTCCCTGCGTAGTACGAATGATGATTTGTCCTTGTTCACCGGCTTCCACAGAACGGCCTTCATTATCTATGAGATCAACATCATATTGTGGGTTGGGTACACCCATACTTCCCGGTTTTGGCTCCATCCAGGGGAAAGTAGCTACAGTCAAGGTGGTTTCAGTCTGTCCGAAGCCTTCCATCAATTTGATTCCTGTCAGTTTTTTGAAAGTATCGAATACGGCCGGGTTCAGTGCTTCGCCTGCAATCGTACAGTATTGTAGTGAGGAAAGATCATACTTGGTCAGATCCTCATGAATCAGGAAACGGAAAATTGTAGGAGGGGCACAAAGTGAAGTGACATGATAATCCTGTATCTTTGCCAAGATATCACCCGGAGTAAATTTCTCATGATCATAGACAAAGATGTTTGCTCCGGCAATCCATTGTCCGTACAGTTTACCCCATACAGCTTTTCCCCAACCTGTATCCGCAATGGTGAGGTGGAGACTGTTTTCCGTGAGATTGTGCCAGAAACTACCTGTAACGATATGTCCTAATGGGTAGGTAAAGTCGTGTGCTACCATTTTCGGTTCACCGGTAGTACCCGAAGTGAAGTACATCAGTGAGATGTCATCATTGGTATTCGGATGTTCCGGTTTGACAAATGGAGTGGCAGATTCAATGCCTTTGTGGAAGTCTTCAAATCCTTCCGGAATCTCAGGACCTACGCTTACCAGTTTATGTACAGAAGGGCACTCGGGCATTGCTTCGATGATATGCTTTGTGATCTCTTCTTCGCCGGCAGCAACAATCATTTTGATGTCTGCGGCATTACAGCGGTATACAATATCTTTCTTTGTCAGCAGGTGAGTGGCAGGAATAACCGTAGCACCCAGTTTGTGCAGGGCGATGATGCTGAACCAGAATTCATAACGGCGTTTCAGGATAAGCATTACCATATCTCCACGGCCTATGCCGAGTGATTGGAAGTAAGAGGCTGTCATGTCTGTATAACGTTTCATGTCAGCAAATGTGAACTGGATATGTTCACCCTTATCGTTCGTCCACAACAGTGCAGGTTTATCCGGCTGTTCGGCAGCCCAGGTATCTACTACATCATACCCGAAATTGAAGTTTTCGGGTACGTTGATTTTTAAGTTTTGGATAAAATCTTCCTGTGAAGAGAATGTTGTCTGTGATAAAAATCTTTCTACCATAATAATATTACATGATAACGGCGAGGAAACGCACTGGTTTTCCGTCAAGTGCTTTCATGCCGTGTGGGAGTTTAGCGTTGAAATAGAGACTGTCACCTTCGTTCAGTATCAGGTCTTTACCTTCTATATTGACCAACATACGGCCTTCGAGTACTAAATTGAATTCCTGTCCGCTATGACTGTTGTAGTGTATCGGTTCATCATCTGGTTTGGGCTCAGCCGTTACAATAAACGGGTCGGCACTGCGATTTATGAACCCGGCAGCCAAAGATTGGTATTTATAGGATTTGGTGCGTTCAATACTTATTCCTTTTCCCGCACGGGTCAGGAAGTAACTACTCATTTTAGGTTCTTCTCCAAACATAAGTGCATCCAGAGAGATACCATATTTATGTGCGATTTTTTGTAGCATACCTACTGAGATGTCGTATTGTCCTGTTTCTGCCAGGCGATATTCTTCTGCGGAGATATCACAATCGCGGGCGATATCTTCTGAGGTAAGTTCCAATACGTCACGCAATCCGCGCAATCGTTCGGCAATTTGTCTGATTTGGTCGTCCATATGTATAATTAGTTATTAGTGGTCAGTGATTAGTTAGTGATACGTGATAAGCAAGTTGAACCATAATCCGCATGGTATTAATCACTTATCACTCCCCCGCTTATCACTATTTCGATGCCTTTATCGCCTTAATCACCGCAGAGGTGAATCCGGCATGTTCCAGTTCGTTAATTCCTTTAATGGTGATCCCACCGGGAGTGGTTACTTTATCTATCTCAACACTGGGATGTGTTTCTTTATTTAGCAACAACTCTGCAGCTCCTTCCAAAGATTGTGCTACCATTTTCATAGCATCTTTCGGAGCGATTCCCATTTCGATACCTGCCTGCATGGCGGCTTGTACATACTTAAGCACGTATGCAATACCACATGAAGTGAGGGCCGTAGCTGCTGCTATTTTACTTTCCGGTATAATCATTGTCAATCCCATTTCGTTGAATATATCCGTTAATAGTTTTTTCTGTTTATCCGAAGCGTTCCGCGCAGAGATCAACGTCATACTGGCACGTTCGGCTATAGCGGTATTAGGAATGACGCGGAAGATGGGCATCTCCGGTTCGCCACAAAAATGTGCCAGATCGTCAAAACAGATCCCGGCAGCCAATGAAACAAGTATCTGTGTACGTTTCAAACGGAGTGGATTGAGTATTTCTTCTATCAGCCAAGGCTTTACTGCAACAATTACGATATCGGCATTAGCCGCTGCATCTATGTTATCGTTTGTTGTTTTAATATTGGGAAAGTCGGCTTTTAGTTTCTCCAGTTTTCCATTACTTGGATTAGAAACAACAATTTCATGTCCTTGAATCAGATATCCCTGAGCTAAGCCACGTGCAATGGCAGAGCCCATATTTCCTGCACCAATGATAGCTACTTTCATATTATAATATTTTAGTCTGTTTTGAGGCAAAGGTAAAAGTAAAAAGTGAGAATATGCATATTTTTGATGGGTATTTTCATTAAAGTGGTGTAATCTTTATGTTATTGAACTGTCTCAATAGTACTTTTTGTCAATAACTACTTTATAATTGTGAATTATAAAAATATAGATTTCTGAGATTTAATATAAAATACAAATGATAGGGCTTTAATTTTGTGTTGTGTAATAATTGAAGAATGATAAAAAGTATATTTGAATAGAGAAAATTGTTTTTCTGATATAGAAAAATTAAAACAACGTTGTCTCGGTGTAATGTTCTGATTATTAGATGTATATAGCATGCTTATTTT
>BAJA01000048.1 GCA_000613465.1 Bacteroides nordii WAL 11050 = JCM 12987
AGCCCCGGTGTGTAACATTGTTTTAGATGTACATGTAAAGCAGTACGACATGTGCATGTGGGACAACACGACATGTGCATCTCATGCTGCTTTACATGTACATCTAAAACAATACTGCACACCGGGGAAAGGAACATTCCTTTCTGAGAAAGACAAAGTACAACACCGAACAAGGGGATCGATGCCGTCTACAGGTACTTCCGCCATCGAAAAGATAGGGTCATAATCTTCGTCACTATACGGTTTTGAATGTATTTCACCACAGAGGACACAGAGGACACAGAGGGCACAGAGTTTTAAATCTTTATTGAAACGCAGATGAACGCAGATTTTCGCAAAGGGAAATAACGATAAAATAAAGAACTACAGTTTTTTAATCTGCGTTCATCTGCGATCATCCGCGTTTCATCAGAGAAAATAATATCTCTGCGCCCTCCGTGTCCTCTGTGGTGAACTGATTCATATCGGATCTGATTTGAATCAATTCCACTAACAGGTATAGTAAATAGTTAAATCCTCACACACAATAACCACTTTATGAACCTAAAATCTTACTTTTGCGGACTAAACAACATAACCAGACTATGGCAGGTATCTACATTCATATTCCTTTTTGTAAAACCCGTTGTATCTACTGTGATTTCTATTCTACCACACGCAGTGAACTCAAAGAGAGATACATCCACGCCCTTTGCCGCGAATTGGAGATACGCCGGCAATACCTGCAAGGGGAACCCATAGAGACAATCTACTTTGGAGGCGGTACTCCATCGCAGCTTTCCGGAGAAGATTTTCAACAAGTTTTTGACACCATTGAAAAAACTTACGGAATGAAGCAGGTGCAAGAAATCACTTTAGAGGCCAATCCGGACGATCTCACTCCGCAATATGTGCAAACGCTTACCAAGTTGCCTTTCAACCGTATCAGTATGGGGTTGCAGACTTTTGACGAAGCGACCCTGCGCTTGCTCAACCGCCGGCACACAGCGGCACAAGCAATCACTGCCATAGAGCGTTGCCGGGAAGCTGGATTCCGGAATATCAGCATTGACCTCATCTACGGACTGCCCGGAGAAACGGCAGAACGCTGGGAACACGATCTGACACAGGCTATCGCACTGAACCCGGAACATATCTCTGCCTACCACCTGATCTATGAAGAAGGTACACCTATATATAAGATGTTGCAACAACACCGCGTCAGCGAAGTAGACGAGGAAAGTAGCGTGCACTTCTTCTCCAGCCTCATCGACCGGCTCACGGTAGCCGGATATGAGCATTATGAGATATCCAACTTCTGCCGCCCGGGATACCCTTCACGGCACAACACCTCATATTGGCAGGGAATTCCGTATTTAGGTTGTGGCCCGTCGGCACACTCATTCAACCGTCGTGAACGAGAATGGAACATAGCTTCCCTCAATAAATATCTCCTGGGAATTGAAAGCGGAGAACGAGTTTACGAAACGGAGATTCTGGATACTACCACACGATACAATGAATGTATCATCACTTCCATACGTACCAGCCAGGGGCTTTCACTAACAAAGTTAAAAGAAGAGTTCGGTACGGAACTGTGGCAATATTGCCTCAACATGGCCGCCCCTTCTATTAAAAACGGCATGCTGGAAGAAAGGGAAGGCAATCTACGCCTCACCCGCAAAGGGATATTCATATCCGACAGTATCATGAGCGACTTACTTAAAGTAGAAGAATAACACAAAGACTCTCACCATGACCGAATCAGAAGTACGAAAACTACTACGGCAGATGAAGGAATGGAGTTCTCAAACCGCCTTCCGCCGTTTTTATGACCTGACGTACGACCGCCTGTTCCGCATTGCCTATTATTACGTGAAGCGGGAAGAGTGGGCACAGGAGATTGTGCTCGATGTGTTTCTAAAACTTTGGGAGCAACGTAGTACACTCCCTGAAGTGAGAAACATTGAAGACTATAGCTTTATACTTGTCAAAAATGCATCCCTCAATTATCTGGAGAAGGAGATGAGACGGGATACCCTCACGAGCCATGAACTACCCGACGAAACGGAAGGTGCTTCCCGTTCGCCTGAAGAAGAAATGATCGGCGAAGAGCTTTTTGCCCGTTACGTGAAAGCACTGGATCGCCTGCCTCAACGCTGCCGGGAAGTGTTTATACGCATACGTGAAGAGAAACAAAGTTATGCTCAGGTGGCAGAAGAATTGGGCATCAGCACCAAAACCGTAGACGCCCAGCTACAGAAAGCAACCGGACGCCTGAAAGAGATGATCATACGTGCCGAGATAGATTAACATTTATTCACCAGAACGGCATAGGGAATCCGTCAAAGACGCCTGTCTTTATAAGTGAATAATGTTTTTAATCAAAAATAGACTGACGTATGAAAAGATTCTATTCTCAGGCAGCCATGACACTGTTGGCAAGCCTCTTGTTGCTGGCATGCGACAACAAGAAAAAAGACTATCCTACAGACTATGTAGGGTTTGAGCGCTCAACACAAACCTACTATTACAACCCGGCCAATCAGGAAGAAACGCTGGAAGTAAAAGTAATTGCCGTTGATAAAAAGAAAGAAGACAGAGAAGTTAAACTAAACATTCACCAGTCCAACATACCAGGAATAGGTACGATTTATAAACTGACCAACGACCGGCTGACTATAAAAGCCGGAAAGAAAGAAGCAAAGACAACCATCGTACTCTCTCCGAAGAAGGCTATCAGAGGGCAAGTTATCCAGATAAGTTGTACACCGCTGTGGGAAGGTGGACAAACATCCAAACTGGCTATTGAGCTGATGCCCAAATAAAGGTACTTCCCGCACGGGGAGGTACGCCAAGCGATATTTAGGCATTGGCATATTATTCAAAAACAGAATGAAATATACAGAAACAGAAGCAGAGAAAATACTCGAAAAGCTCATAGCCTCTACCCGTTCTCCAAGAGGACGGTTTTCGGCAGAAGAGAGTTACAAATTGTTGGAAAGACGGCTGCCTGCCCTTAATAAACGTACCTTCAGGACGAGAAGCATACGAATATTCTCAGCAGCGGTAGCAGTTATCTTACTTTGTGTGATGAGTTGGCTGGCATATAACTATATAGGTCCGGTGGACATGCAAACCGTCTCCACTCTTGCCGAATGCAGGAGCATACAGCTCCCGGACGGAACGAAGGTGATGCTCAACCACTTCTCTTCACTCACCTATCCGGAACGTTTTCGTGGAAAACGACGCGAGGTAACATTAAATGGCGAAGGCTATTTTGAGGTAAGTAAGAACGCGGAACATCCGTTCATCGTACAGGCCGAAGCCGTCAGAGTGCAGGTGTTGGTACTCACTTCAACATAGAATCCTACCCCAATGATCCGGAAGTAAAAACAACCCTATTTGAAGGTTCTGTAGCTGTAACCATTGCCAACAACCCGGAACGTATTATATTACGCCCTAACGAAAGTGCCATATATAATAAGGAGAACGGAAGCCTGACCCTTGAAACGCCCCAAAATGCTGCCGCAGAAATAGCCTGGCGAAGCGGATCATTCATTTTCAACCATCTGCCTTTACAGGAAATAGTACGGGAACTCAGTAATTCATTCGGAGTAGAAATAAAAATTGAAGATGAAGCATTGTACAACTACCATCTCACAGCACGATTTAGCAACGGAGAAAGCCTCGAAGAAATCCTGCATCTGCTGCAACAAGGAAGAGACTTTGAGTACAAACGAAACGATAAAGGAATAATTATCAATGCAAAATAGTTGGAGTGTTTCCCACACGGGGAGGTACGACTAGCGATGATTTATTAAAACGCAGATGAACGCAGATTTTCGCAAAGGGAAACAAATAGATAATAAAGATCCACAGCCTTTTAATCTGCGTTTATCTGCGATCATCCGCGTTTCATCAAAGATTTAAACTCGGTGGAACTCTGTGTTACTCCTGTGGTGAAATACATTCAAAACTGATCAATCATGAAACATATACATACATCTCTTATAAGAAGCCTGATTCTGATAGGCGGAGTACTTCTTTTCGCATTACAGACACAGGCACAGAAAGCTGAAACAAAACTTTCGTTCAGCATTCGCAATGCCACACTGGAAGAGTTCGTCAAACGAATAGAAAACTCCACCGGTTTCTCTTTCATTTATGGAGAAGAGGTGAAGATTAACCACCGCCTCACACTCGATGTCAAACAAAAAACAATACCGGAGATACTTAATCTGGCCTTTGCCAATGAACCCGTAAAATACCAGATAACCGGACGGCACATCCTTTTGCAAAAGAAAAAACAAAAACCTGTAAGCCGCAAGTTCACTATCAGCGGATATGTGACAGACGGAACGTCCTCCGAGACGTTGATTGGCGCTAACATCCTTGAGAGTCGTCAACAGCAAGGCACTACTACCAATCCTTACGGTTTTTATAGCATCACTTTACCCGCAGGAGAGACAGAACTAAGTTTTTCGTATTTAGGATACACCACCCGGCAGTACAAACTGGAATTGAGCAAAGACACTCTGATCAACGTTCTCATGCAAGACAACAACCAGCTGGAAGAGGTGGTCATCATATCCGACAAAGCAGAAGCAGGCATAACCGCCACGCAAATGGGAGCCCAGGAAATACCTATCGCACAAATCAAGAATACGCCCAGCATTCTGGGAGAAGCCGATGTGATGAAAACCATTCAACTGATGCCTGGAGTACAGGCTGGTGTAGAAGGATCCGCCGGACTGTATGTACGTGGCGGCGGCCCGGACCAGAACCTTATCCTGCTGGACGGTGTACCGGTATACAATGTAGACCACCTGTTCGGTTTCTTCTCTGTTTTTACGCCGGAAGCGGTGAAAAAAGTAACACTTTTCAAGAGTTCCTTTCCCGCCCGCTTCGGTGGGCGACTTTCGTCAGTGGTAGATGTACGTAGCAATGACGGAGATATGAAGAAATATCACGGTACGCTCAGTATAGGGCTTCTTTCCAGTAAAATCCAACTGGAAGGGCCAATCATCCGTGACAAAACATCCTTTAATATTTCGGCACGCCGTTCTTATATAGATCTGATAGCGAAACCTTTCATGCCGAAAGATGATAAAATAAGCTACTACTTCTACGATATAAATGCTAAAATCAACCACAAATTCTCAGACCGAAGCCGCCTGTTTCTGAACTTCTACAACGGGAAAGACAGCTATTATTTCAAAACCACGGATTCTTCTTCATCCATGTACAAAGACAAGATGTCACTCAACTGGGGAAACACCATCGCTACGGCCCGCTGGAACTATATATTCAACCAGAAGCTGTTCAGTAACACCACCGTGGCTTACAACAAATACCGGATGGACGCCAACTCTACGGTATACACAAAAACAAGTCTCCTTGAAAGCATAAGTGAGAGTAATTATCATTCCAACTACCACTCGGGCATCTGCGACTGGAGCTATCTGATAGATTTCGATTATAACCCCACGCCCGCCCATCATATCAAATTCGGTGCCGGATATCTCCATCACGATTTCCGCCCGGAAGTAGCTACCTCCAAAATACAGGAAAAGGAAGATGGAATAACCAAACAGGATACCCTCTACAACAGTATCTCCAACAGTACAATCCAGGCACACGAAGTATCCGCTTATATAGAAGATAATTTCGACATAGGTTCACGGCTACGTATGAATGTAGGGCTGCACTTATCGATGTTCCGGGTACAGAAGAGAAACTATTTCTCGGCTCAGCCACGCGTTTCAGCCCGGTATCAGTTGACCAGGCATACCGCCCTAAAAGCTTCTTATACTAAAATGAGCCAATACATACATCTGCTCTCCTCCACTCCCATCTCTATGCCCACAGATCTTTGGGTGCCTGTAACCAGCAAAATAAAACCGATGCAAGCCCACCAATATTCATTGGGAAGTTACTACACGGGACTTCCAGGCTGGGAATTTTCTGTAGAAGGATATTATAAACAGATGCGTAACGTACTGGAATACAAAGAAGGAGTCAGTTTCCTTGGCTCTTCTTCCGGATGGGAAAACAAAGTAGAGATGGGCAAAGGACGTTCCATGGGAATAGAGTTCATGGCACAGAAAACTACCGGAAAAACAACCGGTTGGATAGCCTACACACTGGCCAAAAGTGACCGGAAGTTTGCCGTAGGAGGTATCAACAACGGAGAACGGTTTCCCTATAAATACGACCGCCGCCACAACCTGAGCCTGGTGGTAAATCATAAGTTCAGCAACCGGATTGATATAGGCGCTTCATGGATATTCTCCACAGGCGGCACAGCTACGATTGCCGAAGAAGTTACCGCCATCATCCGCCCGGGAGAGGATGCCATACAGCAAAAAGATTACATAGAGAAACGCAATAACTACAGATTGCCTGCCAGCCACCGGTTGAACATAGGAGTAAACTTCAACAAAAAGACCAAACATGGAGTACGCACCTGGAATATAAGCCTTTATAATGCTTACAATGCTATGAATCCAACAATGATATACAGTAACAACTCCGGAGGATATGCCTCTTATATCAAAAACCAGGAAGATGGAAAGGTATATCTTCAATACATACCAGCCAAACGAAAGATCACCAAATTAACGTTATTACCCTGTGTTCCTTCAGTAACTTACACCTATAAATTTTGAGCATTATGACAACAAGATACATATTTCCACTCCTTATGCTAATGACATTCATCTGCAGTTGCGAAAACGAAATAGACTTCAATAAAGCCGCCCGTCCGCCCAAACTGATCATGAACGCATTGATCAATGCCGACAGCACAAACAACATACTCTACCTGAATAAAACAGGGCAATACGTTATAAGTGATGTCACCAATGCCAGTGTAGAAGTGCGGGTAAACGATGTATTGGTGGAAACACCCAAAGCAATACCTATCCCCACCGGAGATTTTGTATCCTTACAGAAACGTTTCCTCATCACCACTAAATTTCATCCGGGAGACAAAGTACGTATTGATGCCCGCACCGGAGACGGAGAATTTCATGCCTGGGCAGAAGTAGTAGTGCCACAACCACCAATGCCCATAGAAAAAGTAGATACCGCTACTGCTCTTGTCCGCGAATATGGCAACTATTACAACCGGTTGCTTCGCTACCGCATCACCTTCTCAGACCGTCCGGACGAAAAGAACTACTATCGTCTCGTTCTGGAACGTCGCTACACACTGTATGCAACCATGTACAGACGGGGTACAATAAGTGGCAGTCTGGCACTAAAAGATACAGTACTTACACAACAAAATTTCCGAATGCTCCCTCGTGAAGATGTAGTCTTGACAGACGGACATCCCACCACTTCTGAGGATGACGAAAACGGTATGTTTGAACAAGCCCAGAACATATATGGAGTATTCGATGACAGCCGCTTCTCCGGACAATCGTACACAATGACGGTGTATTCATCCGGTTCAGATAGTTGGCCCTATCTCTTTGAATCCCACGATGTCACGCGGAGAACACTGGATACTTACGTCCGGATACTTAGTATCAGTGAAACGGATTTCCAGTATTTAAAAGCACTGAATCTTAGCGAATCGGACTTTGCAGATGACGTAACCATGGAACCTGTCACTTTTGCCAGCAATGTTCATGGAGGACTTGGCATTGTAAGTATCAGTACAGAAACAAGTGTAAAAATCAATATATCCGACGAGAAATATGACCCATATAATCCCTATTAAAAAACCATGAAGACCATCTACCTATTTCTCCTGGCCAGCCTTCTCCTCTGTTCCTGCCGTAGTAGCCGGAGCATGCAGAAGGAGATAAACCCAATGAAGTCCGATCTGTTTTACGAACTCACCTCCCCCGCTTATCAGGAGAAGCCAAACGAACCGTATATCTGGACTTTATTGACTACTCCAATCTGGACTACTATACCACAGTGAAAAAGAGAGGTGGATTTGCAATTCCTCTACTCCTCTATATCTACGAAACCAACCGCTTCAACGTCCGGTTAGGCGAAGGCTCGCTGACACAAACTTATCGTGAATTTCTCACCGAAGCTTTGCTGACCGAATGTAATACTCCCGATTTCATTCTGAAACCTTCTCCTGTGCGCCCCGTCAGGAAAAATGCACGCCGAATGCCCAGAGAACTATTAGGAGACAGTATTCCAACTGCCCTACCCGACTCTGCGTTAAGCCTGAAAGTGAAAATACTTCATAACGAAACCTACTCCGGAGTGAAACTGAAAGAAAGCAGTTACCTGTGGTTCGGTGGCGAATACATCACTTTCCCCAATCACCGTGCCAATGATGCCAATACCGACTTATCCATTGCCGTACGTTTATCAAGGGGAGACGATTGCCTACTGGACAAAACCTATACCGTCCATCACCGGCAACAAGCCCCCGACCGTGGATACGAAAACTCCGTTCAGGCCAACGAAAATTGTCTGCGTACCATGACCGAATGTCTTTCAATAGCAACCCAAGAAATAGTAGAAAATATCTGTCAGGAATTAAACCTGATACTGGCTGCATCCTGAGAAAATAGTATCTTTGCAGCCTAATAATGTAAAAGATATGTTCACTATCATAGGAATAATGCTCACCGGGATGCTCACCGGCTATCTGCTACGCAGTAAAAAGCTTTCATGGATTCATAAAGTTATCACACTATTGATATGGTTACTGCTTTTTCTACTGGGCATTGATGTAGGAGGAAATGAAACCATCATCAAAGGATTGCATACCATCGGGCTGGAAGCATCATTATCACACTGGGTGCTGTTGCAGGAAGTGTATTGGCAGCATGGGCATTGTGGTACTTTATATACATAAGGTATAGAAAGGAGATAAAACAATGAAAGGTAGCCTCATCATTGTCTCATTCTTCGTTGTGGGCACCCTTTGTGGCTTATACCACCTGATTCCATCTGATTTCATACATAGCAAACTAAGTTATTACGCCTTGTGCGCACTTATGTTTTGTGTAGGCGTCAGCATTGGCAATGATCCTAATACACTGAAAAGCTTCCGTTCGCTCAACCCAAGACTGGTGTTTCTTCCCATCATGACCATATTAGGAACATTAGCCGGCTGTGCTGTAGTCAGCCTGTTCCTGAGCCATCGTTCACCGACCGATTGCATGGCAGTAGGCGCAGGATTTGGTTATTATTCGCTTTCCAGCATCTTTATCACCGAGTACAAAGGCCCGGAGTTAGGTACTATCGCACTCTTATCAAACATCATACGCGAAATTATCGCTCTACTTTGTGCCCCATTATTAGTCAGATACTTTGGACGCCTCGCACCCATTTCTGCTGGTGGTGCCACCACAATGGATACTACCCTCCCGATCATAACCCGCTGCTGCGGAAAAGAATTTGTGATCGTTTCCATATTTCATGGTTTTATAGTAGACTTCAGCGTGCCCTTTCTCGTAACATTATTCTGTTCCGTGTAGGCAAACATATTACAATTAGATTACAAATCTACCTCTATTCCACTCTTTTTATTAGCATATTCTTGATCTACATCAAGAAATGATGCTATACAGTACACTTTTCTCCCCAACCTCTTTTATGTTCTAAAACATATCCTTATATTTGCATAGGTAAAAAGAAAGACTAAGCGCTTAAGTCGGTTTTCAATAGGTATTAGATTTAGTTATTAGGATTAGTTTTTAGGTATAACAATTAAAAAGTAGGTATTATGAAAAGATTAGGATTAACATTAGTGGCAGCACTCTGCCTGGCTGCGACTACTTTTGCAGCAGGAAACCAACCTACTACTGCAAAATGGGAAGGTAACATCAATGTAAATAAGTTAAGTCAATATTTGAATCTGAATTCAATGCAGAGCGAAGAGGTCTCTAATATCTGTGAATATTTCACAGAACAAATGGGCCGGGCCGCTTCAGCCAAAAAGAATAAGGAAGCCAAATTGCACAATGCAATTTACGGAAACTTGAAATTGATGAAAAGAACGCTCACAAATGAACAGTATAGCAAATATGCAGCATTACTGAACATCACCTTGAAGAATAAAGGTATCGAGCTGAACAAGTAAAATGATTATTATATAAATGTAAAAAGAGTGTCAACAGTTTTATCTGTCGGCACTCTTTTTTTATCTATCTTCAGGTGCTGTTACCTTCATCATCGGATAGTCACCAATGTCGCCCCGAAACCATATTCCTGAAAGGAAGCATCCTGATAACGACAGGTATTGTATTTACGTTTCAATTCGTCCAGCAAAGCTTTCCGGAGCACTCCATCACCCTTACCGTGAATGAAAACGATTTTCTGTTCGCGTTTACCCTTATACTTCTCCATTACCTCACGGAATTTATCCAGCTGATAATTCAATATTTCACTGTTACTCATACCATGTGCATCATCCAACAATTCATTAATATGGAGATCTATTTCTATAATACCATTCGAGCTGCTACGTTTGACTATCGGTTGTGATCTGGGTTTCTCCACCTCTTTTTTCTGCAATAAAGCCACTTGAATATCTTCTGCAGAAACATAGACCTGTTTGACAGGCACATCATTCGTTACGATATCATACACCAGAGCCGGTTCTTCAAAGAAATCTGACTCGCGGAAAGTATGCAGTTTATAGAATTTCACCGTATCAATACGTAATTCCACACTAACGGCGGGTTTCATTGCAAAAGTCTTACCATCTTTAAAAGCAATGAATTGTACGGCAACACGTTCCATCTCATTCAACACATCTTTAGCAAAACCTTCCAGAAAGAGCTTTGTATTAGGATCTACTAACCCGTGTGAACGAACTTTCCATGCCTTTCCTTCGGCACTGAGGTATGTGTAATAGAGATAGTAATTGCTATCATTCACCAGATAAGCCTCAAAGGAAGTACTGCTGATAGCTTTCACATCTTCGGGCACAAAAGCCAGCATCACATTAAGCATATCGCCACCACGCGTTTCGGGTTGACGTTGTACCGCGGGCATCTCCGGCTTCATCGGCTTAGCAGGTCCCTCGGCTTTTGAGGGAGCAGGAGCCACTTTCCTTTTCATATTATAATCGTCCGTATCAATCACCACACATTCACGCATCGGCATCGGGATATCAAACCCGTCTGCATCTTCTACCAAAACGATGTCTTTTCCCTGGAAACCTTTCACAATTCCTCCGCCTACTTCGCTGAGGAAACGTACTTTATCACCTATTTTCATCTTTATATTTACAATTTACCATTTACAATCTACAAATTAGGGCAAATATAGTTACTTTTGCGGTCGCAATGAAAGAAAAGATGAAAGAAAACCCAAAACATATCCGTATTAGCGAATACAACTATCCTTTGCCGGATGAACGTATTGCCAAATTCCCTCTCCCGGTGCGCGATCAATCCAAGCTACTTGTCTACCGCCGTGGCGAAGTCACAGAAGATGTCTTTACATCCCTCCCTGAATATCTGACAGAAGGCAGTCTGATGATATTTAATAACACGAAAGTTATTCAGGCCCGCCTGCATTTTCGTAAAGAAACAGGAGCACTGATAGAGGTATTCTGCCTTGAACCGATCCAGCCGAATGACTACGTATTAAACTTCCAGCAGACCCGCCATGCCGCATGGCTTTGTATGATTGGTAATCTGAAGAAATGGAAAGAGGGTGCATTACGTCGGGAAATGACTGTAAAGGGACATACACTTACGCTTACCGCTACACGTGGCGAATGTCATGGTACAAGCCATTGGATAGACTTCTCATGGGACAATCCGGAAGTTACTTTTGCTGATATCTTAGAGGTATTCGGAGAATTGCCAATCCCCCCGTATCTGAACAGAGAGACACAGGAGAGTGACAAAGAGACTTACCAAACGGTATATTCAAAGATTAAAGGTTCTGTGGCCGCACCAACAGCCGGGCTCCACTTCACACCGCGGGTACTGGATGCCCTTTGCGAAAAGGGTATAGACCTTGAAGAACTGACGTTGCATGTGGGTGCCGGGACTTTCAAGCCGGTGAAAAGTGAAGAAATCGAGGGGCACGAGATGCATACGGAATACATATCCGTTTCACGCTCAACCATCAAAAAGCTTATCGATCATAACGGTTGTGCCATCGCTGTAGGAACCACTTCTGTGCGGACTTTAGAGAGTCTATACCACATCGGAGTGACATTGGCTGCCAACCCACGAGCTACGGAAGAAGAACTGCACGTACGTCAGTGGCAACCTTATGAAAAGTACGACGAAATTCCGTCAACAGTTGCCCTGCAAAAGATTTTAGGATATTTAGATCGCAACGGTATGGAAGCTCTGCACACCAGTACTCAAATCATTATTGCACCCGGATACAACTATAAGATAGTAAAAGCAATGGTCACCAACTTCCACCAACCACAAAGCACACTGTTGTTGTTGGTTTCGGCTTTTGTAAAAGGAAACTGGCGGACGATTTATGACTATGCCCTGGATCATGACTTCCGTTTCCTTAGTTACGGAGATTCATCGTTACTGATACCCTGAAAAAGTTAATTCATTTAATCATGCAAAACGATAATAATGAAGAGATGTTTCCCATCGTTGATGAGGAAGGAAATATCACCGGAGCCGCTACCCGCGGCGAGTGCCACAGTGGAAGTAAACTGCTTCATCCGGTAGTGCATCTGCACGTATTCAGCAGTAAAGGAGATTTGTACTTACAGAAACGTCCCGAATGGAAGGATATCCAACCGGGCAAGTGGGATACGGCCGTAGGTGGTCATGTAGATTTGGGCGAAAGCGTAGACATGGCGCTGAAACGCGAGGTTCGGGAAGAGTTAGGTATTACAGATTTTATACCGGAACACCTGACCAGTTATGTTTTTGAATCCGCCCGCGAACGCGAACTGGTTTTTGTGTACAAAACAGTATACGACGGAGACATCCACCCCAGCGATGAGCTGGATGGCGGACGCTTCTGGACCTTAGAAGAGATAAAAGAGCATATAGGAAAAGGGATATTTACTCCTAACTTTGAAGGAGAATTCAAGCGCGTCTCTTTCGACAAGTTATGATCGTTATTTCTTTTCTATCCACTGAACGATAGTTTCTGAGAACGGACTTTTTTTAGGAGGCACCATTCCTACCCAATTTCCGTTCTCATCAATCATAAACTTCTGAAAATTCCATTGCACGGGGGCATCTTGCACTCCGTTCAGTTTCTTTTCTGTCAACCATTGATAGAGGGGAGCTATGTTTTTACCTTTCACTGAGATCTTCGCCATCATCGGAAAGGTGACATCATAGTTCAGCGTACAGAATGTAGCAATCTCTTCATTAGTTCCCGGTTCCTGCCCCATAAAGTTATTGGCAGGAAAGCCGATGATAACAAAGCCATCGTCTTTATATTGATCGTATAACTCCTGTAGCTCTGCATATTGCGGGGTGAGTCCACACTTTGAAGCAACATTTACGACCAGGACTTTTTTCCCTTTCAGTTGAGAGAGATTGTAGGGCTTACCATCAATAGTGGTTACGGCGAAGTCATAGAAAGAGTTACTCTGCGCAGCGGCAGCAATTGAAAGCACAAGAGCTACGATGAGGGAAGAAATGGTTTTCATACTTGTTTCTATTTGTGCTTTCCACACCGGAAGTTATGCTAAACGACAATAACGACTATCAGTGGAAAGCTAATGTTAGGACTTGGTTGATAATACTGTGAATCGGTAGTTGGAAATTAAGCTCAAATCCGATCCGAAATGAATCAGTTCACCACAGAGGACACGGAGGGCGCAGAGATATTATTTTCTCTGATGAAACGCGGATGATCGCAGATGAACACAGATAAAAAAACTGTAGTTCTTTATTTTATCGTTATTTCCCTTTGCGAGAATTTGCGTTCATCTGCGTTTCAATAAAGATTTAAACTCTGTACTCTGTGTCCTCTGTGGTGAAATACCATACAGAAAGGAATGAACTCTACTATTTTCAACTACCAGTTCAAAGTAATAACAAACAACGTATGTATAAAGTTGCAACAATCAATATTTAGAATGCATAGGATAGTCCCAAAGAGATTTTTGTAATAGCGTAGTCACCGTCACCAGCAATTCCACCACCATAAGAAGCACTAAAGCTGAACATAAATTTCTTCAGTTGGTAATTACAACCGAGTTCTGCCATAAGGCAAACTGGCTCACTGAATCAATAGAATAATTATATCCAGAACCATAAGTCAATTTAGACACCTCATAGTCATACGAGTCATATTGCATTCCTAACCCTGCCGAAATAGAAAATGGGGTATTCACTGGCCATACAGCATGTATAGGTATATAAAGAGCATTACATACTAAGTCACCAAAACCACGTTCATAATAAATTCCCGTATCCAGTCCCCAGCCCAAACGGCCACCAAAACTAGGACGAACCCGTGCGCCTACCTGCAGGTTAGAGAATGATTCCGTATCAATCGCTTTATATACATATCCTGCAGTCACTCCAAACAGCCAACGTTTTTCCGGAGTCTTCCAATAACGTTTACCTGTTTTTGCAACGTACGTTTTCTCCTGTCTATCGTTTTCTCGTACGTCATTGTGAATTCCGGGCAATTCTATCGAACAAATCGACGCACTACGAGGTCCTACTTTAAACCTCTTACTATTAGACCGCCCCATATAAGACACACTAATATCGTGCATTCCATAAGGAAGATTCACCGTATAAGGGGTTTTGCAGTTATCCAGCCGTTCGTTATTGATGTCGATGTCTGCTTCTACATTTTCTCCACCATATTTGGCAAAGATAGCTACAGCTTTCTTCTCTTTCATGGAGAAATTGTGAGACATGCGGCTATGCTCGTTAACATTCAGTTGCAACGTATCCCGGATATTTCCTTGTACAGCTACCAGTGTATGCGGTCCGTAGGAAAGAATGACACTGGCACGCGGTAATCTTCCATAAGGCTTGCCATCTACTTCCAGCAAAGTACCTTCCAGTTCACTGCTTAGGCTCATAGAGTGTGTTTTACGCATATCGTAATCAAAATAAGCACGTTCGTCGGAAACATTGATCTCTTCTTCTTTTGTCAACCCATCCAGCGTTAACGTCACTGTGTGTTTTCCATAAGTCGCTTGTTTCTTTTCGCAGGGGGTTACTCCCACATATTCGCCATCGAGCATCACCGTAGCCCCTCCGGGTATACTATTGAATGAGATGTCCTGCATCTTTTCATTCTCTAACACAATCCCGTATATCTTCTTCTCTTCCAATTTGAAAGGTCCTACTTTGCAGGCACCATGCCCGGGATTGTTGAAAGTGATTTCAATCAGATCGCCGGCTGTGACGTATAGCCAATAGGCTTCGGGATGTTTGTCTGCCGCAGGAAATTCCTCCGCAGCTTTATTGCATCCTGCACTGAAGTAGGTAACAAATTTCCGGCTCTCTTCAGGGAGCATATTGCGGAACTTCACAATGAGCAAGGCAGCCGGAGAGCCGTTATCGTCCATCGGCCATTGAGCCTTTAAATACTCATAGGTTACATCTCCTTTACCCATATCCCCGTTTTTTGCCTGAAAGCTCAAGCAACGGAAAGAACCGGCACATACTTCAACTGTGCGGATGCACTCACTGCTGCAATCATCAGCAACAACCCCATTATTAACTTCTTCATATTCTTCTATGTTGTTTATATTCTTACTACGGTACATTTCTCTTCTTTGAATTGTGGCATGGCCTCTCCTACGCGTGCATTGATACACGTCGGATCACACACCACATATTTGGTTCCGTCAACCGTCAGATAGTCTCCTTTCACATCCGAATTGAACCGGACAGCCGTAGCCAAATGCCCCGGATAATGCAGCAGAACGACATCAAGTCCCATCAATTCACGCACTAAAATTGAAAAGAGGATGGCTCTGTCCTCACAGTCACTGGATGGATAAAAGATCGTTTCATCTCCAAAAAGAGGGCGTTCATATCCAAACTGCTCTTCGTCCGTTGCGTATTTAAAAGCTGTCTGCACCAGATTCAGGATCCGGTTCGCTATTTCAGATTCTGATCTTCCTGAAAACTCTTTCTTCAAGGCCGGATACAGATCCTTTTTCACCTCTTCGCTCAACGAGGCCCGCGCATACGTATCCCAGTTGCTATTGAGCGGGTAGGTATTATAGAAGTCTATCAGGTTTTTATTGGTTCGTACATCTACCTTTATCATCGGATAGGCCTCGGAGGTCAGCATACGCTGTCCGGTAAGGTGAACTGCCAACCGGGGTTTCTCATTGATGGCAACAGAGAACAGTTGCTCTTTTGGAAAAGCATGGTCGAAGACAAAGACATCTTCTTTCACAGACGAGTCAATAAGATAATACTTCACTCCTCCCATACGCAGGAAACCATACCGGTAAATATCAGATTCGGAAGGTAACAGCAATACTAACTTCTTATCCATAGAACGTGCTATGCGCACTTTATATCCCGATTGCGTAAGAATGAACATCTGCATGACAACTGCTTCATTGGATTTTGCCGAACCAAAATAACTCTCCGTCAATTGCTGTAACAGTTTCACGTATGCCCAATCACACAAAGCGAGTTGTTGCCGAAGCTCGAGACAGTCATTTACAAGCACATTATAATCGCTTGCCGACAAGCGTTTCCAGGCATTGGCTACCGCTTTCTCTCTGCCGACGACAACGTATACTTTTGCCCGGCAGACAGGTGTACTTTGCAGGGTGTATGATAGAAAGCGAATGAAAACAGTTCTCCCGTTAACTTTTCGGGCAGGGGAATGGGCTCTACCGGTTCAGGAGCAGGGCGCGGAGCGGGCAATGACACTACCTCCACATAAGGCAATTCCTGAGGCGGAATAGTACCGGTTTCGGGGTTCTTCACCTGAGGATTTGGCGGCTCCGGCCTCACCGGAACCGGATCGGGAGGTAGCACTTCCGCCGCTTGCCAGGGTTCCTGCATGAATTTCCCGTATTCGGCATTTGCCCGATCACGGAAGTCTGCATATTCTTCCCGGGCCTCCCGGGCAAATCCCTGATATTCGCTTTGGACCTGCTTCCGGTATTCATCGAGTGAATCTTGGGCACAGGCAGCAGTAGCCATGCAAAACACAATCAAAAGCTGCGACAATCGTTTTATTTTTATCATCCTTCTATAAACGGTTCGGCGGTTTATCATCAGTTTCCTCCCAGACGGAAGCGGTTAAGAAATTTATCGAGCGATGCATCATCACTTTTCTCCGGAATCCAGGCACGGACACGTATCATGGGGTATTCTCCCCGCATATCGAGCATTAACATCAGATAGCCCGTATCGGCATAGTTGTCCGAGAAATAGCTCTGTTTTATCTGAATACCGTAGGACTCTCCGTCAATCACCCCATTGGTATTTATCTTCTTGATGGCATTGTCTTCAAACACGAGATGGATAAAGTCTTTACTGGCAAAACTCCGTTGCAGTTTGTCAATATATTCTCCTTTGGTATAGCGGTTGTAGCGCACAGTGGGAGCTTTGCCGCCCGGCAAGGGATCGGCTCCTTCCTGAAAGAATCCCTTACCTACCGCCTGGCATACCACACCGGTGATGATAATGGCATCGTCCGAGAAGATGCTTTTTATATAATCAATCCGCTTCAGGGCATAAGCCGTCTGATAATCTTCCATAAAGCTCATAATGGCATACCGGGAGCTTCGCCCCATTTGGAGGCAGCTTTGAAGATGTCGTCTTCGGCACGTTTGGTAAGTGTGAAGGCTACAGAAGCAATCTTATGCTCTTTGTTGAACCGGAAGGCGACATCTTCCATAAAGGAGTTGCCGCGCCCTTTGAACTTGAAGTTCAGCGGCAGCGACTTACCTATTATATAAGGACCGCCACTATCATAGAAGGTATATACGGGCTCTCCCACTACGGATACGCCTCCGATACTCAACATCTGATCAAACAGTTCATAGCCTTCGGGAGTAAAAAGTGCCCGCACTTCGCCGAGGGTCCCGTTCCGTACAGCCGTTTCTACCTGTTTCATGATACCTGCAAAGTCGGCACTGTTTGCCAATGGTTTCAGTTTGAGACGCACCACGTCCGGTGCCACGATGGGAGGGGCAATGGAGGCTACAGCAGCTTTGGAGGCGGCATTCACCCTGGCCTCCAACATTCTGACCTGTGCCGAAACAACCGGCTTGTTCTTATCGTCTTTCACCGGCAGGCTGACGGAGGCATTAGGGAAGTTCTGCGGATCGACCGTCTCCAACACTGCCCGCAGTTCGGGGTCGAAGTTCTTTGCCTGGTTCTCGAACTTATAGTCGTAACGCAAACGCAGTTCGCGTTGGGGCAGACGTTCGAAGTTGAGTATCGCCATGCCTTTGTGAACTTTGCACGGACCTACGTAGCGTTCGCCGTTGAAATAGTGGAAGTCCAGATCGGACACTTCCTGATCCATGTATGAGAAGTGCAGGCAGAGGTCGTAACGGTCGATGGGATTATCGGTTTCCGTACACTCCCCTATCCCGACTTTGAGCGTATTGAAGATATTGTTTATTTTAGTATCCAGCCACACTTTCAGATTGGTACGTTTCCCATCTATCTCTTGATACACAGATTTAGGATGGGCTATAAGCAGGGTCAGTGCCCAGTTATAATAACGCAAGGCCACATCAATCTGCAACCTCTTCTCTCCCTCCATGCCCGATGCAATGAAGTCGAGTATCTTGTTTTCGCGTTCCTTGAAGATCCCTTCGAGTTCGGCCACCTTTACATAACGAAGCACACAGACTTCATCGGGATCGCTTTCGTCGATAATCTGCCTACGTTGGGTAAAGTTCCAAAAGAGAAGGAACGCACCCGGCTGTCAATGTTGCGTTGGTAATCGGTTTGGTCTCCGCTGTCAATCTGTGATTCACTCTCGGAGAACGAGGCACTGACGGATACGGAGATCTGGCTAACGAGGTTTTCGAGTGCCGCGCGGTCCGCCTCTTCGTAGGAAAAAGCACAGGCTTTGCCGCACTTGTAAGACGAATCGTCCTGATAGCGCTTCATCTTTTCGGAAACACTCTGCCCTTTCACTGCTACAGGTAGCCAGCAAACGATCAGTACATAGAGAAGATACTTCATGAATAGGGGCTTTGAGTTAGTTGGCAGGAGTCTCTTTCTTGAATCCGTCTTTGATAAACTTTGACATGCTGTCCGCCACCTCCTGTGACAGTTTGGCTTCGGCCGCCGCATGCTGCAAAGCTTTGATGCGTGCCTGAGAAGCCCTGTCTGCATCCAGCCAGAAGTAAACACGTACTTCATACTTTCCGTCTTTCATGGGGCGGTAGATGGTATATGACTGACGCAGATCGCCGTCAAACTCCTGCATCACCATGGTTTCATAGGTGGCCACAAAAGCTTCTGCCTGTTCATCGGAGATGGACTTTGAAGAGTCGTTGATGCGTCCTTTTACGATGGCTTTGTTCATGTCGGCATATTGGGTACGTGCATCCGAACGTGCCATACGCCCTCCCAATGTGATGTTTTTCACGGCTTGTGCGTTTCCTACATATTCTTCGCCTGTGCCACCATAATTATCAGTTTTCAGCAGATGATGCATGATAATGATCTCCAGCGGTTCTGCACTGTCCGTCATCCATCCTTCTTTCTTTAAAGCCTTGGCTCTTGCTTTTCCGGCTTTCTCCGCTGCTTTGGTTTGTGCTTTGGTGGGTACCTGGGTTTGTACCTGGGCTTGTGCATAGGCAGGCATCGCGCCACATGTGACAATAGCAAACATCCATATTGCCAACAAAAACTGAATCTTCCTCATAGGTCTTTTGTCTGTTTTTATCCTCCGTGAATTTCCCGGCAAAGAGGTAATCCTTAACTATAAGCGGGGAAACTATATGCCCTCAAAAAGAGGTATATCGCTCTGTTTTGCATGTATTATATACTTACAGCAAAAGTACTACATAAGACCTGAAAAGAGAAAGGGATTGATAACGTTTTTTGGCGTCTGCTTAAATTGGTGTTTATTTGGTAGAAAAGGATGTTTATTTGGTAAAAAAGACCGCATACAAGTTAATTTATTTCTGCTTATTCCGATGTAATGAGATGTCACATTGCCTTTTTCGAGGATAAGACAAAAGGATTACAGTTCTTTTTTAATCTGCCACCGAACAAGACTTTGCTTTATCCTCTCAATAAAGATAGTTCTTTCTTTAGTACTTCTATTTCGTACTGCAAGCGACCAATTTCGCGATTAAGTTCAGAGATAGTGTTGTCTTTTTTATCAACAAGAGCCAACAGGCGCCTGGTAAGAGTTAAATTGGTTGGTATTACCTTCTTTTCGGACACAGTACCCACCGAATCATCACCCATCGTTATAAAACGATTAAACTTACAATAAGCTACCTTTCTGTCAGATTTCAGATTAATGCCTATCCGGTTTGCAATACTCTTCTTGGCAAGTTCTGTGTCGTCGCCTTCAAAATCGGCACCAACGACTTTTGGCATATTTTTCACAACCATAGCCTTAGCAATCCCATTGCCAACCAATCTCTTTTGATAAATACCCGCCCTCTTATACCGCAACTTTGTCACACCATCAACCGCCAAAGCAGAGTTCGCATCAACGATTACATATTCTTTCTTTTTTTCTCCCAAACTAATCTTAAAAGTACGCCATCCAGTACTATCCTTATCTCTACAGACCCATTCTCCAAACTTCTCCTTACCTTCCGACAAATTACTATACAAGAGCACATCCGTGGGCATTTCAAATAACTCACGCAGTTTAGCGATTATTTTATAATCGGGTGTTGAGATTCCCTTCTCGTAATTGGAGATTGTATTTGCTTTCACTCCTAGCTTTTCAGCCAGTTCTGACTGCGTCCACCCCTTCTCCTTACGAAACGTTGAGAGATTCTCCGAAAAGAATATCAAGTTATTCGACATTTTATTTGTTTTTATCAAGATTATTGACGTTATTTGCAAATGAAACACATTTCTACTGAATTCTATTTCATTGTCGTAGGCAAATATAAGAATAAAAAATCAAAAACAATGATATTATGAAAGAAAAAATCAAGCGCCAGGAATTACCCCTTCTCCCAACGAGGGGCTGGAAGAAGCAAGTGGCAAAAGCTGCCGGAGTGAGTGAAAAGACTGTTTACAACACTTTAAGCGGACGTATAAGAGGTCCCAAGTCCCATCGTGTCATTGATGCCTACCGACTCATTTGCCAACAGACCAGAATCAATCAACCCATAAAAAAGAAATAGCTATGGAAATCCGACGTTATATTTCTACCCGTATCTGGGGTGAAAGCTGGTTTGAACCACTCACAGCCACCGAAAAGCTCATCTGGATCTATCTACTCACCAATCCCGCTACAAACATGTTAGGGATTTACGGACTCACCGTACGCCGCATCGGTTACGATTGCAACACCAGTGCCAAATTGTGCGCCGTTGTATCAAGAAGCTTGAAGAACTCAAACTCATCATCATGATCCATGAACACATCATCATCACCCACTGGCTTACACAAAATGCCATGAACCCCTCCATGAAACTCTCCGCACTGAAAGATTTCGACAACCTGCCCGACAAAGTGCGTGCAGCACTGCCGGTTACAGTGCTAAACAACATTCAGAAAATGAGAACCGACACCGGACAGCCTGTCCCACACACTCCCCTCATTCACCCTCCCCGACACCGGAAAAGGAAGAGGAAACCCAAAAAGAACAGGAACAGGCAAGCAAAACAAGAACAGTAAACGAAAACATCCCCCAACCGCTCGCCCTGGCTTATAAACAGTCCGTCGGTAATCAGTCGTGGATGGAGCTCCTCTGCATGAATCACCACCTGGACCCGGATAGATTGCATGAGTGGCTGGAAAAGTTCTGCCGTAAGCTCCAAAACGAAGGCAACAACGACAAGTCCGTCTGTGACTTCCGCCAGCACTTTGCCAACTGCTCCGCCAACAACTGGAAAAACAAAACAAACACCCCCAAAGCCATGAAAACCCTGCTACAACAAACCGTGAAGAAAGCCGACAGCGAAGGCTTGATACAATTACTGCACTCGGCACTACCGTCAGCAACGATGCCCGCCGACGAATCGAACAGCTCAAGGCTACAGGCATTCTACCTGAAATACCCGAAACCTGAGCAGTTCTTTACTGCTTACAATCCCGACCTGCAAACCCGTCTGTTATCCGGAGGACTCACCCCTGCCGATCTTGCCGTACGCCCTGCCAACCCTACACTGGCATTACTGACACGACTATACACACGTACAGCTCCGCTGGAGTGGTTAAAAATACAACTCGGAAGCCTCAACGACTTCACTGAAGTACGCACCAAACTCACCACCGGACAGCTGCACGAAACTGCCCAACTCATCCTCGCCGCCTATCCCATGCTTACCGCCGGAGATATCTGCCTCTACATAGCCCGTTTCAAGATCGGACAATACGGACAATTTTACGGCGCCATCGATCCTATGAAAATCATGTCCGGGCTTCGTCAGTACACAGACCAGCGAAACCAGGAGATAGAACGCAGCAAAAGGAACGAAACGCGGGCAAATCTAAGAAATAACCCAACAGAAGGCATCACTTATGAAGCCTATCTCGAAGTGCAGCGGCGTGCCCAAGAAGGAGACGAAGACGCCCTACAAGCCCTCAGAAGGCCCTCACCTGAATAGCGTTTCCTCCCCGGAGCCGGACACCCTCCTCCCCGGAGCCGAGAACATTCCTCCCCGGAGCCGAGCAAAGCCCTCCCCGGAGCCGGGCAAAGCACACGTATCGACAGAAAAACGATCATATACATAAAACTTAACACCACACACGTATGTACTACACCATCCGATTTCAACTCAAACCCTTTCTGGCGGAATACCTGTACGGACACTTCGCCAGCGTCACCGACAAAGGCGTCATCCACCTGCCACCCCGTAGTTACCTCAGCAACAGCCTGCACGAATTGCTCGGCAAACGCCCCTGCAACGCGCCGGCACGAGAGGCCGGAAATCTTTGCCTGCGCCTTCCCAATCCACACCGGGGAAAGTCGCCCACAAGTTATAATTATCTCACCCAAAGCAATATCCGTATCTTTGAAAGCCGCGTACAACACCTTTTTCACGCCGAGCTCTTTGACTGCATGCTCACCGCCCGCCGCCAACAAGGCATCTCGTACGCCGAATCCGTACGCTGCTTCATAGAGCGTTATCACATAGAGTCCATCAGCGAGGAAGGGCTGCTCAAAGCCTTCTGGCGCTGGCGGAAAGAAGCACAACGCAACCCATACACATAGCACAGCACATTATTCAAATCAGTATGGAAATGAGCGAAACTCACCACAGAGTAACACAGAGTTTAAATCTTTATTGAAACGCAGATGATCGCAGATTTTCGCAAAGGGGAACAAATGTATGATAAAGAGTTACAGTCTTTTAATTTGCGTTCATCTGTGTTAATCCGCGTTTCATCAGATAAATACTACCCTGTGGAACTCTGTGCGACTCTGTGGTGAAATACATTGGCTTATTAACAAATTATTTATCAACAAAGAAATGCGTCCGGTCCGCATTGTTTTTCAAAGTAAAAGCCATACCTTTGTTTTGCTCTAAATAAAGAAGGAAGGAGAATCATTATGGAAAGTTATTTGGAAGATAGATACATACGCTTTGACTGGGCCATTAAACGCCTACTACGTCAAAAGGCAAACTTTGGTGTTCTCGAAGGTTTCCTCACCGTATTCCTAAAGGAAAAAGTGACTATCATGGAAATACTCGAAAGCGAAAGTAACCAACTGACTGCTGACGATAAATTCAACCGCGTAGACATCAAAGCGCGCAACAGTAAAGACGAAATCATCATCATCGAGATACAAAACACGCGCGAACTTTACTATCTGGAACGCATTCTTTACGGAGTGGCCAAAGCCATCACCGAGCATATCTCGCTGGGCGAGGCATACTATCATGTAAAGAAGATCTATTCCATCAGCATTCTGTACTTCGACATAGGCATCGGCAGTGACTATCTGTATTACGGACAAAATAACTTTATCGGTGTACACACCGGCGACAAGCTGCAAGTCAACGTCAAGGAAAAGAATGCGATTGTGACACGTATGCCTGCCGATATTTTCCCGGAATATGTTCTGATCCGTGTCAACGAGTTCGACCAGATGGCCGTTACCCCTTTGGAAGAATGGATGCGCTATCTGAAAAGCGGAGTGATACGCCCCGACACCACAGCTCCCGGCTTGGAAGAAGCACGTGAGAAATTGAAATACTACTCCATGACACCTCAGGAACGTCGGGCGTATGACGAACATCTGAGTGCGATAATGATTCAGAATGATGTCATCGATTCGGCCAAATTGGAAGGGAGAATGGAAGGGAGAATGGAAGGTAGAATAGAAGGAAGACAGGAAGGCTTGGAAGAAGGGGCAGAAAAAGAGCGTCTTTCTAATGCCCGGAAGATGAAAAATAAAGGATTGGATTACGCAACGATTACTGATATCACCGGTTTGACTTCCGAAGAGATAGCCAATCTATAAAGACAGAGAAAAGGACCTGTTTTATCATAAGCCTTGCAAACTGCGAGAATATCAACCCGTAGCTTGCAAGGCTTTTAAATTCATTCATATTTGCCTTCATTTCCGCACAATTTAATAAACCAAAACGCATACCACATTATCACACAGCTTCCCCTTGCCAACGAGGAAAGCCGATGTATCACCCAGCGCAGCCAGCCACCAATCCTCAACTGCCAACAAAATAATCGGTCCGAATATTTCATTACTTTACTAACTATTTATATCTTTGCAGGCAGGAATACGAAGCGTCACATTCCTGCCTTATAAAAAAGATATTGAAGCGTTATGCTCTTTCTTGTGACTGGAAACCTAGGAAATTTTCAAGTACATACAAAGAATGACATAGTAGTTTCTCACGTTTATGCGTGGGTCTGCTGTCTGTTTATGTATGTACGGGTTTTCCTAGGACCTCCAGTTACTATAAATAGCACGCAGTTCCACGCTTTATTTATTTTAACGCTTTTATAGGAACTGGAGAAGCACAAACAATACTTAGAATTATGAAACGAAGATTACTATTAGTGGGCCTGATGTGCCTGGTAACCGTCTGTACATGGGCCAAAGACATGACCGTACTAATTACAGACAGTAAAGACCTACCCATTCCAGGGATACAAGCATTTATCAGCGGAACCGGTTCCGACGGAGCAGGAGATTACACTACAGACGCAAACGGCAAGTTTGTAGTCAAGCGTAGCAGTTTGAACTTCCTAAGCATGCGAGTAGCCGGAGACGACTATGAACTCGTATGGACCGGTGGTAATGACCCCGTTGTCGTAAAACTCGAAGGACATTACTGGCTTACCTTGGCATTGAAAGAGGTGGAATCCGAACAGTATTCCCTGTTTACAGGCATAGACCTCTTTCCCTACAGAGGTTCCCTCTACAACAAGGAGCATTTCGATATAAAATGGACCGATAGCGGTACCTTCAGCTTCCTCTACAAAGGCGAACAGCTGTATTGGGAACTCACCGGAAGCGTTTCGGGAGTAACCTCTGTCAGCACAATAGACGTAGAAGAACTGACCGACGGTCGGATAGAAGTAAACAACCCACTGGCAGGAAAACAGAAAATAACGGTAGCCGTTAAAGATGAAACCAATGCGCTATGCTCCGGTCTGATCACCATATCCGGGCCACAGCAATCCTACGAACAAGCCATCACCGCCCAGCCTACCGATATCTATCTGCCCAAAGGCACCTATTACATCGGTGCAAGAATAACAGGCAAGGAAGCCTACTACATTCCCATCTATCAGGAAATCAGCTTAGCAGACTCCCCCATAGAACAAACGTTCAGCTACGAAACAGGCAAAAAAGTCACCGTCCGCGTACTTGATATGGACGGACTCCCGATAGAAAACGCCATCGTGAGCCAACTGATTCCCTCCAACGATTATTGGGACGGACAAAAGACGGATGCCAGGGGAGAAGTGACCTATATAGCCACAGCCGGTACCTATACTTACCGCGTATTAGCAGTGATCGGGACAGACAAACAGAGTTACAGATCTATCGAAGGAGAGATCGTGGTAGGTAGCCAGGAGATGGTACAGGAGATTTCTTACAAAGACAGGTACTTCCGCATCAGCCTGGACATCACCCCCGGCAGCTTCATGACAGACCCCTCCCAAATGAATGTAAGCATAGCGGAAAATACCGTACAGTACAATGAACAGACCGGACTCTATACCACCGTTTTAGAGAAATCGGACGACAATTCATATTACCCATACTACATCTCCTACCCGGACATGTTTACTAAAGAAGGAGAAATACATGCCACCAAACACGAAACGATTCCCATCTCTTTTACTGACTATCACAAAGTGACATTCACATCAAGTGACATCGAAAAATATGAACTGACGGAGATTTACGTCAATTCAGCTCAAGGGGAGCAATCATACAATTTTGAGGCAGATCACGGATATTACCTGCCGGATGGTGACTATGAAATATCGGCAACAATCACCGACCGGACCACACAAGAGTCGTTCCCCGGCATCAGCAAGCAACTGTTTACAGTAGCCGGACAAGAAATGACCGTAACTTACACACTCAACGAAAACGATTACCACCAAGTCATCATCAGCGTGATCGACCGGACCGGTAAGCCGATGGCGGAAGCAAGCGTTGATGTAATCACGGGAGGTACTCCGAAAACATATACAACAGATGAACAAGGAGTAATCAAGCTGTATCTGCCCAATGGTGCATATACATGCAGAACGAATCTTGCCGATTACAAGCCACAGGAACACTCGTTTGAAATAAACGAAGCCGACATGGATATCAGACTCTCCTTTGAAAACTACAAGGAACTGACATTCAAAGTAAACGGTGACCTGCTGGAGATGTTTAAATCAGCAAACTCCTACGGCATCCCGATGCTCACCCTGGTCAACCATGCAATAGAATACCGAAATACCTTTGCCTTATTCAACGGAAACCCCACTGACGGATTTACCGGATCTTATTATCTGCCCGCCGACGATTACGCTTACAGCCTTGAGATAACACAGGGCAAACGTATAAATACCCCCGAAACGCTAATAAAACTGGACACGGACAAAACCGAAACAATCACATTATCAACTGCCGACTACCAGAAAGTGGCGTTGAACGTAGTCGATGAAAACGGCACAGCATGGCCAGTGACATACGAATCTTCCATCTATATCTGCAACAGTGCGCATAAAGACAAAGACACATATATCTATCGGCTCGACACCTATAATGGCAGCTTTATTGATACATATCTACCTCAGGGAGAGTATGTTGCCAAATTCAAGAACCGGAACAACATGGGCGAAACCAGCGTATCAACCACTGAATTCAGCGTCGTAGACCAACCACAAACCGTAACTTTAACACACAAAGAGGCGAAGGAAACATCACTCACTATCAAGGTAAAGGGAATAGTGTCCGCATACAACAATTATTGCTACGTAGAGTTTTATAAGAGCGGAATTCCCATCAGAGGTTACGAAATAAGGACAGAAGACGGTACAGGCGAAGAAACGATCCAACTTCCTGAAGGAACCTACACCTATCGCGTCGACGAACCCGAAGGCAAAGAGCTATCCGGCACCGTCACACTTCCTGCTGACAAGGAATTGACGTTCGACTACAGCACCTACCGAAACCTGCAGGTGCAGGTACAAGACGAGGAGGGGCAATACATAGACAGAAGTCCCGAAATTTCCGTATACCAGGACGGCAAATTCATCTACTCTGGCAACCGTAGCATATACGCCATGTTCCCGGCAGGAGTCTATCAGATACGCGCCTGGTGCAAAGGCTACAAAGCCGTCAGCCAATCTGTGACCATTGGCGAAACAGATCAGACCATCACCCTGAAACTACCAAAAGAGACCGCCAACACCTACACCGTTCAGTTCCTGGTAACCGATTGCTACGATAGCGAGTATACACCGGAAGGCGCCACCGTCAGCCTCGAAGGCTACGGACAACTGGCAGCAGGATACGAGGGCGATGTTTCCTTTACGGACATCGTGGCAGGTGATGTTTCTTACACCATTTCCGCCCCGGGATATACAACACTGAAAGGGGTGGTGAACGTATCCGCCGAGAAGGCTAAAGACAATGGTTATGTACCGGTATTTGCAATCCTGCAACCTGTGCCTACCGGAATCGAAGAAACACCCATGTCATCAAACAGCTTTAGCATATGGACGGACAACGATTATCTGTATATCAACACCAACAGCACCTCTACCGACCTGTGGACCTTGCAATTAGTATCTATCAACGGCAGCCTTGTCTACACCAGCAAGCAACACCTGGATACCGAAAACAACGTTTATATCGGAAATAACCCTAAAGGCATCTATCTGTTCGTACTCAGTAACGGTAAGCAACGAATAGCTTACAAAGTGATAAAGAACTAAGTATTAAAGGGAGAGTTGAGAAGAGAGAAGGGGCTGCGCTGTGACAATACACCTCCCTTCTAAATTCTCAACTCTCCCTTCTCTCCCTCCCTCTCCCTTCTTTTAACTCCCTTCGCCCCCCCTTCTTATTTAGTTAAAAGCCTTATTCTGTTAAAAGTTAATAGTTAGCTGCGCTATCACACTGCACAGTACTTCTCCCCTCTTCATTCTCCCTTCTCCCTTTAATTATCACCGCCCTTATACCCCATTCTGTCCGGTTCGTTACCCGCACGGGGAAACGCAGTGTACCTTAGTAACAAGCAAACAGCATACCCACCTCAATATCAACAAATTACGTAAACAAAATCCACATCATCACCTGTCCTTTTCACTCCCCCCAAACATGCTTATATTTGTAGTGTTATTAATAACAGAGAACACAAAGTATCACGATTGTATCATTAAAAAAAGAAAGGAGCTTATCATGGCTATCTTATTCAAAAAAGTAACAAGACTATCCGATCTCAGTGACAAGAACTCGCCTAAAAAGACGTATCCGCAAATCACCTATCAGTACAGCAGCTCGGCTACGCTGAACGAAATCGCCAAAGAAATCAGCAGCAATGCCGGTGTCAGTGAAGGAGAAACAATCAGTGTGTTGAAAGACTTCCGCACACTGCTGAAAAAACTGCTGCTGACAGGCCGCACAGTGAACATCGACGGGTTGGGCTACTTCTTCCTCGCCGCACAAAGCAAGGGGACAGACCTCCCGGAAGACTTCACAGCTGCCGACATCAGAGGGCTGCGTATCTGTTTTCGCGCCGATAGCGAAATCCGCCTGAGTACTTCGACCAGCACACGTACCGACGGCTGGTATTGAAAGATGTAGACCGTATCAACGCCGAAAAAACCGACGGTGACGGCGGTGGTGGCGAAGGCGAAGGTGAAGATCCCAGCGTATAGCCCATTATGACCAGTTCTGACATTCTGGCTTTCATCTCCGCCCTGGGCGGGATGGAAGCCATCAAATGGGGCTTGAATTGGCTGGTGAACCGAAAGACGGAAGCACGCAGAAGCGAGGCTGGAGTAAACAGCCTTGAAAATGAAAACCACCGTCAACAGGTGAACTGGCTCGAAGAGCGGATAGTGCAACGGGATACGCGCATAGATGCCCTGTACAACGAATTGCACAAAGAACAAACCGAAAAGCAAGAGTGGATAAACCGCTGTCACGAAGCAGAAATAACTTGCAAGGAACTGGAAGCAAAACGCTGCTTTATCCGGGGATGCCCCAACCGGCAACCACCATCGGAATATTAACCCTCCCCATTCTTTAGTACAAACCTTTTAATAGCACAAAACGCATGAGAACAATAGACTCTATCATCATCCACTGCTCCGCTACACGTAGCGGAGTGGACTTTACAGCAGTCGACATAGACCAATGGCACCGACGACGCGGATTCAAAGAGATAGGTTACCACTATGTCATCCGCCTGGACGGAACCATTGAAAAGGGCCGTTCCATAGAAAAAGAGGGTGCCCACTGCTACGGTTGGAACCGGCAAAGTATCGGAATATGCTACGTAGGTGGTCTGAGCACTAACGGACAACCCACAGACACAAGAACACCGGCACAAAAACAAGCCATGAAGCAACTCATCACCGAACTGCAACAGCAGTATGCTGCCATACGCTACGTCATCGGGCATCGCGATACATCGCCCGATCTGAATGGAAACGGACACATCGAACCTGAAGAGTACATCAAAGCCTGTCCGTGTTTTGACGTACGAAAGTGGCTGAAGGAAACGGAGGTAATGGTATGAAAACGGCACAACGTATCGGTGTGTTATTGCTACTCGCAGCAATGTCGGGATGTGGCAGTCGGAAAGCGCTTACCCGGACGCATTACGCGGAGCGTGACTCCATCATGGCAATCACACAGAAAGAGGTGAGAAACACCCGCCAATGCACCGGCAAACAGGCCGAAGTCATCGAGACGTTCAACGAGGAGACAACACTAATGATACGAAAAGACACGACAGGCTTAAAACTCACCCGCACAGTGACCTCCCGAAAAGAGCAGAACACGAAAAGCAGCCGGCAACAAGAACAATGGCAACAGACGGACACTACACAGTACCTCCGGAAACAAATCCGGACAAAAGAGAACGAAAAGGAAACTCAAAAGCGTAGCGGGTCTGTAGTACCGTACGTCATCGTCCTGGCAGGAATTCTGCTGCTATTATTGTTCAGAAGAAGATATCGCTACTTCTGACAAGCCGAAACAACACGAGCACAAAGAAAGAGAGGCTGCTACAAATATTACTTTGCAACAGCCTCTACTTATTTACACTTCAAGTTATAATCTTAGAAAAGAATTATCATTTAGCCAGTTCATTGATTACATCCATAATCTTTTGTCCGATTTCTTCGGCGGCTTCCATAGTTGAAGCCTCGCTATACACACGGATTATCGGCTCTGTATTGCTCTTACGCAAATGTACCCACTTATCGGCAAAATCAATCTTTACACCGTCGATATCATTGATTTCTTCATTCTTATAGATCTCTTTCACTTTGGAAAGGATGGCATCTACATCAATTTCCGGGGTAAGATCCACACGGTTCTTTGCGATAAAATAAGGAGGATAAGTAGCACGCAACTCACTCACCGTCTTTCCTTCATGAGCCAGATGACTCAGGAAAAGAGCAATACCTACCAAAGCATCGCGCCCATAGTGGCTGGCAGGATAAATCACTCCACCATTACCTTCACCACCAATCACGGCATTGGTAGCCTTCATCTTAGTCACCACATTGACTTCACCCACAGCCGAAGCACTGTATTCCATTCCATATTTGCGAGTCACGTCGCGCAATGCACGGGTAGAGCTCAAATTAGAAACAGTATTACCCGGAGTATGTTTCAACACATAATCAGCCACAGTCACCAACGTATATTCTTCACCATACATCACACCGTTCTCACAAATCATAGCCAGGCGGTCAACATCAGGGTCTACCACAAAAGCCACGTCTGCCTTACCACCTTTCATAAGGTTCATAATATCACCCAGATTCTTCTCAAGCGGTTCGGGGTTATGGGCAAAATTACCGGTAGGTTCGCAATAAAGTTTCTCCACATGCTTTACACCGAGGCGTTCGAGCAATTCGGGAAGAATAATACCTCCGACAGAATTCACACAGTCGATAGCCACGCGGAAATCAGCTTTCCTGATAGCTTCCACGTCCACCAGTTCAAGTGCTAAAACACTGTCAATATGTTTTTGATTGTAAGTAAGATCTTTACGATAAGAGCCGAGATGATCTACATCTGCAAAGTTAAACTCTTCAGCTTCGGCAATACGAAGCACTTCGTTGCCTTCAGCTGCATTCAGAAATTCACCATGTTCGTTAAGCAGTTTCAGCGCATTCCATTGCTTGGGATTGTGCGAAGCTGTCAGAATGATACCTCCACAAGCGCCTTCCATCGTCACGGCCAGCTCAGTTGTCGGAGTAGAAGCAAGATCAATATCTACTACATCCCAGCCCATGCCCATAAGAGTGCCGACTACCACGTTTTTCACCATTTCGCCGGAGATACGTGCATCACGGCCTACTACGATTTTATTGCTTGTAGATTTACATGTTCTACGAATCAGCGTAGCATACGCCGATGTGAATTTCACAATGTCAAGCGGGTTCAATCCCTCGCCTGCACCTCCGCCAATCGTTCCGCGGATTCCAGAGATAGATTTGATTAGAGTCATAAGGATTTAAATATCGGTAATTAAAGTTAGTTCTATCAGTGTAGTATCAATAGATAGAGAATCTATATATATCATAGAAATAAGGAAATACCTTCTGCTGTGCATAAGAGTGTCCACTCTTCGATGGCACAATCAGTCTGACATGTGCCCCATCTTTGATATACTGCAAAGCCATCAGCCAGCCGGCAGGAACTGAGGTTCCATACTGACCACCAATCGTTACATCCCAATAATATTCGGAATCAAGTCCCGGTTCTTGAATAAACTGCCCGTATATACTTGTTCCGTCTATCGTATAACGAAAACCTGTAGGATAATTATTCATAGGCGGATAATATTGATTATCCACATTAGAAACAGAAGTTGGTTCTCCAGTCAAGATATCGACTTCTTTAAAGCGGGTAAGGATCAGGTTACCGGTTTCAAACGGAAGAGCCGCTTCAAGATTGGGATAAGGCTCGGACGCGGCACGCGGAGTTCCGTAACGTTGCACAATCTGCATATAAATACCATTAGAGAAAGCAACATACTGATTCTTGCCCGGATACTGAACCGGATATCCGTCTTCACATTCTGTAATCGTATCCTTTTCGAATTCCTCTACAGTGATTACTTCAATATTATTCTTTTTAATGAAATCATTGACACCATCCCGCTCTTCTTCGAGCATCTCAGCATAGGTTTTCGTGTCATCACATGCCTGAAAAAAGGCTCCAAGAGCCAACAGGGAAATAAATAATAATATAAGTTTCTTCATTCGTCTGTATCTTAACTATATGTCCGTACAAATGTACCGTAATTTAGTTGAAAATTGAGAGTTAAAAGTTGAAAGTTCAAGTCTTTTAACTTATTTAGTTATTTAATTGACAGTTGACGGTTTACAATTGACAGTGGACAATTGACAATTGACAGTGGACAGTGGACAATTGACAATTGACAATTGACAATTAGCTGCGCTATCACACTACATAGTAGCTATCAACTGTCAACTGTCAATTATCAATTGACAACTGCTCTGAGTATTTTTCCAAAGCCCGTTCAAATACTTCCCTTGCCTCGTCCATCGTGCCATAAAACTCACCACCCGAAGCATTCAGATGACCACCGCCATTAAAGAATTCGGCAGCCACTTTGTTACAGGGAAACGTTCCTACAGAACGTAAGGATATCTTAATCATCCTGGTTTCCGTATCTTCACGCAAAAAACAAGAAAAGCAGACATTCTTAATGGAAAGAGGTATATTGACAAAGCCTTCGCTATCACCTTTAATATAATCAAACTGGCTTTGTTCATCTCTTGTCAAAGAAATCAACGCAGAGTTATACTCACGATAAACCCTCATATTCGACAAAACATACCCCATCAGCCTCAGACGACTCTCCGAGTAAGTGTTGTATACTTTTCTATAGATATCATCCTTATCAATCCCTTTCGACAGAAGTTCACTGATAATGAAGTATATTTCACGATTATTGGAATTATAAGTAAACCCTCCGGTATCTGTCATCATACCTGTATAAATACATTCGGCTCCTTCCAAAGAGATATCACTGAAGTATCCCATACGACAGATTAACCGGAATATAAGTTCGGAGGTAGAAGATATTTCCGGATGTGAGATAATAATCTGACAGAATTCTTCGGGATATAGATGATGATCGATCATTATTTTGCGGGCAGGCGAAGCGGCTACGGCATCTCCCATTTTCTCGATCCGTTTCAAAGCATTAAAGTCCAGACAGCAAATCACATCTGCCTCAGCTATCAGCTTATCAGCAAATTCCTTGTAACGGTCGTACAACAAGATATCCTTGCTACCCGGCATCCATCTCAGAAAATCGGGAAAGACATTGGGTACAATCACGTTTACAGTCTTATCCTGTGAATCCAGAAAATGGGCAAGCCCCAAAGAAGATCCTATTGCATCGCCATCAGGAGATACATGGGATACAATCACTATTTTATCAGCACGTTCAAACCATTTTGTGAAATGATCTATCTTAGCTTGTTCTATTACTTTAGTCAGCATAATAATTATGTGTCAATACGCCAATGGGCAATGTGCCGATGGCAGACACGTTTGTTTATGGATTAATATTCTATTTGCTTATCTTTCGTAAATTAGGCACATGGCATATCAGTACAATTGCCATATTACCGCCCGGCAAAATTACGATAATTCTTCGTACTTAAAGCAAAAACTCAGTAGAACCTTCATCTGAGAGTGATATAAAATGAACACCTTGCTGTTGACACTCTATTTTATATGCCTGTAAACGACGGTCGGAAAGAGAGGCATCAAGAATCACATTATGAATGACAAACAAGTCGGCCAATTCACGCAAATGTCCGTCATAGCCTTTGCATACGTAAAGATAATCAATAGATAACGGCTGTAGGGTCGTTTTGTTTCGCCAGTAATTATCATTCAACACACAAACCCTGCAACCGGAAAAGGAAAGAAGGTGATGATCATATACCAATGCAGAGCAGGTATAATCGGCAGTAACAGGTTGAGGGGGCTTCAACCCCTGGCGATTCCATCGCTTTGAAACAGCCCTGCGCAACCGGGATTCATCCGGCAAACTATCGGCATAAGCCAGCCAGGAAGATCCGTTGGACGCAACACAATGAACCACCGGACAATTGCGGACATTATAAAATACAATGCTTTGCCGGGGACGGTCGATGACTCTCATCGACACATGATAAATACAAACAAGAAATATACAGGAAAGACAGACAGCAAGACGCTTTCCCGTACGTAAAAACAGATACCATCCTCCCAAAATCAAAGCCAGATAGAATCCGAAAACCTCCGGAATATACACCCATACCCCATCAACAGACGCCCATGGGAGCTGCTCTATCCAACGGACACAATTGTTCAACGCCCCAACCAGCCCTCTCAGTGCTGCCGCCGCAAGTTCCTGCAGGAAAGGCAGAGGATTCAGCAACAACATAATGACGGCTACATACATTATAAGTGACACCAACGGTATCACCAATAAGTTGGTCAGCAGAAAATGAGTAGAGAAACGGGAAAAGTAGAGGAGCACCAGTGGAGCTGTGCCAATCTGCGCAGCAATAGAAACGCTCATCAATCCCCAAATGTACCGCCCGATGCGGGAACCCGCCACAGGAATCAATCTGTATATGCAAGGTTGTATCAGCAAAATAGCGGCCACTGCACAAAATGAGAGTTGGAAACCAACATCAAACAACCAGGATGGCCGACAAAGCAACATAAAGAAAGCTGCTATCAGAAGAGTATTCAGCGAAAAATTAGTTCGCCCGGACAACCCCGCCAAAGTAAACAGAGAAAACATAACTACTGACCGGACTACTGAAGCAGACAGCCCTGTAAAAAAGGCAAAGGCCCAAAGAGACAAAAGGATCAGTAAAGTACGTAGCAAAACCACCATCCGCCATCGCTCAGGTAACCATCGCAGACAGAAACAAAGCAGCAAATATAGAAAACCGATATGCAAACCAGACAAAGCAAGCACATGACTTGCACCGGATATGGAATAAGTTTCGCGGATATCTTCACTTAACTCCTCCTTATAACCGATGGTAAGAGCCGAAAGCACAGCTAAATCATCTCCCCGAAACCCAAGGCGACGATAAACAGACAAAACAGACTCCCGGCAATCCATTGCTTGCTGACGAAAAGAGCGCATGGTACCCCGTGAAATCACTTTCCAGTTATCTGCGTAAGCAAATCCAATAGCAGCCACCTGTCTGCGGAACAAGAAACGGGCATAATCAAACTCATCCGGATTGCCATTATTCACCGGAGGAGAAAGTTTGGTATAAACCAATAGTTCATCCCCACTACGCAAGTGCTCGCTCAAGGAATCTTTAGTGAAATAAAGGAGAGCTTTATGATCCAAAGCAAGTCGCCCGGAAACAGAATCAATCTGTTCTATCAACAGTACGCGGCAAAGTACACTTTTCTCTTTCACCTGCGGTTGCTCCGTAACAATCAGCCTATAGGTCGTCTCCTTTTGTGGAAACACAGATTCAGCCTGGCGTAATTCCCGGTTCATCAATCCGGTACCCAAAGTAAAACAAAAGAGAAGGAGGCAGCTCCCAAAGAGCCAACGTCCGGAGTAATGCTTCCGGTTAAAGAAGAAAATCAGCCTCCGAAAGACAGAAAGAGAAGTAAAATAACGCCAAAGGCAATCCTTCCGGACTGCCTCTGGAAAAAAAGTTCGTCGCCACAATAAATACCCACAACTAAAGGGCATAACAGGCGTAAAAAAGGATAGCGATGCAGCCAGGCAAAGAGCATTAATTATAGCTCTTTCAGCCGGTGGATCATCTCTTCAGGGTTTTCGGCGGCAAATACTGCGTTTCCTGCCACCAATACATCGGCACCGGCAGCCACCAGACGTGCACCGGTTTCAAGGTTTACCCCACCATCTACTTCAATCAAAGCTTTTGAGCCCGTACGTTCTATCAATGCACGTAGCTCACGAACCTTCTCTACGGAATGTTCAATAAATTTCTGCCCCCCGAAACCAGGGTTAACACTCATGATGAGCACCATATATACATCACGAATAATATCCTGAAGCATTGCGACGGGCGTGGCCGGATTTATGGTCACTGCCGGCTGCATACCTGCTTCCCGGATTTGCTGCACCACCCTGTGGAGGTGCGGACATGCTTCATAATGCACATTCATCACATGAGCTCCTAACGCTTTCACCTCCTGAATAAACTTCTCCGGTTGTACAATCATCAGATGTACATCAAGTGGTTTCTCACTTAGCTTAGCCACATACTTCAATACCGGAAATCCAAAAGAGATATTAGGCACAAATACGCCATCCATAATATCAATATGAACCCAGTCGGCTTCGCTACGGTTTAACATTTCAACATCTTTCGCCAAATAAGCAAAATCTGCAGAGAGAATAGAAGGAGATATCATTGGTTTCATGAGCTTGTTTTTATTACAAATTTAATACAATGATACAAAAGTAGAGGGAATAAACGGAAGTAACAAATTTATCCCAAAATAATCCCTTGTAACCCTTGTGGCAATTGTTGTTCCACATAATAGTTACCGGCAAAAGAACGTAGAAAAGCCAGCGTTTGTTCACTGACCCGGGGCCTCTTACTTTCCACCGAGTTCTTTTCTTTGGGACACTGTTGATGAGAGGGAGTAGTTTTTTTATTCATAGGCCTTATACACTAAAAGGTTTGTTTCCTTTAGAACGTAGGAAACAAA
>BAJA01000047.1 GCA_000613465.1 Bacteroides nordii WAL 11050 = JCM 12987
TTTGATTCAACCCTGCAAAAATAGAAAAAAGCCGGGCAACCGCATAGGGATTGCCCGACTTTTTTGAGAGGAAGTATTCAGGTGTGGGGTGTGGCAGGTCATTCCACCGGCTCGCCGCCATAGCGAAGGCAGCAGATTTCCTTGTGGATTTCACACATGATATGCAGCTGCATCCGCTTGCTGATATGGCGGCTTTGGGAACGCATGAACAGACGGTTTTCTATCAGGCTGCAAAACTTCGTGCCCTCCCTGCTTACAATGCAGACAATCTGATTTTCAAGGAAAAAATCCCTGTCGGTGGAATACTCCACGTCCGGAACATTCTTATATATTTCATTCGCTGATATTTTAAAAGGTTTTACGGTGGCGATGTGGGTGGGGTCGTCCGGCCCTGCCCTCTGTTCTCTTGGGGCGGTGAAAAAGATGTGCCGGATGTTGTTTCCGGCACATGCTTTCCGCTTGGTGTCAGGCGGCTTTTCCGCTTTCGGGCTTCTCTGTTTTCGGGGCGGTGGTCTTCTTTTCCGTCTTTTCTGCCGTCTGCTGTTTTTCGGCTTCCCTGGCAGCTTTCTTTTCCGCTTTCTTCATTTCCTTTATCCTTTCCTCCAAACGTTCATGCCGTTTCTGATATTCTTCCTCGTGGGTGGCTTTGACAAGTCCGTATTGGTCGGGGAAGTGCATGTTTGCGAAGTCCCTCAGCAGCTTGGATGCGTTGTTGTCTCCGTGGCCGTTCTCACAAAGGAAGTGGCTGATGAAGTCCCGTTTGATTACCGTTTTTTGTGCGTCCGTCAGTTTGGCAACGATTTTCATCCGCTGTTTCTCGTCCAATGCGAAAGGCTGGTCCTTGATGCCGAAAAGCGGGAAATGTCTCCTTTGAAGTTGGGCAAGCATGGCGAAATAAACCATACCGTCTTCGTACTGCGTGAACGGGCTTTCGGGATAGTCGTTCTCACGGACAATCTTTTTCGTATCGGCAACGGTCTTTTCGATGGAAAGCTGTTTGAAACGCTTGTCCCTTTCCTGCAATGTCCCGATAGTGACGGGGGCGGTTTCTTTCTTATTTATCTCCACGTAGCAGAGTTCGGGTTCCGTCTGCCCTACTTTCACGTAGGTCTTTATCCTGCCTTCCTCTTTCTTGCGGTTAAGTTCTTCCACCTTTCGGGCATATTCCTCGTTTCTGCGCTCAAATGTCTGCACCGCTTGTTCGTATTCTTTCGGCTGGGTATATTGCTCTTTCTTAGGTGCTTCGGGGGCTTTGGGGAATTCCCTAGCCGATACGTTGTAGTCGAGTTCCTTGATTTCATGCCCTTTCCTGTCCAACTTTTGGAGTGCCGTTTCGTTACGGCTTCCGTAATAGGGGCGTGCAATAACCAGCTTCGGATCGGATTTCAAAAGTTTCTCCGTCTCTTTTGCCACATGGGCTGCGTTCTTGGCTTCCAGACATTTGCGGTTGGTGCAGTGTCCGCACCCGTTATGCTCGGCAAAAAGGTTGTAATTGGCTGCGTTGTGTACGCATGTATTGCATTCCGTCTTGTCGAACTTGTATTGCCCAAGGTCGGTGGTATAGTATTTTTCAAAGTACCTTTTGAAGAGGTTCAATGTATATCCCGTCCAATCCTCACCGTTCCCCTCTTTGAGGTGCTTCTCGTACACGTCCTTTTGTATATCGGGCTCATAGGTGCTTATCTCCTCGGCTACGCTGACGGTGATTGTTTCATTGTCCAACAGTTCACCGATAGGCGCATAGAGTTCGTTCAGTTTCAATCGGGTATAGATATATTTCTCGCTCCGTCCGAAACGGGCGGTCAGTGAATACATGTCATATCTGCCCTTTTCAAGCAACCGCTTGAACGCTTTTGCTTCTTCAGTGGGGCGTACCTGCTCACGCTGCAAGTTCTCGCTTAACGACATGTCTTCCGCTTCATCGTCCGTCACATTGTTATATATGGTTGCCTTTATGGTCTTTGCTCCTGCAAGCAATGAGGCACGGTAACGGCGTTCACCGTATATGATTTCATAACCGCCTTCCGTGCGTGGGCGTACTGCAATGGCCTGCAAGATTCCCACTTCCCGAATGCTTTCCGCAAGTTCCTGCAATGATGCGTCATTGAACGTCTTGCGGTGGTTGTCCGTGCTTGGGTGTACGGTGGTGATGTCAAGGTCTGTTTCGGCTGTGGCCGTTGCAAGCGGTGTCTTGAACGTGGCCTGCTGCGGTGCTTCTTCCGTAACGGTGGGAACGGTTGCCGTTTCGGGTGCTTCTGTCACTTCGGTAGCCGTGGGCACGTCCTGCGGTGTGAGTAGTGTAATCGGTTTCGGGATGATTGCCAAAGCGGTCACCTTTACTGCATTTTCTTTCTCTGATTTCTGTACGCTGTTCGTCTGTACTTTCTTGTTCGTTTTCATAATGATAAGTTTTAAATGTTGATAATTAATTGAATGGTTTTCCGTCTGAAAGGTATTCCCAACCGTTGGCGTTGCTTTCTTCCGTGAAGTATTCCAAAGTCCGGGTGCTTTCCATATCATCCCGACAAGCACGGAAAAAACTGTCGAGACATTCGTTCATAAGGCTGTCAAACGTGATATTTTCGGTGGGGGATTTCAAGAACTGATAAATCGGATCAAGAATACGGTTATCTATATAAAAGCCCGTAAGGACAACAGGCATCTACAAATATCCTGCTTTTTCGTCCTTTCGTCCCTTTCCAAAAATATTTTGGCGTGTACAGGTCGTTCCAATGGTTGTTCATCAGGTAGGTTGCCAACCGCCAACCGCTTAGGCTGTCTATGCAGTCTTCCTGCCTGCTCCGGTAATCATAGCTATAATTACATGCGTCATATCTCCAATTACGGCACACAATGCCGAAGCGTTCACAAAAGGTGTCAAGGGTCTGGCGGTTCTCGTTCGTCCAACCGTAAAAGTATCCATTGCATAACCACTGGTTATACGCCTTTTCTTTGGCTTCCTCGGATAACTCGGTTATCCGATAGAGGGTGTATGTTCTTGTTTCTGTTCTCATGTCGTTACTTTTTTATGGGTTCATTGATAGGTGGGCGGATTGTTCCGCCCTGCCGTTCATGCTGTCATACACGGATGCACGTGGCGAGTGCTTCCCTTACTTTCGTTTCCTGCTTCTTGGAATATATCCACCCTGCACGCCTTTCGCCCTTATAGGTGAGGTTCGCACGGAACAGACCGTTCAAGTCTTTCAGAATGTCCTTTATCGGCCTGGTGTCACCGAATACGGCAATCGCCTTCTCGCTGTATTCCACGATTTCAAGACTGAGGGTTGAAAGGTCTGCGGTTGCTGTGGATTGTTCTGCCATATCGCTGTTTCTCTGCGGTGCTTTCATACAAAGGTTGGCTTCATCCCCTGCGGTGTGCGCATACCGTTCTATGAATTTTTCAAGGTCGTGGATAGCTCTTTCTCAACCGTCCAACCGCTGTACTTGTTCCTGCCCAGATACATACCGTCTCCCATGCTGTAATTTTCACGGTGTTCGTAATCTGCGTTATATTCCGCCAAATAGGCTGTTCCCTCAAAATTGGCGGCATGCTTGCGCATTTCTGAAAAGAGGTTGCGTGTATGTTTGGAAAAGCCTAAAATGACGGTTCTTGCTATACTGTAGTCGTAATAGTCCGTATAGCTGTCGCACTCGTTTACCCGTAACGTGCCGATAATGACCGCCTTTGCATCCGTCGGGACAAGGGGGCGCAAACGCTCCGCACCGATTTTGGCGATACGTCCGTATTCCTCTCTTGTTTCCTTCGCTTTCTTTTCTTCTTCGGCTTTCTTCTCTTTTGCCTTGGTGAGTAAAGCGGCTGTTTCCAACGGATCTAAAAACCTGGGGTTCGCATCATCGTAATAGATTCCTATTCCGAATTTTTCCGATAACGGCCGGATAAGGTCGGATGTATGAAACTCGTGTGTCCGCAAATTGACAAGATGATAGGTTATTCCCCACCCGTTGCGGCTTACTTCATACACAACATAGCTGTAGCCTTCCAATACTACCACTTGATTGACTGAAACGGTCTGAACGTCTCTGTCATAACTTCTGTTAGCTCCCAATAAATGTACTTTGTTCATAATGATTTGATTTTAAAATGATTTATATTCTGTCAGAGTATCACGCAAAGAACAAGGATGAAAAGAGCGGGCACGCAAAGGATACGCCACACGGCACGGATGAGGAAAACCACCACCGCCAAAACTGCCGACATGGGCAGCATACCACCCAAAAAGGCACATACGAAACGCACCGCCACATAGACCACGAAACCGACCGGCGACCACTTCACCAAATTTTTAATGCCGGTTGGAGCGGAGCCGAAGCCTCGTTTCAAATCCTGCTGTATTTCAATTCTCTTTTTCATAACATTGACTTTTTTTTTATGCCTTGTCGGTGGCTTCACCTTGCTCGTTTCAGGGGGCAGATACGGACGGGGAGAAAATATGCAAGGCTTTTGGTGAAAAATTTTCAACCGCCCGGCTGGACGGATTGAAAAATTTTCGCCAAAACCCGCAGGGCGCGAAGCGGCCTTGCAGATTTTTAGGGGCCCCGTCCGTAGCTTCGCATCCTGAACCCGGCAAGGTGGAGCTACTGACGGGATAAATAAAAACGGGAAAATCGTTATATGGGAAAAAGAGAATTGAAATGCGGCAGGATTCAAGGGCTGTTTAAACAAGCATAACTATCGTATTTATCACAGCTCAATATAATTTTTGGAAAATACATTTATTGTCAGAGTGAAACATATTAATAATTCTATGTTATAAGTTTAGCAGATATGGCTTTGGTAATAAATTGTTAAATAAAGCCATCGCAATACGCAATAGTATTATTTTTAAGGTTAAATAATGTGTGAACATATACTGTATGAATATTAAAATAATTCATATAAAGTAGATAAATTCTTTTGTATTTTAGTTACTTTTGCGTAAAGACTTTCAAATATGAAGTTTTTGATTGATATGTTAAGCTATGAAAAGTATAGTTGTATTTTGGTGTTTTTGTATCGTTGGCATATGTTATGTTTATGCTATAGACAGCAACCGAGTCGATTCTTTATTGCTGAAATTAGATCAGTCAATAAAGGAACGCCCTATATATATGGAACAAAAAGAGTTGAGATTGGCAAAACTGAAAAATCAGTTGCTTCAGTCCATATCAGAGGAAGAACATTTTGCCATTCTTAGTGCGTTATTGGATGAATATCGTTCATTCAATACGGATTCTGCATTTTATGTTGCCGAGGAGAGGGAACAGATAGCTATGCGTCTTGGAAACCGAGAATATATAGATAATGCCCGTATGAATAAAGCTGATGTCTTAGGAATGGCAGGCATGTATAAGGAAGCAATGGATTTGATGCGAAATATTCATATTGAACGGTTGTCGAAAAACCTCCGTCCCTATTATTATCATATCTATCGCACAATCTATGGACTTATGGCTGACTATGCAATTACAAAGTATGAAAGAAAACTTTATACGGAACTTACGGACAAATATCGTGATTCATTGCTACTGGTCAATAAGGATAACCTTTTGATACATACCTTAGTTCAGTCCGACCAATATAATGTACGCAACGAATACGATAAAGCCATTTGCTTACTGACAGATTATTTAGCCCAGCAGAAGGAATATGAACATAATGTTGCAATTTGCGCCTATACTTTATCAGAGTCCTATCGTCTGAAAGGGGATAAAGAAAAAGAAAAAGAATTTCTGATTGTTTCTGCCATAGCAGATATGAAAACTGCTGTCCGGGAATACATCTCTTTGCGTAAGCTGGCTATATTGCTTTATCAAGAGGGGGATATTGAGCGTGCTTATTCTTATGTAAAGATATGCATGGAAGATGCCGCAGTTTGTAATGCTCGGTTGCGCAAATTGGAGATTCTGGAGATATTTCCAATCATCAACGATGCTTACCAACAAAAGACGGAAAAACAGCAGGAACAAATGAAATGGGCATTGGTATCTATCAGCATGCTTTCATTTTTTCTGTTGCTTGCCATATTTTATGTATATAAACAAATGAAGAAGCTGGCTGTCGCTCGCAAGGAAGTAATTGATAGCAATAAACGGTTGAAAGAACTGAATGAAGAACTTCATCTTTCGATGCACAAGCTTAAGGAGGCTAACCACAGTATTGCTGAGAATTCTTATCTGAAGGAGGAGTATATTGGTCGATATATGGATCAATGTTCGGTATATTTGGAGAAGATGGACAATTACCGCCGGTCATTAGGTAAGATTGCTGCTACTGGGAATGTGGAAGAACTCTACAAGAACATCAAGTCTTCCAAATTTATAGAGGTGGAATTGAAGGAATTCTATACGAACTTTGACAATACTTTCCTGCAAATGTTCCCTACTTTTGTGGAGGATTTCAATGCCTTGCTTACCAATGATGAGCGAATATCTTTGAAAACTGGTGAACGGATGAATACAGAGTTACGCATCTTTGCACTGATACGCTTGGGCATTAGTGACAGCGTGAAGATTGCTCAGTTTCTACGCTATTCTGTAACCACCATTTATAATTACCGTACGAAAGTTCGAAATAAAGCCGCTGGTGACCGTAACCTACTAGAACAAGAGGTAATGAAAATTGGAAAATCAAAAGATTAATAGAAGTTTACGATTCAGAATATTCTTATTTTACACTTATATTTTTACTACTTTTTTTAGTTTTACTATATTCTTTTATATTTCTAATATACAGTGATTTACGTGTTTTTTCATTGATATAAATCACTACTTTTTCACTCTTTGATTCATAATTAGTATTTCTTATCTGATATTTTTGCGTTGTCTCTTTTCCCAAGAAAGAGATAGTTTATAATTTATACTTTTTTATCAACTTTAAAATCTTATATTATGTATGCAAAAGAACAATTTAATTAGGAAACAAAGGGTAATAATTCGAATAGCCAACAAGTATCCAGACCCGCGATATGTCGTTCTGCTTAATAGGCTGTTATATTGTAATCAATGACGTTAATCTTTTAATTTTAAAAACTATGAAAGTAAAAACTACTATTCTGGCGCCACTATTTTTGTGGATAGGATTCTTTCCAGTTTATGCTGATGAGTCTATAGCAGAAAGTATTATTGTCCAACAGCAAGTAAAAGGTATTCGAATTAGTGGAACCATACTTGATAAAGAGAAATCTCCACTTCCAGGTGTTAATGTGACAGTCAAAAATGAGTCAGGAGGGGCTATAACTGATGTGGATGGTCACTTCTATATTGAGGTACCGAATAAACAGAGTGTATTAAATATAACTTACATAGGTTTCAAGTCTAAAGAAATCGTGGTTGGAAATGAAATCAACTTCAATATTATACTAGAAGAAGATGTAGAAGCTTTGGATGAGGTTGTGGTAGTAGGTTATGGTAATCAAAAGAAACTTTCAGTTATTGGTTCGGTACAGACTATAGAACCTACCAAGTTGCAAGTCGGGTCCTCCCGTTCACTCAGTAACAATTTAGCCGGACAGTTAGCAGGTGTGATTGCAGTACAGCCATCTGGCGAACCCGGATATGATAACTCAAATTTCTGGATTCGAGGCATTGCTTCTTTCAGTGGAAATACTTCTCCATTAGTATTGGTAGATGGTGTAGAACGTAGCTTAAATGATCTTGATCCTGCTGAAATTGAATCTTTTTCTGTTTTGAAAGATGCTTCAGCCAGTGCTATGTATGGCGTACGTGGAGCGAATGGAGTCATTATTATCAATACAAAACGCGGAACTATAGCCGCTCCTTCTGTTAATGTACGTGTAGAGCAGTCCATTCAGGCTCCCACCAAACTTCCTGAGTTTATTGGAGCTGCTGAATATATGAGCCTGCTCAATACCTTGCAGAGCGACCCCTCGAAACGAATGTTTACCAAAGATCAGATTCTGAAAACATACTACGGTTATGATAAGGACTTATATCCGGATGTAGACTGGATTGACGCTATCACCAAAGATTATGCCAGCTCTACGCGTGCCAACCTTACCGTAAGTGGCGGTACCGAGATTCTTCGATATTCTTTGACGGCATCTATGTATCACGAAAACGGAATTATGGCTGTTGACAAGACATTGCCCTATGATACCTCAAGCAAGTTGAACCGCTATAATATACGTGCCAATGTGGACCTCGACTTGACTAAAACGACATTGGTCCGTTTCAATGTAGGCGGTTATCTGCAAAATCTGCGTAAAAGCCGTAGTGGTACAGACGAAGTGTTTAGTGCGGCTTTCGAGACTCCTCCTTTCGTGCATCCGGCAATCTACTCCGACGGCACCATCCCCGTAGCAAGTACCAATCGTAAGAATCCTTGGGCCATCAGCACACAGAACGGATATTATCATAGCGGACGAAGCAAACTCGAATCACTTTTTTCCGTAGAACAGAACCTGAAAATGATTACTCCGGGACTGAAAGCGAAAGTGACATTTGCATTCGACACATATAGCGAAAACTTTGTGACACGCGGTAAAGAACCCGATTACTATAGTGTAGCCAAAAAACGTGATGACGAAGGTGAATTGGTACATAATATTCTAAAATACGGCAGTGAGTTTTTGGATCATTCCAGCAATGCCAATTATGGCAACCAAAGTGTGTATCTGGAAGCGGCAATCACATACAACCGTACTTTTGCCAACAAGCATGCGGTAGACGCGCTGTTCTTGTACAACCAACGCAGTTATGACTGGGGAGATATCCAACCTAATCGTACGCAAGGTATCGCTGGCCGTCTGTCGTACACATATGACCGACGTTACATTTCAGAATTTAACTTTGGCTACAACGGTTCGGAAAACTTTGCCAAAGGCAAGCGCTTCGGCTTTTTCCCTTCATTGGCATTGGGATGGCTGGTAAGTGAAGAACATTTCATGGAACCTGTACGCGATACACTAAGCAAGTTGAAGCTTCGTGCTTCCATCGGTTCGGTAGGAAACGACAACATTGGTGGACGGCGTTTTGCTATATCACTACAATCAATTCCAATGCAAACGGATACAACTGGGGATACACTGCCGATACCTATCGTCAAGGTGTGCAAGAAGGAGAAGTGGGTGTGGAAAACCTGACATGGGAAAAAGCACTCAAGGCGAATGTAGGTTTGGAAATCGGACTTTGGGACGAATTGGACTTTCAAGTGGACCTCTTCAAAGAGCGGCGTACCAGCATTTTTATGCAACGAGCCACTATCCCGACACAAGTAGGATTCATTAATAATCCGTATGCCAACTACGGAAAAGTCGACAACAAAGGTGTAGACCTCTCTTTGAATTACAATAAGCGCATCAATAAAGACTGGAATATCAGTCTTCGAGGAACCTTTACATATGCTAAGAATGAAATCATCGAGCGAGATGAACCCGAATCTGTCAAAGGTACTTATCGTTCCATTACCGGACAATCCATTAACACATTGTGGGGATTGCAGGCTGAAGGCCTTTTCACAGAAGACGATTTTGTTGATGGAAAACTGAAAGAGGGAATCCCTGTACCGCAATTAGGCGCGGATGTACGTCCGGGAGACATCAAATATCGCGACATGAACAACGATGGTTACATCACCAACGCCGATGAAGGCTACATCGGCAATACGACAGATCCACGCTTGGTATATGGTTTCGGCGGTAACCTGAACTTCCGTCAGTGGGATTTCAGTTTCTTCTTTCAAGGCACAGGAGATACATATCGCATCATTGGCGGTTCTGACAACTTCATTCCGGGCAGCGGGCAAGGTGTGCTTGGCAATGTCTATACCAACTACACCGACTGCTGGACAGCAGACAATCCGTCGCAAGATGTGTTCTGGCCGCGTCTGTCGGAATCGACCAATAATAACAATAACCGTGCTTCCACATTCTGGAAGAAAGACATGAGCTTCCTCCGACTGAAAACAATAGAATTGGGTTATAGCCTTCCTCAGCGCATCACAAATAAAATCTGCGCCAAAAACATTCGTTTCTTTGCCAGTGGGAATAACTTGTTCTATATTTCCAAGTTCAAATTATGGGATCCGGAACTGGCCACCTCTGATGGTTTAAAATATCCGTCCATGCGTTCTTTGATGTTGGGGGTAGAAGTAAATTTTTAATGTAGAATGAACTAAAGAAAAAGAACAATGAAATTTATAAAAAATATTCTTATAGGATTTATAGTCACAGCTTCATTGATGTCTTGTGTTGACTATCTTGACAAAGAAACTGATACAGAATTAACTCTTTCTTTGGTCTTTGAAGACAAAACTCGTATTGAGGGTTGGCTTGCCAATATCTACTCGGCTATACCTGATCCTTATTGGGATTATACTAACACATTGGGTTGGGAAATCCTTGCTGATGATCAGACTCCGTCTGAACGTTGGCGTCAGTGGGGGTGGAAAGTCATTCCTTATATATTGGGTGAATGGACACCTAACAGTGATTGGGAGGGGAATTATTGGAAACTTCTTCCACAATGTATTCGGGAGGCTAATATTTTCCTTGAGAACATACATCCACTACCGGCACAGGGTATAAGTACAAAAGAAGTAGAATATATGAAAACGGAGTGTAAATTCATGAAAGCCTATTATTATTACTTGCTTGCCAATACTTATGGAGCTGTTCCGTTTGATCCTGATTATATCGCTCCAACTGATTTTGTACTGTCAGACTTGATGAAAGGACAGGCTCCTTATTACACTGTAATAGACTGGGCTGACAAGGAAATGCTTGAGGCTTCTAAGATATTGCCACCTAAATATACTGAAGCACGAAAGTATGGGCGTGTTACCAGTATTATGTGTTTGGCAGTTCGTGCACGTATGTTGCTTTTTGCCGCTAGCCCGTTGGTGAACGGAAACGGTGACTATGCCAACTTCACCAACGATAAAGGTGAAAATATTTTCAGCACTTCCTACGACCCGCAGCGTTGGGTTAAAGCTGTAGAAGCATGTAAATTGCTGATTGATGAGGCAGAAAAGTCCGGTTATAAACTCTACGTAGAGAAAAACGAAGATGGTACCATCGACCCGTTTATGTCATATCAAAATCTGTTCTTGAAGCGTTTTGACGAAGGAAACACTGAAATTCTGTTTGCACGTCCCAGCTGTGACTATGGTTCATACGAAAAGCATGCTACTCCGGCTGCCAGTGGCGGTAGTGGTGGATTGGGTGTCACTCAGTCTTTGGTTGACGCATTTTTCATGCAAAACGGATTGCCCATCGACAATCCGCAAGGAGGTTATCAGGCCGACGGCTTTTCTACGGCCAATGTTTCGCTTGACAACACCATTTGGGATGAAGAGGTGAATGGAGGGGCTGTCACGTATGCCAATACCTATAATATGTATTGCAAGCGCGAACCGCGTTTCTACGTGTCGGTAGCATTCAACAACTCTTATTTCACAACAGAAAAGCGTCTGTTCAACTTCTTCAATGGTTCTGTTGACAACCCGCATACACACGATGCCCCGCAAAACGGATACCTCATCCGCAAACGTGTATCGCCCAAGACAAATGTGAAAGAGGACAATTTTCAATATCGTCCGGGAATTATCTATCGGTTGGGAGAGGCTTACTTGAACTACGCGGAAGCGCTGAACGAATGCGAAGACAGCCATGCCAACCGTCAAGAGGCGTTGGAATATGTCAATAAAATCCGCGAGCGAGCAGGTATCCGACAATACACGTTGGAGGCTGTTGATCCTGTTTTTGCTGATGAAATCCAAGTGGACGATACACAAGAAGCAGTGCGTAAGGCTATTCGTGCCGAACGGCGTGTAGAACTTTGTGGCGAAGGTATACGTTACGACGACCTGCGCCGTTGGAAAGAAGCGGAAAACACACTGAACGGAGCTTTCTATGGAATGAATTATAGCGGCAAGGATGCAGATTCGTTCTATGCGCTGACAGCTTATCAGACTCGTGTTTATAAACCGGCTTTTTACTGGTTCCCGATTCACCAATCGGAGATGGAAAAGAACAATAAGTTGAGACAGCTTCCATACTGGAAATAATCATAAAAAAAGAACAAGAAAATGAAAACCAAATTATATCTTTTATTAGCCATGATTTCCAGCTTTGCCATCAGTTGCAAAGACGAGGATGTGCGCTATGAAATTGCTCGTCCGGAGGACAGCATGCACTTGCAGGTATCTGCCGAGAACATACAGCTTACTCAAGAACTTAGCAGAGAAGATGCCGTGACATTCACTTGGCAAGAATCATCTCGTGCCGGATCGGGAGTCAAAGTGAATTATTACTTTAAAATGGATATTGCCGATAATGATTTTGCTACATCCATAGACAAAGTAAAAATACCGGCCGGCAGCAATAGCATCAGTTTTTCTCATAAGAAACTGAACGCTTTGCTGAAAGCTTGGAAGGTATCTACCGGTGAAAGTGCGGTTTTAGAAGCAGAGATTATTGCTGAGTTTGAAGATGCAAATCAATACATTAAGCCGGAGTTGTCTGTTGTGCGTTTCAATGCAACAGGCTATGAGATACAACCGTATGACATATTTGTAGTAGGTACGGCCATTGGAGGCATGGATGCTGCGAAAGCTCTGAAGATGACGGAAGAGATTCCGGAGGAGAAATACACATGGAATGGGGTGATGAAACAGGGCGATTATAAATTTATTATGAGCAACACAGATTTAACTCCCTCTTATACACAAGGTGCAACACCGGGCAGTGTCATTCTTAACGAATCGGCTGCCGGTGAAACGCTCTTTACTATCAGCAAAGCCGGATTCTATGTGTTGACATTGAACATTGAAACAATGACGCTGGAGGCTTTGTATCCGACAACGGAATATGAAGATATCTGGATGATAGGGGCTGCTACCCCTGCCGGGTGGAATATCATGAATTCTGTGAAGCTGGAGAAGGAACCGGACAACCAAGTGGCATTCTTCTATGACGGATGGCTTAACACAGGTGAAATGAAGTTCCCGTTGGAACTGCGTGAAGACTGGGCTATTGCGGCTCTGATGCCGGTAGAGGCCGGCACCAGCGAAAAGGGAGACAACCGTATGGAACGCATCGAAGCCGGAGGACATGACTATAAATGGAATATCAGCAAAGCCGGCAATTATCGTGTGACGCTGAATACCTACACCATGACGATTCGTTTTGACGAGGTGAATCTTCCCGACGATTTACCATTCAAAGCCGTATGGATGCTGGGTGATGCAACTCCGGGCGGATGGGTACAGGGAAGTCAGCCTTTCAGTTACGACTTCGATGCCGAGAAAGGTACATTCTATTGGGAAGGAGAACTGAAAGCCGGGATATTTAAATGTCCTACAAACATAAATGATGACTGGCTGCTGACTTGCTTTATGCCCAAAGTGGTGAAAGATGGCAAGGCACCTCTCACCATGACAGACGCTAAAGTCGTAGGACCGGTGGTGATGACGACCAATGGGAGGTGCAGGAAAGCGAGGCCGGCAATTACCGCATCGAATTGAATGTTATCAAAAATACGATTAAATTTATCAAGAAGTAACCCGACAAACCGGAGGCGCGTAACGCGCCCTCACAATATCAATGACATGAAATATAGAAATCTTATTTTAACAGCATTATTTACAGTCAGTTTTTTCACTCATGTAGGGTGTAAAGAAGAAGGTACCGGATGGACACCGGATATGATTCCGGACGATCCTGTTGTGGAAGAACCGGAAGATACGGAATACCATCAATACAAAGCTCCTCTCTATTGGAGTGTGTATGAATATTGTAAAAAACTGGAGGATGCCGGTCAACAGAAGATAGATATGAGTGAAGGCACGTGGCAAATGGTCATCGATTTTGTTGCCGAACACATGAAACCATACGGATTCGATATGATTTGCACCGATGGATTCATTGCAATGGACGGAACTACGGAACCTTGCGAGGGAGGATATATGACCCGATACGGTGATATGCGGTTGGATAAACTGGCTGCTATGTGCAAGGCTAAAGGATTGAAACTGGGTGTGTACGACAATCCTCTTTGGATACATGGCCCGCACGACATGTTGGTGAAAGGTACCAATATACCTCTCGGCGATCTTTTGTATAAACAGGGAGAAGACGAGGTTAAGCACCCGGAAGCATCCGATCTCTTTCCATGGCTGGTAGCTTCGCACAACGGTGCTAAGGAGTACATTGACGGATTCTTTGAATATTTCAAGAACATGGGCGTGGACTATATCCGTATGGACTTCCTCAGTTGGTATGAAGACGGATATGACAGATATATGGGAACTTCCGGACGTGGATATGGCCGTGAGGAATACCGACTGGCGCTGAAGTACATCTGTGAAGCAGCTCATAAGTACGGTGTCTTTGCTTCTTTGGTAATGCCTCATTTATATCAAGATGCGGAAATTGAAAAAGAATACGGTCACATGGTGCGCATCGTATCAGACACTTCTATGGGAGGCTGGGAACATTTTTCACGTGGCTCGCGAGGTACGGTGTATCAAGAATGGCCCAATTGTATGAATATGTTTGATGGATTTGTACATTGGTCGCACATCAGTGGACGGGGCAAAGTGATTTTGGATGGTGACTTTACCCGCTTGAATACTTTCTTCGGAGAAGGAGAGAAGCAAAGTGTTATCTCTTTGCAGCTTATGGCTGGCGGCCCCATAGCCATTACCGACATGCCGGGAGACAGTTTCAGCCTGGATGATTTGAAATATATTCAGAATCGGGAAATATTGGCACTCAATAGTGATGCTTTTGTGGGGAAACCGCTGAGCGACACGGAGGAAGCTGGGATCCGAAAACACAAATCTGGTGGGGACAAATGAAAAACGGCGATTATATTGTGGGTTTGTTCAATCGGGAAGATGATAGGCAAAATCGTACTATCGACTTCAGCGAGATTGGCATTGAAGGAGAGATGAATGTGCGCGACCTATGGAAACAACTGGATGAAGGAACAGCCTCACAGATAAGCGTTGATTTGGAAGCACACTCTTGTAAAATCGTAAAACTGACTCGATAAAAGCTTTAAGCAATTCAGTTACAAAAAAACAGATCATTTGTCATGAAGAAATTATTATTAGGAATCAGCCTGTTATTTGCCACGTTGGTGGTAAATGCAGAAGAAGTAACTTCTCCGTCCGGACAATTAAAACTGGAGTTCTCGCTCAATGAAAAAGGCGTTCCCACTTATCGGATTACTTACAAAGGAATAGCTGTTGTCAATCCCAGCACGTTGGGAATCGAACTGAACGAAGAAAATTCGCTGATGGATTCTTTCCGAATCAACAACAGCACCACTTCCACGTTCGATGAGACATGGGAACCGGTATGGGGAGAAAACAGTCACATCCGCAATCACTATAATGAACTCTTTGTAGAATTGGAAAAACCGTCAAACGGGCGTTTCATGAATCTGCGTTTTCGCGTATATGACGATGGGGTAGGTTTCCGTTACGAATTCCCTCAGCAGCAATATCTGCCTTACTTCATCGTAAAAGAGGAGCATACACAGTTTGCTATGGCAGGCGACCACACTGCATGGTGGATTCCGGGAGATTACGATACACAAGAATATGATTATACGGAGTCTAAACTTTCCGAAATCCGCGGGTTGCTGCAAGGCGCTGTCAGCGGTAATGCTTCGCAGTCTGTTTTCTCGCCTACCGGTGTGCAGACTTCCCTTCAGATGAAAACGGCCGAAGGACTTTATATCAATTTGCACGAGGCTGCGTTGGTTGATTATTCATGCATGCATCTTAATCTGGATGATAAGAATTTAATATTCGAATCATGGCTGACTCCGGATGCGGTAGGAAACAAAGCATATATGCAGAGTCCTTGCCATACTCCTTGGCGTACGGTGATGGTGAGTGACGACGCACGGAAGATATTGGCATCGAATCTTATTCTTAACCTGAATGAGCCTTGTAAATATGAAGATACTTCTTGGATTAAGCCGGTGAAGTATATCGGTGTGTGGTGGGAAATGATTGCCGGTGGAAAGCCATGGGCGTATACTTGGGATATTCCTTCGGTGAAACTCGATGAAACGGATTATACCGGGGTGAAACCCAACGGGGTTCATCCGGCTAACAATGCTAATGTAAAGAAGTATATTGATTTTGCCGCCGAACATGGCTTCGACCAAGTATTGGTGGAAGGCTGGAATATTGGTTGGGAAGATTGGTTTGGCAATTCTAAAGATTATGTTTTCGACTTCCAAACTCCTTATCCCGATTTTGATATTAAAATGCTGAATGAATATGCTCATTCAAAAGGGGTGAAACTGATGATGCACCACGAAACATCATCCTCTGTACGTAACTACGAACGGCATATGGAAGCGGCTTATCAGCTGATGAATAAATATGGATATAACTCGGTCAAGAGTGGTTATGTGGGGAATATGATTCCCCGCGGAGAACATCATTACGGACAGTGGCTTAATAATCATTATCTGTATGCTGTGACTGAAGCTGCGAAGCATCGTATCATGGTTAATGCCCATGAGGCAGTACGTCCTACGGGACTTTGCCGCACGTATCCAAACCTGATTGGTAATGAGTCTGCCAGAGGTACGGAATACGAGGCTTTTGCCGGTAACAAACCTTTTCATACCACTGTGCTTCCGTTTACTCGTCTGCAAGGCGGTCCGATGGATTATACCCCTGGTATTTTCGAAATGGATATGAATAAATTGAATCCCAACAGTCATTCTCATGTAAACTCCACCCTTGCGCGTCAACTGGCATTGTATATCACTATGTATAGCCCTTTGCAAATGGCTGCCGACCTTCCGGAGAATTACGAACGTTTTATGGATGCTTTTCAGTTCATCAAGGATGTAGCGGTAGATTGGGATGAAAGCCGTTATCTTGAAGCCGAACCGGGACGTTATATTGTGGTTGCCCGTAAGGCTAAGGGAACGGATAATTGGTTTGTAGGCTGCACCAGTAACGAGGACGGTCATATTTCAGCATTGAAGTTGGACTTCCTTGATAAGGATAAGAAGTATATTGCCACTGTCTATGAAGACAGTAAGGATGCCCATTATCGAACTAATCCTCAAGCTTATACCATTCGGAAAGGAATTGTATCGGCCAAATCTGTATTGAAAATGAAAGCAGCGCCGGGTGGCGGTTATGCTATCAGTATCATGGAAATTACGGATAAGGCTGCAATGAAAGGAGTGAAGAATCTGAAATAATATTTTAATTGAAACATTGAATGCCCAATGAATGGATTTAAGAAATCTTCTTCTCAAAAGAAACCCTTGTTGCAAGGGTTTCTTTTGAATTTTAAAAAGGGGAAAACAATTATTTGTTTGGTTGCCCTACTAATGCTGGCAACCGCAAAGACTTCAGCGTCCGATAATAATCCGGTTGCCAATCCTGAAGCGGTGGTGATTTGCGGAAAAGCGCGCTTCACTGTTCTTACACCGGAGATGATTCGCATTGAATACAGTGCTAAAGGTATATTTGAGGACCAAGCTACGTTTACCGTAACCAATCGTAGACTGAAGGTGCCACGTTTCAGGAAGAGAGAAGACAATACGTATTTGTATATAGTTACCGATAAGGTAAGGTTGAAATATCGCAAAAGTACAAATCCGGTGACAACTCCTGCGTCTCCTGAAAATCTGACCATAACTATCGATAACAATGGATGTGAGTCTGTGTGGTATCCCGGTAAATCAGATTCGTTGAATCTTAAAGGTACCTGCCGCACTCTTGACGGAAGTAATGGAGATAATAAGCGTGCCGAAATGGAGAACGGATTGATATCACGTTCCGGATGGGCTGTCATAGACGATTCATGGGCTGCCATACGCTCTGACGGTGGGCGTTCTTATGCTCTCCGGCCCAATGCGGATATGGAGTTTGACTGGTGGGCGGAACGCTCCGATACGGATGCTCTTGACATCTATTATCTGGGTTATGGTAATGATTATAAGAAAGCTATTTCCGACTACACTAAAATTGCGGGTAAGATACCATTGCCGCCCGATTATGTATTCGGATATTGGTATAGCAAATACTCTGCTTATTCGGCAGATGACTACCGCCGGATTATGTCTGAAATCAAGGATAATAAGATTCCTGCCGATGTAATGATTCTGGATATGGATTGGCACTGGAACGTAGGAAATGGACAATCCGGAGATAAAGGTGGTTGGACAGGATGGTCGTGGAATACCAATCTGATTCCGAATCCTAAGGCTTGCTCCGGAATATCCATGATAATAATTTTAAGATTGCCCTTAATCTTCATCCTGCCGACGGTATAAACAAGAATGAATCGCCTGTCTATTTCGCGGCAATGAACTCGGAACTTAACGGTAAGTATCTTAACGACAAAAAAGATAATATCTCTTGGAGCATTGACTATACGGATTTTACAAAATCATTCTTTAAAAATATCATCCGTAATCACGAAAGTGAGGGAGTTGACTTCTGGTGGATTGACTGGCAGCAACATCTTACAAGCAATGATACTTACGGATTGAGTGAAACATTCTGGTGCAATCATATATTCTTTAACGATATGGTGAGAAAACGTACAGACCGCAGACCTGTAATTTTCCACCGTTGGGGAGGATTGGGAAGCCACCGTTATCAGATTGGTTTTTCGGGTGATGCTTTGATAAATTTCCCAACCTTGGCTTTTCAGCCTTATTTTACGGCTACAGCCTCAAATGTGGGATATGGCTATTGGGGACATGATTTAGGAGGACATGCTTTTACAGATGAGGTTACGGTAAATAATCCGGAACTACTTCTTCGCTGGATTCAATTTGGAGTGTTTACTCCTATCTTTCGTACCCATGCCACTAACGACTCACGTATAGAACGTCGTATATGGAAATTTAGTAATTTTCCGATAATGCTCAAAGCTGTGCGTTTACGTTACTCGTTATTTCCATACATTTATACGATGGCTCGTAAAACATATGATACAGGGATTTCTATTTGTCGTCCACTTTATTATGAATATCCTAATGCAGAGGAGGCATATCTTTATGAGGGAGAGTACTTTTTTGGTGATGATATTTTGGTGGCTCCTATTACTGAAGCTTCCGAAAACGGTAAAAGTACCAAAACTATTTGGTTCCCTGAAGGGAAATGGTGGAGTGTGGCTACAAATGAATTGATTGAAGGACCATGCAGAAAAACAATGTGTTTTACGCAGGAACAAATTCCGTATTTCTTTAAACAAGGTGCAATTATTCCTTATAATCCTCCTACTGTAATGAATGTGACAGAACGTCCCGGACATCTGATTTTAAACTTCGTGTCAGGTTGCAAGGGTGAGGGGGTATTGTATGAAGATGATGGTGATAATAATGATTATAGTACCGTTTTTGCAACAACAATCTTAAGACAATCATTCAAAAATAATAAAGGAGAATATGTCATTACTCCTCGTCAGGGAATTTATACGAACGGTGTCAATGCTCGTTCATATACTTTTCGTATCTATAATACGACGCAACCTGTAGCGGTAAAAGTGAATGGAGTGGAAACTTCTAATTATTCTTATGACGTAAAAAGAAAATGTACGAACATTGATATACCTTGCACTGACTGTACAACCGAAGTAAAGGTCCGTGTCGTTTATTCCAAATAAATGAATTTATAAAAAGAAAGATAGTTATGAAAATAATAATAGCAGCCTTTCTGCTTTTATCGTGCTTTATGGCAAAAGCAGAAAGCATCTCTTCTCCGTCGGGCAATATTACACTTGAGTTTTCAATAAATGAGAGAGGAATCCCAACTTATCAGGTAACTTATAAGGGCATTCCTGTGATTAAGCCTAGTACACTAGGGATTGAATTGAACGAAGAAAATTCGTTAATGGATTCTTTCCGGATAAATAATACATCTACATTGACTTTTGATGAGACTTGGGAACCTGTATGGGGAGAAAACAGTCATATCCGTAACCGCTATAATGAACTTTTTGTGGAATTGGAGAAACCATCGAACGGACGCTTCATGAATCTCCGTTTTCGTGTGTATGATGACGGCGTGGGATTCCGCTATGAGTTCCCTTCGCAACAATATTTGCCCTACTTCGTTGTGAAAAAAGAACATACTCAATTTGCCATGACCGGTGATCATACAGCTTGGTGGATTCCGGGAGATTATGATACACAAGAATATGACTATACCGAGTCGAAACTGTCAGAAATTCGTAGTTTGCTGAGCGGTGCTGTTGACGGGAACCTGTCGCAAAGTATTTTTTCATCCACAGGCGTACAGACTTCCTTGCAGATGAAGACAGCCGAAGGTCTTTACATCAACCTGCATGAGGCTGCTTTGGTGGATTATTCTTGCATGCATTTAGTCCTAGATGACAAGAATTTTGTATTTACTTCGCAACTTACTCCTGATGCACAAGGAAATATGGCTTATATGCAGACTCCTTGCCGTACTCCCTGGCGTACTGTCATGGTGAGTGATGATGCACGCGATATTCTTGCTTCAAACCTTATCTTGAATTTGAATGAACCTTGCAAATACAAAGATACCTCCTGGATTAAACCGGTGAAATATATCGGTGTATGGTGGGAAATGATTGCCGGTGGAAAGCCTTGGGCATATACCTGGGATGTACCTTCTGTGAGATTAGGAGAAACGGATTATAATAAGGTCAAGCCCAACGGACAACACCCGGCTAATAATGAGAACGTAAAAAAATACATAGACTTTGCTGCTAAGCATGGATTCGACCAAGTGTTGGTGGAAGGATGGAATATCGGGTGGGAAGACTGGTTTGGCCATTCCAAAGATTACGTGTTTGACTTTGTGACTCCTTACCCGGATTTTGATATCAAGATGCTGAACGAGTATGCCCAGTCTAAAGGGGTGAAACTAATGATGCATCATGAAACATCGGCTTCTATCCGTAACTATGAACGTCATATGGAAGCCGCTTATCAATTGATGAACGATTATGGATATAATGCTGTGAAGAGTGGATATGTGGGCAATATGATTCCGCGTGGCGAACATCATTATGGACAATGGTTGAACAACCACTATCTATATGCCGTAACCGAGGCTGCCAAACACCATATCATGGTAAACGCACATGAAGCCGTACGTCCTACCGGACTGTGCCGTACATATCCGAACTTGATCGGCAACGAATCCGCTCGTGGTACGGAATATGAGGCGTTTAGTGGAAACAAACCGTTTCATACTACCGTCTTACCGTTTACCCGCCTGCAAGGTGGTCCTATGGATTACACTCCGGGAATCTTTGAAATGGATATGAGTAAACTCAATCCAAATAGTAAATCACACGTGAACTCCACACTTGCCCGCCAACTCGCGCTTTATGTCACCATGTATAGTCCGCTCCAAATGGCAGCCGATATACCAGAAAACTACGAACGGTTCATGGATGCTTTCCAATTTATCAAGGATGTACCTGTGGATTGGGATGAGAGTAAATATTTGGAAGCCGAACCAGGACGCTATATTGTAGTGGCACGTAAAGCAAAAGGTTCAAATAATTGGTTCATAGGTTGTACCAGTGGTGAAGAAGGACATTTATCCACGCTGAAACTTGATTTTCTTGACAATGACAAGAAATACATTGCAACTGTTTATGAAGATGGTAAAGATGCGCATTATCGGAACAATCCGCAATCTTATGGCATTCGTAAAGGTATTGTAACTGCCAAATCGGTCTTAAAGATGAAAGCTGTGGCAGGTGGTGGCTACGCCATCAGTATTATTGAAATAACTGATAAAACTGTTCTGAGAGGCTTGAAGAATTTGAAATAATTTATAAATATTTATTAAATAATCCTTGCGTAAGTTGTGCTAAAACCTAGGTAGGGATTATTTTTGTATTTATATTACAGGCCAGTAATTGATTTACAGGTTCGGATGATGTATAATCATGTGGTTAAAGTTAAAAAAAACGGTTATGTCATTTAGGGCCTACTGTCAACCTTTATTATCTATCAGTTCCGCCGGAATGAAAAGGGGCTGGTGACGTATATCGTTTGACGGAAAATAGTTATATCGACTTGCTGGACCTTTCCACTCATGCGGAGATTGCCGTCACATGATGATGACAACCTGAAAGAATACAGCCGCAAATGCCATAGGGGCTGTGACAATCTGCAACTTCTGAAAGAATATGTTCATACTCCGTTACAGAAAAAGCATATTGATTCGTTGTGTCTTCTTCTTTGGAATAAAGAACTACTTCTTTCCAAAGCGATGCATACTTTCGAGGAATTGCAGGGTATAGGTGATATAGTACAGGAAAGTATCCCGTCCATTGTATCAATAGCTCGGAAACAAGCTGTGCAGCAAAAGAAAAATGTAAACGATAATCCTTGTCCGCTTTCTCTTCAACTGGGACAACAATACGTATGCTCCGTTCCTTTAAATGGAAGGAGCATTTTGGGGCAGGCTGAAAGACAGGAACGGCTGCTGGTATAGATGGACACCTATACACTGGCAGCGTGGAACTGAACGAAAGAATGAGCATAGTTCCCGAATTCGAACGGGAGAGCAACGAACATTTTACTGAACATTACCGGGCCTTTATCCTTGAATGGGACAATTCCTACTATATGGTAGCCAGCTTTGCCCTGTTTGTTTTATTGCTGGCGGTAGTTTCACAAATGGACAGACTAGGTATTGCGGCTATCATGGAAGGTGAGGAATATGTTGAGGAAATGCTAGATATTTTTATAGAAGACACTACGAAGGAACTTTCTGAAATGCGGGATGCTTCTTCCATGAGAAATTATGTGAAGTTGGAAAATATCATACACGAGACCGCACCGCTTTGGGAAATGATCCATATAAACATTTCTCGATGTGAACTGAAAGGAACGATCGCCATGCCTTCTGAAAAATGGAGCGGGATATCGGACGAAAGAATAGAAAAACTGATTGAGGCCGTGGAACAGGCCGTAGAGAAAGTAAAAAAATAAAGGAAAAAACATATGGAAACCGTATTGGTAGTGGAAGATGACCGCGCGTATGCGCGTATCACCACAAACTGGCTGGTGAAAAACGGTATCAATGCCCGTTATGTATTATCGGTGGATTCGGCGAAGGGCTTTTTGGAAGGCTATGAGGTAGATCTGGTATTGTCGGATTTACGCCTGAATAACAGTAACGGTGTGGAACTGTTAGAATGATGAAGGCACAGGGCTATCGTATGCCTTTCCTCATCATGACAGGCTACGGAGATATCCTCAGTGCGGTGGAAGCGATGAAGAAAGGTGCCGCAGACTATCTACCAAAACCTGTTCAGACGGAAAGGGTACTTGGTATTATCCGTGGGTTGTTGGACTGTGGAAATAGAAAGAAAGTCAAAGGATGGGCTTTTTACGTTGGTAAAAGTCCTCTAGCGGTGAAACTTCAGAACATTGTGCGTGTGGTGGCTCCTGCCGACAGCTTGTCCATACTGATACGTGGCGCATCAGGGACAGGCAAGGAATATGTGGCCCGGCAGATACATGTGTTGAGCGGTCGGTCGGATGCATCTTTCATCGCAGTGGATTGCGGGGTGCTTCCGAAGGAACTGGCGGCATCGGAACTGTTCGGTTATGTGAAGGGTGCCTTTACCGGAGCGACGGAAAACAAGACGGGCATGTTTGCCGCTGCCAACCATGGAACACTGTTTCTGGACGAGGTGGGCAATCTGAATGCCGAAGTACAAAGGGCACTGTTGCGTGCCTTACAGGAAAAACGTTACCGCCCCGTAGGCGGTAAAGAGGAGATTCAGACAGATATCCGTCTGGTAGCCGCTACCAATGAGGATCTGGAGAAGGCGATAGCGAAGGACGTTTCCGGGAAGACCTGTTCCATCGTCTGAACGAATTTCCGGTGCATGTACCATTGCTGGCAGAGTGCATTGAGGATATAATTCCGTTGGCGGAATTCATGCTGGATGCCGCCAACCGGGAATTGGGAAGGAGTGTGAAAGGCTTTGACCGCGAAGTACAGAAACGGTTGAAATCTTATTCGTGGCCGGGAAACATACGGGAACTGAGGATGGTTGTCAGACGGGCCACCTTATTGGCTAAAGATGACTGGATAACCACCGGGGAGATAGACATTCCCGATAAAGGCAGGCAACCGGGAGAGTATTCACTTAATGACGAGCGGACGGAACGGGCAACCATTCTGAAAGCATTGGAGGCAACGGGCAATGACAGGAAAGCTGCCGCACGGTTATTGGGCATCAGCCGGAGCACGCTTTATCTGAAACTGAGGAAGTATCGTCTGGATTAGAATATGTCCGAAATTCGGACACATCATGTCCAATCCACAATGCTTTTATGTACACATCATTTTTACTACTTTCTATATGGTTTATTTCCAATGTTTTATCTGTGTACTGTTTCAGGCATGGCACTTGTCTTTATTCCGGCAGGATGAGTGGAGAGTTGAATTGTGGAACCTAAAAACATGATACGATGAAGACATTGGTGGAAACCTCTCTTTTTAATCTGTTCGCCTCTTATACAAACGGTGCCGGACCTGTGGCAGGTGAGTTGCCGGCCGCCTATGACGATTTCGTGAACTGCCTTGCTACGCTTTCACCGGCAGGGGACCTGACGGGACAGCTACGTTGTCTGAACTACACAAAAATAGAGCTGGCCTTTATGCGGCAGGCCTGCAACGGAATGGCTGAAGATTGCCGCAATATCCTGTATGACGTGTTTATTGACAAGACGTTGGCGTTGCTGGATGCGGAAGCGGAAATACTGAAGGAGATGCTCCGTCATGGTACCGTGTCTGCCGGATTCCATGCGGAAGCAGTGCGGGGGAGCGGAAGCAAAAGTTCCGTCACACTGACATGGAACGGTACGGACAGCGACCTGATTGAACTGGTGGCCGCACTGATGGCAGCCGGTGCGATAGGTACGGCTGAAGGCCGGAATTTGAAAATTGTGGATGTTATCCGCGTTTTCGAGGAAGTGTTCCATCTGAAAATCAATGCGCTGTACACCAAGCGTGGCAAGGTGTTCGACCGTTGTACGGACACCACTCCGTTCATCGACTCCCTGCGCAAAAGTTATAACCGGATGCTGGACGCACGGCTGGCGTAAAGGTTGTACGCCAACAGCCGCCAACGGATGACTCGTATGTATGAGGTATTGCAGATTGGCGGCTGAATGCTTTTCTTTGTCACCGGTTATCATGTCTAAAAATACAAGCTATGTCAATCCTGAATGATATTTGGAACCGCATTGTCCGGAAACCGGACAGGCGGAAAGCGGCGGTAACGGAAACTTCCGGGACGGAAAACCGGGTATATGCGGTGGTTACGGAAGAGGGCGTGATACTGTTTTCCGACACCCCCAAGGGTATGAAGGCACGGAACAGCTATCTGCAACATCTGGCCGACGGCTTCTTCAACGTGACCAAAGTACCCGAAACTTTGCGGATATATGAGATTGACCTGCCTACCAAACGGGTGGCTGGGCTGGCGGACAACTGCATCGAAAAGCTGTCCAAAGCGGATGTGCGAAGTACAGAGGCACAATTGCGCAGGTCGGTGGTGAACTTCACCTCCGACAAGTTTGCGGATAGAAGTGTGCTGGACGGCGGGGTGTGCAGGGCAAAGTTCGACCTGCGGCCCGATTTCCATAACTTCGACCGGCTGACAAAAGAATTCGGTTTGGGTATCTCGCCCCGGAACTATGATGTAGCGTCATTGCTGTATATTTCGGAAAACGGGTACGCCGGGATTGTTGCGGCAGACAAGGTGCATCCGTTCAGCTATGAGTATGAGTTCAGGGAACTGGCGGAGAAGCTGGGAGACAGCATGAGGGCACGGATGAACGCGCCTTTGTCGGCACACGACTTCGGCTATGCGGCCTTACAGAAAGAGGCAAAGGAGATGGCGGTGGATTTGTTACAATCGGAGTTCCATATTACGGATGGAGAGTTCAGGTTGGGCGCACGGATAAGCCGAATAGAAAGGATGGAAATGTCACATCCGGTGTCGTATCCGCATTCGGAAGAGGAACAGACCGGCGGGTTACCGGAAACATACTACAGGCAGGAAGCTCCTGAACAGCGGATGTCTGACAGCCAACGGCAGGTGAAGCATGCAGCTTCCATTACCCCACAGAAGAAGGAGAAGAAACAATTAATCCTATAGAATCTATGGAAGAAAAGAAAAAGCAAGCGGTGGAAAGCGGCAGTCTGTATATGACATTGGACGCCTTTTACAGACCCGTGTATCTGAGTATGCGCGGACAGGGGGAAGAGGGATTTTCCCGTTATATCAGTAACAACGTGCGGTCTCATACGACCGGTCGGGAATTTATTCCCGACCACTGAATGTTCCGTTTCGACTTTAAAGACAAAAGTCTGATTCCTCCCATATTCGGTACGGACAATGCGGATTATCTGGAACGGCTCTGTCCTGTACTGGAACGGGAGAATATATATCCGTCGGGGGTGGTGAGACTCCGGGATGCGGCATTCTGTGAGGAACGGGGGATTGTACATCTGTCATTATCAGCGGAACATACGGCTTTGCTGGAAAATGAGGATTACAGGCGGCTGCGACATCGTTTCGGAATGGACGGGGATGTGATACGCAGCGGGCTGGCTGCTTTTCCCACCTACATGGCGGTGGAACACGGGCGGAAGGTATTGCTGTTTGACAAGACAGACGGTGGGGACAGGATGCTGGATGAGTTTCTGAGTGGGCTGGCCGAACGTTTTTTTGACGGCAAGCGGAAACCTGAGAGCTTGAGGTTTTATGAGGTGGCTCCGCTGAATGCCGCATGCCGGGCAAAAATAGGTGACGGGCAGACGGTTTCTTCGGATATGGTGAGATATGGGATTTGTGTGGCATGTTGCGACATGGCACCTACGCTGAGGAACTTTAACAGGCTGAGAAATTTGCAACGGTAGCCTATGCCGCTGACCGGAGAACAGGAACGGATAGTCTCGTCACTGGTGGCACGACCGGATAATGTACGGTTCCCGAACGTGGAAATGAGGGTGCGGATTCCGGCAAAGAGAAAAGGACAAGGAATGAACATTTAATTTTTTGATGAATGGAAAAAGAGAATACGAACAGTGGCAGTGTGTATGTCACAGTGGACGGACATCTCAACCGGTGCATGTCAGTATGAAAGGTACGGGTGAGGAAGGTTTTCTGGAGTTTATGCTGGAAGATGTGGAGAAAGCGCTCAAGGAAACGGAAATGCCTACCATGGGCATGATGTACTATAATGTGCCTGATATGAGGATTATTCCGCGTTTGCGGGAAGGGAATAATGATGATTATCTGCGAAGACTGGAAAAGGCGATGGACGGACATGGGATTAAGCCGCATAGATACCTGGCTCTGTCGGAAGTAGTGTATTGCCTGTGAAAGTACATGGACCCGCTTTCAAGGGACGAGAACTATCCCCGACAACTTACACCGGAGATGTGGCGGGAGATAAAGTCCGCACCACCCGAAGTGATAGCGGAGATGCAGGATGATTTGAAGCATGGGAACACGTATTATACAGGTGTTGAGACGGGTAAAGGGGTGCTGCTGTTCGGTAGGGATTACGTAGGAAACCGTCAATACGGGGATTTTATGGCAACGAATATAGAGAAGCGTTTCTTTGAACCGGACTTTGATGAAAAGTATCTGAATGTGTATGAGTTACGGGGATGGCCTTCATTGATGGAAGGGAAAGTAAACCGCTGTTGCGATGATTACGGCTGTTTGTTGCCGTTGGAGAAGATTCCGGCAGATGCTTTTGTGGACAAATCGGCATTGAAAAGTATAACGGACAGTGAGCGTTATGATCTTGCTCCTACATGGGAGAACTATTATAGGCTGACTGATTCCGGAAAGGGGCTGGGCCTTACTCGGAGTCCGTATAATTATGACCGGATGACACTGCTGTATATCATGGATAAGGGCTATCCGAGAGACGGACTGATAGATGAATACCCGGACAACTTCAGTTTTTGCGATAAATTCGAGAAGATAGAAAACAAGCTGCTGGGCCGCAACAGATGGGATGTGTATGATGTGATGCAGGATAGGGCGAAGAAACTGGCAGGGAAATTGTTGAAAGAGCACTTTCCGGAAATACGGCAGAAAGCGGACATGAAGGAAAAGGCGGCTGTGCGGAAAAGCAAAGGCATGAAGATGTAGGATTATGGAAAACAAGTAAGGGGATGGAAGGCCCGTTGCCGCATAGATGCAGGTGACGGGCCCTTCTCTTTTATCGTTGGATACGCCAATGCACGCCAACGGAAGACTCTGATACGATCTGTTTGGATAGGATATAGGATATGCTTTACTTTGCCTCATATTCAGAAACTTAAAAAGAATTTTAGTATGGAACTGACAATTATTGAAACAAGCGCGTATCAGGAGTTGAGAAAACTGGTCAGCACGCTGGCCGTACAAATGAGTGACTTCCAGAAAAAGATTGCACCGCCTGCGCCGGACAAGTGAATGGATGCGCAGGACGTATGTCTGGCTTTGGGCATATCGAAACGGTGCCTGCAAAACTACCGGGACAACGGGCTAATCCCCCACTCGAACGTAGGGGGAAAATTCTTCTACCGGGAAACGGATATTCAGGAGATACTGGAAAACGGACTGTTCAAAAGGAAGTAAGGTATGGCGGAGATTATCACAAGGGATTCGGAAGAGTTCAAGGAACTGGCCGGATGGATAAAAAAAGCGGGGAAAGCGGTGGAAGAGGCTACGGCACGGATACGCCCGACGGTTGCGGACGAGCATTACATGACGGGGGATGAGATATGCACCCTATTGCATATCTCACGACGGACGTTGCAGACGTTGAGAGACGAAAGGCTGGTGCCTTATACCACTATCGGGGGGAAACTGCTCTACCGGAGAGTGCCCTATACGAAGTGTTGAAAAAAAATTACAGAGATTTCAGACGGTTCAGAAAATAGACAAGTAGGTAATAAAAAAGCGTCCTTCGGCCTATCGGCTTCCGGACGCTTTTTTTATTGTCGTGTTACATGGCAAGTTTGTAAACGTGACCGATTTTCTCGCAAATTCTGTCGGTGTCCTCGCCTACCTTCGGGTTAATCAGTTCGGCATAAACCTGCGTGGAGAGGATGGACTTATGCCCCAACACTTTCTGAAGGGTTTCCAACGGCATCCCCTTGAGTATGGCTAGAACGGCAAACGTGTGGCGTGCTACATGCGGGGTGACCTCGACCCGGCAGTTGCATTTCCTGCCTATGATTCCAAGACTGAGCCGCATGGCATTGTATTCACCTACCGGAAAGACACATTCGGGAGAGTCTTTCTTTTCATCCGTACCCCGGTATTTTTCAATCAGCTCGATGGCAATGGGCAACAATTTTACGACATACGCCACTCCCGTTTTTATACGGTTGCCCATCAGCCATGTACCGCCGTCGGAGTCAGTATGAATATTATCGTAGGTTATAGTTTTCAGGTCTGCGTAGGAAAGACCGGTGAAACACATGAACAGGAACATGTCGCGCATGGCACGCTGGCGTTTGTATCTCAGTTCCAGACGGATTATCCTTTGCAGTTCCTCTTCGGAAAGGAAGGATCGCCTCTTGTATTCGGGCATACACTCGAATGATGCGAACGGATGAACTCGTATCCAGCCTTTTTCCTGCGCGATATACATCAGCCATTTCAAGGTATTGACACGCCCGAAGGCAGTGGAGTTCGCCAAAGCACAGGTACCGAGCATCCAGTTGTAGTAATCCTCGATGAATGATTTCTCAAGTTCTTCGATGACAATATCCTCTGTATTCTTCTTGCTTTTCATGAAAAGCAGGAGATTCTTGTAATCGGCAACCAGACCGCGATAAGTGCTTTCGGCTTTCTCTATGCCGACTTTCTTTTTATACGATTCCAACTGTTCCCTGAAAAGGTTCATAAGGGTATGGCATTCCTCTGAGAAACCGGCATAGCGGTTGTAGACTTTCTTAGCCGTGACAAAATTGTCGTGGTCGCAGATATACTGGTAGTGCCTGGTGATTTGTGCCTTGATATTGTCAAGTTCCTGATTGAGTGTGCGGGCTTCTTCGGACTTGCCTCTGGCCCGGTTGGCTTTGACATCCCACAATGCGAGGGATACTTCTTTCTTACAACTGAAACCGGCTTGGGTTCCATTGATGGTGATACGGCCCATTATCGGTGCCTTTCCGTTTTTTACAGACTGTTTCTTCACGTAAAATAATACTTTGAATGTACTTTTCATAACTCAACTTTTTTTAGTTACAAATTTAATTACTATTGAGTTATTTAAGATTATGCAAATTTGCGCAAGTTACTGTAATATAGCATATTAAGAGTATGTTTGAAGTTTTTTTGGGCTGAGTTACGATTTGGTAACTTAACTCTCACCCAAATATGCTTTTTCTTGCTTCCTTTTCTACCCTTGCTAAGAAAATATGTTTTATAACTATTTGATTTTTAGCAAGGTTACATTATCTTTGCGCATCTGTTTGAAATATTTAGTTTCCAGCCTTAAAACAATAGCATTACTTAGTGGAATTGGTTGGATCGGTAAAAATAATCTGCTTATTACCCCTGAGTATGGATCGGCACAATGTCTTGGTACGGTTTTAACAGATGCACCGCTGAAGACCATAATACATGAACCCCTTTTACCAAAATGTGGTAACTGTGTTGCCTGTATAGATATATGTGAAAAGCATGTATTGAAGAGAGGTGTTTGGAGTATAGGAGTATCAAGAGATGAGATAATCGATGTATTCGGATGTAGTACTTGCTTGAAATGTCTTGTACATTGCTCCGTAACACAAGCATATGTGAAAAGGCATCTGCTAAAATGAAAGTTGTATTTTGAAATATGTTTCTGAGTGATCAGATTCTTTTAACAAACATATTATTGTCGTTTTTGGACAAAAATATGGCTTAATTTTCAATTTACTCAATCTCCTTAAACTTTATCTTTGTCAACGAAACGTAAATGTATAACTATTATAAAATGGTATGCGAAATAAACTGATTATTGCCGGAGGGGGATTACTGATAATACTTGCCTTGTTTCATCTTTCATTCTGGAGCTTATTCAATTGGCAGGAAGAATTACCTAAGTTGAGTGCCGAAAATAGTGGAATTATGCAAATGTCTGCTATCGGATTTGTGTGTCTGTTTTTATCTTTAGGAATGATCTTTATAAGTTTTCGCAAAGAAATTGCTAATACCAAATTAGGCCAAGCATTATTATTTACTCTGGCTATCTTTTTTCTTATAAGGACTATTGCTGAATTTATATTTCCGGGAAGTTCAATTGAATTAGGTGTTTTTCTGGCTATATGTACTCTTGTTTTCTTGATACCAGCAACTGTAAAGAAGATATGATGAACAGCATGATAATGTGGATACTAATTGAATGTTATTTCTTTAGATGATTGATTAATACAGCTGATATATAGGTCATCTTTCGATTACCTTATCATTACTGTTAGGAATCGTTGTTGTATCTTTTCTTATGATAATATCAATGAACAGAAAAGATTCATGAAAAGGATATTGGACATTTAAGAAAAGTATATTTGGACTTTTGGAAAAAACATAATAATATTTTTTAGCGTAACTTTGCATCGAAAATTTTTAAACATAAAAAGTTATGGCTAAGTTAAATCCCCCAACAATAGGGCTGCTCAGTAGTTTTTTGATAATTCTATTCGGATGTGTTAAAAAATCATTCTGAATGTAAAATTTATGTGAATGATGAATTTGGTGAAAGATTAGAACTTGGTAAATAAAACGGGTATGAAAAATTTTAATTATTATACTCCAACAGAAATCGTTTTCGGGAATGATTCAGAAAGCAAGATAGGGTATCTTGTCAGACGATATGAAGGTACGAAAGTTCTTATACATTATGGTGGAAAGAGTGCAGAGCGTTCCGGATTACTCAACGATATCTGTCGGCAATTAGATGCGGAAGGTATTTTATATGTAAAGCTGGGAGGTGTTGTGCCTAATCCTCGTCTGTCAAAAGTGTATGAAGGGATAGAGTTATGTCGCAAGGAAGGGGTGAATCACATCCTTGCCATTGGTGGTGGGAGCGTCATTGATTCGGCGAAAGCCATTGCGTACGGTCTTGCTTATGATGGTGATGTGTGGGATTTATTTGACGGAAAAGCCGAGGCGAAAGCTTGTTATCCTATAGGAGTGGTCCTTACGATTCCTGCTGCCGGAAGTGAGATGAGTAACGGTTGTGTGATAACTAATGAAGTAGGCTCAAGAAAACGAGCTTATAACAATGATCTTGCCCGTCCGAAATTTGCGATAATGAACCCTGAACGTACCTTTTCATTATCTACATATCAAACAGCGTGCGGTATTGTAGATATTATGATGCATACAATGGAACGATATTTCTCACAGGAAGATGATATGATACTTACTGATGAATTGGCTGAATCTCTACTGCGTACCGTAAAAAACAGTGCATATAAAGTTATGCTTACTCCGGAAGACTATCGGCACAGAGCGCAAGTTATGTGGGCTGGAAGTCTTTCGCACAATGGCTTGACAGGATGTGGGACTGTGGGGGATTATGCCACCCATATGCTTGAACATGAATTGAGTGCATTGTTCGATGTTGCTCATGGTGCGGGATTGGCTGCTTTATGGGGAAGTTGGGCACGTTACGTTTTCAAAGAAAATATTTCTCGATTTGTTCGTTTTGCAGTAAATGTAATGGGGCTTCCGAATGATTTCACGAATCCGGAATCTACAGCATTGGCTGGTATTGAGGCTATGGAGCGATTCTATCATGATATGTCTATGCCTATTTCTATTCAAGAACTCATCGGACGGGATATTGCCGATGATGAAATACGGCTGATGGCGGAAAAATGTAGTTTGGGAAATACGAGTACTATCGGGAATTTTAAAAAGCTGAACATGGAAGATATGGAAGAAATATATCGAATGGCAAGATGAAATAGGGATAATATGGCAGGATACAATTAATAATTCTTATATTAATGATTTAGTATAATTCAAATATGGCGAAATTTAAAATAAACGAAGGCAATGTAGAAAACTTCTTTTGTTGTACTACTATTTTTGACAGAATTTGTGAAGGTGTAGTAGACGAACACATGCTTGGTTTTGTTTTATCTGGAGAACTTACATTGCAGACGAAAGAAAAGAAAGTCAATATTCGTAATGGGGAAGCTGTATTCATCCGTCGTAATCATCTTGTAACTAAGTTGAAACAGCCTGCTAAAAATGGACAACCGTTTAAAGGGTTGTTCTTGCGGATTAATGTCCCATTTCTTAAAAGCATTTCCAAACAGATCGTGTTACCTATACACCCATTATCTGATTCTTTATCTAATTCGTTGCATTTCTATTTGCCGCAACATCCTTTCTTAACAGGTTTATTCCAGTCATTGGATGCTTATTTCACTACAGGACAACTTCCTTCCCCCACGATTATAGAGACTAAACTTAAAGAAGCCGTATTGGTTTTATTGGAACTTAAGCCTCAATTGGCAGGTGTCTTATTCGACTTTGAAGAACCGTGGAAAATAGATTTGCGGGAATTTATGAATCGAAATTATACTTGTGATTTGACTCTTGAACAACTTGCACATTATACAGGGCGAAGCTTGTCTGTATTTAAACGTGATTTTGCAGATACTTTTGAAGGCGAGACACCTGCCCGTTGGATAATAAGACGGCGATTAGAGGAAGCAATGATATTATTGAAAAAAGGGGTGCCGGCATCAAGTGTATATCTCAAAGTAGGTTTTAAAAACTTATCACATTTTTCAACAGCGTTCAAACGACAGTTTGGTATATTGCCAACCCAAGCCAAATCTATACAAAACCTATATTTTTAATTGAATTATTTAATAATTATCTCATTACAAAATATGGTATGTTACGAGAAGAATAATATATGCTGTGAGAACCACACATACATCTCACATATTTTCCTTAATTTGTAATAAGTTGACAACTTTTTCCTGCTTTCTTCTCCACTTAAGTAGTACATACATGTACGGGGCTTACATTTGTTCTGGTTGTACTGATTAAGAGGCATTGTATGCCTCCTCTGTTGGGTAGTGCGGGTTCTGCCTGAGTCCAATACACAACTGAGTTATGGGCTTAATCAGTTTGCTGGTTGAGGTTTGATTCATCGCAAGAATAAGTGTAAATGCAAAGTGTAAAAGATTACATATCGGTAGATAGTGCCGAATATTCGAGTGGGCACCCGTCTGGGCTCCCAAAAAGAAAAAGCCTTGTAAGTTCTTGTCTTACAAGGCTTTTTTCTTTCGTTTGTGGTGCCACCAGGAATCGAACCGGGGACACAAGGATTTTCAGTCCTTTGCTCTACCAACTGAGCTATGGCACCTTTCTTATTTGCGATTGCAAAGGTAGCGAAAGTTTTTTTATCTTGCAAGAGAAGGAGAAATAAAAAACACTGATAAATAGCTACAGTGTTTATTATCAATTATCTATTTGATGAAAATATTTCATTTTATTGAAAAGAATATTTGGTTTATGGCTTATTCATTGAGTATATTACTTGTTGTGTTGTAGGTTATCGGAACGGTAACTATATTTTTCTATAGTCTCCTAATGAGATGCTACTGATATATGTATAAGGGAGATAAATCATTGGATAATTCATTTATATATAAGATATTGTAATGTCACTATGTTTATAGAAGAAAAGTAATATTCATTGTCTTTTATAACATTATCCATAAGAGGGAAGGCTATCCCAAAATTCAATTTTAAGATAGCCTTTTATTTACTAGTGTAGAATTTCTTTCTGGCTATAAGAATCAATGCCTAATAAGTTTTTAGTAACTCCTTAAAATACCATTGTATTTTTCCAAAATTCTCTAATGATATATATTCGTTCTCATTATGTATTGTACGTTGTTCGTACTGGTTTAGACATATAGGCATGAAACGGTAAATGTCCTTGCTTACTGCCTGATATTTATAAGAATCTGTACCTCCGATTGTTATATAAGAAGTTACTATTGCTTCGGGGTAGATCTTATTTACTTTTTCTTTTATAATTTCGAAACCTCTTACATTTTCTGGAGAAATATTTGAGGGGGCACGTTGAGAAATTACTTTTAAATCGATATCGTAACCTTCACATAACTTTTTCACATGTTCTATGACACCAGAAACTGAATCTCCTGGTAAGATGCGGAAGTTTACTGTTACTTCTGCTTCAGACGCTAAAACATTTGCAGCATCACTACCTTTGGCCATGGTTATAGCTGTAGTCGTACGAACCAATGCATTGGATGCAGGAGATTTTTCCATTGTACTCAGTAATAATGGTCTGAGTAACCATTGATTTGCTATTGTCATACGAGAAAAGAATCCCATTTCATTTCCGACGTTATCAAAAAATGCTGCGATAGGGGAAATAATTTGTGCAGGAAATTGATTATTGTTCAGCTTTTCAATGATTTCTGCTGCATAGATTAACTAACTTTTTTCAGGAGGCATAGAAGAATGTCCTCCCATTCCTTTTATTGTAAGACGTAAAGTCAGGAAACCCTTTTCTCCAGTACCAACTAATCCTAATGGAACTTTAATAGACTCTATAGCTGAACTTGGAGCAGCAATAATACCCCCTTCGTCATAAATAGCGTCAAAATTCAGTTCTTTATTTTTGAAATACTCTGCTATTTTTACAGCTCCTTGACGTCCACTTACTTCTTCATCATGTCCGAAAGCAAACCAGATATCTCTTTCTGGTTGAAAACCTTCAGCAATTAAATTATCAGCTCCTTCCATTAATGAAAAGAGCATACATTTCATATCGAGCGTTCCACGTCCATAGATACGGCCATTTATTACAGCTCCTGAAAATGGTGGATAATCCCATTTTATAGCATAAGACTGAATTGGAGGTAACGGTTTGTCATTCAATTGAAAAATAGTATCAGTTATAATAGATTGATCATAACCAATTACTGGAACAACATCGTAATGTGATAAGAATAAAACAGGTTTTAAAGTACTGTTCTTTCCCTTCCAATGAAAGATCATTCCATATGTATTAATAGTATCTGTGTCCATTACTTTATATACTTCAGGATAAGAATCGGACAGATATCTCATGAATTCTTCGAAGGGGCCGAAATTGGTTTCTTCATAGAATTCATTGCTGATGGTTGGAATACGTATTCCACCGGCAAAACGACGTATGGCTTTTTCTGAAGGAGCAGTAAGCACTACTTCATTATCTCCGGTTTTCTCTATTTTCTTAAATTGATAGGTAAAGGTTCTTACTATTAACACAAGGATAAGTGTGAGAAATGATAATAGTAAAAGTGTAATAAATTTTTTCATATTTTCTACTTTCTTTGATTATATATTTTTGAAATGGATTATGATATTTTTAAGAAAAACAAGTTACAGGAATTGTAAAAAAACAAATGGCCGAGTACTAAAGTGCTTAATTCGATCAAAATATAGTTGATGATTAATTTTGGAATAGCCGTTTTTTGCAGGTAATCATTCAGCTCGTTCGGAAAGCTATTAATGGAAAAACTGTTTCTATATGGATTTGTTCGTGGGAACAAATTCATAAAAGAAGATGCAAATATAATTGAAAGGTTACTCAATATCATAATCATTATTTTCTGAATACTTAATTATATAACAACAGAGTTAGAAAAAATATTCTGATTTTTTTATTTATTTTTCTTTTAGAAAAGAGAAATTGCTTTTTAGTCTTTCGTTTTTTTACATATTTACTGAGAGAATATTAGAATTCAATAACTTAATTCTAATGTTTGTTGATAAACTTTTTTTGTTCTTATTACGAATGATGGTTATGTTTTATAATATGTATTTGATGTGTATTAATAGCCAATATATGAATCATTAATAAAAAAAAATTATGTGTACAAGAGTAGTTTATTCAGGAACAAATGGGATGGTAGCAACCGGTCGCTCTATGGACTGGAAAACAGAAATGCATAGTAATCTTTGGGCATTTCCAAGAGGAATGATGCGTAGTGGAGAAGCTGGAGAAAATTCGTTGAAGTGGACGTCGAGATATGGAAGTGTAGTGACCTCTGCTTTTGAAATTGCCAGTACGGATGGAATGAATGAGAAAGGGTTAGTTGCCAATTTACTTTGGCTACCTGAAACAAAATATCCCTTAAGAGATAAAAATAAACCGGGACTTGCTATAACGGCGTGGGTACAATATATGCTGGATAATTTTGCAACAGTTGAAGAGGCCGTTTCTTATACTGACGAGGATACCTTTCAGGTGGTATCAGATATGATGCCGGATGGGTCTCGTTTAGCAACATTGCACTTATCTATATCCGATGCTGTGGGTGATTGTGCTATCTTTGAGTATGTAGGTGGAAGACTTACTGTATATCATAATAAAGATTATAAAGTAATGACTAATTCTCCTACTTATGACAAACAGCTGGCACTAAATGAATATTGGAAAACGATAGGAGGTTTGAGCTTTTTGCCCGGAACGAATCGCGCAGCTGATCGTTTTGCCAGAGCCAGTTTTTATATTAATGCATTACCGAAAACTGATGATGAAAGGATAGCCGTTGCCAGTGTATTTAGTGTCGTTCGTAATGCCTCTGTGCCTTACGGTATATCAACTCCTGAAAGTCCTGAAATTTCTACTACACAATGGAGGACTGTTTCGGAAAGTAAAAGTCTGAGATATTTTTTTGAGTCAAGTCTGACTCCAAATACTTTTTGGGTGGATTTGCGGGATTTGGATTTCTCAGAAGGAGCTCCTGTACTTAAATTGTCTATTGCTAATGGAGAAATGTATCATGGGAATACGGCTAAAGAGTTTAAGATAGCGTTACCTTTCAAATTTATGGGAGTTAGAGGATAAAAGAATTCTGTGAAATAAAAGTGGGTTATTATAGAAGACTCTTTCGAAGAAGCTTATTTAAAAAAAATT
>BAJA01000046.1 GCA_000613465.1 Bacteroides nordii WAL 11050 = JCM 12987
TACCGGGAAAAGGAACGTTCCTTTCTGAGAAAGCCAAAGTACAACACCGGACAAGGGGATCGATGCCGTTCAGGGGCACTTCCGCTACCGAAAAGACAGGGCCATCATCTTCGTTACTGTACGGTTTTGAATGTATTTCACCACAGAGTAACACAGAGTTCCACAGAGTTTGAATCTTTATTGAAACGCAGATGATCGCAGATTTTCGCAAAGGGAAACAAATGTATGATAAAGAACCACAGTCTTTTAATCTGTGTCTATCTGTGTTAATCCGCGTTTTATCAGATAAATAGTACTCTGTGGAACTCTGTGCGATTCTGTGGTGAGTTTCATTTCTGATCTATAATGAGTTAAATTCAACTACTGATTCGCATGGTTCATAAACTACTATTCCATCTGTTACCAACTATAATTCCGCTAACTTTTGTCCTCTCTTGTCATTTTGTCAGTCTTTGTCTGCCAAACCAACATCTTTCCAACATCTTTTCGCTTTGGCACAGTTTTCGCAATTTGTTTTTCGTCCTTCCAAAAGGATGATGAATAATATAATTATGTATAACATATAAAACAAAAAAGTAACTATGAACATTAAACCATTAGCAGACAGAGTGCTTATACTCCCTGCACCTGCAGAAGAAAAAACAATTGGCGGTATCATTATTCCTGATACAGCAAAAGAAAAACCTTTGAAAGGTGAAGTTGTGGCAGTAGGTCACGGTACAAAGGACGAAGAGATGGTATTAAAGGTAGGTGACACCGTTCTTTATGGTAAATATGCCGGAACAGAACTTGAAGTGGAAGGTGCAAAATACCTTATCATGCGTCAGAGTGATGTTCTCGCTGTTTTGGGATAATTCATAATTGAAAATTAATAATTTATAATTGATATAGACTTATGGCAAAAGAAATATTATTCAATATCGATGCCCGTGACCAATTGAAAAAAGGTGTCGATGCTTTGGCAAATGCAGTAAAAGTAACACTTGGCCCGAAAGGACGTAACGTAATTATTGAAAAGAAGTTTGGCGCTCCTCACATCACTAAAGATGGTGTAACAGTGGCTAAAGAAGTAGAACTGGCAGATGCATACCAGAATACGGGTGCACAGTTAGTAAAGGAAGTTGCTTCTAAAACAGGTGATGATGCCGGTGACGGTACAACAACTGCAACTGTTCTTGCTCAGGCTATCGTAGCCGAAGGCTTGAAGAATGTAACTGCCGGTGCAAGCCCGATGGATATCAAACGTGGTATGGATAAGGCTGTTGCCAAAGTGGTTGAGTCTATTAAGAACCAGGCTGAAAAAGTAGGTGACAACTATGACAAGATTGAACAGGTTGCTACTGTTTCTGCCAACAATGACCCGGTTATCGGTAAATTGATTGCTGACGCCATGCGTAAAGTTTCCAAAGATGGTGTGATCACTATCGAAGAGGCTAAGGGTACTGATACTACTATTGGTGTAGTAGAAGGTATGCAATTCGACCGTGGTTATCTGTCTGCTTACTTTGTGACTAACACAGAGAAAATGGAATGTGAGATGGAGAAACCTTACATCCTTATATATGACAAGAAGATCTCTAACCTGAAAGATTTCTTGCCTATCCTTGAACCGGCTGTACAGACAGGCCGTCCTTTGTTGGTGATTGCAGAAGATGTAGATAGCGAAGCACTGACTACTTTGGTTGTGAACCGTCTGCGTTCTCAGTTGAAGATTTGTGCTGTGAAAGCTCCGGGCTTCGGTGATCGTCGTAAAGAGATGTTGGAAGACATTGCTATCCTGACAGGTGGTGTGGTGATCAGCGAAGAAAAAGGGTTGAAACTGGAACAGGCTACTCTCGAAATGTTGGGTACTGCTGACAAAGTGACTGTTTCTAAAGATAATACAACCATCGTAAACGGTGCTGGTGTAAAAGAAAATATCAAAGAACGTTGCGATCAGATTAAAGCACAGATTGCTGCTACTAAATCAGATTACGATCGCGAGAAACTGCAGGAACGTCTGGCTAAATTGTCAGGTGGTGTAGCAGTTCTTTATGTTGGTGCTGCTTCTGAAGTAGAGATGAAAGAGAAGAAAGACCGTGTAGATGATGCACTTCGTGCAACTCGTGCTGCTATCGAAGAAGGTATCATCCCGGGTGGTGGTGTAGCTTACATCCGTGCTATTGATGTGCTGGAAGGTATGAAAGGTGACAATGCCGATGAAACAACCGGTGTTGAAATTATCAAGCGTGCTATTGAAGAACCGCTTCGTCAGATTGTAGCTAATGCTGGCAAAGAAGGAGCTGTAGTAGTTCAGAAAGTTCGTGAAGGAAAAGGTGACTTCGGTTACAATGCCCGTATGGATGTTTACGAGAACCTGCACGCTGCCGGTGTAGTAGATCCTGCTAAGGTAGCCCGTGTAGCTTTGGAAAACGCAGCTTCTATCGCTGGTATGTTCCTGACTACTGAATGTGTAATTGTAGAAAAGAAAGAAGATAAACCCGAAATGCCTATGGGCGCTCCCGGAATGGGAGGGATGGGTGGAATGATGTAATATCATCCCATGATTAAAAAGAGAAGCCGCTTCAGATAATCTGGAGCGGCTTTTTTGTTTTATCAAATAAGTTCTGTTTCTTCCGGAAAGTCATTACGGATTTCCGGAAGCAATCAGAATATAAATTTAAGGGATATTGGGATTGGCATTGGTTTCACTCTCCGGAATCGCATATAGATAGTATGAACTGTTCGGAGTAAATTCTGTTCCATTAGGGAATGCTACTTCGTAGTGTCCGATTGGTTCGTTCTCTTCATACGTGCCATCTTCCTGCCAGCAATCTATCAGGTATTTAGTATCTTCCGGCTTGTCACCAGGAATGATCTTGATACCTTCTATCTGAGCCATTTCTTCTTTAGTCAGCATTTCACGTTCCAGGGATTTTTGAGTTCTTAAGATGTCAGTCATGCTGAATCCTTCTCCCCATAGTTCGCGACGGCGTTCTACTAAAATTTCCTCAACGAGGTCTTGCTTGTTTTTTCCTGTTACATCATAATCGGTCAGTCCTCTTGCGTTTCGCAATGTGTTGAGCGGAGCCACAGCATCTGTAATAGATGTTGTATTGTCTCTGGCCATAGCTTCGGCTTCAATCAGATACATTTCGGCAGAACGCATGACAACAATGTCACCAGTCTGGTCAGCGCGGATACGGAATTTACAATATCCCATATATCCTTCTCTCATCCATTTGAATAGTTCTCTACGGATATCATTCTTGGAGAACAGATTATAGAAATGAGGATCTGCCATAAAGCTATTATAGGAGTCGGGTTCCTCTGCATCTACATAGTAGAAGTTGTAGCTGGGATCGGACTGAGTCGTAGATTGAGGATGTCCCCATATCCATTCAGAATTACTTATATCATTGAAACCTTTATAGGTAGCAGCGTCTTTCATTAAAGGATATCCTTCCTGAGCCGCTTTTGCTGCTTTCGCCGCTTCTTCATATTGGCCTGTCAGTAAATAGGCACGTGCCAATAATCCGTTGACTACACTTACATTGGGTTTGTACTTTTCCTGTGCTGTGGATGGAGTAAAACCGTCCAAATCAGTTTTCGCCTGTTCGAGATCCTTAAAGATTTGTGTGTATATCTCTTCTACGGTAGCTCTGCCTTTAGGTTCTGTTTTTGATGTAGTAGGTTCTGTGTACAGCGGAACACAAGGCGCACTTTTATCTTTCAGGTACGTGAACTGATAATGCTGTACAAGATGCAGATAACAGAAAGCACGCAAAGCAAGTGCTTGTCCTTGTGCATACCGGAAGTCTTCATCTTCTGTATCTCCTTTGATGGAGATTACAGAATTGCAGTTGTCTATGGTCTTATAGAATGTAGTCCATGCAAAACTGGCTCTACCTGCAGTTGGAATAGAAACCTCATTTAATTTGTAAGTCGCACTAAATCCGTATGTGTTGGCAGTACGTAAAACAACATCACTACCCATCATGTCATCTGCTAAAGATAAGGCACGATAACCAATGTTTGCATAAGTTGTTCCGTATTCCATTAAGTTATACCATGCACCGATGAATATACGTTCGGCATTTTCGGGAGTAGGAGCCAGCCCCGAATCAACGGAATCTGTTGGAGTATGATCAAGGAAATCACCGCTACATCCGGTTACCATCAGTAAACCTGTAGCAAGTATAGCTGTATTCTTTATTAATTTTTTCATATTAAATTGTTGAATGCTGATTAGAATGAAACATTAATACCACCTGTTATCGATCTCATAGCAGGATATCTGTAATAAGTGACTCCTGTTATACCTTGTTCCGGGTCTAATCCCTGATGTCCGCTTAGGGTTAATAAATTATCTCCCTGAACAAAGATCTGAAGGTTGCTCAAACTTATTCTTCTTATTAATGACTGAGGAAGAGAATAAGATAACATCACATTCTTTAGACGTAAATATGAGTTATTGTACAGGAATCGCGTAGATGTACTGGTCCACTGGTTGCTTGTTGTACTAAGGGCGGGAACATCAGTATATCTGTTTTCAGGAGTCCAGCGATCTAACATTTCTGTTGACCAGGAGCGTCCGGCGGCAGAACCTGAGTGAAGAATCATTATTTTATCACGGTCATAAACATATCCGCCAATGCTATAAGAGAACATAGCCGATAACTCAATACCTTTATATGAGAATGAAGTATTGAAACCACCATATACTTTAGGTAAAGACGATTTGTTGACAAAGTAATAATTAGCTTTGCTATAATCATTGGTAGTAACTTTGATTGTATGGCCGTTTTCGTCTTTCTGATTCATATACCACAATGGTTCTCCATTGTCGGGATTGACTCCGGCCCATTCTTTGAGATAGAAATCATAGACAGAACGACCTTCCTGCAGTTTTGTGAAACTACCCTGAGGCATATCTTTCAAAGGCAATTCCGTTACTTTATTCTTGTAGTGGGTTAAGTTTAATCCCATATTCCATTTAAAGTCTTTCACGTCGATGATTGTACCTTTCAGTTCAATCTCGAAACCCGTATTTTTCAATGCTCCCACATTTTCATCAACGGAGGTGTATCCGAGTGAAGAAGCCAAAGGACGTGAATATAACAAATCTTTGGATTTACGTTGGAAGAAGTCGAAAGAACCCGATAGACGGTTGTTCCACAAAGAGAAGTCGATACCGACATTGAAATTTAAGTTGGTTTCCCATTTCAGATTAGGAGTAGCCAGACGGTCGGTTACCAATCCGCTTTCGTTGTTGTTCGAAATGATGGTATATAGACCGCTACTTGCATAATACGAGCCTAAATTGTCGTTTCCTTGTGCACCATAGCTTGCTTTCAACGTCAGTGCAGACAACCAGTTTTCGGTACCTTGCATAAAGGCTTCACGGTTTATTCTCCAGGAACCACCTACCGACCAGAAGTTACCCCAACGTGTCTCCGGAGCAAAACGTGAAGAACCATCGCGACGGTAAGAGCCACTCAGATAATACCTGTCTTTATAATCATACTGAGCATTCATCAGATATCCTACTAAAGAATAGTCAATGCGGTATCCTGAACCTCCTGTCACCTGTGAGCCTACAACCAACTCCGGATAATCAGGAATAGCCATTTTAGAACGTGAGGCTGTTAATTCGTCATAACGATAGGAGTATGCTTCTTGTCCTGCAAGGATGTTGAAGTGATGATCGCCTATTTTCTTGTCGTATGAGATAATATTATTCCAGGTCCATGAAAGTGTACGGTCATTTTCCCGGCTGGAGCCACCTCCTGTATTAACAGCAGGACCAATTTTAGGATTTGTGTAGTCCAATGAATTGAAATTGATCAGGTCAAAGTTGAAACTTGTCTTAAACTTTAGTCCTTCAATGAATGTCACTTCTAAGAATGTACGGGCTGATACTTCATCTCTCATACGTTCTGATTTGTCTAAAGGCAGTGTTGCCGGCAAGTTCCAGTTCGCATTGTTTGCACGGTATGAACCGAAGTCCGGAACCAGTTCGCCATCTTCTGTATCAAAAGAACCGTCTGCTTTCACTTTATAGATAGGGTAGAAGTTGGGCATTGTACGTCCTGCATTGATAACATTACTTGTTTTAGTATCAGATGATGTAGGGTAGTTTTGTTTAGAGTGGGCAAAACTGATGTTAGCACCTCCTTTTAACCATTTAGTCATCTCACTGGTGACATTGGTGCGGAGATTAAAACGTTCATAACCTGACTCTAAAGCAATACCCTTATCATTCAGGTAGCCTGCTGAAAAATAATACTGGTTTGTTTTGCTACCGCCGGAAGCATTTAGGCCAATTTCTGTACGCAGAGCCTGTTGTTCCATGGCATCCTGCCAGTCGAAATCCCATAACGGAGTTGCTCCTGCCAGCAATTTTCCATCTGTGCCTACCGGCTGAGGATAGTTGGTCCCGTAAGGGTTAGGGCCACTGTTCATCAGTCTTTTTACTAAGTTGGCAGAGGCTGCGGCAGCTGCTGCTTCAGGTGTTGGATAGTTCTTTTTGTCTTTGGCATATTGATTGCGCATTGCTTCCCAATATAGCTCAAAATAATCATTTGTACCTACCTGTCATAGTCTCTGATAGCTCGGTTGGACCCTCCGAACGTAGCTTTAAGGTTTACGCTTGTTTTTGAATCAGTTTTACCTTGTTTGGTAGTAATGATGATGACACCATTGGCACCACGCGAACCATACAGAGCAGCAGATGCAGCATCTTTCAATACGGTCATAGATGCAATGTCTTCAGGATTAATAGCATTAATACTACCGTCGTAAGGAACTCCGTCTACTACATATAACGGAGAACTTGATGCATTGATAGAACCAATACCACGGATACGGATATCGGCATCAGTACCGGGCTGTCCACTGGTTGCACTGGCCTGTAATCCGGCTACTGTACCCTCTAATGCCTTTGATATACTGGATGTTTGCAGTTTAGCGATGTCTTCTCCTTTTACAGTGGCTGCAGCACCTGTGAAACTGTATTTTTTGGCAGTTGCATAGGCTACAACCATTACCTCATCCAGTTCTTTACTATCGCTTTCTAACGCCACATTGATTACTTGTTTGTTGTTGACTGCTATTTCAACTGTTTTCATTCCTACAAAACTAAAAACCAATGTTCCGTTAGAAGGAACCTGAATAGAGTACTTACCGTCAATATCGGTAATAGTTCCGGTGGTGGTACCTTTCAATAAGACAGAAACTCCTGGCATGGGTTCTCCATCTGCTGTTGCAATACCTGTTACGTGTAAATCTCTCAGTGTTTCAGCATGAAGTATTCCTACTGAACAAATGAGCAAGAACGCTGTCAGAAAGCGTAAATAGATTCTCATAATTAGTAATGTTGTTTTAGGATTAATAATAAAAAAGAAATATAAAGTTTAGTATCTGTTTGAAATTTATTTTATTGGCCACAGAGCTGCAGTGGTAGGGAGTATTTTTATTCTGTAGTGTTGCTGATTCTCCTGTTATGTTGTTTCTCTGTGTGCAAATCATTTATTTCTAAACAGATTATTAATATTAATTATAGTGAAAGCGGTGCAAAGATATAATATATATAATAATAATTAATAAAGTCTGAAGGTTTTTATTAGCAGGAAGTTATGAATATCTTCCGTTTTTGTATATTTATTGATGTTTTATTTATGTATTTCAGAGCATGAAGAAATGAAAAAGCTGTTTTTCTTTGATTTTATGTTAGTTCGTGATATTTAAGATAAAAGCAGGATTGTTGGAAGATGTTATTTGAGATTTATTGGATACAGAGTTAGAGCCTGTTTAAATTTTGCTCAGCATTAGCTTCGCTCAAAACATCTTCTATTATTAAATCTAATGTATAGTCTTTTGAGAGGAAAATTTAAACAGGCTCTTAGATTGTTCTATTTTATTGTAGCTATTAATGTTTTGTGTATAAGTAATTCATCCGTTTGTTATTCAGAACGTTTATAAAGTAAACGGGGAGGGTAGACTGCCATTATTTTCAATGCAGCTAAAGATAATAAATGTGATAATCTGATTTTATATTCATTCAACAAAATCAGGTTACGACCATTGCTTAGTATGTTCAGGAAGAGTTTTAAGACGATTCTTATTCTAATTTTGATGAAATGACAGATATTTGTGGGGGGAGAGTGGATCAGTAGTTATTTTACTTTTATATGATCGAATCCTTCTCCATAGACTCCGATAACGGCACTTTGTGAGACAAAAGCGTTTGGATCAATGTCCTTGATAATTCGGAATATGATGGTTGATTCTCTCTTTTTGGCCAGAATAAACATCATCTTTTGTTCTTTTCCTGTATAAAAGCCGGTAGCATTAATTATAGTTACCCCACGATGTGGATATTCGTTGATTTGTCTTCCTATCTCTTCGTATTTGGTGGAGATAATAAAGAATTGAACAGATTGTCGTGCACTGTTTACCACCTGATCCAGCACAAAACTGCAAACATAGAGGGTTACATATCCGTAAACGACTTTTTCCCAGTCCTTCAGGATAAAGTAGCTGGATGAGATAATGATGAGGTCACAAATGAGCATAACTCTTCCCAATGTGATGTCCCGGTATTTATTGATAACGGCAGCGATAATATCGGTTCCTCCGGTACTTCCGTTAGCAGAAAAGGCAATACCAATGCCACTGCCACAGAAGGAAGCTCCCAGCACGCAAGCCATGAAGGGTTGATCGTATAATAGAGTTACTCCTGCTGTCACTTTTTGAATGAGCGAAAGGAAAAAGGTGAGTGTTAGTACGCCAAATATCGTTTTCAGGCTAAATTTGAATCCTAATACTTTGAGAGACACCACTAATAAAATAGCATTGATGGCAAAGTATGTATATTGTACCGGAAAACCGGTAGCAAAATAGACAATGGAGGCGATACCGGGTACTCCTCCGGTAGTGATGTCATTGGGAAGTAAAAAAAGGGTCCAGCCAATTCCGTAGAGAATCATTCCTAAAGCTATCATAAGGTAGTCTCTTGCTTCTCTGGTTACAGTCTGTCCTGAGGGTTTTGATAGGATTGTTTTCATTGATATAGCCTTTGTATCTGTCCGTAATTTATTTTTTTTATCCGTTTCTTTTTGTATGTGCTATAAGGACACACTGTTATGTGATAACCCTTTATATGAATAATTGACTTTATTGTATTTTAACAATATAAATTCTGCTGTATGGAGTGTCTGTACATCCCTACACAATAAGAGTGTACGCCTTTGTAATGTAAAGGTGCACACTCTTCCAATTATAACTGAAGGTTTGCTTTTTTATTGCAAATCTACATATTATTACTGATCTTATTTCAGAAAGAAGATTTTCTAAAATACTTCTCTTATGTGTTTGTAATTTGAATTGATTGTATCAATTACCTCTTGTGAGCGTCCGTTAATCAATAGTTTGTACATGGATTGTGCAAAACCGACCATTTGTCCTATTTCAATTTTAGGAGGCATGGCTAACGCATTCGGATCAGTCATGATATTAACCAGAACAGGACCGTCTATCTCGAAGGCATTGTATAGGGTAGTGAGCACCTTGTCGGGATCTGATACATTAAATCCGGTCATTCCCATTGCTTCTGCTACTTGTGCAAAATCCGGATTGAGCATGTTGGTTTGCCAGTCCGGCAATCCGTCTACTTCCATTTCGAGCTTCACCATGCCTAAGGAACGATTATTGAATACGATGATTTTTATCGGAAGCTTATATTGTACAACGGTTTCCAGGTCGCCGAGTGTCATGGACAATCCTCCGTCACCACAGAGTGCAATAACTTGCTGGTCGGGGCGAGCCAGTGCTGCACCGATGGCTTGTGGCAATGCGTTTGCCATTGAGCCGTGATTGAAAGAACCGAGCATATGGCGTCTCTCTGTTGCTTGTAAATAGCGGGCGCCCCATACACAGGTCATTCCCGTATCAACGGTGAAGATAGCATCATCAGAAGCTAACTTGTCTATTTCGGACATGACGTACTCCGGGTGAATCAGATTTTCTTTTCCTCTGTCTTCGGTGTAAGCAATCAGATCTTTTTTCACACCTTCATACCGTTTCAGTTGCTTTAACAGGAATGAGTCGTCCTTTTTCTGTTGTAACATCGGCAGAAGTGCTTGTAGTGTTGATTTTACATCTCCACATAAGCCGATATCTACTTTGGCGCGGCGTCCCAGTCTTTCAGCTTTTATATCTATCTGAGCGATTTTTATGTCATCGGGCAAGAAAGCAGAATAGGGGAAATCTGTTCCTAACATAACCAGTACTTCTGCTTCATGCATGCTGTAGTAGCCCGAAGGCATTCCCAGAAGTCCGGTCATACCCACTTCATAAGGATTATCATATTGTACTTCCATTTTTCCTTTAAAAGTATAGGCAACCGGGGCATTGAGCCTTTCGGATAGTTGAATAACTTCGTCGTGAGCCCCTCTGCAACCAATACCGCAAAATAGTGTGATACGTTTGTAGTGATTCAGCATTGCTGCCAGTTGTATTAAGTCTTCTTCTGCAGGACAGACCGAAGAATCTTTTGGATAAATATGAACGGAAGAATCTATATTAACTGCCGATTTTTTTGCCAGGTCACCTGGGAGTCCTATTACGGAAACTCCTTTGCGGGTGGTTGCGGTTTGTAGAGCGGATTGTAACATACGGGGAAATTGTTGAGGAGTTGTTGCCACTTCGTTGTAATAACTGCAATCGCTGAACAATTTGATTGTATTTGTTTCCTGAAAATATTCTGTCCCGAATTCTCCGGTAGGAATAGTGGAGGCAATAGCCAGAACCGGTGCACCCGAGCGTTGAGCGTCATAAAGCCCGTTTATCAGATGAACATGTCCGGGACCACTACTTCCTGCACAACATCCTGGTAATCCGGTTAGTTGTGCTTCTGCACCGGCTGCATAGGCACCTGTTTCTTCATGGCGGACATGTATCCATTTTATTTCTTCGTTTTGCCTTACGGCTTCATTCACTTCGTTTAAGCTATCGCCTGTGACTGCGTAAATGCGTTTTACACCTGCTTCAATCAATGTCTCTACAAGTTGATTTGCTACCTTCTTTGCCATATTTGTTATTCAGTTATAGGTTAATGTAATAATGAAATAACATATTGTAATGGAAAAAGGTTGTACGTTTAACGTATGCTAAGAACAGTAATGTATTGGCCTATAAGATGATAATTGTGTTAAAAATGCCTTGTGTAATAGATTTTTAGTACTCTTGTAATAACTATATTTGTGCTGATTTGTTAACTTTAAAGCATAAATGGTAACCGATTGTATTTTAACCCCTAAATAACTGTATTAAATGGATAAAATGGAGATAGGCTTGAATGCCGGGAAAGTTTGGCAATTACTTTGCAACAATGAAAAGTGGAGCTACGGTAGCCTTAAAAGGAAATCCGGGCTGAAAGACAAAGAATTGGGAGCAGCTCTTGGCTGGTTGGCCAGAGAAGATAAAATTGAGTTTGAGCAGCAGGAAGAAGAACTATACATTTATCTTTGTGTGAATGTTTATATCGGATAGTTGAGCATAAGAGGGTATGTCAAAAGTTGTATTAGCTACCAATGGAACGCAGATTAACGCTAATTTGTGCAAAGTAAAAATTGCATCTGCGCCAATTTGCGTTAATCTGCGTTTCTAAAGTCACATATTGATAGCTTTATCAGGCTTTTGACATAGCCTATGTCAGCTTGTTTATTGTTCCTTGTTTTTTTTACTGATTTTGTTTTCAATAAGGAAAGCAGTGATAAGTCCTGCCCCTCCGAATAGCAATACGCTGGCACCATAAATGATGCTGGTCATTTGGCGTACATTCCAACTGATATTTTCCATAAATACATAGCGGGGAATAGAGATTGCACAGATAATGAAACCTATTAACAGTCCTAATCCTATACCGAACATCAGGCATCCTCCTTTTAGTGCACCAAAGGACCGGTTGTGACTGTAGTCTGGCAAAGAAAATTTTCCATTCAGGTCGGTGGTTGTAATTTTGTCACTTAGCTTTTCAATAATCGCCATTCGTTCGCGTCTACAAACAAAGAGTTCAAACAATTTATAAATTCCCAGTGTGATAATTCCCATAATAAGCGGAACCATAATAAAATCCATCATAATTGTATGTTTTTAAATGAATAATTTCGTTCTTTGTACTGTTTGACGCAGAAGAAAGAAAAAGGTTACAATCAGTAGTAAGTAGATAGTAGTAAGTAGCCAGTAGTTGGTAATTAGAATCCTTTTGGAATGGCAACGCAATATGCTGCATAGATTCTTACTACTTACTACTATCTACTTACTACTGATTGTAACCTTTTTCTTCTCCTTGCGTCTAATGGATATCATGGTACAGAACGAAGAAGCACAATACATCGCACGAATCCTGAATGGAGAAACAGAATGTTTTTCTGTCTTTCTCGATCGTTACGGTCGTCCTCTTTATTCATTGATTGTGCAGATTGTGGGTTGTCCCGAAGATGCTGAAGAACTGGTACAAGATGTGTTTTTGAAAGCTTTTAAGAATCTGAGTGGATATAAGGGAGATTGTATTTTCTCTACCTGGCTGTATCGGATAGCTTACAATACGGCTATATCGGCTACCCGTAAAAAGAAGCATGAATTTCTTTATATAGAGGAGAATGCCATTAATAATGTACCGGATGAAAAAGTGGCAACTTTATTTGAACCAACGGATGATGAAGAGCGTATTTCCCGTTTGGCACATGCTGTTGATTTGTTGGGTGTAGAGGAAAAAGCGTTAATAACTCTTTTCTATTATGAAGAGAAATCGATAGAAGAGGTTGGAGGAATTTTAAAATTAACCGTTGCCAATGTTAAAGTGAGATTATACCGTGTTCGGAAGAAGTTATATTTACTAATGAATGAGGGTTGATTATGGATGTGAATGGAAATAATACTATTAAGAAAGCTTTGGAACGGAGGGAAACGACTGGACTTCCTTCCAATTTTTCCTTCCGTATGATGGAACAAGTACGGGCTGAAGCTCTGAAAATGGAAAGACGAAGAAAACGGATCACTGTTTTTTCTTTGACTATTGCCGTTACTGTATTGATAGCATTGGTAGTGTATTGTTTGTTTTTCTATTTAGACTTTAGTGTGGTTGATTTTATACCTCGTTGGAAGCCATCAGGAGCATCCTCTTCACTTTTAGGATTTTACAGCTACATCGCTCTACTATCTTTGGGACTGTTGGGAGCTGATTATTGGATTAGAAAAAAGAAAAAGTCAGCCTATAATAAATAAGTATAAAAGCAATACATCACAATTAAATGATTATTTAGCGGGTTATTATTGAAACGCAGATTAACGCGGATGAACGCAGATTTTCTGTAAGGGATATTATTTTCAAGCATAACGCAGCAACCTAATTTGCGAAAATCTGCGTTCATTTGCGTTTCAATAAATTCGTATTTATAGAGTATACTAATTTTGAATCAGTACTTATAAAAGAATTATGATTATGAATAAATTTTTTGCAAACTGGGATTTGGATCAACTTTTAGAGAATATCAAAGATATGGGTAAAAGTCTTGGCCGCACTTCAATGCGTCCGGTATTGTCTCTTTACTATGTGTTAAGGAGTCCGGAAACGCCACTGTCGGATAAACTTTTGATTGCTTCTGCTCTTTCTTATTTAGTTTTACCTATTGATTTGATATCTACAAGGCGGTGGCCGGTGATCGGATGGGTAGATGAAATGGCAGCCATAATGATAGCATATAAGAAAGTAAAAAGACACATTACCCCTGAAATAGAGTCCAAAGTGGATAATATATTGGAGAAATGGTTTCCGGCTTTAAAATATGAATTAATATCTTAATCTGCCTTGATTTAACATTATTAACGGATTTTGGAACTATTATTTTTTATCTGTATAAGAGTACGTATTTTTCATATCAGAAAGTACGTACTCTTTGTATATAAAAGTACGTATTTAATACATAGTTAAGTACGTATTTTGGCTTACCATATTATACAGGCTTGACAGGCTGAACTATTCCTTGTTAAGCCATCGTTTTTCTTTTATCACTCTCCTATGTTATTGTACGATTCTCCGGAATATTTTAATTGTTAAAAATCGATCTGTTTACTACCCTGTTTTCTTATATTCCTGTCTTATGATAAATACATTAAAACTTTGAATAAACTATAGTCAATTATGAAAAACCATCACGTGAGCAGGAAAGCAAAGGTGTTTTCTGCCTGTTTTTTCTTGGTAATAATAGGTTTGTGGAGCACTACTATAGAAGCACAGGAGCAATATGCCTATAAGTATAATGTTACTTCCAATGGAGAAGATACGCTTTATTACCGATGTTTACAACCGGATAATCTTTGCTCCGGAAAGAAATACCCTTTGGTTTTGTTTTTACATGGTGCGGGAGAACGTGGGAATGACAATGAAACTCAACTAAAACATGGCTCTGGATTATTTCTCAATCCGGTAAATAGAGAAAAGTTTCCGGCTTTTGTAATATTTCCGCAATGTCCTAAAAAAAACTTTGGTCCTTTTATTACTGAGCCTTCTAACTTTAATGGAAGTAGTTTCCCGGAAACATTCGAGATGAGCCCTTTTATTACTCAGGTGAAAAACTTATTGGATGATTATATGAGTAAGCCTGAGGTTGATAACGGCAGGATATACGTTATTGGTTTGTCGATGGGAGGAATGGGTGTCTACGATATGGTATGCCGGTTTCCGGATCTTTTTGCAGCGGCTGTTTCTATTTGCGGATCTGTGAATGTACAGCGGTTACCAAAAGCAAAGAAAGTATGTTTTCGGATATTTCACGGAGAAAAGGATATGGCTGTGCCTGTAGAGTGTTCCAGGCAAGCTTATGAAGTATTAAAAAGATGCGGTGCTAAAGTCGAATATATTGAATTCTATGGATGTGATCATCTTTCCTGGAATCCGGCTTTTAATTTTCCTGATTTTATGGATTGGCTATTTGAGCAGCAGAAGTAAATAATGAGTTTTTGTGAATAGTACAAATGTTTTTATTTATCTTTGAAGTACAACAATCAAATCTTTTACTTAATTTGGCTAAAATAATAAGCCGATCTGGGAATTAACTATGGCTATTACACTAAAAGATGCCGTTATTATCACTGATAATAATGTCATAGAGCATTTGAAAAAGGGAAATGAGTGTGCTTTCCGTTTTATTTTTGATAAATATTATGATTACCTGTGCTTGATTGCAGATAGTTATCTGAGGGATAATTTTATATCGGAAACGATAGTAGGAGAAATCATTTATAATTTGTGGGAAATAAAAGAGAGTGTGGATATTAAATATTCACTGCGGTCGTATCTGGTGCGAAGCGTGAAAAACCGATGTATCAACTATCTTCAGCAGGAATATGTGCAACGGGAGGTCAGTATTAATCAATATGAAGATAAAGCGGCTATCGAAGAGCTGTTTTTTATCGAAAGTAAACATCCGTTGGAGAGTTTGCTTGAACAGGAATTGGAAAATAAAATAAATGAGGTGATAAATAGCTTGTCGCCCGAGTGTCGGCAAGTATTCCGGATGAGTCGTTTTGATAATATGAAATATGAGGAGATAGCGAGTACGTTGAATATCTCTGTTAATACAGTAAAGTATCATATGAAAAATGCGTTGATGAAGTTAAGGGCAGAATTAAAGGATTATGTGATATCAATTCTTGTGTTATTAACGATCATTTAATAATTTTGAAACAAAATAGAAATATCAGACTACACAAAAACACGAGATACTTGTCTTAGTTATAGATTATGGAGAAAAATATAACAAATATAGATAGCTTAATACTCTCTTTTCTGGAGAGGAGCATTTCTTCCGAAGAATTACAGGCTTTGAGGAAATGGGTAAAGGAGTCTGCCGAAAATGAAACCTATTTCCGGCAGTTTGAAGAGTCATGGTTAGTTTCTGCCGGTTCCGCAGAGAAATCCCGTTTTCATAAAGAACAGGCTTACAAGAACTTCGTGGCCCGCATTAATAGTACTAATAAGAAAATAAAGAGCAGGACTTTTCCTCTTCGTAAGGTGTTTTACTATGCAGCCTGTGTGCTCCTTATTTTCATGGCAGGAATTGGAACGCAATACTTATTTGAACGCTTTCAGGATAAAGAACTTCTGACTTATTCTTTGGAAGCTCCCCGAAAAGCAAAGGTGAAGATGAGTTTGCCGGACGGAAGTTTGGTATGGTTGAATGCGGCATCTACTTTGTGTTATAACAACGAGTTTGGAGTAAGTAACCGTGATTTGACTTTGCAAGGCGAGGGATATTTTGAAATCAGTAAGAATCCTGAATTACCTTTGATTGTAACTTCGGGCAATGTAAAGGTGCGAGTACTGGGTACTAAATTTAATGTACAGAACTATCAGGATGATGATGAGATTCGCGTGGCACTTTTGGAGGGTTCTATTGATTTTTCCGATAGTAGATATGATAAGTCTATTGTGATGAAACCCAATCAGTTGATAACTTGTAATAAAAGAACCGGGGTCTTGACTTTGAAGGATATTAATGCTGAGTATTCTAATTCATGGATTTATGATGATGTTTTCTTTAATGAAGAGAAGTTGGGTACTATTGCTAAAGTTTTAGAGAGAGCTTTTGATGTAGCTATTCATTTCGAAAATGATGATTTGAAGAACTTGATATTCTATGGAGACATCACGATAGAAGCTGATAATATAGTACAGATTATGGACATTATGGCAGCTACGAATAAGTTCAATTATCGTTATGATATGGATAAAAAGGAGATTCGTATTTATCATTAGTATTTCTTTCTTTTTCTGATTCTGTTCACCACAGAGTCGCACAGAGTTACACAGAGTTTTAAATCTCTGATGAAACGCGGATGAACGCAGATTAAAAGACTGTAGTTCTTTATCATCTATTTGTTTTTCTTTGCGAAAATCTGCTTTCATCTGTGTTTCAATAAACCATCGCCTGTCGCACCTCCCCGTGCGGGAAGCACAAAATACAATTCACATGAAAGAGCAGCGCAAATGTTTCGTTTTTTACTGCATTGTTTTTGTATTCATAATTCAGCCTTTATCTCTTGTTGCTAAAGATTATCTGACGCTGGGTAGTGAACAACAAGGGTGGAGAGTACTCATTCATCCCGAAAGTGGAGTTATTCATCAATATCAGCAGCAAATAGGGAATGTATGGGAAATAATTCCTTTCAGAGAGGATACATTGGCCGGTCCGGCCTGGAAAGGCATACGGCTGTCTCCATCCTCTGGTCAGCCCGGCACTTTTGAAGCAGAAACAAGAGCTATTCATTATGCACTCCGCTATCGTCCTGCAGCAGATCATTTGATTGTAGAGTGTATACTCTCCAATCGGGGAAAAGAAATCTTTGAACCGGAATATTCCCGTCTTTTTATTGGAATAGACTCAGAGATGAAAACATTTCCGGAGTGGGACACTAAGTTCTTTCCTACTTTACTACGGTGTGAGAAAGATTTTACCTGGGGATATTTCATGTCTCCGAGGCAGGTTATTATGGGAATTGGTATAGAAGAGCCGGTTGCTTCCTATACATTGAATTATGTATATGAAGGTTTGTTGGAGTGGAAATGGGGACATCAGATAAAAACTGCAAGTCTGGACTTGCTGCATTGTTTGCCTTTACCGGAACGACATCCGCAGAACAAAATCTTGCTGAAACCTGGCGAGACTAAAAAGTGGATACTCCATTTGGGAGGTATCGGTCAGCTGTCCGAAGTGAAAGAAACCTTGTCTCAATGGATACAAGCCCCGATGATTGAGTGTGACAAATACACGATCAGCGGAAAAGAGAAGAGTCGTCTGTATATTCACAGCCGGTATCCTTTGAAAAGTCTTGTTGTAAAAGCTCCGGATGCTGCATTAACCGAATTATCCGTTGATAAGGTTTCTGAATACTTATATACAGCCAGTTTCGTACCTTCTGCTCAAAAAGGAGTTTATCAGATTAAGGCCACAACCACAAACCGGAAAACTGCAGAAGCAAGTATTTATGTACGCCATCCCTGGTCATGGTACATGAAAAATGCCCGCGACTTTGTTGCGCAGAATCCGCCTTTGTTCTCCAATGGTTGCGAAGCTTTCTATGGTTACTATACTGCTTTTCTTGCCACCCGGCATTTTCCGGATACTTCTAAAGATAAGGGACTTGAAGAACGGTTCAACCGTACACTTCCGTTCTTTATAGATACTCTGACCTGGATTCCGAAGAAAGAAGCAGCACCGGACCGGGTGCAAAACTTCTCTTCGCTGATTGGTATGCTTGTTGATTTATGGGAGGCGACAGGAGAGATTAGTTATCTGGAGAAAGCGGCTCATATTGGTGATTATCTTTGTTCGGAGAAGGTTCAGTCCGCGGATGGTGCCTATCGTTCTAAAGGAACACATTATACAGCTGTAATTTATCCTGCAAAATCCATGCTTGAGCTGGTTGCAGCCGAAAAGAACTTTATGGGGCTTCCCCAGTGGAAAGAACGCTACGAAAGGCATCAAAAGTCGGCCTACAAAGCAATCGACGATCTGTTGTTGCGTCTGGACGATATTCAGACAGAAGGAGACATGACTTTTGAAGATGGGATGATAACCTGTAGTGCTTTACAATTGGCTTTGCGCGGTTTATCTGAAGAGGATTCTGTCAAACGTCAGCAGTATACGTCGGCAGCAGTTTATTTGATGGACAAACACCAGTGTCTGGAACAGTTACTCATTCCCGATTGTCGCATGCGGGGCGGGACGCTTCGTTATTGGGAAGCGCTCGATGTCTATTTCGTTCCCAATCAGATAATGAATTCTCCTCACGGTTGGACGGCCTGGAAAATTTATGCTTCTTATTACCTTTATTTATTGACGGGGAAAGTACATTATCTTACTGATTTTATGGATACGTTAGGAGCATGTGCTCAGATTATGGACTTGAATGGATATTTACGCTGGGGATTTGTTCCCGATCCTTATATAAAAGGGATGGTTTGTGTGGAACGGAGTGACAAACGGCATGACTGGCATCCGGTAGATTCTATTGTTGGAGAGCAATATCTGGATATGATCAGTCCCTGGTTACGCCCTGATGACGAGAACTCTGTTTGTGCTTTTGGCGAACGGGGTGGTTCGGGAGATAATACAGTACAGGAAATTTTTAAAGTAATGGAGGAGTGTACCCTGACTTCTGCCTATGTAGTGATAGATGAAACGGGCAGGATACAAAGTTGGAATTGTTCGGCGGGGTATGAAAACGGAGTTCTTCGTATTGTCCCCGATGAAGATTTGATTAACGCTATTCATCTTAATTCATTCCGTAAGATAGAGGTGGAAACCAATCTGGCAGGAAAACGCATTCGTAAAAGTTGTTTGCCTGGCATGAGATGGGTAAGAGATGAGCTTTAATTCAATATTTGTTCTCTTAGAGATACTTTTCTTTTATTCCTGAACCTCCTTTTTCTTATCGGTGAGGAACGATGTACGAGATGTACATGTCATACAGTACGAGATGCACATGTCGCGCTGTACGAGATGCACATCTCGTACTGCTTTACATGTACATGTTTTACATCGTTCCTCATCGGCCTTCGATCGGTTTCGTTAGGACTTCCGGTGGGTTTTATTCTATTAAAATATATTTAAAAAAAAGTCGGCTTTCAGACTACACAATTTCTTCCCGTATCTGTCTCTTATATAAACCGGAATACTTCGATCTATGTATACTATGTTTTGAGATTCCTGCTTTATTGTTTTTTCCGTATTAATCTTATTTAATCCTTATGATGAAAAAAAAAATTAGGACTATTTACATTACTGCTGCTTTGCTGGTGTACCCTGATCCAGGCACAGAATGTATCGCTTAACCTAAAGAATGTAACGGTTAAGGAAGCGCTTGAAGCCGTAAGAAAACAGACCGGGAAGTCTTTTTTCTTTAATGTAAATGACGTCAATATGAATCAGCGTATCACGATGAATATCAAAGACGAATCTTTGGAAAAAGTTCTTGCACTTATTTTGGAAGGGCAACAGTTGAATTATGAAATAAAAGATAATCATATTATTCTTTCCAAATTACAAGCGAAGGCTCAAGTTGAGAAAGAACTTACTATAAGTGGAAGAGTGACGGATGCAACCGGTGAATTATTGATTGGCGTGAATGTAGCCGTGAATGGAGTAGGAATGGGAATTACCGACATCGATGGTAATTACCAGATGAAAGCGCCGGTAGGAAGTACGCTTACTTTTACCTATGTGGGCTATAAATCCCTTTCCGTAAAAGTGAAGGAGCGGACTACCATTAACGTAAGAATGGAAGAAGATAATAATGCATTGGACGAGGTAGTAGTGATTGGTTACGGTACGCAAAAGAAGGTAAACCTTACCGGAGCTGTAGGTTATACCGATTCAAAAGCGATAGAAAACCGTCCGGTAGCCAGTTTAGGACAAGCCATTCAAGGAGCTATTCCTAACTTGAATATATCCTTCGGATCAGGAAAACCGGGAGAGGTTACCAATATGAATATCCGTGGTTTTGCTTCGATCAACGGAGAGTCTAAACCACTGATTCTGATTGACGGAGTGGAAGGAAGCATTGATAATCTGAATCCGCGTGATGTTGAGTCAATCTCTGTATTAAAAGATGCTTCCTCGTCAGCCATTTATGGAGCCCGTGCACCGTTCGGAGTTGTTTTGGTAACTACGAAAAAAGGAAAAAGCGGTAAGATGCAAATCAGCTATAACGGTCGGTATAGCTTTTCTACCTCTACCACTAAGACTGATTTCATCACTACCGGTTATGATGCTGCCCGGTTGGTAGATGGATTTATGCGCTCTTATAATGGAAACTCGTATACCCGGTATACGGAAGATGATTATAAAGAGTTGGAAGCGCGTCGTTATGATAAAGTAGAGAATCCGGAACGTCCCTGGACAGTTGTACAGAATAGGAGTGGAAAAGATACCTATATGTATTATGCTAATTTTGACTGGTATAATTATCTGATCGATGCAAGTCGCCCGACTTGGGATAACAATGTTAGTATCTCAGGAGGAGATGATAAAATCAACTATTTAGTTAGTGGAAATTTCAATACGCAGAGAGGTATTTATGTGCAGAATTCCGATCGGTATAAAACTGGAAACCTCAGGGCAAGGCTAAATGCGGAAGTTACTTCCTTGTTCTCGCTTAGTTTCACTTCCAGCATGTTTTCTTCCAAATATTCAGCACCGGGATTAGGGCATGGAAACAACATACCGAATTATACTTTCCATGCAATGCCTTTCCTGATGCCATATAATCCGGACGGTACTCATGTGTTCCAAACTCCGGTGATAGGTGAACAGCCGTCAGACGGTGTACACATTATGACAGCAGACGGTTTCTCTAAATCAGTAGAAGATAAAAAGCAATATACCAATTCGGTAGGTGCTATTTTCAAAATATATAAGGGGCTTTCATTCCATGCCAATTATACTTTCAAACATAATATCGTAGATTACATGGAGCGTACGGCTATGTCTCAATTTTCACAGTATCCGGGTGAATTGGAAGAAGTTACGGGCTCTTTGTTTAAGAATAAGTTACGCCAGCTGGACGAACGTATTTATTACCATAGTACAGATGCTTATTTAAACTATGAGCAGAGCTTCCATGGACACAACGTGCGTGCTGTAGCCGGATTCAACTATGAACAGAACGCTTACAAACGGATTTATGGTACAAAATTGAATATACAGTCTAATACTCTGAATGACTTTAACCTGGGAGAAATAGGTAAAGATGTAACTTTAGAGGGTGGACAAACAGAGTGGGCTATATTAGGTTATTTCGGTCGTTTGGGATATGACTGGAAAGGTCGTTATCTGGCTGAATTTAATATGCGTTGGGATGCTTCATCCCGTTTTCCGAAAGATAAACGGTCCGGGATATTTCCTTCGTTCTCTGCCGGATGGCGTGTGAGTGATGAAAACTTTTTTGAACCCCTCAGAAATGTTGTTTCCAATCTGAAGATCAGAGGCTCTATCGGATCTCTTGGCAATCAAGCCATTGCAGTAAAAGAAAGCCAGAAGAATTTACCTGCCAATTGCTATCCGTATATACAGTCATTGAATATGGCTTCAATGGGAGGTTATTTGCTTGATGGAGAACTTCTTACTTATGCCAATGTAGGCGATCCTGTATCCGGTAACTTTACGTGGGAGACAATTGTTCATAAAAACGTTGGTATTGATCTGGGGCTTTTCAATGACCGGTTGACTTGTAGTGCGGATTTCTTTATTCGCGATACAAAAGATATGCTTGTTCCCGGGAAATTATTACCTGCTTTATACGGAAGGGATGCTCCGCGCGAGAACGCAGCTGATTTAAGGACAAAAGGGTTTGAGGTGACGATAGGTTGGAATGATAACTTCTATTTGTTGGGTAAACCTTTCAATTATAATCTTTCACTTAGTTTGGCCGATAGTCGTTCGCACATTACAAAATACGACAATCCCCTGAAAGAATTCAGTGCGCCTTATTACGAAGGAATGGAGATCGGAGAAATCTGGGGATACCATATTGAGGGCTTGTTTGCGACAGATGAAGAAGCGGCTGCTTATCAGGAAGCTGTAGATAATAGTTTTGTATGTAAGAATATTCTTGAAACTGCTTCTCAGGACTACAGAGGCTTGAGAGCTGGTGATATGAAGTTCGCCGATCTGGATGGGAGCGGTCGGATTGACGATGGTGAGAAAACTGCAAATAATCGCGGTGATATGCGCGTGATCGGTAATTCACGCCCCAGATACACATATAGTGGAAATGTCGGTTTCAATTGGTTGGGATTTGACTGTTCAGCTTTCTTTCAGGGAGTAGGTAAACAAAATCGTTATCCGGGTGGCAATGCTATGTTGTTCTGGGGTGGATATGCCCGTCCTTATAGCTCATTTACTCCGATAGATCTTCCGGATAAAATTTGGTCGGAAGATAATCCGGATGCTTATTTTCCCAAGATGCGTGGATATTCTGCACAAGGAGATCGTTCGTTGGCAAAGGTGAATGATCGTTATCTACAGAATTTGGCCTATTGCCGTTTGAAGAATTTCACATTCGGCTATACACTACCTAAGGAGTGGACCTCAAAAGTAAAGATGGATCGTGTAAGATTCTATTTCAGTGGTGACAACTTGCTTACGTGGACCAAACTGAAAAGCAAATATATTGATCCGGAACAATTCTCGGCAGATGCTGATGCACGGGTTTATCCTTATGCCAAAACATTCTCCTTCGGATTGGATGTAACTTTTTAATAAACTTTTAAGAATATAGATGGATATGAAGAAATATATATATGCCTTTTCGTTGCTTTTATGCACCAGCAGCTGTGCTGATATGTTGGATCGCTTCCCATTGGATTCTCTTTCTCCGGAAACTTATTATAACAATGAGCAGGAGTTGAAGACCGCCACAAATAATTTTTATGGGATGTTTCCGGGAGCTCCGTCCGGATATGGTGAGAAAGAAGATGTAGTATGTACTTTCAACCTCTCTTCGGAGGTGCTCGGAACCCGTACCGTACCTACCTCCGGTGGTGGATGGGATTGGGGATATCTGCGGAATATCAATTTTTATCTGGAACACTCTTCCCGTTGTACCAATCAGCAAGTACGGGAGCATTATGATGGAATAGCCCGTTTCTTTCGTGCTTATTTTTATTTTGAAAAAGTGAAACGCTTCGGTGATGTTCCTTGGTGTGACAAAGCACTTCTCTCTGGCGATGAACAATTGAAGAAACCGCGTGATCCAAGAGCTTTTGTCATGGATAAAGTACTGGAAGATATTGATTATGCCATTGCACATATCTCTGATAAAGTAGAACTGTATCGGGTTACTAAATGGACGGCTATGGCTTTAAAGTCGAGAATATGTCTGTTTGAAGGTACTTTCCGCAAATACCATGGGATCGACGGCTCTGAAAAATTCCTGGATCTGTGTATTGAGGTATCTGATGATTTTATTAAAACAAGCCCTTATTCCATATATAAAGATGGAGAAAAACCTTATCGCGACTTGTTCTCTTCGATGAATGCCATAGCGCAGGAAGTGATTCTGGCGAGAGATTATGACAAAGAGAAGGGTGTTATGCATGAAGCCAATTACAATACAATGGCGCCTACCTATGGCCGTCCCGGTATGAATAAGAAGGTAGTGAACAGTTATCTGATGACTGATGGCAGCCGCTTTACCGATAAGGCAAATTACGAAACGATGGAATATTATGATGAAATGCAGAATCGTGATCCGCGCTTGACACAAACAGTTGTAAGCCCGGGGTATACGCGCATTAATAGTGATATTGTAGAGTCTCCGAATTTTAACTCTTCTGTTACCGGATATCAGATTATAAAATGGGTGACCGATGCTTCGGGTGACGGTTATTTAGGATCGTCCAACGATTACATTCTGTTCCGTTTGAGTGAAGTGTATTTGAACTTTGCTGAGGCTAAAGCCGAGCGGGGTACACTGACACAAAGTGATTTGAACAATTCTATCAAACACATCCGGGATCGTGTAGGGATGCCTAATATAGATATGGCGGCAGCCAATGCCAATCCTGATCCTTACTTGAGTGCGAAGGAAACCGGATATGTCAATGTATCCGGTGCCAATAAAGGAGTTATTCTTGAAATTCGTCGTGAACGCACCATCGAACTGATACTTGAGGGCTTCCGCTATTATGATATTATGCGTTGGAAAGAGGGCAAAACTTTTGAACAGCCTTTTAAAGGAATGTATTTCTCGAGACTCAACGAAGGAGAAGGCGAAAACAAGTTTGGAGTATTCGATATGAATGATGGAACGCTTCGCGATAATGCCAAGGTAGATATCTGTATTTATACAGGCAAAAGGCCGTCAGGAGCATTAGTGAAAAACATTCGTAAATTCTATAAACTTGGTGATGAGTTTAAATTGACTGACGGAACATCCGGAAACATCATTTGCCATGACATCGAAGATGAACCTCGTACATGGCGTGAGGATCGGGATTATTTCTATCCTATACCGGTTCAGGACCGGGTACTGACTAATGGAAATATTACGCAGAATCCGAATTGGATTGATGGATTGGATTTTTAAGAATTAAATAGGAGCCGTTTAATGGCGGCTCCTGTTTAACTAAATAATTGTTTAACTATTAATGAATAAACTTATGAAAAGTATTACTTTAATTGGAAAGAAAGTATTGTCAACCGTATTACTTTCTTTATGTGTAACAACAGGTTTTGGACAACATATTTTCAATGTTGATCCTGTACAGGCTGCAGAAATAGCAGCATTTATGAAACAGCCTTCAGCTGTAGAAGGAAAATGCAATGCAGAGGTTTTGGGAATTGTAACCACTGCTTCTGAATTTAGCTGGGATGATATTAATACATGGAAAAATGCGGATGGAAAGGTTTGGGCTGACGGAGCGACAGCAGATTATGCTCCTACTGTATTTGGTTTTGGATTCAAAAAAAATGCTCCTTACAATGGTGGAGCATCCTGGATTTGCTTAATTACTAATAAGGATGACGACAAATGGAATCCTGCTATTCCGGGAGTTGCTGATTTGAAAGGTAATTTTATACTTAGTAATTGTAATGCAACTACAGTAAAAATAGCCAATTCACAAATTAATACTATAAAAATATGTATGAATAACCCTACTGAGGATTGTTATATAAGTACAAAACGTAATTCGAATCTCGAACAGTTAGATATCAGCGGCTCTACCGGTAAGTTACGCCAGATTGAGGCGTACAAGAATAAATTTCGGGACGAAACTTCTCTTGTAGCCGATAATTTAGGAGAAAAAGTACTAATTGACTGGCTATTCAATATAGAGAACAATCTCTATACCTTTTCTACATTGCCTAAACATCCGGTAACCGGTGCTATCATAAAAACAGGTTATAAAGATCAATGGTTGGCTGCCGGAGGACTTCCTATCGGTGAGTATAATGAAAAAGAAAAGATATATGAAATTAAAATTGGAGATGATATAGATTTGTCACAAGAGTATGATATTGATGGAAAGATGACTGTCTATACCTGGAAGAATGAGGATGGGGAAACGATAGTACCGTCATCGGCTACGGCGGACGGATGGTTCTGTTTTGAAACAGATGATTTTGCAGGTAAAACTTTCCGTTGCGAATTGAGAAATGAATCATATCCACTCCTGGCATTAAATACAGTTTGGGTGAAGGTGGTTAAAGAATATAGTGGTACAGGTATTCGGAATGTGGATCAGGAAGTAGTTAAAGTAGGACCTAATCCAGCAGAAAATACATTGAATATTTATACTTCCGGTGTAAAAGCTGTTCGTATTTATTCTTTGACAGGTCTGTGTGTTAAGAATGTTTCTGATGTAACGAACGCAATTGATATTTCTGAACTTGCAGCAGGTTTGTATACTGTTAAGGTACTTACTTCGAACGGAGAAAAAGTTGCTAAGATAATAAAAAAATAAGAATATTGATTATGTGAAATATGGAAGATATATCAATTAGGTTATAATTGATATATCTTCTAAAATAAAGAAACGATTATGAAAAAATATCTACTTCTTTTAGTTGGAGCCTTATGCTTTTGTTTAAACATTGTTGCTCAGACTTATCCTAAAAAGGCTAATGTAATACGATTGCTTACTTATAATTCGCATTATTGTAAAGGAGGTACTGATCCAGGAAATATCAATAGTTATAATACACAACGGTTTGCTCTTGTGATTAAAACGCTTGATGCAGATATCGTTTCTTTACAGGAATTAGACAGTGCGGCTAATAGTCGTGGAAAACGTTATTTATTAAATGAAATAGCACAAGCTACAGGGCTTGATTATACTCCGGTTTACGGCAAAGCGGCTAGTTACGATGGAGGTAGTATAGGATGTGGTACATTGGTAAAAAAGGATTTGACTATAACTAAAGTGAAAAAAATTCCTTTGCCGGGTGATGAGCCTAGAGTAGTGGTCAGAACGGATTTTGAAGATTTTGTCTTTATGAGCACTCATTTCGATTTGAATGATAATAAACGTATTCAGGGAGCGGGGATTATCAGTACTGAATTAGATTACATTCGTAAACCGGTTTTTCTGGCCGGTGACCTGAATGATTCACATCGTTGGGGAAATGGTGGAATTGCATTTCCTACTTTAATGAATTGTTTTGAAATAGCGAGTGATACGGAGGGTAATTCGATTCCGGGCAGGACAGATAATAGTGCACTTATCGATTATGTCCTTTTTCGGGATTATAACAACTCCGGAATAAAAGTGGTTGATACGCATATTGTAAGGAGTTTAACAATAAACGGATCAAATGTGGATCTAAAAGATGTTTCTGATCATTATCCGGTTTTTGTAGATGTAGAATTACCGGGTGCAACCGGAATAACAGACCAAGTGAAGAAAAATGTTCAATTGTACTATGATTCAGAACATGAGTCTATAACAATTTTGTCTTCAGAAGATATTGATAACGTAGAAATATATCAAATCACCGGACAAAAAATAAAAGAGGTATATGGTGAAAACACTGATAGAGTAAGTTTATCTGGTTTGAACAAAGGAATTTATTTGGTAAAGATTATAATTGGCAATAAATATATTGTAGAAAAAATAATGAAGAATTAACGGTAGAGCGGAGCTTATATTAGGAATAAAACTACTTTGGAGTTGTATTTTAATGATATGACTTCGATGGATACTGTAACTCTGCTTGTAGCAATCACTTAGTGATGTATAAGTTTGGTAAATAATTTATAGAAATATGATAACTCTGGATGTGATGGTTAAAAAAGTGATATCAACATTAGTATTCGTTCTGTCTGTTATTACGTTGTCTGCTCAGACATATTCCAAAGAGCCGGGAGTCATACGTATGATGACTTATAATGTAGCTTATTGTAGAGGGTTTGACGGATATCAGGATGGAAGTAAAACCGATAAGCAGAATACGGAACGGATTGGGAAGATAATCAAGGCACTTGATCCGGATGTTGTTGCTTTACAGGAATTGGATAGTGGCAATATAAATAAACGTTTCTTACTGGAAGAGATTCAAAAGGCTTCTGGCATAGACTACGAGGTTATTTATGGAATGAGTGATTTGGCTGACGTGGGAAATTATGGATTGGGTATTTTAATAAAAAAGAAATATCCAGTGTTGCAGGTCCGTAAATATAAGTTGCCGGGAACAGTGTACGGTTCCAATCCTCCGATTAAGAATAAGGATCGTTTAATGCTTCGCATTATGACCGACCGTTTTTATTTCATGTGTACACATTTGGATTTGAATGATGAGCAGAGAATCATTAGTGCCGGTATTATCAATAATGAATTGGAATATATGCGTAAACCTTCTTTTTTAGCTGGAGACTTGAATGATTCTCATCGATGGAATGGGGGAGCTTTTACAAATTACTTTAATGATACATGGGATTTATTTAGTACAACAGAATATACAATCAGCAATCCGAATAATAAAAATACTATAGATTATATTTTGTATCATGCTTACAACGGAGAAAGTCAGTATTCGGTCGTATCAACCCATGCGGTGAGAGGTATGCTGCAAATCCCCAATGAACCAACTCAGATACTGGTAGAGTATGCATCGGACCATGTACCTGTTATTCTTGATATCAGAGACAATAAATCAGTAGGAATAAGTGACTTGGAAGAAGATTCATTTTTTATTATCCAAAAAGAAAATAGTTTGTATGTTGACAAGTGTATGGAAGGCGATTTCTCTTATAAAATATATTCTATTTCAGGTGGCTGTATCAATATTGGAAGCGTGAATGAGAATCGTCAACTTATACCTATTGGGCAGTTACAAAAGGGAACTTACTTTTTGACTTTACATGCAACAGGTGGACACATGGTTTATAATCAAAAGTTTATAAAGTAGTAACACGAATGCTTCAGTCCGTTTGATTTATTGTGACTTAAATATTTAATATTATGCTAAAGATAGTTGTTTCATTTTTTATGTCGGTCCTTTTTATGGTGACTTTATCTGCACAAACATTTCCAAAGGAAAAGAAGGCAATAAGGATATTAACTTACAATACTCATTATTGTAAAGGAGCTACAGATCCGGGTGAGTTGACCAAGGATAATATTGAGAATCTTGGTAAAGTGATAAAGGCTTTGGATGCGGATGTGGTTGCTTTGCAAGAGTTGGATAGTGCTGCTGTAGGTAGAGGGGCGCGTTATCTGTTGAAAGAAATTGCTGATGCAGCTGGTAGCGGATATGTACCTTATTATGGCAGTGCGGCTCCGTTTGACGGAGGTAGTATAGGCTGTGGAGTATTGATAAAGAATACACTGCCCGTTAAGGGGATACAGGTCATTCATTTACCTGGTGATGAAACCCGGGCAGCGGTAGCAGTGGAATTGAAAAATTTTATATTTATAGGTACACACTCAGACCTGAATGACGAAAAGCGTAGGGAAGGAGCTCAAATAGTTTGCGATTGGATCGGGAAAAAAAGTAAACCGGTATTTCTTGCCGGTGACTTGAATGATTCTCATCGCTGGCCCAATGGTGGTGTTGCATTCCCGGCGTGGATAAAGTACTTTGATATTATTAGTGATACTACAGGAAATTCTATCCCGGGACGAACAGACTCCGGAGCTCTAATTGATTATGTCCTGTTGCTGAAAAACAGAAAAGCTTCAAAAATAAAAGTTCTCTGGACACACATTTTACGTACTGTTTCGGTGGATGGTAAGAGTGTGGATACAGCTACTGTGTCCGATCATTATCCCGTTTTTGTAGATGTGAAGTTCTAAAAATAATAGTTGTCCGATAGCAGGTCTCTCCCCCTTACGAGTAAAAATATCTCGTAGAGACACTTGCATGATCTTAATTAATTAAAATATATGCTGATGCGAAGAATCCTCTTACTCTTTTTTACATCCATGGTAATGTATGGATGTTCAATGTCTACTGAATCTGATCAACCTGTTAGTGAATTAGCAGAACGGTTATTGCCGGACAATAATTCTTCTTCCTTCGTCTTCGAGAAGCTTTCTTCGGATTCCGACTTCTTTGAACTGGAGCAGGCTGCAGATGATAGAATTATCATCAGGGGGAATAATGGTGTATCTATAGCGCGGGGATTGAATCATTATTTGAGGAATTATTGCCACAAATCGGTTTCGTGGTGTGGCAATAACTTATCAGAGTTACCCGTGCCCTTGCCACCGGTTAGAGAAAAAGTGAGAGTTACGGCTTCTTTTCCCTATCGTTATTATCTGAATTACTGTACATACAGTTATTCCATGGCTTTTTGGGATTGGGAACAATGGGAGAAAGAGATAGACAGAATGGCACTTCAAGGTATCAATATGCCGCTGATGGCTGTGTATAGTCAGTATGCGGTATGGCAGAATACGTTGCGGAGATTAAACTTCAGTGAAGATGACATACGCAAGTTTTTGCCGGGAGCAGGTTATGAAGCCTGGTGGTTAATGGGAAATCTTGAAGGTTTTGGTGGTCCGGTAACTCCGGAATTTATAGCACGGCAGACCGATTTGCAGCAGAAGATGTTGAAGCGAATGAGGGAGTTGGGAATGAAGCCCGTGTTTCAGGGATTCTATGGTATGGTTCCGAATACATTGAAAGAAAAATTTCCTGATGCCCGCATTAAAGATCAGGGGATATGGGGTACTTACCAACGGCCTGCATTTCTGGATCCTACCGATCCGCTTTTTGATAAACTTGCTGCTATCTATTATGAAGAGCAAAAGAATCTATTCGGTGAAGCACAGTTTTTTGGTGGAGACCCTTTTCATGAGGGAGGAACCTCTGAGGGAATTAATGTGAAACTTGCTGCGCAAAAGATATTACAGGCTATGCGAAAAGTAAATCCGCAGGCTGTGTGGGTATTACAGGGATGGCAACACAATCCGGTAAAAGAGTTAATGGAGGGGGTGAAGCCCGGTGAAACCATTATTCTGGATTTGATGGCTTGCGAACGCCCGCAATGGGGGGGAGTTAAAACTTCCATGTTCTACAAGCCGGAAGGACATTGGAATCATCAATGGATATGGTGCGCTCTGCCCAATTTCGGAGGAAAAACAGGATTGCATGGTAAGATGAGTAGTTATGCGTCAGGACCAGTCTTTGCCAAACACCATCCGATGGGGAAAAACATAAGTGGTATTGGCACGGCTCCCGAAGGAATAGGGACCATCCCGGTTGTCTATGATATGGTGTATGATATGGCCTGGCGAACGGACAGCATTCATATTCCTCAATGGCTTGACAATTACACCTATTATCGGTATGGGACAGAGGATAACAATTGTAACAAGGCCTGGAAATTATTATCCGAAACAATCTACGAATGTCATAATGAGTTGGGAGGTCCTGTAGAGTCTTATATCTGTGCCCGTCCTTCTGATACCATTCAGCATGTATCTACCTGGGGAAATGCCGTGATGTTTTATGATCCGATGAAGGTGGTAAAAGCGTGGGATCTTCTTTATCAATCGCGTAAGAGATTTAATCATTCGGATACGTATGAATACGATTTAACGGATGTCACTCGTCAGGTTTTGTCCGATTATGCCAAATATCTACATGAAAGAATGGTGCTGGCATTTCAGAAAAAAGACAAAGAACGTTTTATGGAATATAGTGGCAAGTTCCTGAATATTATAAAGGATGAAGACCGGTTGCTATCTACGCGTAAGGAGTTTATGTTGGGTACGTGGCTGGCAGAAGCAGAAAAGGCAGGGGGGACACCGGAAGAGAAGAGACGCTTTGTTACCAATGCCAAGAGGCTGATTACGACCTGGACGGATACTGATTCGGATTTGCACGACTATGCTAACAAAGAATGGAGTGGTTTATTGATCGATTTTTATCTTCCTCGCTGGGAGGCTTATGTGACATACAAAACCAGTTTGCTATATGGAAAGAAACTGCCGTATCCGGATTATTCCAAAATGGAACAGGAATGGGTACTTACTAATTCAACTTATCTTTCGCGGGTGAATCCTGAAGGAACCATAGCCGTTGTTGAAGATCTATATAAACGTTACCATACCGAAATAGAACAAAATTGTCAGAAAAATTGAAAAACAAGTATATGATGATAAAAATGAGTATATCCCGGTTGTTATTTTGCAGTAGTTTATTCCTGTCGGGAATATCTGTGTTTGCTCAGGAACTTCCTTATAAGCAACCCAACCTGCCCATAGAGGAGAGAGTGAATGATCTTTTAAGTCGTATGACTCTGGAAGAGAAGGTTGCACAGATCAGACATATCCATTCCTGGAATATATTCAATGGACAAACATTGGATACAGAGAAACTGAAAGCCTTTTCTAAAGGAATGAGTTGGGGATTTGTAGAGGGTTTTCCGCTTACAGGTGCAAATTGCCGGAAAAATATGCAATTAGTACAGAAGTTTATGGTAGAGAATACCCGGCTTGGTATACCTGTATTTACAGTTGCGGAGTCGTTGCATGGTTCTGTACATGAAGGTTCTGTCATCTATCCTCAGAATGTGGCTCTTGGTAGTACGTTCTCTCCGGAACTGGCTTATCGTAAAGCTGCAATGATAACGAAAGATCTGCATGCCCAGGGGATGCATCAGGTACTGGCTCCTTGCATTGACGTAGTACGCGATTTACGCTGGGGGCGTGTGGAGGAATCTTTTGGAGAGGACCCGATTCTTTGTGGTCTGTTTGGAATTGCAGAAGTAAAGGGATATATGGATAATGGCATTTCGCCAATGCTGAAACATTACGGACCACACGGCAACCCTCTTAGTGGTTTGAATTTGGCTTCTGTAGAATGCGGGCTCCGTGATTTACACGAGGTATATCTTAAACCTTTTGAAATGGTGATTCGGAATACATCTGTCCTGGCGGTAATGTCTACCTATAATTCATGGAACCGTATTCCTAATTCTGCTTCTCATTATTTATTAACTGAGGTACTTCGTAATCAGTTTGGATTTAAGGGATATGTATATTCTGATTGGGGAGCGATTGAAATGTTGAAAACATTGCATTATACGGCTCATAATTCGGAAGAAGCAGCCATGCAGGCCTTTACTGCCGGACTTGACGTAGAAGCTTCCAGTAACTGCTATCCGCTATTGGCTGATCTTATTAAAGAAGGTAAACTGGATGAAGAGATTCTGAATGAATCTGTCCGCCGGGTATTGTATGTGAAGTTTAAAATGGGGCTTTTTGAAGATCCTTATGGTGAACGATACGCTCATTGCAAAATGCATCCGCAGGAAGGAGTGCAGCTTTCAAAAGAGATATCAGACGAATCTGTAGTATTACTGAAAAATGAAAACGGGCTCTTGCCACTAAATGCCGAAAAGTTAAGATCGGTAGCAGTAATCGGACCTAATGCCGACCAGGTGCAATTCGGTGATTATACATGGAGCCGTAATAATAAAGACGGAATGACTCCATTGGCTGGAATCAGACAGCTGTTGGGGGACAAAGTAACGGTGCGTTATGAAAAAGGGTGTAGTCTGGTCTCTTTGGACACCAGTGGGATAAAGAAGGCAGTTGAGGTAGCCCGGCAAAGTGAAGTAGCTATTGTTTTTTGTGGTAGCGCCAGTGCCGCTTTGGCTCGTGATTATAAAAGCTCCACTTGCGGAGAGGGATTTGACTTGAATGACTTGAACCTAACCGGCGCACAGAGCCAGTTGATAAAAGAGGTGTATGAAACCGGAACACCTGTAGTGTTGGTCTTAGTAACCGGTAAACCTTTTACTATTTCCTGGGAAAAGAAACATATACCGGCCATTTTGACACAATGGTATGCAGGAGAACAAGCCGGAAATTCGATTGCTGATATCCTTTTTGGCAAAATTTCTCCTTCGGGCAGGCTTACTTTTTCTTTCCCCCAGAGTACGGGACATTTGCCTGTTTATTATGACTATCTTCCTTCTGACAAAGGTTTTTATAAAAATCCCGGAAGTTATGAAACTCCGGGGAGAGATTATGTTTTCTCCAGTCCCGATCCTTTGTGGGCATTTGGGCATGGGCTTACTTATACATCCTTTGTATACAAGTCTATGGAAACGGATAAGGAACACTATGATCCAACTGACACGATATATGTAAAAGTGGATATAAAAAATACTGGGAAAAGAAGTGGTAAGGAAGTGGTTCAATTGTATGTGCGTGACAAAGTGAGTACGGTGGTCACTCCTGTTAAGCAGCTTCGTGATTTTGAAAAGGTATTGGTTGAGGCTGGAAGTACCCGGACTGTCCGGTTGAAAGTTGCCGTGAAAGATTTGTATATTGTTGATGCCGGAAACAGGAGGATAGTTGAACCCGGTGAGTTCGAATTGCAGGTAGGAACTGCTTCTGACAACATCCTTCAAAGCAAGACGGTGATAGTAGGTGATTTTGAACGTTCGGCTTCTGCTGAAGGTATGAAAGTAGCTAAAAGTAGCAAGAATATTTCTATTCATGGTGAAGTGCGTGATGTACAGGCTACTCTGATTGCTGGTGTGAATATCTATGCCGGGAGTTCAGGAAAACTATTGGGGCAGAGTGATGATAAAGGGCAGTATCGGATTGATGCGGGAAACCATGAGATTTTGGTTTTTAGGAAAAAAGGATACCAATCTTTGGAAGTTCCTGTAGACAATTTAGGAATTATCAATGTCCGTATCAATTATGGAGAAAATTAAATGAATTGTTATTATCAATAAAACTTAGAATATATGCGAATTAAATCTTTTTATCTGATACTCTTTGTCTTGGTGGCATTATTCTCCTGTGAGAACAAAAATGAAGTGAAATCTTACAATGAAGGGCTTCATATTGTGCCCGAGCCTAAAATGATAGAGCAACAAACCGGTGAATTTACATTAACATCTCAAACTGCTTTTGTTACTGATAATGATAGTCTAAAAACGGTTGCCGGCTATTTTGCGGAAAAGATACAACACTCTACCGGACATCGTCCTGATATTGTGAAAGAAGCAAAAGATAACTGTATCCGATTGACTCTGAATCCAGCTTTAAGTATGAAGGACGAGGGATATAAGCTCATTGTTACTTCCCGTGAAATCTCTGTTCAGGCAAAGTCTGCACACGGTATCTTCTATGCTATGCAGACAGTAATGCAACTTCTGCCTGCAGAGATTGAAAGTGAAGAACCGGTGAAAGATGTTGCATGGACACTTCCTTGTGTTGTAATAGAGGATGAACCGGCTTATCCTTATCGGGGAATGATGCTTGATGTTAGTCGGCACTTTCATGATGTGGATTTTGTGAAAAAACAATTGGACGTGATGGCAATGTTTAAGATAAATCGTTTCCATTGGCACCTTACGAATGATCATTTGTGGACGATTGAAATAAAGAAATATCCGAAACTGACTGAAATAGGTTCTATCCGTCACAATGCCGATGGTACCATTCATCAAGGTTACTATACACAGGAACAAATAAGAGAGGTAGTGGCTTATGCTGCCGAACGGTTTATTACTGTTATCCCGGAAGTAGAGTTACCGGGGCATGCCTTGGCTGCTTTGACTGCTTATCCGGAGTTGTCTTGTACCGGAGGTCCTTTTCAGCTTAGAAACAAATGGGGAGTAGAGGAAAATGTGTATTGTGCGGGCAATGAGCAGACTTTTAAGTTTCTTGAAGATGTATTGGAAGAGGTGATCCCATTGTTTCCGGGAAAATACTTCCATATCGGAGGAGATGAATGTCCGAAAAAGAAATGGAATGCTTGTCCGAAATGTCAGAAACGCATACGGGATGAGAAGTTGAAAGATGCACATGGACTGCAAAGTTATTTTGTACATCGTATTGAGAAAGTACTTCTTGAACACGGAAAGAGTATGATAGGCTGGGACGAGATACTTGAAGGAGGTTTGGCTCCTACGGCTACAGTGATGTCATGGCGTGGAGAAGAGGGGGGAATAGAAGCCGCCTCTATGGGACATGATGTCATCATGACTCCTGCCAAATGGTTGTATCTTGATTTTGGGCAGGGTAATATTGAGGTAGAACCTATTGCGATTAATTTTACAACACTACTGAGCAAAACATATAACTATAATCCTGCTTCGGAGAAAATACCGACAGATTTACGTTCCCATGTTCTGGGTGCCCAGGGTAATATGTGGACGGAATATGCCACTACTCCGGATTATACCGAATACCTGCTTTATCCCAGAATACTGGCAGTAGCCGAACTGACCTGGACTCCTTTGGAGAAGAAGGATTATGCCTCCTTTGAACGCAGGTTAAATAACCAGTTGGTACGTCTGGATGAACATCACATCAATTATCATATTCCACTGCCGGAAGGTCCGATGGCAGATCGTGTTGCTATTGTCGGAACAGATACACTGAGCTTTTCGAACAGTCGTAATCTGCCAATGGTCTATACGCTGGATGGAAGTGAACCAACGATACACTCGACAGTTTACAATGACCCTATTATTGTCAGTGATAATCAAGTGATACGTATTGCTACTTTTTTGCCTTCGGGCAAGATGAGCAGAACCCGGGTGATTGAAGTGGTGAAAGAAAATTTACTTCCGGCATACAAAGATGATACGAAACCCGGCATACAGTTGGCGCATGCCGATGGAGATTTTTATTATGTAAAGGATACAGAAAATGCTGTATGGAAAGAGTCTAAGGCAGTAACGGATTTCGAATTAAAACCGGTTTTGGAAGATAAAGGGGCATTTTGTTATTCTGGATATTTTGAGGTTCCCTGTGATGGAGTCTATTATTTGTCAACCGAAATGGATGAACTTCAGGTAGACGGGAAAGTTGTATTGAGCAATGATGGTAAGCTGATACGTCATTCTCATAGCCGGACTTCCCTTGCTTTGCAGCAAGGAAAACATGCATTCCGTCTGTTGTTTATTAATAATAATATCGGAGGGTATCTCCGTGTGTGGAACAATAAAGGTTTTATTATAGGACAAAAAGGTGAAGAGTTGAAATTACCGGTTTCATTTACACATTGAGTGTGAGTTGTTTTTAGGATAATAAAGGAGAGCTACTTTTTTCAATCGGGATAAAAGTAGCTCTTTCTTTATAAATCTTTATTTAGAGGCATCCTTTTTCTGAGAATAATTTTATTCCTTTGCAGAAAATTTTATTCAAAAAGACTATGAGAAGTTTTGCCTCTGATAATAATTCCGGTGTGCATCCTGCTGTGATGGAAGCATTGATGCAGGCTAACCGGAATCATGCACTGGGTTATGGTGATGATCCATGGACAGAAGAAGCGGTCCGGAAAATTAAAGAAACCTTTACTGCCGATTGTGAACCTCTGTTTGTATTCAATGGTACGGGAAGTAATGTGGTTGCTTTGCAACTGATGACAAAGTCTTACCATTCAATTCTTTGTGCTGAAACAGCCCATATATATGTGGATGAATGTGGTGCTCCGGTAAAGATGACCGGTTGTCAGATTCGCCCGGTAGCTACACCGGATGGCAAACTTAGCCCTGAACTTATTCTTCCTTATCTTCACGGTTTTGGAGATCAGCACCACTCACAGCCAGGTGCTGTTTATCTCTCTCAGTGTACCGAACTGGGTACTGTTTACACACCTGAAGAATTAAAAGCTATTACCTCACTGGCACATCAGTATGGAATGCGCGTTCATATGGATGGTGCACGTATTGCAAATGCTTGTGCTGCCCTCAATCTCTCTCTGAAAGCATTGACGGTAGATTGTGGCATTGATGTTCTTAGTTTCGGTGGAACCAAAAACGGTTTGATGATGGGAGAGTGTGTCGTTATCTTTGATGATACATTAAAAGCAGAAGCAAGATTTGTACGGAAACAGTCGGCACAATTAGCTTCAAAAATGCGTTATCTCTCTTGCCAGTTTACCGCTTATCTGACGAATGAACTTTGGCTGAAGAACGCTTCTCATGCCAATGCCATGGCTCGTAGACTTTATGAAGCTTTGAAAGATTTTCCGGGTGTTTGTTTTACTCAAAAGATGCAGAGCAATCAATTGTTTTTGACGATGCCTCGTCCGGTAATAGACAAGATGCTTCAATCCTATTTCTTCTATTTTTGGAATGAAGAGAATAATGAAATTCGCCTTGTCACCTCATTTGATACAACAGAAGAGGATATTGACCAATTTATTCATCTGCTAAATATCTGATAATAACTTATTTTTGAGCGAGGGAGAATAAAACAGGTTCGTCTGACAAATAGCCGGTTTGTTAATATTGTTAATGTGTTTTTTTAACCCTTTGGGCTTGCTTT
>BAJA01000045.1 GCA_000613465.1 Bacteroides nordii WAL 11050 = JCM 12987
TTTGTTTCGAATTATGAATATATTTTGTGACCGCGACAGGATTCAAACCTGTAACCGGCTGATCCGTAGTCAGCTACTCTATTCAGTTGAGCTACGCGGCCATTCTGTTAAACTAAAAAGTGATCGCGACAGGATTCAAACCTGTAACCGGCTGATCCGTAGTCAGCTACTCTATTCAGTTGAGCTACGCGACCCTTTGTTTTTGTTTAACGGGTGCAAAGATACGGACTTTTTTGAAAGTAGCAAGCGTTTACTACTATTTTTTCCCGAAATATTATTCAAAGAAACGATAATTGAAGAGCTGCCAACCCAGCGTTAATCCTACATTCCACTCTTTTTTCGGTGAGCTATAATGATTTACATAAGCAGAGATAGCACCGAATGAAAATTGGCATACAATTGATATTTCTCCTAAATATTCAAAACGAGAAAAGGCTTTTCCATAATATGCCTTATTTATCGAATTTCTCTCTATTGGGAAAATTGGCATAAAACCATAGAATTCTCCTCGCACATGAAACATTTGATTCAAACGATACACAGGCCGTACACCAGCTCCTACAAATTGATTGGCACGAAAAGCTTCATTATACATCAATTGCCCATGCGCTGTAGGCGCAAACTCTCCGGCCTGCATCATAGTAGCCGTATAGTTCTCGGAGAAATTTCTTGAAGAATACAATGCTTTCAGATACCACCCAAGCGTCCAATGCTCTGCCATTCTGTGATACTTCTCCTTCATATATGACAGTTGCAACCAGGAGTGCCGCTCCTCACTTGTCTTCTTTGTATCTGAAGTTTCTCCCGGATAGAATCGTTCTTTTCCGGTAAATATCTGGGCCACAAGTTCCTCATGGCTGCCTTGTGTAGAAAATTGTCTGGCATTCAAGGTACTTCCATTAAAGCTGATTGAACCACCAAACAGGCTATATTCGCTTTTATCATATTTATCTTTATCAAAATCAATCACATTCTTCTGAAAGTAACGATCCTGTATCTTCGCCAGTCCCACTCCAAACTCAGCTCTTTTACTGGAAAGGAAAGGAAGTCCTACTTTCAGTTTCACAAAACGTTCATCTTTTTGATTGAATGCCGGCTTATCATTCCGCGAAAAGAGTTTCTCTTTCTTAAAATAATCGAACGTGCTGATAGAAGCTATCAACCGGTATGACGTAGGAATATTGGTAGCGAAATCAATCCTCCCCATCAACTGCACATTATTATAGATTTTACCTAATTGTCCGTCAAATGTCAGCTCTTTTGCATTATAATTCAAGTTTTGATAACTAAGTCCCAGATATATCTGATTGGAACTTGTGGTAGAAACATTACCTCCGATACGAACAGAGAAATTATCCTCCAGTTTGACTTTCAAATGCAAATCATACGTATCATCTTCCGGATTAAAAACAGCATGAGGGATAATCTCGGATATCATATTACCTGAAAGCAAACGGAAATAACCACGTTTCACATCTTCAAACGTAAACTCTTTATCATCAGAAGCATGAAACTCTTTCTTGATATAAGCCTGCTGTTGAGCATTGGCACCGTCAATCAATATATTTTTGAAGCGAAGTTCCGGATAATTACTTCGGTACACAAGCCTTCTAAGACGAATATTATCGAGATTTACCCTCCTGCGAATACGACTTTTGATAGAATCCATCATACTCATCGTACGATTATATCCAATGTCATGCAGTTCATCAATTCGCTGAAAATCCATCAGATTGACATCATCGTATTTAAAAGTCATCACAATGCCTTCAGATTCCGGAACCGAATAATCAGTTTTCTGCATTACCATGTTCTCTATCTGACTCATTAAATCATTTTCCTTCGGCTTTGTGGGATTGGTGGCTACAACACTACCAATAATAACATCAGGATGAAAATCATCACGCATCACATCCGTAGGAAAATTATTATAAATTCCGCCATCATAAGCCAAAACACTGTCTATTTCAATCGGCTTAAACATGAACGGGAAGCTCATAGAAGCACGTACAGCATCTCCCAGATCACCCCTGTTCATAATCAGTTGTTTCTTATTATACACGTCAGAGGCTACACAACGAAAAGGTACAAAAAGCTTATTAAAATCTCCACCACAAGCTGCCGTAGCCCGAGCGTACAAATCAAGAAAAACAAGATTCATCTGTATTGGATTGACAACACTGGAAGGTAGAAACTGCGGTTTTATATTCAATGAATCACGAAAAGAAAGCCTGATATTTAAAAAATCAGGTGTCGGCTGGTTCTTTTTGAAGTAATACATATACTCTTCTTCCACCTCTCCGGAATACCAACGTTTAAATTCTTCCGACTTCAATAATATTTCCATATCATCCGGAGAATACCCCATAGCATACAAAGAGCCAACAATAGCCCCCATAGAAGTACCTGTAATATAGTCAATAGGAATATTATTCTCTTCAAGGGCACGAATAATACCGATGTGCGTCAGCCCTTTAGCTCCACCGCCACTCAACACAAGCCCCACTTTCTGGGCTTGCACCAATATAGGCAACAACAGCAAAAAAGTAATAAGCACTAAAGCTTTTTTCATAATCCCGGATAAAACAATTGATTTTTCATTAATTAATGCTCAAATATATGCAATAGTTTCCAATTAACGGGCAATTCAAAGGGATTTATAATCAAAAAAAGAGCATTGCTTCGCTTTAAGCGAGCAATGCTCTTCGGGAATTTATTTAAGAATTTAAAAGGGGCTAATTAAATAAGCTCAATGCTTCTTTTTACAAAGTTGTTCAACGCTTCACCCTTCAGCATGTTATTCTGCAACAGAGCAAGATCCACTAATTGGCGTACCACTTTATTTTTTTCAGCATATCCGGTGAAGATAGCGTCTTTCTTACCTTTCAGTTCATCCAGTTTCTTATCCAAATCTTTCAATTCATCCTTTTCTGAGGTAGGAATATCTTCATCCTTCTTACCTTCCTGCTTCTTTTTCAATGCATCACGTTGTTTGGTCGTATCATCAATAGAAAGTTGCAAAGGAACAATATCAGCGGCACAAGCTGCTTCTTCATCACTCAACACCTGCTTAATGAGCTTATGATCAGAATTCAGAACCAGATTGAACATATCCGGCATTTCTCCATAGAAACTCATACCTGCCTGTATATTGGCCATTTCCTTCATACGACGCATGTATTCACTCTGCGTAATCATGACAGGAGCAGAATTTTCACCCAACGCTTGTGTCATCACATTAAATTCGACCTTCTCAACTTTAGGCAACTGACTCTTGAATGCAACAGATAAAGCTTCTTGCTTGTTAGCATCCAGCACATCACCCTTCTTATCGTCTTTCACAATGATATTGTCTATTACATCACTATCGACACGGGTAAAACGAGATTTCTCAAATTTCTGTTCAAGCATGCTGACCATAGCAACATCCAACTGTCCATCCATAAGCAACACATTGTATCCCTTATTTTTAGCAGCTTCAATGTAGCTAAACTGTTCGTCTTTATTATTTGTATAAAGATAAATCAAATTTCCTTCCTTATCTGTCTGATTATCTTTAATTAGCATCTGATACTCTTCATAGGTATAATGCTTACCATCTGTATCGGTGAAAAGGGCAAATTTTGAAGCTTTCTCATAGAAATCTTCCTGCGTCAACATTCCATAATTGATAAATATTTTCAGGTCATTCCACTTCTCTTCAAACTGAGGACGATCATTCTTGAAAATAGATTGCAGACGGTCGGAAACCTTCTTAGTGATATATGTCGAAATCTTCTTCACGTTTGAATCACTCTGCAAATAAGAACGTGAAACGTTCAACGGAATATCCGGTGAATCAATTACACCATGTAATAGTGTCAGAAAGTCGGGCACAATACCTTCTACAGAGTCTGTCACATAAACCTGATTGCTATACAACTGAATCTTATTTCTATTCAGTTCAATATTACTCTTTACTTTCGGGAAATAAAGAATACCAGTCAGATGGAAAGGATAATCTACATTCAAATGAATCCAGAACAAAGGCTCATCAGACATCGGATACAACTCTCTATAGAACTTTGTATAGCCCTCGTCTGAAAGTTCACTTGGTTTACGTGTCCACAATGGGGTAGTATCATTGATAATATTATCTTCTGCAGTTTCTACCTGCTTACCATCTTTCCACTCTTTTTTCTTACCGAATGCAATTGGAACAGGCAGGAATTTACAGTACTTTGTCAACAGACCGGATATACGTGTTTCTTCAAGGAACTCTTTACAGTCATCATCAATATAAAGTATGATATCTGTACCACGATCAGCCTTATCAACATCTTCCAAAGTAAACTCAGGACTACCATCACAAGTCCATTTCACAGCCTGAGCACCTTCCTTATAAGATTTTGTAATGATTTCAACTTTCTTTGCTACCATAAAGGCAGAGTAGAAACCAAGTCCGAAATGACCAATAATGGCATTCGCATCATTCTTATATTTTTCCAGGAAGTCATTGGCACCGGAGAAAGCTATCTGATTGATGTATTTATCAATTTCTTCGGCAGTCAGACCAATACCGCGATCGGAGATGGTAATTGTATCCTTATCAAGCGATACATGAATGGTCAAATCACCTAATTCTCCTTTAAACTCACTAATAGATGCCAGTGTATTCAACTTTTGAGTAGCATCGACAGCATTAGAAACCAACTCACGGAGAAAAATCTCATGATCACTATACAAGAACTTTTTGATGATAGGGAAAATGTTCTCTGTTGTAACCCCAATATTACCTTTCTGCATAATAATGTATATTTTTAATTTATCAGATTAATGTTTTCATGGAATATGAAAACAAAAAAAATGCCAGACCTTCCGATCTGACATTTTGACGTATTACAAGGAAATTTATTCCACAATATTTGCCTCTTTTTTCATCTCCAGTTCTCCTTTCTCCTCATTCAGGGACACCTTTATAGTATCTCCATCGACCAAAGTAGAGGAGATGATCAGTTCTGACAATCCGTCCTCCAGATATGTCTGTATAGCACGTTTCAACGGACGGGCACCAAACTGTACATCGTACCCTTTTTCAGCTATAAATTGTTTAGCCTTATCTTCGATAACCAAATTATAACCAATAGACTTGATCCTGTCATACAAGCCTTTAAGTTCTATATCAATAATTTGAGTTATCGCTTCCAAAGACAGCTGGTCAAAAGTAATAATCTCGTCGACACGATTTATGAATTCCGGAGCAAAGGATTTATTCAAAGCCTTCTGTATCACACCACGAGAAAATTCTTTATCATCAATACGGTTCTGAGTAGCAAAACCCACTCCGCGGCCAAAGTCTTTCAGCTGACGTGTACCTATGTTAGAAGTCATAATAATAACTGTATTTTTAAAATCTACCATTCTGCCATAACTGTCAGTCAACCGGCCTTCGTCCATAACCTGCAACAATAGATTAAAGACATCAGGATGCGCTTTCTCTATTTCATCAAGCAAAATAATAGAATAAGGTTTACGACGAACCTTTTCCGTCAACTGTCCACCTTCTTCATATCCCACATATCCCGGAGGTGCTCCGACAAGACGGGAAACAGTGAACTTCTCCATATACTCACTCATGTCAATACGAATTAAAGCATCCGAAGAACCAAACATATACTTGGCCAACTCTTTTGCTAAATGCGTTTTACCAACACCGGTAGGCCCCAGGAACATGAAAGTTCCAATCGGCTTATTCGGATCTTTTAATCCGACACGGCTACGCAGAATGGCTTTCACCAACTTCTCAATAGCCGGGTCCTGAGCAATAACCTTAGCCTGAAGAGACTCTTTCATCCCAGCCAGTTTAATACCTTCGGCCTGTGCCATACGTTGTACAGGAATACCGGACATCATAGAAACAACATTTGCAATTTCCTCTGCATCAACTGTCTGCCGATTGTCTTTCAATCGTTCTTCCCATTCTTGCTTCATACGGTCGAGCTCAGTAGTGAGTTCTTTTTCTTTATCCCGAAAACTGGCAGCAAGTTCAAAATTCTGCGATTTCACCGCATCATTCTTTTTACTTTTAGCTTCTTCAATCAATCTTTCCTGTTCTTCTATTTCTTTCGGAACATTAATATTGGTAAGATGCACACGCGAACCTGCTTCATCAAGAGCGTCAATTGCTTTATCCGGGAAATTACGGTCCGTTATATAACGATCTGTCAACTTGACACAAGCTTCTAAAGCTTCATCGGTATAGATCACGTTATGATGGTCTTCATACTTACTCTTGATATTCCGAAGAATCTGGAGAGTTTCTTCAGCCGTAGTAGGTTCTACCATAACTTTCTGGAACCGACGTTCCAATGCACCGTCTTTCTCTATATTTTTACGATACTCATCAAGAGTAGTGGCACCAATGCACTGTATTTCACCACGTGCAAGAGCCGGCTTCAACATATTGGCAGCATCCATAGAACCAGCAGCAGAACCCGCACCAACAATGGTATGTATCTCGTCAATAAACAGGATAACATTCGGATTTTTTTGCAACTCATTGAGAATGGAGCGAATACGTTCTTCAAATTGTCCGCGATATTTAGTTCCAGCAACAACCGATGTCATATCCAAAGCCACCACACGTTTATCGAATAAGATACGCGATACTTTTTTCTGGATAATACGAAGTGCCAAGCCTTCAACAATGGCTGATTTTCCAACCCCCGGTTCACCAATCAATATCGGATTGTTCTTTTTACGACGACTCAAAATCTGCGCCAGACGTTCTATTTCACGTTCACGGCCTACCACCGGATCCAGACGTCCTTCTTCTGCCGCTCTTGTCATATCTGTACCAAAATTATCGAGTACAGGAGTATCATTCGCCGGCTTTTTAGAAGCCGTTTGTGCCTGTTGCTGACGCTCTTCCGAACCACGACCACCAGAACGGGAAGCCCCCATTTCTTCTTCATCATCGTCATCTTCACTAAAGCCCATTCCGGCATTAATGTCTGGTTGCAATGACAACTGCTCAAACACTTTTTTGTAATCCACCTGGTTTGCTTCAAGTACAGAAGCAGCCACGTTATTACGATCTTTCAGAATAGCTAACAGAACATGTTCTGTATCAGCTACATTACTCTTCATTAAACGAGCTTCAAGAATACACATCTTGAGTATCTTAGCCGCCCCATTAGACAATGGAACTTCTGCATCAGGCAGCAGAAAATCATCTGCATCTGCCTTCAATATTACTTCAATCTGCTTTTTAATGTCGGTCAGATTTGTTTTGAGTTTAGACAATATCTCGATAGCTTTCCCTTCTCCGTCCCTAAGCATTCCCAGTAACAAATGTTCAGGGCCTATATACCTACTTCTCAAACGGTTCGCTTCTTCCTTACTGAAAACGATAATGTCGGAAACTCTTTGTGAGAATTGATTATTCATACTTTATTCCTTCCTTCTTAAGGTGTTATTCACTGGCAAAGATACGCATAACATTGATTTATGCGCAATATTTGCTTTATTTATTATAATAACAAATGCCGTGCCAAAAAAGATGCATACTTATATACCTTATTATATATAATAGTAAATACTTCTCATTTTAATCAAATAAGACTATTTCTTATCCTCATAAAAGGTGAGAACAAATACTAAAACATCCCCATGTTCTTTATCATAACACCCGGATGTTTTTGTATAAAACATCCGGGTGTTATGATAGCATGATATCTATAATAGTACTATTACCAAACGCTGATAGAACATCCATTAGATACCTGTATTTTAAGTTTAAAACACAGTACTTTTATTCCATATATCAATCCCAAAGATAGAAATGTATATTTCCAACTCTTATAATTAAGGATATACCAACACTCAAAAAGTTTATGCGAGAAAACTTTTGTATATCGTGAAAAAGTAGTACTTTAGCGTGGTTTTTCGTAAGCCATGAATGTATAATTAATAATCTTTTTAAATGCTTGAACAAGACAGAATTATAAAGATTAACATCGAGGAGGAAATGAAGTCATCTTACATTGACTACTCCATGTCGGTCATTGTTTCGCGTGCCCTTCCGGATGTTAGAGATGGATTTAAACCCGTTCACCGCAGAATACTCTACGGTATGATGGAATTGGGTAATACGTCAGATAAACCTTATAAAAAATCAGCCAGAATTGTGGGTGAGGTACTCGGTAAGTACCATCCGCACGGAGATTCTTCCGTATATTTAGCAATGGTACGTATGGCACAAGAATGGGCTATGCGTTATCCGTTAGTAGATGGCCAGGGTAACTTTGGTTCTGTGGATGGTGACAGTCCCGCAGCTATGCGTTATACAGAGGCCCGATTGAACAAGCTCGGCGAAGCTATGATGGAGGATCTTTATAAAGAAACCGTTGACTTCGAACCGAACTTCGACAATACGTTGGTGGAACCAACTGTAATGCCTACACGTATCCCTAATCTTCTGGTAAATGGCGCTTCCGGTATTGCTGTAGGTATGGCTACGAATATGCCACCTCACAACCTGTCCGAGGTTATCGATGCTTGTGATGCATATCTTGATAATCCCGAGATTACCGTAGAAGAGTTGATGAACTATGTCAAAGCACCTGACTTTCCGACAGGAGGGTATATATATGGTGTAACTGGTGTACGTGAAGCCTATTTAACGGGACGTGGTCGTGTAGTAATGCGTGCAAAAGCCGAAATTGAAACGGGACAAACACATGACAAGATCGTAGTTACTGAAATACCATACAATGTAAACAAGGCTGAATTAATTAAGTATATTGCTGATCTTGTAAATGATAAGAAGATAGAAGGCATTTCCAATGCAAATGACGAGTCCGACCGTGATGGTATGCGTATCGTTATCGATATAAAACGCGATGCAAATGCCAGCGTTGTTCTTAACAAGCTCTATAAGATGACGGCTTTGCAGACGTCTTTTGGTGTCAACAATGTGGCATTGGTACATGGGCGCCCTAAAACGCTGAATTTAAGAGACTTGATTAAGTACTTCGTAGAACACAGACGTGATGTAGTTATACGTCGTACTCAGTATGATCTGCGCAAAGCTAAAGAACGTGCTCACATTCTTGAAGGTTTGATTATAGCTTCAGATAATATTGATGAAGTTATCCGCATTATCCGTGCGGCAAAAACTCCGAACGATGCTATTGCCGGATTAATCAACCGCTTTGAACTGACAGAAATACAGGCACGTGCAATCGTAGAAATGCGTCTGCGTCAATTGACCGGACTAATGCAGGATCAGTTACATGCCGAATATGAAGAAGTAATGAATCTCATTGCTTATTTGGAAAGTATTCTTGCAGACGATGAGGTATGCCGTAAAGTTGTAAAAGATGAATTAATCGAAGTAAAAGCTAAATATGCTGACGAACGCCGGTCGGAAATTGTTTATTCATCTGAAGAGTTCAACCCTGAAGACTTCTATGCCGATGATGAAATGATTATCACCATCTCACATATGGGATACATAAAACGTACACCACTTACTGAATTCCGTGCACAAAATCGCGGTGGGGTAGGTTCGAAGGGTACAGAAACACGTGATGAAGACTTCATTGAACATATCTATCCGGCTACAATGCATAACACGATGATGTTCTTTACCCAAAAAGGTAAATGTTACTGGTTGAAAGTATACGAAATTCCTGAAGGAACGAAAAACTCTAAGGGACGTGCTATTCAGAACCTACTGAACATAGACTCTGATGACGCCGTAAATGCATATTTACGTGTAAAGAGCTTGATGATCGAGAATATATCAACAGTCATTATGTATTGTTCTGTACAAAGAACGGTGTAATTAAGAAAACGTTGCTTGAACAATATTCTCGTCCACGTCAGAATGGTGTAAATGCGATCACGATCCGTGAAGACGACCGCGTTATCGAAGTTCGTATGACAAATGGTAATAATGAAATTATTATCGCAAACCGCAACGGACGTGCAATTCGCTTCCACGAAGCAGCAGTTCGCGTTATGGGACGTACGGCAACAGGTGTACGTGGTATTACACTCGACAACGACGGACAGGACGAAGTAGTAGGTATGATTTGCATAAAAGATCTTGAAACAGAATCTGTTATGGTAGTTTCTGAGCAGGGATACGGCAAACGTTCTGAAATTGAAGACTACCGTAAAACAAACCGTGGTGGCAAAGGTGTAAAAACAATGAACGTTACCGATAAAACAGGTAAAGTGGTAACAATCAAGTCAGTAACAGACGAAAATGATTTGATGATTATCAATAAATCCGGTATTACCATTCGTTTGAAAGTCGCAGATGTACGTATTATGGGACGCGCCACACAAGGCGTTCGCTTAATCAATCTGGAAAAACGCAATGACCAGATCGGGTCTGTATGTAAGGTTACAACGGAGAGTCTTGAAGATGAAGTCCCTACAGAAGAGATAGAAGGACAAATTCCGGTTGATCCTACAGCAGAAACATTTGAAGATACAGATACACCGGATGTTGCAGAGAATAATGAAGACGAAAACAAAGAAGAATAGACGTAATATTAATAATTAATCAAACAACAATCATGAAAAGAGTATTATTTTCAATGGTTCTACTGATGGCTGTCAGTTTCACATTTGCTCAACAGAAGAGCGTAAAAGAAGCTAAAGGCATTGCCAGCGATGTAAAACCTGACTTCAAAAAAGCTGAACAGCTGATTAACGGAGCATTGACTAATCCTGAAACAAAGGATGATGCAGCTACATGGGATGTAGCAGGCTTGATCCAAAAGAAAATCAACGAAAAGGAGATGGAAAATGCTTATCTGAGAAAACCCTATGATACATTGAAAGCGTACAACAGCATCCTGAAAATGTATGAGTACTTCTTGAAATGTGACGAATTGGCAGAAATACCTAACGAAAAAGGCAAGGTTAAAAATAAATATAGAAAAGCCAATGCTGCTTCAATGATGGCGGAACGTCCTAACCTGATCAATGGAGGAATACAGTATTTCAATCTTAATAAGAGCGCAGAAGCCTTGAAATTCTTCGGAACATACGTAGAATCAGCTTCTTATCCGATGTTGGAGAAAGAAAATCTGGCTGTATCTGACACGTTGCTACCTCAGATTGCGTATTACGCCACATTAGCTGCCAATGGAGTAGAGGATAAAGATGCTATCTTGAAATATGCTCCTATAGCAATTAAAGACAAAGATAATGGCTCAATTGCCATGCAGTTATGGGCAGATGCTTTAAAAGCAAAAGGTGATACTGCCAAATGGGTGGAATCTCTAAAAGAAGGTATCCTCAAATTCCCAGAAAATCAATACTTCTTTGCAAATCTTGTTGACTATTATAGCAGTTCTAACCAACCAGAAAAAGCAATGGAATTTGCTGACGGTATGTTGGCTAAAGATCCTAATAACAAATTGTATCTGTATGTGAAGGCATATCTTTATCACAATATGAAAGATTATGATAAAGCACTTGATTTCTACAAAAAAACAATTGAAGTTGATCCTCAATATGCAGAAGCTTATTCAAACTTAGGTTTAGTATTGCTGATGAAAGCTCAGGATTTTGCAGATCAGTCTACTACGGATGTTAACGATCCTAAGTATGCACAAGCTCAAGCTACTATCAAAAAATTCTATGAAGAAGCAAAACCTTATTATGAAAAGGCGAGAGAACTGAAACCTGATCAGAAAGATTTGTGGGCACCGGGTCTTTATAGAGTTTACTATAATTTAAACATGGGTACTGAATTTGACGAAATTGAAAAGTTGATGAATAACTAAAATTCAATTTGATATTTCCCAAAAATAGCATGAACGGCTGGAATAATTAATATTTCAGCCGTTTCTTTTTACACTTGATAGGATCTATATATAATAGGAGAGTAATTGATGAATAGTAACTTTCAACCATATAAAAAGGCAACTTACTCTTTACGAACAAATTGCCTTTTTATATTAAACATAATGAAGATTATTCCATTATTTTAAATGCCTTATTTTTTTCTTCTGATCATCCGTTAATAACAAGTAATGGTGTATCTGAATGGAAAATCATTTTCCGGGCAATACTTGGATTAAACAAACGAGCAAATATATTTCTTTTATAAGAAGTCAACGTGATAATATCGATTTTATTGGCTTTAATATATCCGTCAAAACTTTTAAGGAAATCATCATTCATCACCACATCATAATGAATTTCAAGTTCCGGATATTGTTTTTGGAAATATTCTTTAATACCAGCCAACTTTATTTCATTCCAAGTATCTTTTGCTTCTTTAACATCAGCAAGATAAATCAAAGATACGACGAAATTAAAAGGTTTCCAAGCATTTATAAAGGAATCAAAAGCTATTAAATCCCTTTGATCAAAATTAGTCATAAAAGCAACCCGCTTCACAGCACCGAATTCTCTAAATGGCGTGTTTTCTGGAATAGCCAATACTGCAGTACGACTGCGTTCAATCACTTCAGCAGTAACACTACCAATCAAATCAAGATCTTTCTGACTCTTACCACGAGTACCCATTATTATAATACGCGGATGTTGTTCTTTTGAATAGCGTAAAATCTCCTCTTCAGGTATTCCTTCACGCAATACACAAGTATATTTTACATCCGGAAACTCCCCGGAAGCTACTTTCTCTTTTATTTTATCAGCTAACGCATTCAAATCCGAATGAACTTTTTGTAAAATCATTTTAACCGTCTCCTCGTCACTTATCTGGTAGTTAAACACATCACCATAAGGCAACGAAGATGCATATATAGGTGTAAAATATACATGCAATAATAAAACTTCGGCTCCATAGGCTTTAGCCAAGTTAAAACCGAATTCACATGCTTTAATCGAATAATTAGAAAAGTCTACTGGAATAAGTATCTTCCTACTCTCATTATCATCCTCAACATTAGGTGTCTTCTCTCCCACTATACTTTCGGCTAACCAAACAGAACTCTCTGTAATCTTGAGCGCCCTTGGTAAATCACTTTCTTTTATGCGTAATCGGACACCTGATGAAACAACTGGTTGAATCTGATTCACATTATGAATATACGTCTCAATACCCTCATTTTCAAGGACATTTTTCAATATCTGAGCTTTTGTATAAGTCAGAATAGCTAAAGTAACTAATTTGTCTTCCATAATCCATTATTATATATATGAATTTAACAAATAAGAAATCCCAATTGTTTTGATTCAATTGGGATTCTGCAAGTATATCTTTTCATTAAGCCTGCACAGGTTCGGTAGCTTCTTCTCTTTGCATACTCATATTTAGTTCATCAAGAATGCGAAGAGCCCGGTCAAGTACGGTAGTATCGTCAATCATCACTAACCCACCGTCCGGACCGGGCTCTAAATGTATTCCGACACTTTTACCCTCTTTAAAATTATGTCCGCCGAAGAAATTGCGTACTGTATCTACGTGTAGACCAAGTTCATCAGCTATTCTATGCATGCTACCGCTGGGCAATGAATCTTTAATTTTACGAAGCTCATTGAATGTTATTGTCCTCATGTCACATAAATTTAATGGTTAATACTAATGTGAATCATTATCACGCTATAAACTTAAGAAAAAAAAAAGATAAAACAAACTATTTACCTATTTTTTTACTATATTAGATAAAATACAATTTTAGATAGATATTATATAGCAAAATCCCCATGTAGACATATCTACACGGGGATTTTTACTTTTATTTTAATTATTATTCCTATATTATTTCGATTGCAGAAGCGGGTATCCATCCCACTTTACCATCTTCTAAACGTATTTCTTTCCAGTCTTTCATGGAATTATCTTTTACATCTACTTTATGTCCTTCATGAAGAATAAACAAACTCGTTCCGCTGTCACTGGGAGTACTACGAACTGTAACACTCGGATTTATCACGATAGCATTATTACGGTTCAATAATTCGTCTTTCTGTTGTCCGGCAAATATATTCGTTAAAACAACTACAACCAGAAAAATGATCCCACATATAAAGCCCGCTTTCTTCAATACAATCTGCTTTGAGAAAATAAAGAAATAAAGAGATATAATCAATAATATAAAACAAGCAACACCCCACACAGCCCATGCATCTACGCTCATACTATTAACTAAAGAATTTATCCAGGAAACAAAAAAGATTTCCGGAACAGCTTCTACTTTATCAATCGTTTTGGAACGTGCTATCTCTAAATTAGCACGAATATCACTATTACCTGGTTGAAGCAGTAAAGCACGTTCGTAATTCAATATTGCTTTGGCAATATCACCGGCTTTATAATAACTATTCCCAAGGTTATAGTAAACATCTGCAGCTTCACCTTTACTCAACAGCGCCTCATAAATCTGAATAGCAGAAATATAATCGTTTCTCATATATGCACTGTCTCCTTCAGCTTTTGTAACATCTTCCAGTTTAGAAGAGAACTGTTGCATACCAGCACTTATCGAGTCTGTTTCTACAGCCTGCAAAGAGTCTGTCTTCAACGAGTTCTGTCCAATAGAAGCTATTGAAACCAATAAACTAAATGCAAAAAACAATATTTTTTTCATGATGTTAATCTCTTCTAATTTAATGTTTTATTGAATTCTCCATCTTACTCATCACAGCCAAAGATGACGAATAGACTTTATCCATAGCCTGGCTTTCATCTCCCGGAGCAAAACGTGCAAATTCACATTCATTTAAAGCATCCAAAAACTCTTTAATCAATTCATCACTTACTCCATGATTTCTCAATTTCTCTTCCACATTATCCTTTGATAAGCGAGATACCGGGATATTCAGTTTATCACTTATATATCCCCACAAAGCTTTCAATACTTCATCATAGAATGCTTCTTTCTTATTTTCAGCAAGCAGTTTACCTGCCAGTTTCATACGCTTTGTAGCTACCTTATTTGCCTTCTTCGTACGCATTTTAGCCACATTAGCATTCTCGGCTGCCTGCTTACGATAAATAATAAAGAATATAATGAAAGCAATGGCAGGAATTATGTAGAACAACCAGTAAGTGAATGAACCATAGAAGAAACTTCCCTTAGGTTGAAGCGTTACATCTTTCAACTTAATATAACGAATATCTTCACCCAAAACTTTCAGGTCTTCTTTATTTGTGAAATTCGCAATCACTTGATCCGCATTACCAGCACCTTTCTCTACTTTTATTTCATAGTCTTCTGTTTTCAACGTCTTATAAGACTTGGATTTAATATCGAAATAAGAGAATGTTACAGCCGGTATCTTATAATTACCTGGATGACGCGGAATTGCTAAATATTCAATCACACGATTACCAGACAACCCGCTCGATGTCAAACGAACTTGGCTATCTACTTTGGGGTCATACACTTCGAAATCTTCCGGAAATTTCACCTCCGGATTTGAAAGCAATTTTAAATTTCCTGTACCGGAAATTACCAACTTAATCGTGATTGCATCATTTGTTTTTACATCCTTACTATTTATTGAAGAACTAATAGTAAACTCTCCTACTCCACCTGAGAAATCAGCAGGTTTCCCGGCAGGAAGAGCATTCACATTGATTGTAATAGCCGGAGTTGTAAGTACTTTCTTCACTTCAACAACGTTACTGCCTCCATTAAAGAATGCATCAAACGGATCGGCACTCCGTACTGCTTTCGCAACAGAGGCATCAAACCGTGCCGGCTCAATTGTGAGCTTTCCGGACTGTTGTGGAAATAACACAAACTGTCGAAAAACAGTAGTATAATAGTTTCTCCCTTTATAATGCTCTTGCGACCATTTTGCATTGGATGGACGTTCTATTTCCTGCGAATGAAAACCTTTAAAATCCGGTAATTTCACATTATCAAATTGCAACTGGCTTTCACGTGTATAAATTTTATAAGTCAGCAGAAAAGCCTCTTGCTCATAAACAGTTGTTTTTGTAGCTGTTGCTGTTACAAACAGGTCTTGACTGGAAACACTTGCAGAAGAATTTCTGCCAGAAGAACTATTCCCCTGAGTAGCCGCACCACTTGAAGTTGCAGCTGCACTCTGATCGGGTGGAAGCACTTTTATTTTTACAGAGTTAGAAACCATTTGATCTCCATCTGCCGTAATTGTTGCACCAGAAATAGAATAATCACCTTCAGTTGTTGCCATCAGAATATAGGTAAATGTGATTCCTTTTTCTGAAGACATCGCACCATTAATTATTTGCGTATTACTAAATGTACTTCGAGTAGGTCCCATCAATACATCAAACCCTTTGATAGATGGTGCACGAAAGTCTCTCACCTTCTGCGTAGTCACTGTATAAGATAACCTGAACTGGTCTCCCACCACTACTACATCAGGCGCTGATGCAGTAAACGATACTTTACCATCGGCAAAGACATTAGTGCTTGCTACTACGAATATTATCAATAAGAAAATCAGTTTTCTCATTTCTTTTGAAGTTTTTATCATCTTACTTTATTATTACCAATCTTTTTCGAGACGACCTCCCTGGGTTACCTGCTGCTGTTTTTTAACTTTATCCTGGGTATCCTTTTCGTCCTGCATCACAGAATTAAGGAGTTGTTCAGCATTTTCCTTCGACATCTCATTATCTTTCTTCTCAGGCTTGGGTGGCTGCTGTTGCTGATCATCTTTCTTTTGATCATTTTGCTTATTCTGATCTTTTTGCTGATCCTGCTTCTTTTCCTGCTCATCCTTATTCTGATCTTGATTTTGGTCCTGGTTTTGCTGATTCTGTTGCTGATCCTTTAACATTTTCTGTGCCAATGCCAGATTATAACGAGTTTCATCATCTTTAGGATTATTTCGCAACGACATTTTATAAGCTTCTACAGCCTGAGCATAATCTTTCCCCGCCTGAAATAAAACACCCATATTATGATAAATATGTGCCAGTTTCATTTTATCTTTCTCAATCTTACCAGCAGCCACATATTGCTCCATAGCATCTTTAAATTTCTGCTGCTGAGACAATGTATTACCCAAATTATACATTGACACTGTTGACTTGGGATTTACTTCCAATGCCTTCCGATAATTCACTTCAGCGTCTACAAATACACTATCGTTAAACAAACGATTTCCTTTACGGATATAGTCTCTCTCTATCTTTTGTGCTGAAGCTCCAGCTGCCAGTATCACAAACAGAATGAACAGAATATATTTACTTTTTGACATAAGCATAATTACTTCTTATTAGAGAACAAATGAATGTTCTTAAACAACGGATTCTTACGTTCCAATATCAACATCTCAGCTAATAATAAAAGCAAAATAATCCATGCAATAGCTTGGAACTGCTCGTTGAATTCTGTATATACCTTGGATTCAACATCTGATTTTGCCATTTTATTAATTTCCTGGTTAATAGCTTTTTGAGCAGAATTGGAATTATCAACACGTACATATATACCCTTACCATCTTTAGCGATTTCCTGACACATAGCTTCATTAAGTCGAGTTACCACTACATTTCCATCCCGATCACGACGAAAATCGTTCGTTCCTTCAACGGGAATCGGAGCCCCATCAGGAAGTCCTATTCCTAATACACTCACTTGGATTCCTTTTTCAGCCGCAGCCTTAGCAGCTTCCACAGCTCCTCCTTCATGATTCTCACCATCAGTAATGACAATAATAGCCCGCCCTACTCCTTCTTGCGGAGTGAAACTACGTGTTGCAAGATTGATAGCAGCTCCGATGGCAGTTCCCTGTTTAGAGATCAGCGAAGGATTAATAGACTCTAGAAACATTTTAGCAGAAATATAATCACTTGTAATCGGAAGTTGGGTAAAAGCATCACCTGCAAACACAATCATACCTACCTTGTCATTTTCCATTTCATCTACCAATCTAGAAATAAGACGCTTGGCTCTTTCCAAACGGTTTGGTTGAACATCCTGCGCCAACATAGAGTTAGAGATATCAAGTGCAATTATTACCTCTACTCCTTTACGTTTCACTGTTTCCAGTTTTGAACCAAACTGCGGACGTGCCAACAATACAGCAAACAATCCGATTGCAGCAAAAATCAACCAAAATTTCACATCCGGACGATATTTGGAAACGTCAGGCATAAGTTGTGCCATCAATACCGGATCACCAAAACGACGAATAGCTTTTCGCTTTCTGTAATTAGAATACAGATAGAAAACAGCTAATAACGGTAATAGCAGCAACAGATATAAATATGCAGGTTCTTCAAATCGAAACATCTTTCTATTTAAATTTTACGATTTACAATTTACGATTGAAATCACATTTATACTATGGAATCTTCTTAAGAATTGAGTTACGCAACAGTACCTCAAGCAATATACAAAGAAAAGCTGCTAAGGCAAACCAGCGATATTCTTCCTGACGTTTGCTATATTCTTTAACACTCAACTTTGTTTTTTCCAGTTTATCAATTTCTTCATAAACCTCTTTCAACTTTGAATTACTGGTAGCCCGGAAATAATTTCCGTCTGTTGTACCTGCAATCTCAGTCAACGTCTTTTCGTCAATTTCAACAGGTATATTTACATACTGCACAGAATTTCCTATCGGATACGGATAAGGAGCCATGCCATTTGTACCGACACCAATTGTATATACGCGAATACCAAAACTCTTAGCTATCTCAGCAGCAGTTAAAGGAGAAATATCTCCTTTATTATTCGTACCGTCAGTTAACAAAATAATAACCTTTGATTTAGCTTTACTATCTTTCAAACGCGTAACTGCATTAGCAATACCCATACCTATTGCTGTCCCGTCTGTCACAATACCACATTTAATGCTTTGAAACAAGTTGAGCAACACTGCATGATCCACTGTTAAAGGACACTGCGTGAAACTTTCACCAGCAAATAAAGTCAAACCAATATTGTCATTCGGACGTCCATTAATAAATTCAGCTGCTACATCTTTAGCGGCTTCCAATCTATTAGGCTTTAAATCCTCAGCAAGCATACTGGTAGATACGTCAATAGCAAGCATAATATCAATACCCTCTATTTCGCTATTTTGCCAGTTATCCGTAGTCTGAGGTCGGGCAAGTACCAGAATAATCAATATCAATGCTATGATTCGAAGTCCAAATGGTACATGCAACAAATAGTTCTTATAACTTTTTGGTGTATGTGCATATACCCGGGCATCCGAAATTTGAAGCGTTGCCTGGCTTTTCTTCCACTTTAAAACATACCATACGATATAAGGTATGAGCAACAGCAGCAAAAATAAATATTCAATATTGGCAAAAACCATTCTATTTACGATTTTACAATTTACTATTCACGATTGAGAAATGCTCCTTTAAGCAAAGAGATTATAAAGTTGCATTCCAATATATACAAAAGTACCTACAAGAGCTACTGATAATAAAACAATGCCACAAATAAGCAATATCTTAGCACGCAATGAACGTTTTTCTATAATCGTAATCTCCGTTGGTTGCGGCTTCTGGTTCTCCTCATCAGGCTGCTTAGTTTCATTAATAAAATCAATAGCATTAATCAGATTGGCATCATTCTCATTCATTTGAGGATCATGCTTAGCAAACTTTACTAAATCCGCCGTTTGGAAGAGCTCCTTCAAATCTGCAATAGCTTCTTTATCATTCATTTCCATCAGATTATCAATGATTTCCGAAGAAGTCATCTCTAACGCATTGAAACCAAAACGATCTTTTATATAAGTACGAAGAGTATCTGTAAGTTCCGTGTAATATTCCTTCGGAAGTCCTTTTTGCCATACCTTCTCATTCTTAATACGTTCGATCTCTTTCATAGCAGCCTGATGTGGAGGCAATTTGGGCTCTACTTTCACCTTACGTATAATTGGCTTATTATCACGAATACGTATGATAAAATAAATAAGCAAAGCAAGTAGCGGTAATGCAAGGAATGAACATCCGATTAGTCCATACCAATCTTCCCAAACAAAAGGAGCTTTCATTACGGCTTTCTGCCCAAAGAATTGATCCGGATGCAAGGTATCCACTGGCATTGAGTACACTTTCAATGCTAATGCCTTCGACTTATACTCTTTATTATCAACCGTCACCACCATTGGAGGTAAATAGTAAAGAGCAGAATCAAAAGATGTTACAGTATATTCTTGTGTGATCAACAATCGCTGACGATCATTCAAGAATTGTGTATCCGGTTTAGCAGTTTCCACAATTTCAACTCCGCGTACTATTGTATCAGTATAAGCAGGCAAAACAGCTCGCTGCTTTGCATCCATTGCTACCTGTAATTGTATCTTTGCCTGTTCTCCAATGAGAATCTGCAAAGAATCTATTTTAGCTTCAACAGTAACAGACTGTGCAACAGCCCTACCAGATAACAAAAACAACAGTATTATTAGAAAACTATTTCTATTCATTGTCTTTCCGTTAATTTCGTTTGGCAAACAAGTTCAACAACGCCTTTACATAGTCCTGATCTGTACGTACCGATACTGAATCTACATTACTTTTAGTAAAGATATCACTCAGTTCATCCTGTTTACTTACCCACCAATTGTGATGTGCCTGACGAACTGCTTTCGATGAAGTATCAATCCATTGTTCATGCCCGGTTTCGGCATCTTTAATTTTCATCAATCCTATTGGTGGAAGTTCAGCCACACGCCTATCGTAAACCTGAACGGCTACTACATCATGCTTCCGGTTGGCAATCGTCATGGCATTCTTGAAATTTTCTTGATCAATAAAATCAGATAGAATAAAAGCAGTACAACGCCTTTTCATTACATTCGTCAAGTACTCCAATGCTAACCGAATATTTGTACGACGGCTTTCAGGTTTAAAATCAATTAATTCACGAATTATATAAAGAATATGTTTACGTCCTTTCTTAGGAGGAATGAACTTCTCTATTCGATCAGAGAAAAAGATTACACCAATTTTATCATTGTTCTGAATAGCCGAAAATGCCAATGTTGCAGCAATCTCAGTTATCATATCTTTCTTCATCTGCTTAACAGTACCAAATTCCAAACTACCGGAAACATCAACCATCAACATCACTGTCAGCTCACGTTCTTCTTCAAACACCTTAATATAGGGTTTATTAAAACGCGCAGTCACATTCCAGTCGATATCACGAATATCGTCACCAAACTGATATTCACGCACCTCTGAAAACGCCATACCTCTACCTTTGAAAGCCGAATGATACTGACCTGCAAAAATATTGTTAGACAATCCACGCGTCTTTATTTCAATCTGACGGACCTTTTTTAATATTTCACTTGTTTCCATCTATTTAATTGAGAATTGAGATTTGAAAATCGAGAATTATTCATCACTCAATCAAAGTTAAGGCACTTCAACTTTATTCAATATCTTACTGATAATTTCATCTGAAGTTATATTGCTGGCTTCTGCCTCATACGTCAAACCAATACGATGACGAAGTACATCATGAGCTACAGCACGCACATCTTCCGGTATTACATACCCACGTCGTTTAATGAATGCATACGTACGCGCAGCCAACGCAAGATTAATAGAAGCACGTGGAGAACCACCAAATCCAATCATATCTTTCAACTCCTTCAAGTCATATTTCTCAGGATAACGTGTCGCAAATACAATATCTACAATATAACGCTCTATTTTCTCATCCAGATAAACCTGACGAACGACTTTACGAGCCTCAAGAATTTCATCTGCCTTGAGAATAGGCTTTACATTAAATTTCTCACCATTAATATTCTGACGAATAATCAATTTTTCTTCTTCCAACTTCGGATAATCAATGACCACCTTCAACATAAAACGGTCTACCTGTGCTTCCGGCAACGGATAAGTACCTTCTTGCTCAATCGGATTTTGAGTAGCCAATACTAAGAAAGGTTCAGGCAAAAGAAAAGTTTGTTTACCAATAGTAACCTGACGTTCCTGCATCGCTTCAAGCAAAGCACTCTGTACTTTAGCCGGTGCACGGTTTATTTCATCAGCCAATACAAAATTAGCAAAAACAGGACCTTTTTTTACCTGAAATGATTCGTCTTTCTGACTGTAAACCATTGTACCAATAACGTCAGCAGGCAATAAGTCGGGGGTAAATTGTACACGACTATATTGTGCATCAATCAATGATGCCAACGTTTTGATTGCTAATGTCTTTGCCAAACCAGGCACACCTTCCAACAGTACATGCCCGTCAGAAAGAAGTCCAATAAGCAGCGACTCTACCAAATGTTTCTGACCAACAATAATCTGGTCCATGCCTGTTGTAAGATTGGTAACGAAAGCACTTTGTCTTTCAATCCGCTCATTCAGTTCGCGGATATCAATTGATTCAGCCATAAATACTTAATATTTTATTGTTTAATTACCACAAATAATAAATAAGCCTCTTGTTTGTGTAAGGCTTTTTAATTCGATTCCAAAAGTACGCCATAAAATTAACCATTGCAACTAATTTTTATTAAAAAACAATGCGAAACCTTTAGATTAAGGTACTTTTATATGGTTTAGCAGTTCCATAACATTTCGTTCCTATACAAAAAACTCCGCCTGAATGAAACAAACATGTATACATTCAGGCGAAGTAAAAAGTCCGGGTTATTATTTCCTTACTAATTCAGGGATCTTAATTGTAGTTCCATACGGCACATTATCGGGATTTTTAATAACTCCCGGATTGTGTTTTACAATGTATGGCCACAAAGCTTTAGTTCCATAAAAACGTAAAGCAACTCTTGTTAATGTTTCCCCTTCTTTGATAGTATATGTAGTTTTAGTTCCCGTTATAATATAACTAACAGAATCCGGCTTGAAAGGAACAGACTTAGCTGTTGTCGATTTACCTGCATCTTTCTTCACTGTTTCCGGTTCTTTTTTAGATACAGGAACAGCCACCGGAATTTCTTCTTTCACAGGAGGAACAACTTCAGCAACCGTATCTTCTCTGACTATTGTATCTTGAAGAATAACCGGTTCCGAAGTAGGCTGAACAGCTTTTTCCATTTCCTTCACTTTTTCAATTCTGTCCGAAGAATCAAAAAGATCAGGATAATAGATGAAAAGCAAAGCCCCTCCACAAAGCAATAATACAATAACGATGATCGCAATAAGATAAGGTACCGGAGACCTTTCAGATTTCACCTGCTTGGGTTTACTTTTTCTTTTAACCGGCACTTCATTCGCCACTGTTGAAACAGCCAATTCCCGGGCTATTATTTCTTCTGCAGACAACTTTGGAGCTACTGATTGAGAATTCTCTGGATCTGTTGTTTTTTCCTTATCCAATTGAGAAGGTTGATTTACAGAAGGAGTAGCTTCTTTCTCCATAATAATATCGTCTGAAACTCCTTTTTCACCAACTATTATTTCATTTTTCGCCTCTTCTATTTTCGGTACTACAACTTCAGTAACCGCCGTATCTTCCTCAGTAGCAACTTCATCTACCGTATCTTGTCCTTCTGTCGCCACTGAAGTATTTCCCACAGCAGAAACGTCTTGCTCCTTTTCCTCTATCGAAGACTTTTCTTCTTCAACTATTTCCTCAGCACTCTCTACTTCCCCGATGCTTTCTTCAGTATTCACTCTCCCCACACTCTGGGATACAGATTCCTCTTCTGTCAATTCCCCATCATCATCCAAATCCATCACCGGAGTATCTTCCAAAACAGTCTTTTCATTCAACACTACCGTTTCAAAATGAGAAAATGGCTTATTAATAATATCACGTAATGAACCATCCGGAATAAAGGAAACCTTTGTATAACCTTGTATCTGAAATCGTTCACCCGTATTAACCTTCACACTCTCCCTGCTTTCCACATCTACCAGTTTGAAAGTACCAAAGCCTTTAATTTTCACAGACCTGTCCTGTTCAAGAGCTTCTTCTATCAAAAGAAAGAACTCTTTAACAAATTTATCGGCATCTTTTTTATCCATGCCGTATTTCTCAGATAATAAGTCTATAAAATTCTGCAGATATAACCTTTCATTCATGAGAGTGAACTTTTATTTAAACTTATCTTTTAATTGGGCACTCGGTCTGTATGTCAAAACCAATTTAGGAGGAACAAGCATTCGTTGCTTCGTTGTTGGATTGACTGTAATACGTTCTGCTTTCTTCTTTACTTCAAAGGTTCCAAAACCCTGTATTGTAACTACATTTCCCTCTTGTAATTCCTGGGTCATACCCGACAATAAAGAGGATGCTAATTCGGATGTATCCTTAATTGTATATCCTAACCTACGCGATAACTCTGAAATAAAATCTTTATTATTCAAATCCAAAAGTTTTTAAAGTACGACGCTATATTAGTCATTATTAAGCAAATAAACAAATTCCATGAAAGAATACTTTAAATAATCTTTCCAAAAAGATCAAAATCATCAGAATCAATCACCTCTATCTGATAAAAGTGACCAATCAGAAGCGTTTGGTCCGCACGATTAATCAAAACTTCCGGATCCACTTCCGGAGAATCGAACTCCGTACGTCCAATATAATAATCTCCCTCAATACGATCAATAATTACTTTTAGTTGCTTACCCACTTTCGCAGCACTTAACTCAGATGATATCCCTTGCTGAATATCCATCAATTCATCCAAACGAGCTTGCTTTTCTTCTGCAGAAACAGAATCTTCATAATGCTCGGCAGCATAAGTCCCCTCCTCTTCTGAATATACAAAAGCTCCCATTCTGTCAAAACGTGCCTTACGAACGAACTCTTTCAATTCTTCAAAATCAGCCTCCGTTTCTCCCGGATGCCCTACCATCAGGGTAGTGCGCAAATGAATACCGGGAACTTCTTTACGAAACTGTTCTATTAACCGATAAGTATCCTCCTTTGTTACATGCCTACGCATATGCTCCAACATATTATCACTAATATGCTGCAAAGCGATATCCATATATTTACATACATTATCACGCTCACGCATTACACGAAAAAGATCTGTAGGGAAATGAGCTGGATAAGCATAATGCAGACGAATCCATTCTACCCCAGGAATATCAGAAATACGTTCTATCAATTCCGGAAGCATTTGTTTCTTATACAAGTCAATTCCGTAATAAGTAAGCTCTTGTGCTATAACCTGAAACTCTTTCACGCCCTGAGACACAAGATATTTCACCTCATCCAGTATTTCTTCAATCGGCCGTGACACATGGTGTCCTGTTATTATAGGAATAGCACAATACGAGCATTTGCGGTCACACCCTTCCGAGATTTTCAGATAAGCATAATGACCGGGAGTAGTTAATGTTCGTTCAATGTGTAATTCATCGTGATAGGCTTTACCCAGATCTTTCAGCAGTTCTTTCCAATTAAACTTTCCATAAAATTTATCAACCTGGGGAATTTCGATTGCCAGTTCTTTTAAGTATCGTTCCGACAAACATCCCATCACGAATAATTTCTCCAGATTCCCTTCTTCCTTCTCCTGAGCAAAATCAAGAATCATATTAATAGACTCCTCTTTTGCATCACCTATAAAGCCACAGGTATTTATTACTGCAATTTCTCCTTCAGGTTTCTCAGAATCATGAGTAACGTTATATCCAGCTTCGTTCAGTTGACGCATCAACTGTTCTGAATCTACCAAATTTTTAGAACACCCTAAGGTTATAATATCTATAGTCTTTCTCTTCATGCATTCTCTCCAAACAAGGAATCTACAAATTCTTTTTTACGGAAAACCTGCAAGTCTTCCATACCTTCCCCCAAACCGATATACTTTACAGGAATTTTAAACTGATCAGAAATACCAATCACGACTCCCCCTTTAGCTGTACCATCTAATTTGGTAATAGCCATAGCTGTAACCTCTGTTGCCAATGTAAATTGTTTCGCTTGCTCAAAAGCATTTTGCCCGGTAGAACCATCAAGCACCAACAAAACCTCATTAGGAGCATCAGGTACAACTTTCTTCATAACGTTCTTGATCTTTGTCAGTTCATTCATCAATCCTACCTTATTATGCAAGCGCCCGGCAGTATCAATAATAACCACATCAGCACCATTGGAAACAGCCGAACTTAGTGTATCGTATGCTACGGAAGCGGGATCAGAACCCATTTTTTGCTTAATAACAGGTACTCCTACTCTTTCACCCCAAATAACCAATTGCTCCACGGCAGCAGCACGGAATGTATCCGCAGCACCCAAGTACACTGATTTTCCGGCTTTCTTAAACTGATATGCCAATTTTCCAATAGTAGTAGTCTTGCCTACCCCATTAACACCCACTACCATAATTACATATGGCTTCTTATCTATTGGCACATCAAAATCAGCTACATCATCAGAGTTATTCTCTGTCAGCAATGCAGCTATTTCATCACGAAGAATAGTATTAAGTTCTTGTGTGTTTACATATTTATCATTTGAAGCACGTTTTTCAATACGCTTAATGATGTTTAATGTAGTCTCTACACCTACATCAGAAGTAATGAGCACCTCTTCCAAATTATCTAACACTTCGTCGTCCACTTTTGACTTACCGGCTACTGCACGGGCTATCTTACTGAACACGCTTTCCTTGGTTTTAGATAATCCTTTATCTAAAGTTTCCTTCTTTTCCTTTGAAAAAAAACTAAAAAATCCCATGATACTTACTATTTGTATAATACATTATGCTACAAAGATATAATAAAGTAATGAAAAACTAAAAAGTGAGGCAAAAAAATTGAAACTCCACAACGTTTTAGTAAACTTCAAACAACAACAAGAAAGCATTTCAAACTGTTCAGAAGAGCTCTTTTTTATTTATAGAATTACAAATAAAGATTCACAAATCTATAACTACAAAAAAATCCCCCCAATAACAACATGAGAGGATTTTTTAATTGCAGGGCAACCGCAATCTATTATTTCTTGAAAAAGTCTTGTACCTTTTCGTTAGGAACCATCTGTTCATCAAAAATGTAAGCACCAGTTTTCGGAGACTTAACCATTTTGATAACCTTAGTATAAGAACGACCTTCTTTAGATCCTTCGTGCAAACTTGCTACTGTTTTCTTTGCCATGGGTTATTCTCTATCTTTTATTATTTAATTTCCTTGTGAACTGTTACTCTCTTCAGAATAGGGTTGTATTTCTTCAACTCAAGTCTTTCTGTAGTATTCTTTCTATTTTTTGTTGTGATATAACGAGATGTTCCCGGCATACCGCTATCTTTATGTTCTGTACATTCCAGAATCACCTGTACTCTATTACCTTTTGCTTTCTTTGCCATAATCAGTTTTCTCCTCTACGTTTAGCCAATCACTTTAATGGTTTTCCAATCACAATACCCTTTAGCAACTGCATCGTTCAGTGCAGCATCCAATCCTTTTTTGTTAATAATGCGCAAACCAGCAGCACAAAGGCTAAGGCTGATCCAGCAGTCCTGTTCTACATAATAGAACTTCTTGTTAAACAAGTTCAAATCAAAGGTTCTCTTTGTTCTTCTCTTTGAGTGTGAAACATTGTTGCCAATCATGGCTTTCTTTCCGGTAATTTGACAAATCTTCGACATTTCTATCTTATTTTTATAGTTTTTATCTATACTTATTTCAAACAGAGCGCAAAGTAAGCACTTTTATAGATATAAAACAAGTAATTCTTAAAATAATTCGTTATACAGTACACTTTTTCTTTATTTTAGAAGGTCCAGAAGTAACAAAAAGGCATTATTCCCAGCTCTCTCGACATTCATCTCTCTCCCACGGTCTGTATCTTGTTTCATTGTTCGAATTTCATTTTTATAGGCAGCAGCAATCCAAACGGTCCCCACCGGTTTCTCTTTTGTCCCTCCACTAGGACCGGCTATTCCTGAAGTTGAAACGGCGCAATCAGTTTTCAACGCTTTCATCGCACCTTTTACCATTTCAATCACAGTTTCTTCACTGACAGCCCCCTGTTTTTTGAGCGTTTCAGACGACACCCCCAACAACGATTCCTTAATTTCATTAGAATAAGCAACAATCCCTCCTTTAAAGTAATCCGAACTCCCAGGCACGGAAGTTAATTTAGCAGCAATGCTTCCTCCCGTACAACTCTCTGCGGTGGATACGGTCAAATTCTTCTCTCTTAGCAAATTTCCAATAAGTATTTCAAGTGGAGTATCTTCTTCATCAAAAACAGCATCTCCCAAAATATACTTCAGTTTACACCCTTCAACGGAAATCTGAGATTGCACCTCTTCTTTATCCCTTCCACGCCCTGTAAGCCGAAGCCGAATAATACCGGGTTTAGGCAAATAGGCCAATTTTATAGATTTAGGCAAAGCCTCTTCCCATGATTCAAGTTTTTCTGCCAAGACAGATTCAGGATAATTCTTTACGGTAAAAGTCTTATGTATAATAACATCTGTATCAAATTTCTGACGCAAACGAGGAATTACCTCTTCGCTCATCACAGTAATCATTTCCTGAGGCACACCCGGCATAGATACCAATACCTTACCATTTTTTTCAAACCAACTAACGGACGCACTACCTACCCGGTTATTTATCACAAGGCAATCTTTCGGAACCATTGCCTGGCTCTTATTTAACGCATTCATCGGTATCTTACTTGCCAATACACGCTTGATATTTTCAAATACCTCTTCACTAAACACTAACTCCGTATCAAAATAAGCACATAACGTCTGTTTGGTTATATCATCTTTCGTAGGCCCCAATCCACCAGTCATCAATACAATATCGGCCCTATTCATCGCATCGTCTACAGCCTCAGTTATTTCATCCGCACGATCACGGACAGAAACAACACGAATCACCTCAATGCCAACTTTATTCAACTCACGCCCCATCCAGGCCGAATTTGTATCGACAACCTGCCCTATCAGTAGTTCATCGCCTATTGTAATAATCTCTGCAAACATACTTATACCAATCAGATAATTGTAATTAGAAACCTCTTTCAATACAAATCTCTTTTATATCACAAAGTAACACGCGAATAAGCCGGAAGTTCGATTGAACAAAAGTCCTGATCCAGATACTTGAAGTAACCTGTAATAGCAATCATTGCGGCATTATCTGTAGTATAACTGAATTTAGGAATGAATATTTTCCAGCCATATTTTTCGGCATGTTCACGGAAAGAGTTACGCAATCCGTTATTGGCAGATACTCCACCAGCTACAGCTACCTCATTTATTTTATACTGCTTGGCAGCTTTTCGAAGTTTATCCATAAGAATATCTACAATTGTTGCTTCCAGTGAAGCTGCAAGATCTACCTTATGATGTTCAATGAAATCAGGATCATCCTTCATCCAATCACGAAGTGAATAAAGGAAGGAAGTCTTCAATCCACTAAAACTATAATCCAGTCCCGGTATATGCGGTTTACTAAAAGTAAATGCTTTCGGATTTCCCTGGCGTGCTAATTTATCAATAATTGGTCCTCCCGGATATCCGAGCCCCATCACCTTTGAGCATTTGTCAATTGCTTCTCCGGCAGCATCATCAATAGTCTGCCCCAGAATTTCCATATCATTATATGCCTTCACCAATACTATCTGCGAATTTCCACCCGACACAAGCAAGCAAAGAAAAGGATAGCTAGGCTGCTGAATTTCTTCACCCTCTACTTTAATAAAATGGGCTAACACATGACCTGTCAGATGATTAACATCAACCATTGGTATATTTAAAGAACGGGCAAAACCTTTTGCAAACGAAACTCCCACAAGTAATGACCCCATTAATCCCGGACCACGCGTAAAAGCTACAGCACTCAATTCCTCCTTGGTCACCCCTGCACGTTTTAATGCTTCATGTACCACCGGAACTATATTTTGCTGATGTGCACGCGAAGCAAGCTCAGGCACTACACCCCCATACGCTTCATGAACAGCCTGGCTGGATACCACATTCGACAGCAAATAACCATCCTTGATAACGGCTGCCGACGTATCATCACAAGAGGACTCAATTCCTAATATTATTGTACTCATAGTTTTTTTGATGTTTAAACGGTGCAAAAGTAATGATAAAAGTACGATTCATAACGAACTATTTTATATTTTTGTTCGCAAAATAAAAGTAACCGCTTATCAGAACGCTGAAAAAGACTGTACGCTGGGTACTCGGTATTGTACTGGGAGTATATATCGGGGTCATTCTTTTGTTGAACATACCTTTTGTTCAGCAGAAGTTTGCTGTATTCGTAGCCAAAGAACTCTCCCGTGTAATGGGTACCGAATTAACTATTGGAAGAATAGATATGGGACTGCTGAACCGTATCATTATCGACGATGTATTACTTGACGACCAGTCAGGAAAGGAAATGTTGAAGGTCACCCGTCTTTCTGCCAAGTTTGAGATACTTCCTCTTTTCAAAGGAAAAATAACTATTAGTAGTGTACAGTTGTTTGGTTTCAACATCAATCTAAACAAAAAAACTCCGGATTCACCACCTAACTTCAAATTTGTCCTTGACGCATTTGCATCCAAAGATACTGTTAAGAAAGAGAAAAATATCGACTTGCGTATCAATTCCATATTAATTCGTCGTGGAAAACTGGCATATGATGTACTTTCTGAAGAAAAGACTCCGGGAAAGTTTAATGCCAAGCATGTACGTTTACAGAACATTATAGCCAACATCTCGTTGAAAGCGCTGCAAAATGACTCTGTGAACGCTTCAATCAAGCGGCTGAGCGTAGATGAACAATCCGGATTTGAACTTAAAAAATTAAGTCTGAAGTTAGTAGCCAATGATAAAGAAATGTCTATTGATAATTTTGTTATCGATTTGCCCAATACTTCCTTAAAGATGGATACTATTCATCTGAATTACGATAGCTTGGGAGCATTTAAACAATTTACCAATAATGTACGATTCTCTTTCCACACATTGCCTTCACACATCACATTAAAGGATATTTCTCCGTTTGTTCCGGCACTATCCAATTTTAAAGAGCAGATCGAACTCGATATGGATGTTAATGGTACAATAGACCAATTGAATTGCTCTAAACTTGAAATAAAAGCCGGTAAGCAGTTCCATCTGTTAGGAGATGTTTCCCTGCAAGACTTGTCACACCCACAAGACGCTTTCGTCTTTGGTAAGATGTCTAATCTTTCGGCCAATAGTGCCGGCATTGGCTTTTTAGTACGCAATTTAAGTAAAAACTATAATGGAGTTCCTCCTGTACTCGAGCGCTTAGGAGATGTATCCTTTCACGGAGAGATTTCCGGATACTTCACAGACCTCGTTACATACGGTCTGTTCCATACAGACATAGGCTCTGTAAAAACCGACTTGAAACTCAGTTCTAACAAAGAAAAGGGGCTGTTTGCTTATTCCGGTTCCGTTAAAACAAAAGATTTTGAACTGGGAAAATTACTGAATAATGAAAAGTTAGGAGAAATCACCTTCAATCTCGACGTACAAGGCAGTCATTATGAAAAACAGCGCCCTTCCATCGTGTTGAAAGGTTTAGTAGCTGCTATTGAATATAGTAATTATAAATATGAAAATATCACTCTTGATGGTGAATACAAACGTGGTGGATTCAATGGTAAAGCTGCATTAAATGACGAAAACGCTACTATTGCGATCAATGGTGATATTAATCTGACTGAGAAAGTACCTACTTTTGACTTTTCAGCCTCAGTTAGCAATTTCCGTCCACACGAACTAAACCTGACACCCAAATACGAAGATGCAACATTCTCCGTAAAAGTAAAAGCAAACTTCAAGGGAGGCTCTATCGATCAGATGATCGGTAATATAGACATCGATAGTTTGCAATTCACAGCTCCCGAGAAAAATTTCTTTATGAAAAATATGCATCTGTCCGCCACACAACAAACAGGTATTAATCAACTAACTCTAAACTCAGAGTTTCTGACTGCTAATGTAAAAGGACGTTTCATGTACCATACACTACCCTCCAGCGTAATGGGCATTTTGCGCAGTTATATCCCCTCGCTCATTCTTCCTCCTAAAAAAACGATAGAGACAGATAACAATTTCAGTTTTGACATTAATATATATAATACAGATATCTTATCCACCATTTTTGATATTCCATTAAAGGTTTACACCCATTCCACCATTAACGGATATGTCAATGACCGAATGAAACGCTTGCGTGTGGAAGGATACTTCCCACGCCTACAATACAAAAACAATTTCTTAGAATCGGGATTGTTACTTTGCGAGAACCCTGCCGACCAGTTTAGAGTCAGGGTTCGTTTTACAAATCAAAAAAAGAAGGGAGCTGTAAACCTATCTCTGGAAGCACAGGCTAAAGATGATCTTGTAAACACTACCATCAATTGGGGAAATAATGCTGCCGTTACATATAGCGGCCAACTGGCTGCCGCAGCACAATTCTTACGTACAGAAGGAGACAAACCCTTGCTCAAAGCAATTGTAGACATAAAACCGACAGATGTTATCTTAAATGATACCATCTGGGAAGTACATCCTTCGCAAGTAGTGGTGGATTCCGGTAAAATTGATGTTAACGATTTCTATTTTAGTCATCAGGACCGTTATATCCGAATCAACGGACGCGTATCCGACAATCCGGCGGATACAGTAAAAGTTAATCTGAAAGATATCAATATCGGTTATGTTTTTGATATTGCACGCATTTCAGACGATGTTAATTTTGAAGGAGATGCCACCGGTATGGCTTATGCCAGTGGAATACTGAAGAAGCCGGTGCTCAACACGCGCCTGTCTATCCGTAGTTTCACATTGAACAAAGGGTTATTAGGTGATTTAGATATTTATGGAGCTTGGGACAATGAGAAGAAAGGTATTTATCTGGATGCCCATATCCAAGAAAAAGATATTTCCAAAGTTCACGTAGATGGGTTCATCTACCCGATCAAACCTACCAGCGGACTTGATCTAAACATTGATGCCGAAAACCTGAATATTAAGTTTCTGGAACATTATATGCGGTCTATAGCTCAGGATATTAAAGGAAGAGCTACAGGAAAAGTACATTTTTACGGTAAATTCAAAGGATTAAATCTCGATGGTGCCGTAATGACAGATGCCTCAATGAAATTTGATATACTTAATACCTCGTTTGCCATAAAAGACACGATACGTCTGGCACCGGAAGGAATCACATTCGATCACATCCATATTTCAGATATGGAAGGGCATCAGGGAAGAATGAATGGATATCTCCATTACGAACATTTCAAGAATATAAAGTATCAATTCGACATTCAGGTCAACAATATGCTGGTAATGAACACACAGGAATCTCCGGATTTCCCCTTCTATGGTACAGTATATGCCACTGGAAACGCTCTGCTCGCAGGTAATGCACAAGACGGGCTCGATGCGAACATAGCAATGACTACCAACCGGAATACGAACTTTACATATAGTACAGGAACTGTTGCCTCGGCCACCAGTAATCAATTTATTAAGTTTGTAGACAAAACCCCACGACGTAGCATACAGGATTCGATACAGATCATTTCATTCTATGAACAAGCCCAACAGAAAGAAGAAGAGAAAAATTCACAGACAGACATCCGTCTCAACATATTAGTAGATGCCACACCGGATGCTACAATGAAAATTGTTATGGATCCTGTTGCCGGTGATTATATCAGTGGACGGGGTTCAGGTAATATTCGTGTAGAGTTCTATAATAAAGGAGATGTGAAAATGTTCGGTAACTACCACATTCAACAGGGTATCTATAAATTCAGCCTTCAGGAAGTAATACGTAAGGACTTTATTATCAAAGACGGAAGTACTATTACCTTCAATGGACCGCCACTTAATGCCACATTGGATATACAGGCCTCTTACACTGTACCCTCAGCCTCATTAAATGACTTGATACCAGATGCATCTGTGGTTGTGCAACAACCCAATGTCCGTGTAAACTGTATGATGAATCTTACTGGCATCCTGTTGCGCCCCTCTATTAAATTAGGTATTGAGCTTCCCAACGAACGTGATGAAGTACAGGCCCTGGTACGCAATTATATCAGCACAGATGAACAAATGAATATGCAGATACTCTATCTGTTAGGTATTGGTAAGTTTTACATGGAAAATAATACAGGTAACCGGCAGAGCTCTGACATGATGTCCTCTGTATTATCTTCTACTCTATCCGGCCAACTGAACAATGTACTCTCACAGATTATCGATAATAACAACTGGAACATCGGAACCAATCTCAGTACCGGTGAGAAAGGCTGGACAGATATGGAAGTGGAAGGAATCCTTTCGGGTCAATTGCTCAATAACCGACTGATTATCAATGGGAATTTTGGATATAGAGATAATCCAATGGCTAATACCAACTTTGTGGGAGACTTTGAAGCAGAATGGTTACTGACCCGTTCGGGAGAAGTACGATTGAAAGCATATAATGAAACGAATGATCGCTATTATACTAAAACCAATCTGACTACCCAGGGAGTCGGCATTATGTATAAGAAAGATTTCAGTAAATGGAATGAACTTTTCTTCTGGAACAAGTGGAAGCTTCGTAATCTAAAAAGAAAAATGGAGAAGAAGCAGGAAGAAATTCAAAAGAATGATTCTACAAAAACAGATAGTGCACAATCAAAAACAAAAAGACAACGACCGGAAAAATAAAACAAGCATTCCGGATAATACTGGCAGAGTTGGTTTATCAAATTCTTCCCGCAAGGAGTGAAAGATCCGGAATATATATTGCTCAAATTCAGCAGTAATCAGGCTACAATTTATATTGAAGATCAATTTCAGCGCGTAGCAATAAAAGAGTAAGAACACACCATAACATTCCGGTAGAAAGGAAAAATTGCCGCAAAAATCTGAATAAATACTATCTTTGCAACACGAAAACAAATGAAAAGATAGTAATACAATGACTCAACTCATAATGCTGGGTACAGGAAATGCAATGGCAATAGAATGCTATAATACCTGTTTCGCTCTAAAATCAGGAAAAGAGTACTTTTTAGTAGATGCCGGTGGTGGCAACGGCATCTTCACTCAACTTAAAAAAGCAAATATTGCTTGTACTGACATTCATCATATGTTCATCACTCATGCTCATACTGATCACTTATTGGGTATGGTGTGGATGGTACGCAATATAGCAATGATGATAAACAATGGTAAGTATGAGGGCACTTTGACTATCTATTGCCACGATGAAGTGAAAGAAACATTGCTTACTATTTGCCGTCTGACTCTCCCACAGAAAATAATGCTTCCCATTGGCAAACGGATTCTTATACAGGAAGTTAAGGATGGAGACAAAGCAGAAATCGCCAATATAAAACTCTCTTTTTTCGATATTGCTTCCACTAAGATGAAACAATTTGGGTTTCAGGCTATCCTACCCAACCAAAAAACATTGGTCTGTCTGGGTGACGAACCTTACAACGAAAAAAGCCACAGATATGTAGCACATTGCGATTGGTTGCTTTGTGAAGCGTTTTGTCTTTATGCAGACAAAGAAAGATTCAAACCATATGAAAAACATCACAGTACAGCACTTGATGCCGGAAGATTGGCAGAAGAATTAAATGTAAAAAATCTATTGCTCTATCATACAGAAGACGAAAACATAAAAGAACGGAAACATAAATATAGCCGGGAAGCTTCCAGGCTATTTAAAGGTAATATATTTGTACCCGATGATCTGGAAATTATTACATTATAAAACAGATGTATCCTATAATTGTCTTACTACGCGGCAAGGATTCCCCACTGCAAGACAATTAGCCGGAATATCTTTAGTCACCACACTACCAGCTCCGATGGTAGTATTATCACCGATAGTCACCCCAGGCAATATAATAGAACCACCGCCAATCCAGACATTATTGCCCAGAGTGACAGGAGCCGTCAAAGAATTCCAGTAAGCACTGTTTTCAGAAAGCCTCTCCATCGGATTTACCGGATGAAATACAGTATAAATATGCACTCCCGGAGCAATACCACAATTATCACCGATGGTAATACGGTTACAATCGAGGAAAACACAATTCATATTTATTTCAACATTATTCCCTAAATGAATATTCTCACCATAATCTACAAAAAAAGGAGCGGTGATCCACACATTCTTTCCATGTGAACCAAGTAATTCATTTAAAATAGCATCCAATTTCTCCTGATCTGTTGTGTCAGTTGTAGCATATTCTCTTTGCAGTTGTTTTGCTTTGTGCCAACGGGTAATCAGTTATGTATCAGTAAAATCATATATTTCTCCTGACAGCATTTTTTCTTTTTCTGTTTTCATAATAGTTGTTTTATGATTTAGTTTCTCTGTTTTTCAAAATGACAGGCATGTTCTCCAACGCCCAACCTACCAAAGCTTCAATATGAGGAATCAGGCTATGTCCTGTCTTGGTTAAACAATATTCCACCCGTGGAGGTACTTCGGCATATATCTTTCTTGCCACCAATCCGTCAGCTTCAAGTGTACGAAGAGTTACAGTAAGCATACGTTGAGATACATCCTCAATCGTTTTATGAATATCACTGAAACGCATCACTCCATTTGCATTTAATGTGATTAACACGAGCATTGACCATTTATCACCTAATCTGCTCAACACATCCCGTACGGGGCAATTTCCTGTAGGATGAAAATTTTCCATTTTTTTATTTATTCTATTCCACTGATGCTCAACAATAGTTACTTCTATGTAAGTCCCTTATCCTGAGGTACGTTCTTGTTTATATGAATCAGTAAATCTATCTTTGCGGTACAAAAGTAATAAACTTACTAAAAATAACTATTGTTTCACTTTATAATTAATGTTATGGCAAAGAAAGTTGCAGTTTTAGCAGTAAATCCGGTCAACGGATTTGGTTTATTCCAGTATTTGGAAGCATTTTTTGAGAATCATATTTCATACAAAGTGTATGCAGTGGCAGAAACGAAAGAGATTAAAACCAATTCAGGCATAACTTTACTTACAGACGATGTGATAAGTAATCTGAAAGGACATGAGGATGAATATGACGCATTGGTATTCGCCTGTGGAGATGCAATTCCGGTATTTAAGGACAATGCAGACAAGCAATATAATCTTGATTTAATGGAAGTGATTAAAACTTTCGGAAACAAAGGAAAGCTAATGATTGGACACTGTGCTGCCGCAATGATGTTTGATTTTACAGGAATCACTAACGGTAAAAAAATAGCAGTACATCCTCTGGCAAAACCAGACTATACAAAATGGAACAGCTACAGATGAGAAATCAGAAATTGATGGAAACTTCTATACTGCGCAGGATGAAAATACGATCTGGACAATGATGCCTAAAATAATAGAAGTTCTCAAAAAATAGAAACCTATTCCGTTCTATATAAGAAATATTGTAGAAGCAAATCAACTTAGCATTAAAACACAGATTATCGCAAAAATCAGATTTAATCTGCGATAACCTGTGTTTATCCTGCGTTTCAAAAAAACTATCTTGAAATAGATCAGGTTTTGCAAAACATTATCTCTTATCTACAATTTCCTTCCCAAACGGCGTTAATGCAAGTCCAGCCAGCTTAAAGTGTTGTATACCGAAAGGCAATCCGATAATTGTGATACTCAGCAACACCCCGAATACCAGATGTGAAAGGCTTATCCAGATACCTCCTAAAAATATCCAGAGAATATTCATTAATATACTGAGACAACCACCCGAATCTGGGCAACTCCTCACCTCCTTTCCAAATGGATATAATGCCAGCAAAGCCATCTTCAGGGTCTGAAGTCCGAAAGGAATACCAATAATAGTTATCATCATCAAGAAACTGGCTATCAGATATTCGACAGCTGTGAATATGCCTCCCAATAGAAGCCATAGTATGTTCATGAGTAAATTCATATTTCCAAAAATTTAATTATCTATGGATACAAAGATAAAACAATCTTGTGAATTTTTGTATGGTTTTGAGTGTATTTCACCACAGAGTAACACGGAGTTCCACAGAGTTTAAATCTTTATTGAAACGCAGATGAACGCAGATTTTCGCAAAGGGAAACAAATCTAAGATAAAGAAATACAGTCTTTTAATCTGTATTTATCTGTGTTAATCCGCGTTTCATCAGATAAATAGTACTCTGTGGAACTCTGTGTTACTCTGTGGTGGGTTTTACTCATTTCCGATCGGTTTTGATACAATTTAAACAGGCTAAGAATTTATAAATATTAGAGGTATGAGGATATCTCTTATGTAATAATTTTAAAACACCAAAAAAACACTTTCTTTTGTAAAATACAGATAGTTTATAGTAATAAAAGTGCACAATAATTAATCCAACTAATAAGCTGATTATAAACAAGTTAACATGGTGTAATTTTTCTCTACGAGAAACGTATCGAAACTCTACGAAGATCGGGTCGAAACTCTACGAGAAACGAGACGTTCC
>BAJA01000044.1 GCA_000613465.1 Bacteroides nordii WAL 11050 = JCM 12987
GGGGTTTTTACCTAAAAGAAAGTAAAATTGATGGATCTCGAACTTACGACTGTCCGGTCCCCTCCCTTTTCTTTTTTGTTCTTCTTTATCATTCAGCCGGGTTATATAACCATAATTATCATCACACCACACAATCGTTACATCTTCCGGTACTTTAAGACCGTTATTATATATATCAAGCACCTCTTTATAGGGCATGAAAGCCTGAGGAATCCGGGTAATATCGGTTTCCAAAGATTGAGTAAGCAAAGTTCTCTGGTCAGCTATCACCTGGGACAATACCTGTGTCTGTTCGTCCAAGCTCCCGGTACCCTGCATTTTACCATCATGAACTCCACGCATCCCGATAGTATATATATTTTCCGAATGCTTCAACTCATTCAGACGTTCCATCCAAAAGGTTTGTACTTCTTCCTTGTTAGTCACATAATTATATGCTTCTCTCCGGGTTTTATCCCATTCACCATTTGTGTTTCGCATCAATGGCTCACAATGGGAAGTCCCCATTACGATGCCATATTTATCAGCCATCTCTCTGGCACCGTCGATAAAGTAAAAAGGAGTGGAACAACCATGCATTGCCGGCCATAAAGTGTTTGCCCGCAAACGAAGCAATAATTCAAAAACTTTTTCATACGTTTTTGTCCCAAGTGTAGTATGAGGTTGAGGATCAAAATTTTTCGTACTCCAGGGAACTAATCCCCAATCTTCGTCATTAATAAAGAAACCTCGAAACTGAACCGAAGGAGACTGTACATTTTCATATCCGGCAGGAAGTACACACGATTTACGCTTCTCAATAGATACATCAGCCCACCAATACCAGGGAGAAACACCCATAATACGTGATAGCTCTAAAACTCCATAGGCTGTCCCACGAGCATCACTTCCTAATACAAGTAAATATTGTACGTCTTTTCGTTCCACTACTTTTATTTTAAAAGCTTCCCATTTACCTGCAATATCATCTGTGGGAATATTCCAGTCGGACAAATAGCAGTCAAAAGAAGATTCTTGCCCCAAAGTCCCAATCAGAAGCCGGGCATTCCTCAACAAATCAGTCTTTACCGGTAGTTGTCCGGACACGGCTTCCATATCATCAATAAATAAATTTACAGCAGTATGAACTACATCGGCCTCATTCTGTGAATGATATACCGTCAGCGGAGTAGATGTACTCACTAACTCAAATCCCCACATATTATTCGGTACGATTACACATCCCAGCACAAGCAACAAAAATCTCACAACAATCATTTTCATCATCTTCTTATTTATACAGTTTAATTACCTCTATTATGGTTTGAAATAATATTTGATATTCTTTATTTTTACCTCGCTTACTTCACTTACCGTTGAATAAACCCCACATTTAAAATAATAAGAAGGAGCATCTTCCTTCACTCTAAAAGAACGGATTAATTTACCATCCACATAAACATAAATCTGACGTTCTGTAAACATATGCACTACATTCAGATGTACCCACTTATTGTAGACAGGAGAAACAATATCATGAGAATCATGCCACTTCAATGTTCCTCCATTCTCTTCATAAGCTTTAATATTAATAGCAACAGGATAACCAAATATTTGCATCACTGCGGTACGATGTGTTCCTTCCACTACATAATAATCGGCTTCAAATTGATGATTGCCTTCTGTATAATCATTTCGCATACGGAGTTCACAACGGGGAGAAGTATGATCACCTTGCTTAAAAGGTTCATCCCCCTTGATTATTTTAAATGTATGTTCGTCATTCTCTTTATCATACGTGTATCTCTCTTCCAGATTTAAATTCCAGGGCTTTTGAATATAATAATCATACGTATGTTCCACCCACCCCGTACCATGCTTAGGTCCATAAAGTTCCGGTATAGGAACATCATTCTTGATCGGTTCATCTTCATCTCCTCCGCAAGCAGACAGTCCTGTAGTAAAACAAAAAAGCATCAACAAACACTCTACCTTTAATAATTTCATAATCAACGAATTAAATTGTAATTAGAAAGATATTACTTAGAATAGCAGATAAAAAAGTAAAATAAATTCTTATCTGTTTACTTCAGTCAAAGAGTATGCACACCATAGCATAGGTGCCTGACCATGAAAATCACCAACAATACGAGGACGATCGTAATAATACTGTTCATCATTCTTCTTACCTGTACCTTTACATACTTCAGTTACATCCCCGTCGGCATTGATGTAAGGAACCAGCCCGGTCCAACCTTTACGAGCCACACTCCCATACACGTTTACATCCAACCAACCATTTCTTACACCTTGGATCATAGCATATACGAACATGGCTGAACCCGATGTTTCAACCCAGATATCCGGCTTATCAATCAGCTGATACCATGTACCCTGGGGATTCTGATAATTCTTTAGCGTTTCCATCATCTTCAGGTATCCTTTCAGAATCCGGGGCCTATCAGGATGTTTTTCAGGTAAATAAGACAACATCTCAGCCAGGCCTACAGCAAACCAACCATTACCACGTGCCCAATAAAACGGAACATCCGGAGCATGATAAAACAGACCATTAGGCTGCTGAATGCTATCTAAATAGGCTACCATCTCTTTGGCAGCACGATCCATGTATTTAGAATCACCCGTCACCTGATAAGCTTTTGACTGTAAAATGGTAATCATATACATATCATCAATCCACATACGTGTCTGCCAGGAAAGCCCCCTCGCGGCATAAGCTCTTTGTTCAGGAGTAGCATCTTCCGGAAGTTCCCATTGTGCATCGGCGTAAGATATACCTAAATCGTAGTATTTCACATTTTTCGTCAAATTATACAATTCAAGAGGGAGACTACCAAACATATTAAAATCAACATGATTCTTCTTTGGAAATAAATGTTTTTCTGTCGTATAAAGTGGTTGAAAACGTGCTTCCAAACGATCTTGTAATTCCTTATTATTCGTCACATCAGCAAATCTCAAAGCTCCATACCAGGTACAGACTTCCGGATAGGATATTAATCTCGGACTCATATGCCCACTCGCCAAAAAACGTTCGGCAAGTTTTAAACCAATCCGTTCCGGATTACATTCTTCGGGAAACTTTGTAAGACACTCCTGAGCATGACATACCGGAAGGAATATCCCCCAAATGATCCATACCCATATAGATTTTGCATATTTCTTCATATAATAATTGTTTAAGTTATTATCATTTGACCATTAATGAAACAGTTTTTAAGTCTTGCTCCCGCGAAGAGGCTCCCACCATTATTTTAAAACTACCAGGTTCAACCTCATATTTCTTTCTCGACGTAAAAAAAGCTAACTTATCAGGAGTGATTAAGAAACTCACCCGTTTCTTTTCTCCCGGGTTTAAAGTTATTCGCTGAAACCCTTTCAACTCCTTCACCGGACGAGTAACCGTTCCATACTCATCCTGTATATACAGTTGAGCAATCTCCGTACCCTGACAAAGACCTGTATTGGCTAATTCAAAAGATACGGTAACTGCTTCATTGGTATGTATGGTATCTTTTGACAAAACCGGATTTCCATATTCAAATGTTGTGTAACTAAGCCCATATCCGAAATGATATAATGGGCCGGTAGTAGTCAATGCGAATTTACGGGAATATTGAGATGCTTTATGGTTGTATACAGTCTGAATCTGCCCGACGCTGCGGGGAAAAGTGATGGGTAACTTTCCGCTTGGATTAACCTTTCCGAACAATATTTCGGCTATAGCCTGTCCACCCATTCCTCCGGGTTCCCAAGCCTCGACAATGGCCGGTATATGTTGCTGTGCCCATGTAACACTCAATGGTCGCCCATTAAGAAGAACCAAAATAACAGGTTTACCCGAAGCATATACAGCTTCCAATAATTCCTGTTGATGAGTAGGTAATTCCAGATTATCACGGTCACAATTTTCTCCACAAGTACGATCACTGTTATACCGTTCAGAATTCTCTCCTACCACGACAATATTAATATCCGCTTCAACAGCTTTCTGTGCAGCAGTCTTAATCAATGAACGATCCATTTTCCTTATTTTATTGGAAAAACAAACCGTATCAATTACAGCATCCGGTACCTGTTGTTGTATTCCTGCCAACACAGTTATCACATTTTCTTCCGGCTGTCGCGTAGTCCAATCTCCCATTATCGTCGGACTATTGGCATTGGGTCCTGTAACAAGAATCTTTTTATACCGCTCTTGTTTCAACGGAAGTAAACAATCATCATTCTTCAACAAAACAATTGATTGTCTTGCTGCTTCTAATGCAGTAGCCTGATGATCCTCTGTATAGATAAGAGAACGGGAAGCCGGAATATCAACCAACGGATTCTCAAACAATCCCAACCGGAATTTAGCCTCTAAGATTTTATAAACTGCTAAATCTATTCTTGTTTCCGGAATATATTTATTCCTGACTGCCTCTATAATCGCTTCCAAGAAGCCATCTCCCTGCATGTGCATATCAACTCCTGCTTTCACGGCCATACGAAACGCTTCTTCTTGGGAAGGAGCATAATGATGCATCTCATGCAAACGTTCGATATCCATCCAGTCACTTATCACAAATCCTTGAAAGCCTAATTCATTTCGCAGAATTTCTTGTAACAGATAATGATTGGCATGACAAGGAACGCCATTCAATTCATTGTGAGCCGGCATAACCGTAGCCACATAAGCTTTATTGATAGCCTCGGCAAAAGGGGACAAATACAAATCGCGTAATTTCTGTTCAGACATATCCATAGGTGCAGCATTGATTCCACCGGCAGGTTCTCCTCCACCTACAAAATGCTTGGCACAAGCCAATACTCCGGAACCATCAAAACCATTCTCTCCCTGTAATCCGAGAATCAGTGCCGTCCCCATCTGTGTCACCAGATAAGTATCCTCTCCAAAGGTCTCTCCTACACGCCCCCAACGGGCATCACGAGCCAATTCAATATTAGGGTTAAAAGTCCAGTGTACTCCTGAAGAGCGCATTTCAACAGCAGTTTGCCGACCTATTTCTTTCAGCAAAACCGGGTTAAAAGAAGAAGCCATTCCAATGGAAGTAGGGTAAACCGTACAACCTCTATGCATACAATTTCCATGAATGGCATCGATAGCTATCAATAAAGGAATTCTCAGACGGCTCTTTCGGGCTATCATCTGCAGGATATTCGCTTCTTCAACACTATATACATGTAAACATGCCCCTACTTTACCCAAAGATATATTTCGGGCTATCCCATTGGATTCCAACAAACTCCGAATAAGAGTATCCGGATCGGTGCTTTCAAATGCAATCGGTTTGTCTTTGCGTCCGTATTGTAATCCTACGTACTGGCACAATTGAGCAACCTTCTCTTCCAACGTCATTTGCCGCATCAGAATACGTACTCGTTTATCTATCGGAAGTGACGGGTCCAGATACCTTTCATCAATCGTCCCCTGACAAAAAGAAGAAAATAGTAACCCAACCAAAAATAATAAAGCGTGTTTCATTTTGGATAAATCTTTAAAGTGTTTTTCCCTTTATATATGTATTACAAACAATAAAGGCTTTTGTAATCAATCCGGGCAAATCATCCCGATCATCATTTGTCTGAAGCTAAATATTGGGAAACCCAGACAAATGTTCCGGCTGTCCAACCAAGCATTGCAGGCAGCTTATACTCGTTTGTAACATTCACATTACCTTCATTCACATTATATTTCTCCCATAGATTACCCGTTGCCTTATAAATATTCACAACAGCCATTTGATATTTTCGGGCAATACGGAATGCTTCTTCCTTATAACCATATCGATCGAGCCCATTTACTGCCAGATAATTCAGTGGTGCCCACCCATTAGGATACGACCATTGATAAACAATCCCATACTCTTTATTCTCACATGCAGATATACCATACCTGAACTCCAATAGACATAATATCGCAGGAATCAGCCGACGCGCCTCTTCATCGGACAAAACTCCATTAAATAAAAGGCTGAATACAGCTGCCGAAAGAACATCGGAACGCTTCTCATTGAAAAAATCATAATCATAATAGAGTCCGCTATTCTCATCCCTACAATATTTCCGTATCAATGCCTTACGTTGCTCCGCTTTCTGGTGCCATTGCCGTGCTTCTTCTCCAAAACCTAATTCTTTTGCAAAAAATTCAAAGTTCTTTTCATATCCATAAAGGTTGGCATTCAAGTCTATCGGACAAAAATGTTCACAACGTGTCTGAAAGCGGGGACTGAAATCCCATCCGGATTCACACTCAGCAATATAGTGAGAGGCCACTTCCATACGTTCTCCATCACTCATTCGTTCTATTTTATCACGAAAGCCATCACCCAAACGCCTTTGTAAAACAGAAAGGATTCTCTTTTTATCAGAAGTGGTTGCTTCATTTGAATATCGGTTCAATCCAATAGGAGTGAGACGTCGTGTCATCCAAAAGAAATATTCTTTTTTCAAACCTGGAAGTACTTTTTTCAACCATTCTTTATCATGAGTCTTCAGATAAATATGTTCTATCATCTTGCTCAGATATGGGGGTTGAGAACGGTTTTCAAAAAAAGTCCGGTTTCCGTTCAACATCTTCCCATAGCGCTCAACCATATAAAGCATATTCTCTACATTCGACTGAGCCAAATCACCATAACCATCTGCTATCAATCCTTCCCCCGTAAAAAAAGTATCCCAATAGTACATTTCCTGAAAAGAGTCATTCATGCTCGGAACGGTATAACGATATGGTAATCCAATCAGGGTTCCCGTATCTTCAGGCTGAAACGGACCGTTTTATTCCATGAAGCCGCAATGAAATCATGCACTTTTTTTATATCTGCCATAGAAGCACATTGCTGCGCATCGGCTTTATTTCCTAACCCAAGCAACAGCCCGATAAAACATACAAGAAATTTCATTGCCTTACTTTTATCTTTATTATACTCTTTATATCCCTTGAAGAAGCACCACAATATAAAGTATAGTAATCTGGTTCTACAACCCAGGCCTTTCTAACATCATCGAAATAGGCAAATTCTTTCACTGGTATTGCAAGAGATACTTCCTTACTTTCTCCGGGAAGAAGCCTTATTTTATCAAACGCTTTCAATTCCTTCACCGGACGTAAAACAGAAGGCTTATTCTGTCCTACATATAACTGAACAACTTCTGATCCTTCCGATTTACCCGTATTAGTCAAAGTAAAACAGATTCGGACTGTATCACCCGAAAAATATTCCTTCTTATCGGTTGTTACTTTTCCATATTCAAAAGTGGTATAAGACAAGCCATAACCGAATGGAAATAATGCCGGAATTCTTTTAGTATCATGCCAACGATATCCAACCAAGATATCTTCCTGATAAACCACATTCAGTGTATCACCGGGATAAGACTTCTGCCCATAATAATGAGCGCCGTTATCTACCAATTTCTCAGGTATACTGAAAGGTAACTTGCCTGTTGGAATTACGTTTCCTGCTATCACATCAGCAATGGCATGACCGGCTTCCGAACCAAGATACCACGATTGAATCAATGCCGGAACTTTATTAATCCAGGGCATGGCTACTGCATTGCCACTGATTATTATTACACCGACATTCTTATTGACATTCAAGAGTGCTGTTAGCAACTCATCCTGTCTATAAGGTAGATTATAATCCAAACGATCTACCTCTTCACAATCCTGATACAGATTTTTATTCAATCCACCAAAGTACAATACAATATCCGCATCTTTCGCTACATTGACTGCTGCCTGAATTAACGAATCAGCCTTCTGTTGAGGTAACAGATGCGGATGGAACTTACTGGGTCCGGAAGTATACCCGACAGAATAAATAATTTTATCCTCTCCATAAAGTGCCTTCAATCCTTCTAAAGGAGATATTTCTTTTTTTACTTTTAATTCGGAAGAACCGCCTCCTAAAGTCAAAGAACGCACTGCATTATCCCCAATCACTGCTATCTTCTGATACTTCCCGACCGGTATCGGAAAGAAATCCGCTTGATTCTTTAATAAAACAATCCCTTCCTCGGCAATACGACGTGCTACGTTACGATGTTCAGGAGTACTAAAACTACCATAACCACGATTACGATTCATATTGGTACGGAAATTTAATCTTAAAACACGCCGTACTTTATCATTAAGATCCTTCATGGATAACTCTCCGTTCCGTAACTTTGCCAGATATGGTTTTGCCAGATAATAATTATCATATGCCATTTTCTCTGTATAATTCAACCCATCGGTACGGGTTCCCATTTCAATGTCCAATCCATTGGATGCTGCCTCATCCGTATCATGAGTACTTCCCCAGTCGGATACAAACACTCCATCGAATCCCCACTCTCCTTTCAATACCTTATTAACCAGCCAGTCGTTGTGTGTACAATATTGATTCTCATATTTATTATAAGACCCCATTACAGACCATACATGTCCCTTTTCGACTCCTGCTTTAAAAGCGGGAAAATAAATTTCACGCAAAGCTCTTTCACTGACTATAACATTGATACGTTTACGCCAAAGTTCCTGATTATTAGCAGCAAAATGTTTCAGACAAGCTGATACCCCATTCTGTTGCACTCCATGAATATAAGGAACCACCATTTGAGAAGCCAGATATGGATCTTCACCCATATATTCAAAATTTCGTCCATTCAATGGAGTTCGGTAAATATTCACACCTGGTCCCAGTAATACTTCTTTTTTCCGAAACCGTGCTTCTTCTCCTATAGCTTTTCCATATTCTAATGATAATGCAGGGTTAAAGGTTGCCGCCAGACAAGTTAACGCCGGAAATGCCGTACAAGAATCATTTGTCCAACCGGCATGCCCCCAACTGTCCCAACTGATTTCTGCTCTTATTCCGTGAGGACCATCACTCATCCAAAGTTCCGGGATACCCAAACGCGGACAACCAGGTGTACTGAATTTAGACTGCGCATGAATCATAGCCACTTTTTCTTCCAAAGTCATCCGGGACAAAGCATCTTCTACCCGTTGTTCTATACTCTTTGAATCATCCAGATAAACCGGAAGTTTCTCTTGACTCCATACATTAACCCCATAAAAAAAAGAGATAACCAACAATAATTGAATTTTCCGTATCATAATAATTATTTATTTATATTTGAAGATAAATAGCGCATTTCTTCCTTCGTCAAAGCACGGTCATATACAGCCAGTCCACCGATTTGTCCCACAAAAAAATTTCCCATTTCCCCGGAACGGTTGACCGCACCAACCGTAAAATCACTTCCCTGATAACCTCCGTCAAATAATCCCAAATCATACTGATAAGGATTACGCTCTTTTCGTACATCCAGATATCCGTTTACATAAACGCTGACTTTTTTCGTATCATAAGTAAATCCGATACATTCCCATTCGGAATACGGAATCTTACTTTTACCAATCGCAGCGTCCATACAATATTTATATCCTTCGGTAGCACCTCCCGTTCCGGACACATGTCCTCCTGCTTGCTGACTACTGCCCCATATCCGTAAATCCAGAAACAAACAATATTGTCTCTTTTTCCGGGTTTCATCCCACATCCCGGCAACCGCTTCACATTGGCTGTATTGTTTCACATCACGCTTAATCCATGCAACAACAGTCACCTCTCCATCCTTTCCATGAATGTTCAATGCAGGACATTGAGCACGAGGTATATAAAACCATTCTCCCTCTTTTATCCGGGCAGAATATTCACCAAAAACACCCTCTTTTACTCTTTCTATAAAAGGAGTTCCTTCTCGTAAGGCATATTGACAACGTCCGGAAGAGATTCTTTCGGTCCCACTCTCTTCCATAAAACTCCAGAAGCATATCAGATTATCGATACTTTCCGGTTTTACTTGTGTTTGTGCCAATATGGGAAATATGTTAAATCCCCAAAAACCAATTAACATAGAAATAATATTAATTCCTCTCATCCGGCTTTCTAATCTTTAAATATTTTCATTATATATCCGCCACCCGGAGCCATTGTAAACGACAACTTTCGTTCAGAAGGTATATCTACTACTTCCCGTTTATAGTCTCGCGCTACTTTATCGGCATTTAATCCGTCCCGAAATATCTCAGCCTTAAAGTTGCCTTCACCTAAAAAGCTCAAATCCAGTTCTATGCTACGTATATCCCAGTTATTAATCGACGCGACATACCAAACATTCTCTTTTTTACGGGCCAAAGTCAAAAACTTCGTTATTTCTCCATTCAAAGCGAGGGTAGTATCCCATACAACAGGAATTCCGGCAATAAAATCGGTACATTCCGTTTCCTTCATATAAGCAGAAGGTGAATCACAAAGCATACTGAAAGGAGATTCAAAAATAACATACTCAGCTAACTGCCGACATCTTGTTCCCTGACTCATAGGTTCACTGTTCACCGGACGATAATTTTGCTTGCTCGCATTACGCATTGTGCCCTGAGTATAATCCAAAGGACCTGCAACCATACGTATATACGGCATAGTCATATCATAAGTGACCTGATCGACATTAGGAGCCGCCCATTTCATGTGTTCAAGCCCCTGAACAGCTTCAAAAGTCAATACATTCGGACAGGTCCGGTTCAATCCGGTTGGTTTATAAGTCCCATGAAAATCAATGATAAGGTTATATTTTGCGGCAGTCTTTGCTGCACTATAATGAAAATTAACCATAGACTGATCATCCCGATCCATAAAATCAATTTTAAAACCCTTTATTCCAATCGCAGAATAGTGCTTACAGACTTTTTCAATATCCTGCATAAACGGGTAAGAACCCGTCCAAAGGACGATACCGACATTACGCTCTCTTCCATATTCGACCAGCTCTTTCAAATTCAGTTCATCTACCACATCCAGGATATCAGTACCTTTATACCATCCGGCATCTATGACGATATACTCTAAATTGTTATCGGCTGCAAACTGAATATAATACTTATAAGTTTCATTATTGATACCAGCAATAAAATCTACTCCATAAAGACTACAACTATTCCACCACTCCCATGCAGCCTTACCAGGCTTTATCCAAGAAAGATCTCCCAACTGATTAGGTGTTGAAAGACGATATACCATATCACTATTTGCCAACTCAGCATCTTTTACGGAAACAATCAGAGTACGCCATGGAAAATTCGTACGTCCTTCACACTTGGCTATATAGTTTTCACGTGTCAATACAACTTCCTGCATATTCTCAACTCCCCCTTGTTTCACAGTACGGGGATAAGGAGCAAAAACACCTTCCAAAGTATCAGAATCTCCTGAATTATTTAGATACATACCCGGATAGTTCAATAAGTCAGCTTCAGTCAGGCAAACCTTCTTTCCATGCCCCAGTTCTACCAATAAAGGCATAAAAGCAAGACGTTTCGGATTCCAGTCTGATAAATTCATGTAAGAGTACGTATTCACGAATGACTTAAAAAACTGCTCCTCAAAAGTTCCTTTATTCCCTCTGTTATCAGCATGGTATCCATTCTCTCTGACATAAGCCACATACGCCTTGGATTGTTTCGGAAAATTGAAAACAGCCTGTTCATTTTGTACACAAAAAGACACTTTCTTTTCAGAAATGAACCGATAAGCTACCCCATCATCATATACCCGGAATTCCAGAGCATAATCTCCCCTGAATTTAAGGAGCAATCCATTGTAAATATCCGCAACGACCTTCTTTTTATAAATTGGAGCGTCTATGTATTCTTTGACCGTCTTGATCTCGGCTTTCCTGAGAACAGGATTCACCCCAAAACCAGTTCCGTCCGTCAATGACATAGACACCGGTGATTTCTCCAAAACGGTATCCTCACCATGAGAAACTGTATATTCCACCTTATCAGTAATATGCACTTTCAGAGAGAGCATCTTATCCGGTGATTCTATATGATAGAATTTCTTTGCCGAAAGCTGAAAAGCCACCAAAGGTGAAAAAAAACACCCATATAATTCGTTTCATGTTTTTTATTAGTTTGTCTATTATACTTCAATTGATTTCTTTAGGGGTGATACTTTGAGCGACTTTTTATCCTTGACCAACTTACGCCATGCAGCCCTATCATACCCACCGTCTTTTCCGTAAACACTACACAGTTCATTTCTTGAAAAATACCGGAAGTTTGAGTGGATATCTTCCAAATAGCTAATTAGACACTCGGTTCCTTTCATTGAACCGCAACGGATAGCAGCAACAGCTAATAAAAGTTCCAAATTGGCTCCGTATATTCGCCAGCGCGTCTGATTGTATTCGCTTGTTTTATATCCTTTGATATTAGGATCATCCATCAGCTTCTCGAGATTCTCTATAAACTTGACATCCGGATTACGTTCCAGATAGAAACACAGATTCACAATCCGGTTATAATATGGGATTAATTGCAAATCAATACGCCCCTTGGTATAAGCATCATCGGATACAACCATTTCTCCTCCTGACTTAGTTTCTTCCAGTATATAGTTTATCATCTCATTGCCATCCTCTGTGGCAGGCATCATTCCCAACAAAGCTATGTCTTTATTAATTTGCCAATAAAGTAACTTATCATCATATTTTTCAAAATAACTCGAAGCATGTCCTTCTTGCTGTTCCTGTCTATAGAGTGTCTTCAATTCATCAATAATATAGTTACTTCCCGACGTGTCACCAAACCATGCTAATGCCTTTGCCAGAAATATTTCCGGTCTCTTTTCGAAAGCGGCTTGCAAAAGAGGAAGAATCTGTTTTTTTTCCTGCATGCAACATTTAAATAAAACCGTTTCGTCTCCCGTACTCAGTTTATCCACTATATCCTGTAAATCTACTTTTCTGGCAACTGTTGCATCTGCTGGTAAATAAGAGCTTGCTATTAACTCTTTTTGTACAGGAGTTACATCAAGTTCACGCACATTACATTTCTTTTTTAAAATCTGAGCAGCAAGCATGCCAGTCACATATCCCAATACAGTTATATCAGCAGACATACGCGTAAATTGTAAAGCCTTATATGACTGTCCGATTGATTTTCCGGAAAGCAATAAACCATCAATTTTCCGTGGTACAATCGATCTATAAGGAATATTCACCATGGACATATTATCAAAATGAGGCAACATAAAACCACAACGTGATGACTCTGAACTTGAAAAATAATGAGGGTCATAATCACTCCTTGCCTGTGCAATCGTATCTTCATAACATGTATCGGAAATAATATCTCTGGTACTAAGATTGTACACGGCATTTATTCTACGCGACTCACGGATAGCCAACATAGGATAAAAATCATAAAAATGAGATTCATAATGAGATAAATACAAACCACGTTGAGTCTCCAGTATCTCACAGTTATTAATAATATCATAATCACGGTTATAATCCTTTATTTTAGGTTTAAAAGGAATGTCCCAATGACTATAATTCTGGGTAATTCCCATCCGCGAATCTCCTACACTATAATTTTCTCCTGCAAAATAAGCAACATCTCCATCGCCTGTTGCATCAATAGTCAACTCGGCCAAAATCTTATATAGCCTGCCATTCTGGCAAACCGTTACACTTTTAAGTTTAGTCTTATCAACTTCTGCCGCACATAATATGGCACCATTGATGATTTTGCATTTATGTTCCAAAAGCGATTGCAAATAGTAGTAACTCCGCGGTAAAGTTGTCACTAAATTCGTTTCAGCAGCTACAGTCTTAATTTTTTGCTCTAACTCTTTTATAAACTTATGTTCCTGATATCCTCGATAATAGCCATTTACTCCTGCTACTGTTTTGGTTCCCCCAAGTTCATTAAAATATTCAACTACAACTGTCTGAATCTGTTTTTGAGAAGCTGAAAGAGCAGCCATTGCACCTGCCGTTCCGGCTCCTGCCACCAATAATACAGTTTTGTGTTTATCCAACTTCAGAATATCTACCGGAAAGGGAGATAACGGAGTCATAAACCCATTTTCTTTATAACATTCGGGTACTACATTGCACTCGGCTTTCCCTCCAATATAATAAACCTGAGAGACAGAATTCATATCAGGTGATTTTTCGATTTTTTCTACTAAAGATTTCGCCTGTTCTTTTATACCACAAACTGTCTTACAAGTATAAAATTCCGATGAATTTTCCATATAGTAGTAGTTCTTTATCCCTATCTTTCGAGAATCTATTTCCCCTTCAATATTTAAAGAACATTCTAATGCGGCATATCGTGTCCGTGCTTTAGAAAAAGCCGGGTCCGCTTCCCGGATTTGCTTACTTACCATTGCTGAGAGTAGGCGGGCCCGTTGTTCAATATGACTTAAATCATTATCTTCCGTAGCAAACCGATATTCTACGAAATATTGATCTTTGTCCTTTTTACCTGCATGTACACTTACAGTATCATTTAACAGATTAAGCCCTGATAAATGTAGTTTACCAAGTGAGTTTTTGTGAACAGAATCCATTTCGAGAACAAATCCGGCCTCACGTATCTGGTATTTCTGAGCAAATAATTCCCGGGTAAATAAAACTCCATCAGTAGCATCAACAAAACTCCTGCATGGAATAGAAAAAACTCCATGTTTGGAAGCAACCAACACTCCGGAAGTCTCACTTCTGTCATTCGTTAATATACCACAGACATCATTCATTAACAACACATCCACCTGGTTAACTAATAAAGAGCGAAGCATACCCTTCTTTATACTACCGGCAAACAAAAGAAGTTCGTTTCCGGAACGACTCTTGCGCGGAGATTCCAAAGTATTGTTCAAACTCTCTTCCTGTTCATCTGTCGGAAAAAAAAGATCAAGCAGACTCTTATCCCACTCTTCAAGCCCTTCTGCTGATAACCAAAGTTTTCTTTTGGCTGCAATATCAAATCCCGGAGAAGTACGTTTATCTACAATTAATACTTTCAACCCTTTTTTTACAGCTTCCAAAGCAATAAAAAAAACCACATAAACCGGCTCCATTTATGATCATATCATATGATGACACAGGATCGGCTCTCCGAAACACTTCCTGAGTTTCAGTAAGTGCATCGGCAAAAGCAAAATTCCTTCCAACCAATACACCACCCAAAGTCAACAAACCAATATTTAAGAATTCCCGTCTTTTCATTCTCCTTATTTTTTATTCTTCAAATTACCAATTATATATAGATGTGTTTTGTGTTATTATTCACTGATACAATAGATTTCTAATCGACATACATGCTTTCTTATATATATCCGAGATCTCTTGCTGGTTGGTTATAACTTTTCTTTTTGCATCGGGATAATGGATTTCTATTTCAGTCAATCGATTGGCTATTTGAGTTCCAGTTGTCTCTTCTATTTCAAATATCCAATCCGAATATCCTAAATCATAATACATTTGTCCTTTAATGGTATCATCCGGTTGCCTTAAATAAAAGAAGGGTATCCCATTAGCAGCCGCTATTATAGGAGAATGACATTCAAAACTTAATACCGCAAAAGATGCAGCATAGACAGAAGCAGCCTCATCCGGCAACCAATATCCTCTTTTCACAACATATGGTTTTACATCAGCAGGTAGAGAATCAATCAGTAATTCATCCATAAAATCAACCTGATAAGTCATTTCAGGGCAAACCAGCACTTTATTTTTCGTCTCACGTACCCAACTGATAATGGCTTCTCTCAATTTTGAATGATCTTCTTCTTTATATTTATTATTATATGCTTCCACTTCGCATATTTTGGCTTCACTCCACAGATGCCTGTTTTTTATCCGGTAATAAGGTGTACGGCGTAAACGTGGTACGGCACAGATAAATTTGCCCTTTTCCAGACCATTTGCTTTCAAAAAAGCATTTCCTTTTTTCTTATCATGCAGATTAAAGAAAAATGTAGCATCCGGTACAAAGCGGATATGAGTACCTGTGATACCCGCCTGCTTTAATACATCTATGGAAGCCGTCTCACGGGTATAAATAAAATCAGCCTGTTCCAAAAGATTCTTTAAACGGTTATCTACCTTGGGAATAGTTGTTCCGAAAATGCCAAAAGGCTTTCCATTCGTATATTTCACCCAGCTTCCAAATGATACTGCCCCACAACATAAGGTCCCGAACTATGTATCATTAAGTCTGCCGTTTGGAATGCTTTAAGAACTTCCTGAGCATCCACTTGTGCATTCTTATCAACAGTCCCATGCACAATTCTTATTCTTGGAAAGTTTTTATATAAGAATTCTTCCACCTCTTTACCAACATTCTTTTCCCAAACAATGATATTTGCGTCCGGGAGATAGGTTTCCAATATATGTAGTAGCCCCGGAGTGTGAGCAATATCACCTATATTCACATCCTGCCACCCCGAGACAACCAATATCGTCTTAGGATCACTTTTTTTTGCATTCAGGGTTATACAACTCAATCCAACAAATAGAAATATTAATATTCGTTCTAAGTAATTCATCTTCAAATATGGATATATTGGGGGATACCAATAACAGGTATCCTCCCGTTTGGCAAATAAAATCAGATAAGATAGGGCCCTGATGCCCTATCTTGTTTTAAAAAAGAGATTACAGATCTAATGGCCCTTCTCCGGCCTCTAAAGACCATCCCGGATTTTGATAAATAACCGAGTTTTCTGCCGTTTGAGAATCCGGTGATGTCAACAAGAAGTGCTTTCTTGCAATCGGGTCCAGATAATGAGCACTACAATAACGTAAACCATCAAAGAATAAATTATTGGTTTTAGTAACAGACAATGGTATTAAGTAATCACTCAAACTTGGAGACGACATAATATTCTTACTATCAGCAGCCTGATCATGCAATAATTGTTTTGATGTATATAGCGATTGCATCGGTCCCCATACCTTACAGCCTTTCAGAAGACAAGGGTTCTGATTTAATTGGTCTAATGCTCTCCAACGGATTAAATCTTCATAACGACGTCCTTCTCCTATAAATTCACAACGCCTCTCCCGACGAATATTATACAATGTCTTATCCACAAGAACTCCATGGGAATAAGCTCCCCAATCATTCTGAGCTTCAATATCCATATTAGTATGGTCAATGGTATTCTGATAATTCACATCAACTCCCGCACGTCTACGAATATCTTTCCAATATTTCTCCGCTTTAGCATCAATTCTTCCAGTCTTCTCATAGCAGGCTTCCATATAGTTCAAATAAGCTTCAACAGCACGGAATACAACGAAAGCTGTTATATCACTGGACACCATATTGAAATCATGAGATTGTCCTTTACCCAACAGATAACCGGTCGTTGTAGATTTCGTATAATCTTTACTATAAATCTCAGCAGGACTTGGAAACTCATCATGTGTAACCAACATATTCTCCAATACACGCACCTCTCCCGGAGCCTTCATAAACAAACGCCAACGCCAGTCACGGTTCACTTTAGTATCAGCTATGTAGTCGTCGCCTTTATAATTACTGCCAGTAGCATAATATGGAAGGCCATTCTCCATTAAAAAGACATCGGCAAACTGCTGGGTATATCCTACAGAATAACCATAATAAACTCCACCATTGTATCCATGTTTCACCGGAGTTGCCAAATCAATGGAATAAGTCCGGTACATCACAGCTTCCGGATATGCTGCGGGATCTTTACTTGCAAATAAATCATAGTAAGGATTAACAGCTTGAGAAGCAGACTCTCTGATTGTCTTATTGTTGGCAGTCAATGTTACTTTATCAGCTACTTGTTGAGCTGCATCCATCGCTGCGTCCAGAAAAAAATCTATTTCCGCATCAATACTGCCACTTGGATATTGATAATCCTTCAGATACTCTTTTTGGTTACCGGGCCAATTAGGTCCCAGAGGCACATGTGCCGTTCCTTTATGATGTTTCAGCCAGGTACCTTCAAATAGTGCTACTCTGGATTTCATTATCAGAGCCGCATTTTTATTCAAACGTGTACGACCTCCTTGCGGAGCTGTATTTTTCATCATATCAATCGCCTTATCCAAATCGCTCAGAATAAACCTGGCTACTTCATTACGTGGTCTACGTTTGGAAACTTCTGTCAATGTTTCCAAATCATCCGGCAAAGTAGTCGTTATTATAGGAAAATCTCCTAAAGCTTTCAACTTTTTAAAATATTCATAGGCTCTTAAAAAATATCCCTCACCTATATAATGTTTAACATTGGCCGGATCTCCTTTCAACTCCCCTTTCTCATAACGAGGAACAACCGTCTCCAAATAAAAATTCAAAGGTCTGATATCTGTAAAACTCCATGAACCTCCTGTTGAACCAACTTTAATCTGTCCTGGCATAAATTTGTTATCCCCATTACGTCCTACAGCATTGTCCGTACATATATCACTCCAATAAGGAGAATCAGCAGGATTACCTGTATAGCTATCCAGCTTTGTATAGTAATTAATCGTATATGCAGCAAGATGCGATTCTTCCCATAAATATTTCTCAGGAGATATAGTAGATGGAGGAGTTACATCCAGGAAATCATCACATCCAACCATAGCAAACAATAAAGTATTGACTGCTATTATCTTCGCAATAGAACTATATATATTTTTCATATTCGTAAATTTTCTGATTTATATTCTATTAAAAGGTCACGCTTAAGCCAAATGAATAGGTCTTTGACAACGGATATACCATACCACCCTTAAGACCGATGCCGGCAGTTTCAGGATCCATAGTCTTAGACAGTTTAGTAAATGTAAGCAGATTCTCACCAGAGACAAATAAACGCAGGTTTTGAATATATGCCCGCCTCATCCATTTTGCAGGGAAAGTATACGATAGTTGCAAGTTTTTCAAACGCATATACGAAGCATTCTGCAAATAGCGTGTCTGAGTGGATTTATTCTTATTAGCCCACAAAGGCCGTGGATAATACGCATCATAATTAGCCCCTAAACGACTATCTTCATCACGGAAATAATTCATATGTTCATCAAAAACGACAGACCAGGATTTTCCACCTGATGTTGCTCCCCAAAATACAAAATTCAAATCAGTAGATGCAGAACCGACCTTTGCGTCCGGATAGTAATCCCGCTTTAATACTCCTTGCCAGAACATTGAAATTGCAAAACCTCGCCAGGAAGCATCCAAACTAATGCCTGTACGGAAACGCGGAGTACTATTCCCTATTTTCCTCAAATCACCCATATCATAGATTGTATTTGAGCCATTACTTACCTTTCCGTCACCGTTAGTATCGGCATACATAATATCACCGGCAGCCCACTTACTGCCTAACGCATTTTGTCCACCATTGGGTAATGAAGCTAAATGTGCTTCCATCTCCTCATCGGTTTTTGCTATTCCAATCGTTTCATATCCAAAAATATCTCCCAGAATTTGTCCTTCATAATAAGTACTCAATGAACCTGTCAGATTCGGATATTTCAATATTTTCGTTCTACTGTCTGATAAATTGAATGATACTCCATATTGAAACTCATTAATGCGATCTTTCCAGCCAATCTGCAATTCCCAACCTTTAGTTACTAAATCTGTATTATTGGTTGCAGGGGCACTTGTTCCCAATGTTCCGGGTAGGTCTACTCCAGGTCCCATCATATCTTTTGTAGTACGGCTGTAGATATCAAAAGAACCTGTCAAACGATTATTTAGTACTCCCCAATCAAGACCAAAGTTCAACGTTTTAATCTTTTCCCAAGTTAAAGAAGTAGATATTAATCCTGGAGCAGCCGCTGTATTAGGACGTAAACCGTCAATTAACCAATCTCCCTTTCCTGCGGCGGTTGTCATTGTGAGGTAAGTAGGGTAATAACTTTTAGCATTCTGATTGGCCAAAACACCATAAGAAGCTCTCAACTTCAACAGTTGAATATAATCAGCCGTACCCTTCATAAACTCTTCTCGCGCTATATTCCAACCTAAAGAAGCAGAAGGAGAAGTTATCCAGCGTTTATCACGACGATAACGCGAACTACCATCTCTACGCACATTTACTTCCAGTAGATAACGCTCTTTATAATCATAATTAACACGGCCAAAGAAACCTACTGTACACCATTCATTATAGTTACCTTTCAGCGTAGCATTCTCAACATCAGTAGTTTGATCTAAAACCGGAATATCATCGGATATTAAATCATTGCGCTGTCCGCTAAGCATGCGATTTTTATAAGACTCTAACTGGAATCCTACCATTGCTGCCAGATTATGCTCTCCTAACGCAATATTATAATTAGAATAAAAATTAGGGGTCAAGTGAGTAGCGCGATATGCATACTCATATACACGACTCTTCTTCTGACTCAGATTGGATACATAAGTCTTCAAAGGCTCTGTCGCATAATGCCCGTATACCAGATTCCAAACTTCATGTTGCCAGTCATTGGTAATGCGCGCATTCATTTCCGCCATTATATTCCAATTCTTAACCGGAGTAATTGTCAGTTTCAATTGCTGATATAAATCATCATTCTGCTCCTGTCTTCTACCTCCATTCTCTAAATGCTCTGTATATGTCACATCTGCCAATCGATATCCATTCGGATCAGTTACCGGAATCAACGGAACCGAACGACGAAGTACTTCATTATAGAAATTACTGGACATCTGACTCGGACGCCCATAATCAGTACGTGAAAAACGGGTTGTATAATCCATCTTAATAAAATCTGTTACCTGTGATGAAATCTTACCTGTTGTTGCAAATCGTTTCTGATTATCAGTGCCATAACGCAAAAATCCATCTTGAGTCTGATAATTAACCGACACATAATATGTCAGCTTATCTGTTCCACCACTTACACTCAGATTATGCTCCTGAGATGGTGACCAATTCTTATAATACTCTCTCAACCAATCCACATTGGCATAAGCTGTACCAGTATCCCACTTTCCATTACTATTCGGTTGAATGCCTCCATCATTCAATGTACCGTGCATATAATCCCAAACATTTTGTACCTGAGTATCATCATAAAGATAAGCACCGGCATTATTAAAATTGGCATCATTGAAATAATTTATATAATCCCATGAACTAGCCATCTTTGGCAACATTACAGGAGTTTTAAAACGGAAGTTATTGCTATAATTCACAGTAGACTTACCTTTCTTCCCGGATTTAGTAGTTACCAAAATTACACCAAATGGTGCTCTGGAACCATAAATTGATGAAGCGGCCGCATCCTTCAACACTGAAATATTATCAATGTCCTGCGGATTGATATTCGAAAGACTCCCCTCCATACCATCAATAAGCACCAATGGACTACCACTCGATGTCGAACCAATAGTTGCCGTTCCACGTATATTAATAGAAGGCGTAGCATTTAATTCGGCACCATTATTCGAAGTAGTAATATTAAGTCCCGGAAGTAACCCCTGCAAAGCCTGTACTGCATTTCCTACCGGACGAGCCTCCAAAGATTTAGATTCTATCACTCCTACGGCACCTGTTAGATTTACCTTTTTCTGAGTTCCGAAACCAACAACTACAACCTCATCCATCAAATTGGTTTCCTCATCCATTACTATATCAATAACCTGTTTTTTACCGTTAAAAGTTACTTCCTGTTTTTTCATGCCGACAAATGAAAATACAAGTATATCACCCGGCTGGGCTTCAATTCTATATTTACCATCCGCATCAGTTACTGTACCGGTTTGAGCGCCCTGTACAGCAATGGTCACCCCAATCATAGCTTCACCGGCAATATCAACAACCGTACCACTAACCCATGATTTCTTAGCATTACTTTGCCTGGATTGCTGCTTAGTCTTATCTACCGTTACGATAATCTGCTTTCCGTTCAAATAATATTTAATACCACGGGGAGTTAAAACTTCATTCAAAATACTTTCTACACTTTTATTCTCAGCAAATACAGATACTCTTTCTTTCACAGGGACATCTTCCTCATACAGAATTACATAATTTGTATGTTTTTCTATGGTAGAAAATAATTCTTTAATAGTAATATCACGTACTTGTAGTGAAATATTAGTTTGGGAAAGAGTGTTTTGCGCATTCAATGTGTTTCCTATAATACTAATTACGAAACAGAGCAATTGAAATCCAATATATTTTTTAATGGAATTACATTTATAAATACTTACTTGTGTCCTCATAGTTATCTATGCTTTTATTTTATAAATTCAAATCACAGCTCTAAAAGAAGCTTCAAAAGAAGCATACGATCCCCTATACTAAGGTGGTAGACGATAGTTTCTCATAATAATAAAAAATTAATTAGATGTTATTTATTTGCTATAGCGTTTCTTTTTCTGATACACCTTCACAACATTTGTTTCTTTATTGTATTCAAATGTAAAGGGCGTTGAATGTGACAAATTATGTAATACTTCACTAATAGAATCGTAAAGATTAAGATTTCCAATATATTTCTTTTTCGATACGGAACTATCAAATATAATTTTCACTCCATAGTATTTCTCTAAACGGGTAAAGATATGCTCCAACGGTTCATTCTGAATTTGCATAATACCATCTTTCCAACAGGTATAAGCGTAGGTATCAACCTTTTTTACAACCGAAGAATTCTTTGCATAAAAGAAGCCCTCCTTAGGAATCAATTTATACTTGTTATTATCCGATCCTACTTCAACACTACCTTCTACTAATACCACAGACTTTTGAAGATCTTCTTTATACGCACTCACATTAAACTTCGTTCCTAAAACAGAAACATCAAAATCTTTTGTATGTACAAAAAATGGACGGGATTGATCTTTTTCTACTTCCAGATATGTCTCTCCTTCTATATATATATCACGTCTGTCTTCTAAAAAGGTCTTCGGATACAACAACTTACTACCGGCATTAAGCCAGGCAACCGTACCATCATTAAATCTGATAGCAGTACGTTTGCCCACCGGTACAACCAACTGAATCATCTCTCCCTGCAAATCAGAAAATTTCATTTTCTTCTCTGTGCCTACAACAAAATCTCCTTGTGCCGTCTGATTAATGACTTCATTATTTGGAATAGTAGTTCTTAAACCACCCGAAATAATAAGAATTTCATTGGATGTACTTTGTATTGAGTCAAGCAAAGCTAATACCTCTTCTTTATTACCAACATAATCTCTTCCTATTAATAATAATGACGATACTACCAATATAACGGATATACAAGCAGCACATGCCGTTGAAATCCAATATAGCCTTCTTCTGTTTTTTCTACGATCAACCCGATCCCAGAAACCTTTAAGACTACGTTCAACTTGCAAATCAGAAACAACAGCTTCTTCAACCTTCATATTCTGCAATAAAAGAAATGCATTTTCAATGACTTCACGTTGCTCAGGATGAAGGTGCATCATCTGCTTCAAGGCTTCTTGATCATTTTCCTTAGCAATATTGATAAGTTTCTCATCAAAAATCCAAAACTCTATGTTGTTTCTATTTTCCATTCTATCTTTATTTCTATTAGTAGTACAATTCTATCTTTATTTTGTAATCACTATACAAGACATTTTTTATAGCTATACTACAAAAATATCTTCCACAGGCACAAATATATCATTTAATCACCTTATTATCAGCAAATAAACTTAATACAATAAAAATAAAATTGTTTTTTAAAAGAGATTATTTTCTCATTAGAATGATAGTCCGAAAACAAAGCGATCATGAATAGTAATACGAAGAAATCATTATTTTCTTTCCTGATCTTTTCCATAGCTCTATATGTCAGATTGCGCGCGGCCTGTTCAGACATATCCATAATCTGGGCTATTTCTTCATATTCTTTTTGATGTAAAAATCGTAAATAAATGATTTCTTTTTGTCGAGGAGTCAAGCTATTAATTATTCTATGTATCTTTTCCTTTAAAGCCTTTAATTCTTCTTCATCTTCAATTTGGGTGTTTTCAACAAAATAAGGTAGTTCAAAGTTTTCAAATTCATCCAGATACAAATACTTTTTCCTTTGTTTTTCATGATTAACAAAGGCATTTCTCACAGCTGCATAAAGAAATGCCTGAATGGTAGAAAAATCTTTTATTAATTGAGGACGAGTATAAAGTTTAACAAATAATTCTTGTATAATGTCATCAATTAATTCACTGTCCATACCTAAACTTATACCATAAGAATAGAGTTTTCTATAATTGTGACGATAGAAGACAGAAAAGGCTTCCTTATCCCCTTCAAGAAACAATTTCCATAAGTCCAGTTCATTATAAGATTCAAAGGTTGACATTCTTTATATTGTTAATGCTAATCAGTAATCGTAAATCATTTGCTGATTTAATAAGTTAAAACATTATTATTCAGCTATCTCATTCATCTCTTTTTGGTGAATTGAAAGTCAGTATATTAGAATAACAAATTTACTCACTATTCTAATTTATGACTTTCAAAAAGAGCTAAAATTTAGATGGGAAAAATTGCCATCGTATTCATTTATCTGATCTTACCTAATAGTGGAATCAGAGGAAATTACTGATTCCACTATTAATAAATTATTCAATCGGCATATCGAATAATCAGCATATTATTTTTCCTTCCGATAGTTTTCAAGCCCTGTTCTCAGGAATTCGATGTATTTAGGAATATCTTCATTATAAGCATAAGACTTATTCAAAGGTTTTCCTTCATTATCTATCAACACATAGAATGGTTGGGCATTGGCACCAAACTTCACACGTTGCAGATAGCTCCATTTATCCCCTACGGTACGCAAAGTACGTTCCGTTCCGTTCTCCATAATCTTCACCGGTTCAGAAAGCGGAGTCTTGTTGTCTACATATAAAGTGATCAATACATAGTCATCATTGATGATTTTACTTACTGTCGGATCAGTCCACACAGCAAGCTCCATTTTACGGCAATTAACACAACCATAACCTGTAAAGTCAAGCATGACCGGCTTATTGTGCAATCTGGCATACTCCATCCCCAAATCATAATCATCAAATTTAGCATGTACCTCATTTGTATACAGATTGAAATCCTGCGTTTTCATAGGTGGAGCAAATGCACTAACGGCTTTCAATGGTGCTCCCCATAAACCGGGTACCATATATACTGCAAAAGCAAGTGATACGAGCGCCATAAAGAAACGGGATACGCCTATTTTGGTATCATCATCATCGTGAGGAAATTTAATCTTACCCAACAAGTAGAAACCAAGCAACGCAAAGATCACAATCCACAAAGCCAGGAATGTTTCGCGATCAAGAATTCTCCATCCGTAAGCCAGATCGGCGACAGATAAAAACTTCAAAGCAAAAGCCAATTCGATGAAACCAAGTGTTACTTTTATCACATTCATCCAGCCACCAGACTTCGGCATAGACTTCAACCAGGATGGGAAAAGAGCAAACAGTGTAAACGGAAGTGCCAAAGCAATGGCAAAACCAAGCATGCCGATAGCAGGAGCTATCACACTACCTGTGGTAGATACCTGTACTAATAAAAATCCAATAATAGGACCTGTACAAGAGAAAGATACCAGTGACAGAGTGAATGCCATCAAAAAGATACTAATCAGACCTCCTGTAGCTTCTGCCTTACTATCCACTGCATTACTCCATTTTGAAGGAAGCGTAATCTCAAATGCACCAAAGAAAGAAGCTGCAAATACAATCAGCATCAAACAGAAAAGAATATTAAAGACAGCATTGGTAGACAAAGCGTTCAATGCACTCGCACCAAAGATAGCCGTAATAGCAAGTCCCAATGTAACGTAAATCACAACGATAGAAGCACCATATGTCCAAGCATCACGGACGCCTTTCTTTCTATCTTTACTACGTTTCAGGAAGAAACTTACGGTCATCGGGATAATAGGCCATACACAAGGAGTGAACAGTGCAAGCAACCCTCCCAAGAATCCGGTAATAAAGATATAAATCCATGACATATCTTCCTGAGAATGTTCTTCGCCATAAGCTTGTAAATCGTCAATTACCGGCTTCCAAAGGATATCAGCAGAAACGACCGGTTTTACAACTGCAGCAGTGTCTGCAGATGTAGCAACAGTTTCAGGTTCAACCTCTGCCTCTTTTTGAAGCTCAACTTTAGACTCTGCTACCGGTTCTGTAGCCTTTAAGGTAGTTTTGCCTGATAAATTAAACGGAACCTGTGTCGGTGGTAAGCAACTTTCGTCATCACATGCCCCATATTCCAGATATCCTTCAATAGTATATGTACCGGCAATAAACTTTATCTTCTGAACAAACTGTGCAGTACTCTCAAAATAACGCACTTTCATTTGGAAAAGTTTATCAAATGTTGAGATCTCATTTCCTACCGGCTTCAGCTTGCCAACCAATTCCAAACCATTCTTTTTATCGACATTGAATGTTGCCGAGATAGGCCCGCCATCACCTAAGTTAGTAGAATATACATGCCATCCCGGATCAATGGCAGCAGTAAATATTATTTCACCTTCAGTGTCAGACAGTGCTTTCAACTCTGTCTTAAACTTTACAGGATCTTGAATCTGTGCATGAGCCGCCAGGACAACAAACATCAGCAACAAAAAAGAACATAATTTTCTCATTCTCTATTCAGTATTTTAAATTATAACAGTTATGCAAACGCTCTGGTTCACTTACTTATTCATAGTCCACACACGCACGGCTTTCTTTTACTTCAGCTATAATTTTGCCGGCAGCTACATGGAGAGGATGAGTAGCATAGAACTTCACATCATCCAAGTTATCAAACTCACTATATAATGCAATATGCCACGTCTCACCCGGATTGGTATTTAATCCCACTTCGATTTTACGAATAACAGGAATTACAGCAGGAAGAGCTTCTATCGCCTCCTTAAATTTATTCATCACAACCAGCTTCTCGGCTTCCGGCACTTCATCCTTTAACTTAAATAATACAATGTGTTTCACCATAACGTTGCTATTTTAATTTATTGTTATATATTTGTCAGCCGAAGCTGCATTATCTTTTCAATGCAAAATTACTCTATTTGTTTTAAATATACACTATGAACAGATGTTAATAATAGGAATAGCAGGCGGAACAGGTTCGGGAAAGACCACCGTCGTACGGAAAATTATTGAAAGTCTCCCAGCCGGTGAAGTTGTATTGCTTCCACAGGATTCATATTACAAAGACAGTAGCCATGTCCCTGTTGAGGAACGACAGAATATCAACTTTGACCATCCGGATGCATTTGAATGGAGCCTGCTCTCAAAACATGTTTCTATGTTGAAGGAAGGTAAAAGCATAGAACAACCTACTTATTCCTATCTTACTTGTACCCGCCAATCTGAAACCATCCATATTGAACCGCGTGAAGTGGTTATTATTGAAGGGATTCTTGCCCTTTGCGATAAAAAACTGCGCAATATGATGGATCTTAAAATTTTTGTAGATGCCGATCCGGATGAACGTCTGATACGTGTAATACAACGGGATGTAGTGGAACGCGGACGTACAGCTGAAGCTGTTATGGAACGTTATACGCGTATATTAAAACCAATGCATCAGCAGTTTATCGAACCTTGTAAGAGATATGCCGATCTTATTGTACCCGAAGGAGGCAACAATAATGTGGCAATTAATATCCTGACAATGTATATTAAGAAACATTTGAAATAAGAATGACAGTCCGGCGCTCCATACTGCCTGTCTTCCTCATCATCCTCTTTTCTGTATTGGCCTGTAGACACAGACACCACCCGACAGAAGAAGTGGGAGCATATGATTTGGCACAGATTAAAGACAGCGGTGAACTGGTCGTACTGACATTATACAGCTCAACAACCTATTTTATTTACCGCGGACAGGAAATGGGGTTCCAATATGAGTTGAGCGAACAATTTGCCAAAAGCCTGGGTGTAAAGTTACGCATTGAAGTAGCACGAAATGTATCTGAACTAATTGAAAAGCTTCTGGCTGGTGAGGGTGATCTTATCGCATACAATCTTCCTATCACCAAAGAATTGAAAGATAGCCTGATCTATTGTGGAGAGGAAGTTATTACACATCAGGTAATTGTACAGCGAAACAATGGTAAAACAAAACCAATAACCGATGTAACGGAACTTATCGGTAAAGATGTATATGTAAAACCCGGTAAATATTACGACAGGCTCGTCAATCTGAACAGCGAACTGGGAGGCGGCATACAGATTCACAAGATAACAGGTGACAGTATCACAACCGAAGATCTTATCACGCAAGTAGCACAAGGAAAAATCCCCTACACAGTGGCAGATAACGATTTGGCAAAGTTAAACACCACTTATTATCCGAATCTGAATATCAAACTCTCTATCAGTTTTGATCAGCGAGCATCATGGGCTGTACGGAAAGACTGCCCTCAACTGGCTGCTGCCGCAGACAAATGGCACGAAGATAATATGACTTCACCGGCTTATAGTGCCAGTATGAAGCGATATTTTGAAATCAGTAAGGCAGTTCCTCACTCCCCTATTCTCTCATTACGTGAAGGAAAAATTTCTCATTACGATAAACTATTTAAAAAGTATGCAAAAGAGATAGATTGGGACTGGCGTTTACTGGCATCACTGGCCTACACGGAATCTAACTTTGATACAACAGCTGTATCATGGGCAGGAGCCAAAGGCTTGATGCAGCTTATGCCCCAAACAGCACGTGCTATGGGAATACCTCCCGGCAAAGAACAAAATCCGGAAGAAAGCATTAAAGCAGCTGTGAAGTATATAGCAAGCACTGACAGGAGTCTTAGAATGATTCCCGATAAACAAGAACGCATTAAGTTCATTCTTGCTTCCTACAATGCCGGATTAGGACATGTATACGATGCCATTGCACTGGCTGATAAGTATGGAAAAAATAAAAATATATGGGACAACAATGTAGAAAACTATATCCTGCTGAAAAGTAATGAAGAATACTTTACCGATCCCGTTTGTAAAAACGGTTACTTCCGTGGAATAGAAACATATAACTTCGTGAAAGATATTATGTCAAGGTATGAGTCATATAAGAAAAAAATAAAAGAATAATCATTTAAGACCTATCCTTTACGGTATTGTTGTGGCGACTGTCCTGTTTGTTTTTTAAAAAATGTACCAAAATAAGAAGCATTCGGAAAATTGAAGTAATCGGAAATCTCTTGAATACTTTTTTGAGTATTTTTAAGCAGTGAAATACTTTTTCGGGTAATAGACCTGAATATTAATTCCTGTACCGTATAGCCACAGATGGACTTAGATAATACAGAAATGTATTTAGGGGATAAACAGAGCTTACCTGCATAAAACTCTACACCACGCTGTTCTGTATAATACTCATCTATCAACTGAATCAATTTAATAAAAATTTCATACTTACGTCCTACTGAAGATTTCAAATTAATGGGTTTACGATTATAAATGGAACATATCCGGTATGTCAATCCTAAGAGCAGAAGCTTCTGTTCGTACCGGCTGAAGGTATTGTCTTCCATTTCCAAAGTACTATCCAATAAGGACATGTATTTCAATACTTCCTCTTCATCTCCAGTATTCCAGACATAACACGGCTCTGTCCTGAGCTGTGAGTACAAATACATGGAAGCTACAGAATTACCTATAATATCCCGTATCGGCTCTATCTGATAAACGAGAATAAACAGTTCTACATTCTCAGATTCCTGAAGCACCTGAAAAAGAGAATCTTCCGGTATAAAAAGAGTTTCTCCAGCTTTTGCTGAATAAATTTTCTGATTGAGGGAAAACATAAAACTCCCCCGACGGCAAATTACCAACCCTACACCATTAATAAGAAATGGCTCTTTTAAAGAAGCAGGAAAGGTATGGAGCATACCTTTCGAGCTGCAAATATTCTCCTTGTTCAGTAGTGCATAATTAAGACGGGATAAGCGTTCTTGCAAAATATTCATCATATAAAAATTACCGATTCACATTAAAACTGTGCTAAGTTAGTAATTTTCGCTTAGGATAAGGTATCACAACCGCAAATATCATACAAATAAGGCAGGCATATAATGTCCAGCCAGCCATCTCTTTTACGGCCGAGAGCGTGGCTTGTACTTGAATACGCCCTTTAGTGGATATGGCAGCCATGTTTATAGATTCAGTCCTGCTTTTTCCTTGATATTGCATTCCTTTCATGGTCTGAATAAAAGAGGAGGATGCTTCGGGATGTAACATATCCACATTCTGTGCATAACGTGTGATGTAGTATTGCTGTCTTTCCTGCAATATATTAGTATAGAGAGCCGTACCGATGGATGGGGCCAGTACCATACGTACGGTAAGCATAGTACAAATCCAAGAAGACAGAAACTTATAAGGCATGCGCTGGGTTGCAAATGTAGGTATCAACGAATAAAGTAGCATCATACCTGTGGAACGGATTATAACCGGATACTTCATACGTTCATACAATCCGGCACCTTGGACTTCAAAATACATAAACATAGCAGACAGTCCCAATAAAAGAAAACCAGCGGCAAATAAATATTTGAAATGCACTCCTTTTACACTAAGCCAGATAGTTACAATACCACCAATAAAGTACCCCAACATACTCCAATTGCCCAATGTAGCATTTTGGAAGTTATCCAGTTTCATGCTTATCCCTGTAAATACATTGACAAACATAGCACTGGAATTCAACACCATCAACAGAAAATATAGCAGAAAACCAATACGAATAGTGCGTAATTTGAATACATCCAGTTGATAGTAAGGATTGCGCTGAGTGGCTTCTATGTAAATGAATATGCCCCCTGTAATGATAGCACCGACCGTAGCCCATTGTATGGCAGGATTATCATACCAATCAAGTACCTTACCGTAAGTCAGTATATAAGTGATACAGAGCAACATAATACTAAATATAGAAGCATTACCGAACTGTTTGAAATTAATAGGAAACCGCCGTGTAACATATTTATGATAAGGCATCGTAATAAATGTAATGAGAATACAAAGTAACAACAGCCCCATCATGAAATAGTAAACATATTGCCATTCATATTCAAAAGCAAGCCATGCAGTAAGCGAGGTCCCTATTTGTCCCAATATCATAAAGAACAGGTAAATGGCCGGCTGTGCAGCACTTCGTTCGATATCCAGTTTATCCCATCCTTCTCCGGTTGCCGGTTCATTACCAGGAGTGATTTTCTCATAAGCTTCAATATGCCCTGCATACTTGATAAGTGTAAAAAGATTAACCATCATCAATACCATCCGGAGAAATCCCGTAAACAGACTACAAAGCGCCAACAGAAATACACTGTCTGTCTTAGCGCAGATATAGCTGAATATGTACATCAACGAGAAACCGGCAATGCACATCATTTTCTCTCTGCGAATAAGTACTAATCTATATAAAAAAGGACAGAAAGCTGCCATACCTATAGAAGTGGCGAAATTAGTGAACTGGATATGTTCGGAAATAATCCCCAATCCGTTCATCATCTCAGTACTGTTTACCGAATAAGTCCCTCCTACCGTAAGTATCGGAAGGAAAAACAATATTAGGATAATGATGCCTACCGGTTTCGGCACCCAATTGTAGAAAGGATAATTTTTAGGGTACGATGGCATAGCTTCAGAGTTTTACTTTTACAACTACCATCATACCTGCCGCCAACCTCTCATTGTCTTCTTTAGATAAATTAGTAAAATCAATACGTACCGGTATACGTTGTTGTATTTTTACGAAGTTTCCGGCAGAATTATCCGTGGGAACAAAGAATATTTGGATCCTGTAGCACCGGAAATCGCCGTTATTTTTCCGGTAAATTTTTTATCACTGATGGCATCCACTGTAACAATAACCTCCTGTCCCAGATGCAGGTTCTCTATCTGAGTCTCTTTATAGTTGGCAATAATCCATTTTTGAGTATCAGGAAGAATATAAGTAATCGTTTGTCCCGCTGTAATAAACTGTCCTTCTTCTAAAGTACGACGCCCCAACTTACCGTCACAAGGAGCTGTTACTACCGTATACGAGAGATTAAGTTTTGCCATTTCGAGGGCTGCCGTTGCTCGTTGAATAGCAGCCTCTGTATTCTCACGACGGTGTGAAACTTCATTTACTCCTGATAGAGCCGCCTTTTGTTGCCGCTTTACTGCTTCAAGTTTTTTATGAGTTGCTTCATATTCCGTTTCTATCTGCTCCAATTGTATGGGAGTAGCTGCATTTCTTTTAACCAGGTTCTGATACCGTTGACGGTCTTTCTCCAATTTGACAAGACGTATTTCTATCTCTGCAATGGAAGCGTCATAAACAGAGGCTGTGGTTTGGGTAGTTTGCAAAGTTACTCCAATAACAGTAGCACCTGCCAATGCGTCTTTCAGTGCTGCTTCGGCCTCCATTACCCGTATTTTGTATTCACGGTCGTCAAGTACCAATAATGTATCCCCTTTATGTATTTCCTGATGTTCGGTGAAACAAATCTTTTTAATATACCCCGATGCACGCAAATTGATAGGGGATATATATTGTTCTATTTGAGCATCGTTACTGGTCTCACAACTTTTGTAATTCAGAAAAAGGCACACCACCTGAATTATCCCCCACGCAATGATCACGATTCCCAACATACTGACTACTATTTGCCAACGGCGTAGTTTTTTCAGTTTATTTGCTTTCTCCTGATGTATACTTGCTACACTGTCGTTTTCTTTTGTTCTCATATCTTTTGTATTGTTTTAATATTCTTGTTTGATTAATCATTTACCAAGGAATCTATCCGTCCGGTAAGCTTAAGTAACATTAAAGTAGTGATACGGTAATTATAATGTGCACTTATATAGTTATTTTGCGCTTCACTCATGCGCATCTCATCCTGCAATACTTCGGTCATCGAAGTAATCCCTTCCCGGTAACGATTCATAGTGACTGCATAAACATCCTCAGCCAATAGATAATTGTCCTTTTGTTTTTTGAAATTACGCTGATTGTTCATCAAATCATTTGTGGCATTCAAATATTGGACTTGCAGATTCTTTCGGGTATTTTCTTGTGCTATCTTCATATTTTCAATATCAATAGCTGCTTTACGACTTTTATAGCGTTTATCAAATCCGTCGAATATTGGTACACGCAAAGACAAACCCAAACCATACGAACGAAACCAATGATTGGAAGGTCCGGAATGGAACCAGTGATAAGCTTTGTCTGTGTAAGCCGAAAACATCCAACTGCCTGTAAGGTTCAGTGAGGCATATAACCATAGCCGATCATCTTTTTCTGTTGCTCAGCCAGTTGCTTTTGAGATTGTAGCAACTGCAGTTCATAGAGGTTTTCTGACAAACCGGTCAGAGCAACCGGAATGATGTTGTCGGTATTGACAGGTGTCAATGCAATATTTTTCTCAGCCGGATAATCAATGATATATTTCAAAAGATTCAGTTGTTGTTCTAACATTGCCTGGGCGTTGTCATACTGTACTTTCAAGTTTTCTAAATTGATATTCACCCGTTTCACATCTACTTCCATAGCCATCCCGTTATCGTAAAATGCCTGTGTAATATCCTTTAACTCTTCAAGACGGATGATATTGGCTTTTACCAGTACAATTTGCTCTGCAGTAACTTGTCCCAAATAATACATTTTACAGATTTGCAAGATAAGGTCTTCCCTCGCCTTTTCGTAAGAAAGGCGATTCATCTCATCCATTGTCCTGGCAATAGATAAAGTAGTATAAAGAGTTTGATTATAGAGTGGCATTTGTAACTGCAATCCAGCATTGGCATTATACCGCAAAGTATGAGTTACATTGTAAGGGGTACCATATACAGAACCATCGGTTACAGATACAGGCGGATCAATGTTATCATTATAATTGGCGAAACCATTAATTTGTGGAAGTAGCTTAGCGCGGTTTTCAGAAATACCATATCTACCTTTCTGTATTTCATTGCGCTTACTCTGTAAAGACAGATTATTTTCTATACCCATTTCAAGACAGTTTTCAAGTGTCAGAGTATCTTGTGCACTTCCACTCGTAACCGATAGGTAGAAAAAAGAAAAAATGAATAGTAATCTTTTCATAATGCTCATACGATAAATAAGCACAAATTTAGTAGCTTATATCGTATAAATACTATCCATAAATCAAGTGTTTCTATTCATATTTTCCTTTTTTTATAGAAAAACAAAGCTAAATGGTCTTCATATTTACCCTTAATATTTATTTTCATCAGTCTGTTTTTCAAAATTAGTCCATACAACAAATAGTCTTACCTTTTTTTAAGACAGAAAACAATACAAAAAAACAGCTAACAACGAGAAATTACAACATTTTTTACAATATTTACTGATAATGTATTTTCTTTGCGTCATACTTTTGCTTCGGTTGCTGTTGAATAGCAGGATATCCGAAAGGTATGACACATAGTGGTAAAATGTTTTTGGGAAGAGCAGTATACTTGCGTACTACTTCCATACGATCCTCATAAGGATAAGCAGCAGTCCATACAGCACCTAATCCCAAACTTTCGGCAGCTAAAAGAATATTTTGCGCAGCAGCCGAACAATCCAAATACCAATAAGAAGATCGGGTAGAGTCACCACAGACAACAATAGCATAACGAGCTTCGGTAAGCATCTTAGCATAAGGCAAAGCTGCAGCCATAGAATCAAGGGAAGCACGTTTGGTTACAACAATAAACTCCCAAGGACGCAAATCTTTACCCGAAGGAGCAGCCATACCGGCACGAAGCATCAAGTCTATCTTTTCCTCTTCAACTCCTTTGTTCAAGTAAGTTCGCACACTCTTACGCGCAAAGATATTATCCAAAGCAGCGTTAGCAGAAACAGACTCTGTTTTTTGCGAAACAGAAGAGCAAGAAAAAACAGTAGTCAGTAGGACAACTGTCGATAACAACAAAAAACAAATCTTTCTTACGTCCATATCAATTAAAACAGATTCAGTTTATTCTTTTGTGCTTCTTCAAGCGATACTGTCTCACGACGCTTCATACCGCTTTTATCACGCAAATCCTTGTATTCTTTTGCCAATTCTGCCACCAGTTCCTCTTTTGCCTTTGGATTAAGCAACCGTGCTGCTACACCGGCATTTTGAGATGCATCCTTCAAATGCACTACCGGAGCATGATAAACAGGAGCTATTTTCAAAGCCGTATGCATCTTCGAAGTCGTAGCGCCACCAATCAACAAAGGAATATCCAAACCTGCTTTTTCCAATTCCATAGCTACATGAACCATCTCCTCCAAAGAAGGAGTAATCAGTCCGCTCAGACCGATCATATCCACTTTCTCTTCAATAGCATACTGTACAATGGTTTCGGCAGGTACCATTACCCCTAAATCTACAATATCATAACCGTTACAAGCCATCACTACAGATACAATATTCTTACCGATATCATGCACATCTCCTTTGACAGTAGCGAGCAGCACCTTACCGGCTGTAGAAGCACCTTCCTGTTTCTCCGATTCAATAATCGGTTGTAAAATAGCCACTGCCTTTTTCATGGTACGTGCAGTTTTCACAACTTGGGGTAAAAACATTTTCCCCGCTCCAAACAGTTCGCCTACATGATTCATACCCTCCATCAATGGTCCCTCAATCACATCCACCGCCTTATCATACAGTGGCAATGCTTCCGCCAGATCTTCTTCCAGAAAGTCACCAATACCCTTCACTAATGCGTACTGCAAACGTTCCTGCACAGTACCCTCTCTCCAGGCTAAATGAGTTGAAACCTGAGAATTGGGAGTTGGAAGTTCGCCATTCTTTTCGGCTTTCAACGCTTCGGCAAGTTCGATCAGACGTTCGGCAGCATCAGGACGACGATTCAGAACAACATCCTCTATCTTTTCGAGCACATCGGCCGGAATATCCGTATAGAGCACGGAAGTAGCCGGATTGACAATTCCCATATCCATCCCTTGCTGAATAGCATGATAAAGAAAGACAGCATGCATTGCTTCCCGGATGTAGTTGTTTCCGCGGAAAGAGAATGAAAGATTACTAATACCACCACTCACATGTGCACCGGGAAGATTTTTACGAATCCAGCCGGTTGCATTGATAAAGTCGACAGCGTAATTATTGTGCTCTTCGATACCCGTAGCTACAGCAAGAACATTCGGGTCAAAAATAATATCATGCGGATTGAATCCTATCTTATCAACCAACAAACGGTAAGCCCGCTCACAGACTTCTATTTTACGGGCAGCAGTATCTGCCTGTCCTTTTTCGTCGAAAGCCATTACCACAGTAGCAGCACCATATTGTTTAATAATGCGGGCATGCTCTAAGAACTTCTCTTCTCCTTCTTTTAAAGAGATAGAATTCACTACCGATTTACCTTGCAGGCATTTCAGTCCGGCTTCAATGACCTCCCACTTAGAAGAGTCAATCATTACAGGCACACGAGCTATATCAGGCTCCGAAGCTATCAGATTGAGGAAAGTTGTCATCTCCTGACGTGCATCCAACAACCCATCATCCATATTTACGTCAATGATCAACGCACCATCTTCTACTTGCTGACGGGCTATGGAAAGTGCTTCATCATATTTCTTCTCATTAATAAGCCGCAAGAACTTACGCGAACCGGCTACATTGCAACGCTCACCGATATTTACGAAATTGATTTCGGGTTTCACCTCCAGCAATTCCAACCCCGAAAGCCAGAGACAATCAGGCTCAGGAACAGGTACATGGGGCTTTGCTCCTTCTATCAGGGCCGGATATTCTGCAATATAAGCGTCAGTAGTACCACAACAGCCACCAATGATATTTATTAATCCTTCATGGATGTATTCTTTTACTTCATGAGCCATATCGGCCGGGGTCTGATCATATTTACCCAGACTATTAGGAAGTCCGGCATTCGGATAAGCACTGATGTAATAAGGTGCACGGTTGGCAAGCTGCTCAAGAAATGGCTTTAATTGTTTGGCACCAAACGAGCAATTCAATCCCACCGAAAGTATATTAGCATGTTGCACAGAAGCCAGGAAAGCATCCAATGTCTGCCCCGAAAGTGTACGTCCACCCGTATCAGAAACAGTAACAGATAGCATAATGGGGACTTCAATACCTGTCTTTTTCATTGCCTGTTCTGCTGCATAGATAGCTGCCTTGGCATTCAGCGTATCAAAGATAGTTTCAATCAGAATGGCATCCACTCCTCCTTCGAGCATAGCTTCCATTTGCTGCTGATAAGCGGTAGCCAATCCATCATAGCTTAATGCACGAAAGGCCGGATTATTCACATCAGGACTCATAGAGCAGGTCTTATTGGTAGGCCCTACCGAACCTGCCACAAAACGAGGCTTTTGCGGATTCTTTGCTGTATATTCATCCGCCACTTCACGTGCCAGTTTCACAGCAGCAAGGTTGATCTCACGTACATACTCTTCTACGTGATAATCGGCCATAGAAACCGTAGTCGAACTAAAGGTATTGGTTTCGATGATATCGGCACCTGCTTCCAGGTATTTACGGTGAATATCCTGAATTACATCCGGACGGGTCAGACACAACAAATCATTGTTCCCTTTCAGTTGTCCGGGAATGTGTGCAAAACGTTCGCCACGGAAATCTTCTTCCTTTAAGTTGTATTGCTGAATCATAGTTCCCATCGCCCCATCCAATATAAGGATGCGTTGGGATATTAATTGTGGAATAGTTGCTTTCGCCATCTCTTTTTATACCTCTATAACCTTTATAGCCCTATTATAACCCTATAATTTTATAACCTTATACCCTATCTCTTAAACATCCGGTCCATATCACGACGATCATCTTTTTCCTTCAAAGACTCGCGCTTGTCATATTGCTTTTTACCTTTAGCCAAAGCCACAACAACTTTAGCTAATCCTTTTTCGTTGACAAACATACGAACGGGCACAATGGTAAATCCTGTTTCCTTCGTTCCCCGTTCCAGTTTCTTCAACTCCTTCTTATTGAGTAACAGCTTCCTGTCTCTACGGGCTGCATGATTATTGTACGAGCCATAAAAATATTCGGCAATGTGCATATTCTTCACCCACAACTCACCTTTTGCAAAGTAACAAAACGTATCTACCAGACTTGCCTTTCCCAGGCGAATAGACTTTATCTCCGTTCCGGTGAGCACAATACCCGCAGTATAAGTATCCAGTAACTCATAGTCAAATGTAGCACGTTTATTCTTTATATTTACAGGAGCCAGTTTCATTATTTTCTTAATTTAATATTGCTGTTAGTTTATTGAACACAAATTGAATCACTGCCGGACATAGTATTAACAACAAAGACGACAAAATGGTGAATCGTAATCGGTTCTTTTCTTCAACCTGCATCACAATCGGCGCACCTTCCCATACCACATAAACGATATAGAACTGCAACAACCAGCCGATGATGCTAAAATCAGGCAACAGCCCGGTAATTATTTTCAGCAGGAAACTGACAACCAGTGCGTATCCTGCAAACTGCTGAGTCAGAGGGATATCATCTGACATTCCAAACATCTGTACCCTCAGTTGGTTGATGGCATAAGCCGCCAAAAAGTAGCCACCGAACAAAGCTACAGCCACAGCGCAGCATTGCGTCATGGCTATCTGAAAACTTTGCGGGCCTCCCCATCCATTGGCCAATAAAGAACCAATAAAGACAGCAAGACCGCATAAACCAATCATAGGATAGACAAAAGCCACAAAGACTTTTCGCCTATCCTCTTCCAAACGAATTTCCTCCCAGGCCTTGGCCGGAGAGGAAATTAATGACATTGCTATTTTAAATAACTCTTTGTAATCCAAATTTATTCTTTAGCCTTAATTTGTACTTCGTATGTTTTAGATGACGTATTATTTTTATCTTCCAGGTCTATATTAGTATTATTCACCTGTGTTTCAATAATAATTTTTGTATCTGTATTAATAGGCACATTAAGTTTTCTCAGATTGAATGCCTTATAGAATACAAATGGATATTGCCCTGATAAATTTACGCTTGTATAATTGGTAGAAGTATCCTTTCCGTTATTATGACGTAAATACAATTTTATGGTATTCTCTTCAGCAGGTTCATTAGGATAATAAACAAGCGTAAAATAATGAGATAATATACCATCTATTCCCATAAAATAATCAATCTGAAGCAGTAACGTACTTTCGTCAAACATCACAGGTTCGTATTTATAAGAAGAACCAATTGTTCCATCCAAACTTCTGATAGGAGCCTTTGCTATCGAATCATTAGAAGCCCCTTTTTCTGATACAGATTCTACAGTGGCATCCAATCCAAATGCATACACCAACTGCAAATTCTGCAAAGACTCTGTATTTTCTGTAACCGTCTGTGTAGCGGAATCATACTGGTATATAATATAAGCCATGTCGCCCGAACTCGGATCAAAGCCATAGGTACTTTTCATTGTAGCCAGAGAAGTTGCTGACGCATAATACTTAAATCCATTAGCATCTTCAAAATAAATACTTCCAAGCCCCCCAGTCTTTACTTTAACAAAAGCATCCCGTCTCACTGTAGTATCATTCTCTCCATTCATACATGAAGTAAAACCAACGCCCATCAATACAACCAGGGCTAACATCAAAATTTTCACTTGTTTCATAAATCTATTATTAGAGTTTGCAAAGATATAAATTCCAATTCACAATAGGTAAATGCAGATACTTAAAAAATACTGCACCAACTACTTTATTATTTTTGCAAATAACTCCAAATGATCATCCAAATACCCTGCTACTGTCGCAGTTACCTGTTCTTCCATTTCAAAATATTCTTCTTCAAGTTCGTCAAAAGCTTCATACTGCTCATACATTGCCATGAATTCATCCTCGGTTCGCTCTTTTTCAAGATCAGCACGGTGAGCATCATATACCTTTTTCGCCCGGTAAATCAATTTGGAAAATTCTTCAGCCCCCCACAGACGCATCACTTTGGCAAAAGGATTATCAAAAATATATCCCCCATAACCATTCTGTATCAATTGACAAAAACCTCCCGTCATAATCTCATCACGAAAAATCTGATAGGCCAACAGCGAATGTTGTTCACCTGTAAGCAAAGCCATCGTTTCGGCAGTCAGCTCACCCCCTATCACTTCTTTATATTTATCAGTAAATACCTGGATAAACTCATCCATCCCTTCACCCGCAGCTTTTTGCAGAGCAGCATCTGTTACTTCTATCATAAATGTGTTCCTGTTTATATAATGTTGCAAAGTTACGAACTTTATCAATGAAATACCTTTTTTTGTCCATAAATTTTATATTCACATTATTATAAACGCGCGCAGGCGTATTTTCTTCTTTTTTTAAAAGAAAAATCCCCGTGTAATTAATAGAGGGTAGGGTACCCTA
>BAJA01000043.1 GCA_000613465.1 Bacteroides nordii WAL 11050 = JCM 12987
ACAATAGTAAATTATTTAATGCGTCGGCCCTGTTCTCCGGTATGCAACTGTGTTTTACATGTACATGTAAAGCAGTACGAGATGTGCATGTCGTGCAGCTCCACATGTGCATGTCGTACCGCTTTAGATGTACATGTAAAACAATACTGCCCACCGGGAAAAGGAACGTTCCTTTCTGAGAAAGACAAAGTGCAATACCAGGGAAGGATAACGATACTGCTTCGAGGGACTTCCGATATCAAAAAGATACGCCCGATAATATTCACTACCTAATAGGGTTTTAAGTGCATTTCACCACAGAGGACGCAGAGAACACGGAGTTTTAAATCTTTAATGAAACGCGGATTAACGCAGATTAAAAGACTGTGGATCTTTATTATCTATTTGTTTCTCTTTGCGAAAATCTGCGTTCATCTGCGTTTCAATGAATCATCGCTTAGTATACCTCCCGTGCGGGAAGTATTCATGTCTATTCAGATTCGAGTCAAATAGTATACTAATCTGCGTGATTATGGCAAAATAATCATGTATATTTGCGCAAACTAATTATAAGAACAATATGGCAAAATACAAAAGAATCCTGTTGAAGCTCAGTGGTGAGAGCCTGATGGGAGAAAAAAAGAGTGGAATCGACGAGAAAAGACTCGCCGAGTATGCAGCACAGATAAAAGAGATTCATGAACAAGGTGTACAAATAGGCATCGTCATAGGTGGTGGAAACTTCTTCCGTGGGCTCACAGGAGCCGGCAAAGGTTTCGACCGTGTAAAAGGCGATCAAATGGGTATGCTGGCAACAGTTATGAATAGCCTTGCCCTTAGCTCAGCCCTCGTTGCCGCCGGCGAAAAGGCCCGCGTACTGACAGCTATCCGCATGGAGCTATCGGCGAATTCTATAGCAAGTGGAAGGCGATTGAATATATGGAAGCCGGTGAAATAGTCATCATGTCTGCCGGAACAGGCAATCCGTTCTTCACAACCGATACCGGTTCTTCTCTGCGCGGCATCGAAATAGAAGCCGACGTAATGTTGAAAGGTACCCGTGTAGACGGGATATACACCGCCGATCCGGAAAAAGATCCTACTGCTACAAAATTCGATGATATCACTTATGATGAGGTGCTGAAACGTGGTTTGAAGGTGATGGACCTTACAGCTACTTGCATGTGCAAGGAAAATAATCTCCCGATTGTAGTATTCGATATGGATACAGCAGGAAATCTGAAGAAAGTAATCAGCGGAGAAGAAATTGGTACGGTGGTGCACAATTGATTTATTAGTCATATCTGACACAGAAGAGAACACAGGGTATATAAAACATACAGCTTGCGTTCTCTTCTTTATATCCATTTTAATTCATACTATGACAGCGTTTTATTAAAACGCAAATGATCGGAGATTATCGTAAATTAGATGATTTACTGTAGTTGAGAGCCGATATTCTTTGTGTGAATTTACGATAATCTGCGTTTTAATGATACGGTCATTTAATTAGAAAACAAAGCCGGTTTCCTCGCCATTTTCATTATTTATAACTAACAGCCTGCTTTCTCTTTCCATTATTGTTGCAGATAAGCAAAAAATAATCTACTTTTGTTTTTCATTCAGTAAATAGTAAACTATATAAAGCAAAAGAATATGATAGACGTAAAGACTTGTATCAACGATTCACAAGAGAAAATGGATATGGCCATTATGTACCTGGAAGAGGCACTGGCTCACATCCGCGCCGGTAAAGCAAGTACCAGATTGCTGGATGGAATCCGTGTAGATTCTTATGGAAGCATGGTACCTATTAGTAATGTAGCTGCCGTAACCACTCCGGATGCACGTAGCATTACTATCAAACCGTGGGATAAAGGTATGTTCCGTATCATTGAAAAAGCAATTATTGATTCTGATCTGGGTATTATGCCCGAGAACAATGGTGAGATCATCCGTATTGGTATCCCTCCTTTGACAGAGGAACGTCGTAAGCAACTGGCAAAACAGTGTAAAGCTGAAGGTGAGACAGCTAAAGTAAGCGTACGTAATGCCCGCCGTGACGGTATCGACACACTGAAGAAAGCCCTGAAAGAAGGTCTTGCAGAGGACGAACAGAAGAATGCAGAAGCTAAACTGCAGAAAATCCATGATAAGTATATCAAGCAGATTGATGATATGCTGGCTGAAAAGGACAAAGAAATTATGACAGTGTAAATTAGTAGTTAAGTAGTTAAGTAGTAAGTAGCAGATGTTTCTGTTTGTATCCTACTTAACTACTTGACTACTCACTACTTGACTACTAAAGGATGATGAGAGGATTGGTAATAAAGAATACAGGGAGCTGGTATCAGGTAAAGACTGATGACGGGCTGTTTATCGAATGCAAGATAAAAGGGAATTTCCGTCTGAAAGGAATACGAAGTACCAATCCTGTTGCCGTGGGCGATCGTGTTCAAATCATACTAAATCAGGAGGGTACTGCTTTTATCAGCGAAATAGAAGACAGAAAGAACTACATCGTTCGCCGTTCCTCCAATCTTTCTAAACAATCTCATATCCTTGCTGCCAATCTTGACCAGTGTATGCTGGTGGTGACGGTGAACTACCCTGAAACATCCACAATTTTCATCGACCGTTTTCTTGCCTCGGCAGAAGCCTATCGTGTACCGGTAAAGCTGATATTCAATAAAGTAGACGTTTACAATGAAGATGAACTGCACTATCTGGACAGCCTCATCAATCTCTATACGAATATCGGTTACCCCTGTTTCAAAATCTCAGCTAAAAAGGGAGAAGGAATTGATATCATCAAAGAAGAACTGAAAGGACGGATTACTCTATTTTCCGGGCATTCGGGAGTGGGGAAATCGACTCTGATCAATGCCATACTTCCGGAACAGGAAGTAAAGACCGCTGAAATATCTGCATATCACAATAAGGGAATGCATACTACTACTTTCTCCGAAATGTTTGCCGTAGCAGACGGAGGCTATATCATCGACACTCCGGGTATCAAAGGATTCGGAACCTTCGACATGGAAGAAGAAGAAATAGGACATTACTTCCCGGAAATATTCAAATTTTCTGCCAATTGTAAATACAACAACTGTACTCACAGACACGAACCCGGCTGCGCAGTCCGGCAGGCCGTAGAACAACATTACATCAGCGAATCACGTTACACTTCTTATCTGAATATGCTTGAAGATAAAGAAGAGGGAAAATACCGTGCCGCCTATTAAATTATTAACTCTTTTTCACTCACTGCGTATTAAACTATCTTCCCAATCGCCTGTCTAAATTAAGACGTTATATACTATACTTAACAGGTACACAACACCACATCGCGTACCTATAATATAAAACATACATGGACAAGAGGATTAAATGGGGTATTATTATCATTGTAGGCGCCGGATTGATAGGAGGTGGCATCTACTCGCAAATGCCTAAACAAAACGCCGAACTGGCAGCAGCCGACAAAGTAACCCTAAGTCAAAAGGGAGGTAAAAAGATTCTGAATGTAAATGCGCGGATTATAAAACCGCAATTGCTTACAGATGAAATACGTATCAGCGGTAGCCTGCTACCCGACGAAGAGGTTGACCTTTCATTTGAAACATCGGGAAAGATTGTAGAAATCAACTTTGAAGAAGGTAGTGCCGTAAAAAAAGGCCAGCTATTGGCTAAAGTAAACGACCGGCAACTACAAGCACAACTACAGCGCCTTGTGTCTCAACTGAAACTGGCAGAAGACCGTGTCTTTCGCCAGAATGCTCTGTTGGAAAGAGATGCTGTCAGCAAAGAAGCTTATGAACAGGTGAAAACAGAACTTGCCACACTGAATGCCGATATAGATATTGTCAAGGCAAACATAGCACTGACAGAACTCCGTGCCCCGTTTGACGGCGTTATCGGTCTGCGACAAGTCAGCGTCGGAGCCTATGCCTCTCCCAGTACCATTGTAGCCAAATTAACCAAAATATCTCCGCTGAAAGTAGAGTTTGCAGTACCAGAGCGTTATGCCGGCCAAGTTAAAAAAGGAGCAAACCTGACCTTCCACCTCGAAGGACAACTTGACGGATTCGATGCCAAAGTATATGCCACCGAGTCAAAAATCAGTGAGATGCACTCATTGACCATACGTGCACTCTACCCCAACAGTAATGGTACCGTACTTCCCGGTCGTTACGTAAGCGTTCATTTAAAGAAAGAAGAGATCCCCAATGCAATTGCAGTACCTTCGGAAGCGATTGTCCCCGAAATGGGAAAAGACAAAATATACCTTTACAAAAACGGAAAAGCACAGCCGGTAGAAATTTCCACCGGTATACGTACCGAAGCTGAAGTACAGGTACTAAGAGGTCTGCAAGTAGGCGATACTATTATAACTTCGGGAACACTGCAACTTCGTACAGCATTGCCTGTCACTCTTGATAACATTGATTAAACCAGCCGCCTTATGAATATATCCGAATTAAGCATACGCCGGCCGGTATTATCGACGGTACTGACAATTATTATCCTCCTCTTCGGGTTCATCGGATACAGCTATCTTGGTGTACGCGAGTATCCGTCGGTGGATAATCCCATTATATCGGTATCCTGCTCCTACCCCGGTGCAAACGCTGATGTTATTGAAAATCAGATCACAGAACCACTGGAACAGAACATCAACGGTATTCCCGGTATTCGCTCTCTGTCGAGTGTCAGCCAGCAGGGACAATGCCGTATTACGGTAGAGTTTGAGCTCTCTGTCGATCTGGAAACAGCGGCCAATGATGTGCGCGACAAAGTATCACGTGCCCAGCGCTACCTGCCCCGCGATTGTGATCCTCCTACGGTATCAAAAGCCGATGCCGATGCCATGCCTATCCTCATGGTAGCCCTCCAGAGCGAAAGACGTTCGCTACTGGAACTAAGTGAAATAGCCGACCTTACCGTAAAGGAACAGCTTCAGACAATTGCCGATGTAAGTAGCGTATCTATCTGGGGTGAAAAACGTTATTCCATGCGTTTGTGGCTGGACCCTATCAAGATGTCCGGTTATGGTATCACGCCTATCGACGTAAAGAATGCAGTGGACAAGGAGAATGTGGAATTACCTTCGGGTAGTATCGAAGGAAACACTATAGAACTGACGATCCGTACGTTGGGTTTGATGCATACGGCAGAAGAGTTCAACGACCTCATTATCAGAGAGGATAAGAATCAGATTGTTCGTTTCAGTGATATTGGTCGCGCCGAACTGGGTCCGGCAGACATCAAAAGTTACATGAAAATGAACGGAGTCCCCATGGTTGGTGTAGTTGTCATCCCCCAACCGGGTGCTAACCATATCAAGATTGCCGATGCTGTGTACGACCGTATGGAAAGGATGCAAAAAGATCTTCCGGAGGATGTGCACTACAACTATGGCTTCGATAATACCAAATTTATCCGTGCTTCCATCAATGAAGTAAAACAAACGGTATACGAAGCATTTGTACTGGTTATCATCATCATTTTCCTTTTTCTGCGCGACTGGCGCGTGACACTCGTACCGTGTATTGTGATCCCCGTTTCACTGATTGGCGCATTCTTCGTCATGTACCTGGCGGGATTCTCTATCAACGTGCTTTCGATGCTTGCAGTAGTTCTGTCGGTGGGACTTGTGGTGGATGATGCAATTGTTATGACCGAAAACATTTATGTCCGGATTGAACAGGGTATGGCACCGAAAGAGGCAGGCATCGAAGGAGCCAAAGAAATATTCTTTGCCGTTATCTCCACTACGATTACACTGGTAGCCGTGTTCTTCCCCATTGTGTTCATGGATGGTATGACAGGACGGCTCTTCCGGGAGTTCAGTCTGGTTATTTCAGGATCGGTTATTATATCCTCTTTTGCAGCATTGACTTTCACACCGATGCTTGCTACCAAACTGCTGATAAAACGTGAAAAGCAGAACTGGTTTTACAGAAAAACAGAACCATTCTTTGAAGGAATGAACCGCCTATATAGCCGTTCGCTGGCAGCATTTCTGCGAAAACGCTGGTTGGCATTACCCGTTATCGCCGTTACTATCGGAGTTATAGTATTCTTATGGGATTATATTCCTGCAGAAATGGCACCGCTGGAAGATCGTTCTCAAATCAGTATCAGTACGCGCGGAGCAGAAGGTGTAACCTATGAATATATACGAGATTATACAGAGGACATTAACGACCTCGTCGATTCCATTATTCCTGATGCAGAATCCGTAACTGCCCGTGTTTCAAGTGGTAGCGGTAATGTACGTATCACATTGAAAGATATGAAAGACCGTGACTACTCACAGATGGACGTAGCCGAAAACCTGTCTAAAGCAGTACAAAAAAAGACCATGGCACGCTCGTTTGTGCAACAGTCTTCTTCGTTTGGAGGACGACGCGGAGGTATGCCTGTACAATATGTTTTGCAAGCTACCAATCTGGAAAAGCTTCAGGAAGTACTACCGAAGTTTATGGCAAAAGTATACGAAAACCCGGTATTCCAGATGGCCGATGTCGATCTGAAGTTCAGTAAACCCGAAGCACGTATCAACATCAATCGTGATAAAGCCAGCATTATGGGAGTCAGTACCCGCAATATCGCCCAAACCCTGCAATATGGATTGAGCGGACAGCGTATGGGCTACTTCTATATGAATGGAAAACAATACGAGATTTTAGGTGAGATCAATCGCCAGCAACGTAATAAACCTGCGGACCTGAAAGCCATCTATGTACGCAGTGACAACGGAGACATGGTGCAGCTTGACAATCTGATAGAATTGACAAACGGTATCGCTCCTCCGAAACTCTACCGTTACAACCGTTTCGTATCGGCTACTGTTTCCGCCGGACTGGCAGATGGTAAGACTATCGGACAGGGACTGGACGAAATGGATAAAATAGCCAAAGAGACGCTGGACGATTCGTTCCGTACGGCACTGACCGGAGATTCAAAAGAATACCGCGAAAGTTCATCAAGCCTGATGTTCGCCTTCATTCTGGCTATCTTCCTGATTTATCTGATCCTGGCCGCCCAGTTTGAAAGTTTCAAAGACCCATTAATCGTGATGCTGACAGTACCGCTCGCCATTGCCGGTGCCCTGATTTTCATGCACTTCGGCGGAATAACAATGAACATTTTCAGCCAGATTGGTATTATTATGCTTATCGGACTGGTAGCAAAGAATGGTATCCTTATTGTGGAGTTTGCCAATCAGAAGCAAGAAAGCGGCGAAGACAAGATGAGTGCCATCAAAGACGCTTCTCTGCAACGCCTGCGCCCCATCCTGATGACAAGTGCATCTACCATATTGGGGCTTATTCCACTTGCTTTTGCCACCAGTGAAGGTTGTAACCAGCGTATTGCCATGGGTACGGCAGTAGTAGGCGGAATGCTTATCTCTACACTGATGACGATGTACATCGTACCGGCCATATACAGTTATATTTCAACGAACCGGAGACTCACGCCTGTCCTTTCCAAAAACGAGGAAGACGAAACAACTCCAATGACAACCCATAATTAAGTAAGAAAGATGGATAAGAAGAAACTTTTAATCTCCCTACTCGCTCTCTGCACCTGCTCTCCCTTCCTTGGGAGAGGTTTCGGAGGTGAGGCATCAGCACAAGAGGTCTATACTTTGAAGTCCTGTCTGGAAAAGGGATTACAAAACAACTATTCACTACGTATCATTCATAACGAAGAACAGGTGAGTAAGAATAATGCTACCCCGGGGAATGCCGGTTATCTGCCTACTATCGACTTCTCAGCCGGATATAAAGGTACGGTGGACAATACGCAGACCAAAGTACGCGAAAGCGGAGAAACGATCAAAGAAAACGGTGTATTTGACCAAACAATCAATGTGGGACTCAATCTCAACTGGACTATCTTTGACGGATTCAATATCCAGGCAAACTATAAGATATTGAAAGAGCTGGAACGCCAGGGTGAGACCAATACACGTATCGCCATTGAAGATTTCATAGCGAGCCTTGCCGCCGAATACTATAACTACGTTCAGCAAAAGATTCGTCTGGCCAATCTGCATTATGCCGTGAAACTTTCCAAGGAACGGTTACGCATTGTAGAAGAACGTTATCACATCGGAAACTTCTCCCGACTGGACTATCAGCAAGCCAAAGTAGACTTCAACGCAGATAGTGCCAAGTATATGAAACAGCAGGAGCTATTGCATACCTCACGTATCAACCTGAATGAACTAATGGCAAATGCCAATGTAGACCAGCCGCTCTCTATCGTAGATTCCATTATCAGAGTCAACGCCAACTTAAACTTTGAAGAATTATGGGATGCGACACTGGCTACCAATGCCTCTTTGCTAAAAGCTGACCAGAATACTACGATAGCCCAACTGGACTATAAGAAGATAAACGCCCGTAACTATCCGTATCTGAAACTAAATACCGGCTATGGATATACGCTCAATAAATATGATATAGCTGCCAATAGCCAACGTGGTAATCTGGGATTCAATGGTGGGTTGACTGTAGGTTTCAATATATTCGATGGCAATCGCCGCCGGGAAAAAAGAAATGCAAGTATTGCCATTAAGAATGCCCGTTTGCAACGTCAGGAAGTGGAACAGGCCCTACGGGCTGACATCAGTAACCTATGGCAGGCCTATCGCAATAATCTCAAAATGCTGAATCTGGAACGTCAGAATCTTGTTGCAGCCAAAGAGAATCACGAAATTGCCATGGAACGTTATATGCTTGGAGACCTTGCAGGTATCGAGATGCGCGAAGCCCAGAAAAGCTTGCTTGATGCCGAAGAACGCATCCTCTCTGCCGAATATGATACCAAACTTTGTGAAATCTCGCTGTTACAGATTAGTGGTAAAGTATTGAAATACTTGAATTAATTGAGAATGGAGAGGGGAGAATGGAGAAGTACTATGCAGCGTGATAGCGCAGCCTACTTCTCCATTCTCCCCTTTCCATTCTCCCTTCTCAATTTTTACCCTATATAAAACAATTTTTACCGTCCCTTTGTCCCACTTTCCGCTACCTTTGCCTCCATACAATAAGTTTTAAACAATAACAAACCATGAAGAAATTAGTATTGATGGCTTTGTCATGTTTCTGCCTGACAAGCCTTTCTGCCCAAACGGACAATAATTACAAAGAAAAGCATCCTTATAAAGACTGGGTAAAAATTGCACCGCAGTTTGATGACGCTTTCTTCAAAACGCCGGAAGCCACCCGCATTGCCGACAATGTATTGCTCTATCAACAAACTACCGGAGGATGGCCCAAAAACATTTACATGGCTGCCGAATTAAATAAAAAAGAACGCGCAGAGGCACTCAAGATGAAAGAAAATGTAAATCTGAGTACCATTGACAATAAAGCGACCATCACAGAGATTAATTACCTGGCCCGTACCTATTTAGCTACTCAGGACGAGAAATATAAAGACGCTGTACTCCACGGATTGCAGTACCTTTTTGAAGCACAATATGAAAACGGAGGCTGGCCACAGTTTTACCCTCGTCCCAAAGGATATTACATTCATATCACGTACAATGATGATGCAATGATCAATGTAATGAAACTCTTGAGAGACATTACTAAAAAGAAAGCTCCCTATACCTTCCTACCCGATTCTATTATCCCAAAAGCCCAGGTAGCTTTAGACAAAGGAGTAGATTGCATTCTGAAAACCCAGGTAAAGCAAAATGGAAAATTAACCGTATGGTGTGCACAGCACGACCGCGAAACACTTGCTCCTGCCAAAGCACGTGCCTATGAACTCCCATCACTGAGTGGACAAGAATCTGATGACATCGTATTGTTCCTTATGTCACTCTCTAAACCTTCACCGGAGGTGGTCACATGCGTTGAAGCAGCAGTAGAATGGTTCAAAGAGTCGGAAATAAAAGGATTGAAAAAAGAATACTTCACCAATGAAGAGGGTAAAAAAGACTACCGGATGGTTCCTTGTACAGACTGTGACCCTTTATGGGCACGTTTCTATGAGTTAGATACCAACCGTCCTTTCTTTTGTGACCGTGACGGGATCAAAAAATATGATATCTCGGAGATTGGGCACGAACGCCGCAACGGATACAGTTGGTACAATAACGGTGGATTGAAGGTATTGAAGAAATACGAGGAGTGGAAGAAGAAACAATAAAGTATTGTACATCATCTTTTTTATTGTACGGTAAGTTAGGCGATGTACGATGAATAGTAGATTAACTGCGCTATACCACAATAGGTATAGCGCAGTTAATCTATAACAAACATCTTAGAACAAGGTTTCAAAGATAAGTTTCGCTGTATCCACACAGTCTCCTTCCGGTTCCGCTTGATACGGATTCGTTCTTTTTACCCAAGCTTCTTCCACTGCGTAGAAATCTATTTCCGGAATCGTTTCCCCTTCCATCTTACGGGCAAGATTATCAAAATATAACTTCCAACGCATATAATAGAAATCCTTCAACAGACCGTTCCACTCCTTATGAGCATAATCCCGAAGGCCTCCCCTTTCGGCAGCATTCCGGTTTCCCCAAGTAGTAACCTGTACACGGGTATTCCATTCGTACAACGCTTTCTCTTCAGGAGTAACACCCAGAGCACGAGCGCTGTTAATCCATCTTCCCAACCGAAACTCTGTACGAGTACCCAACAATTGATCCTGCAACAGTATCAGATTCAAAAATTTCTGAGAAGCCATTGCAAAAAGTTCTTTATCACCTGCACGATAAGCAGTCGTAACCGCTTTCTGCATCAGCCTTCCTTTCTCAGCAATAGCCTGACGAACAACATCTACCAAATCGTACTCAAAGTTAGTATTCCCTCTATACCGGTCGGCCACAGAAACCATCAGACGGGCAGCCTCTATCACCTCTTGCGGGTCATAATAATCTTTCATTTCCGACCAACTGGAGACCTGATAAACATCCAATCCCGGACGGGCACAGAACACCGACTCGTGTGTTCCTTGCTGGGTCAGCTCCTTCGGAGCATTATAGATAGAATTTGCCAGCTTGCCCCAGGCCAGTTGTAGAACCGGTTCGTCTTTACCATAACGTGCTTTGACGTATCCTTTCAGCCAATCCTCTTTCGTAAAACGCTCCGGACGCCAAGGCAACTCCATCAACAATTCGTACATCACAGGATTGTTTTCTATTCCTTCGGGTGTCATACCTACTCCTTTCAGAGTAGCGCGGGCCCGGAGATTTTCTTTCGCTAAATAGTAATTATCGATCACGTTGTCCATTTTCCCATGCAATCCGACATTGGCACCATAATTCAATAACATACAATATACCCAATTATGTTTTCCATATCCATCTTTACGATACCACTCTGATTCCGGGTCACCCCACTGCGGCCGGCACTCACTTGTGAGATCAAGTATTAATAAATCTCCGGTCTCCAAATTCCTAATCAGTTCAGGACGAGGATTTGCCTGCCATGCCTGAATCACCCAGACAGCTTTCGGATTCGCCTTCTTCATGGCTTTCATCACAGCTTTACCTACAGCATCCAAATTAACGCCGTCTGTACTACCACCCTCATGGAAAGGATCCATTGAATAGTAATTTGCCTTGCCATATAGTTTTTCCAGTTCTTTGTAATAGAGTGATGATATCTCTTCGAAACGCGAATCGTCAGGTTGAAGGAAAGCAGGACGACGATAACCACACCACACACCGGGATCGGAAACATTCAAACCTAACTTTGCTTTTGCATTGTGAGGTACCATTCCACAATATCCCGGCAGGACGGGTTCTATCCCATACTCATGCATTCGTTTCAGAATTTTCTTCTGAAGCGACACCTGCTGTGTATACCAATGATCCGGATTCGGGCCACCCCATCCTTCAAGATTATTCATCAGCCACCAGGCAAAGAATCCCGGTCCTGAAATGAATTCATCGATCTCCGTCTTGTTATATCCCAGTTTCTGAAGCACATTATACCATACTGTTTCCGTTCCGGTGATCACCAAAGGAAGATTGATACCATGCAATGCCATCCAGTCAATCTCTTTCTCCCACCGTTCCCAGTCCCAGAATGCCATAGAATAGGAGTATGTACAATAATTCAAATCATAACGCCACGGTAATTTCGTCTCATGACGCTCTTTCTTCATCACAGGAGGAAGAACGTCCGGCAGTGTAGCTGTCATCCCATTCCATGAAAGATGAATACCTGCATAATACTTCAGATACCAGTTCAACCCCGTTGCTATGCTGACAGAGTTATTTCCCCGAATCACCACCCGGCTACCTTTCTGATCAAGTTCAAAGAAGTCGGTATCAGACTTCACCTCTTCAATAATAAACTTCTTTGAAGCTCCTCTATCGATACGCTCTAATAAGCCTGTGATGGGAGAAGCTGAGACGATGGTTGTAATCACAGCTAACAGCAATACTGCACAAACCCGTTTCATTGTATTCTATAAATTAACCGACAATGTATTTTGCACCCTTACTAAAACAACGATAAATCATTGCTACAAAGAGCCATGAGATACAGAATGCCACCACGGCAGCGAGTGGAATCTGGATACTTATAGGAACATTCAGGGCTCTCATAAGAAGTACGGAAGGTCCGGCAAGAAAATAATGAACCATATAGATACCAAAGCCACAAAGTGTAAGATTGGCCAAAGCCTTCCGTATACGTTCCGAACGAATCTCCGCTTTCTTTGCCAGCATAAATATAGGAATCGTCATCATTACCACATTGATAGAACAGTAGGTGAAGAAGAGCTCGTACATTTCAGGGGTATACTCCGGTAACGCTGAGATATAGCGAAAGCCAAAGAATGTAATAATATAACCAACAATAAACATCGGAATACCAATAGCCAATGTTTTACGTAAAGACCAATCAATCCTTTTCAGATAGTGTCCCAACAACAGATATCCATTGAATCCGGCAAAAACATAGAGCATACCAAAAGTATTCCAAGAGCAAGTGCCCCATAAATATTGAGCTACAAACTGATTGTAGTAAGGTAGGAATAAAGTGACTCCCCAAACCAACAGAAACCCAAGTTTGGCACGTTCGGACGCTTTCTCCACCTAGGCTGAGAAAATAGGCATATAGAGATAAAGTCCGATCAACAGATAGATGTACCACATGTGAACAGCCAGAATGGAAAAATTAAAAGGAATTTCTAATATATAACGAACTGCCACGGAAAGTGACTGGCGCATTACATCTTCTCCGGCATAAGGAAAAAAATCGAGTATCACTTGCGGACTAAGCCCCAATAGCCCCGTCACCCACGGAAAAAGATTATATAAAACCGACCAGATAAGAAAGGGAAACAATACACGTGGGATACGCTTCTTATAAAACACAGAGGCATCGCCACGTACCGGTAACAACAAAGCACCGGTTATCATTACAAATAAGGGAACACACGGACGTAATACCGATCCATAAACAGCACCCCAGAATTTAATTTCATTAATATTAGGAGCGTCGCCCGGATAAAAATTGAAAGGATCTGTACAATGACAACAGACCACAGTAAACATGGCTATCAATCGTACGACGTCTAACCAAACAATGTGTGTTTTTGGATGTAGTAGCTCAGTCGATGTTTGTTTCATGATATGTATAAGATATTAAATTATAAAAAAGGCACCTGTACTAATCTACATACAGATGCCCGAAAAATTATTCATTGGTACAAGTTATACGTGTAGCCGCGACATTATTTGCCTTCGCAGCCACCACCTGCACAGCGTGGTTTAATCTGTTTGAAAAAGTCATTGCCTTTATCATCTACCAGAATGAATGCCGGGAAGTTTTCCACTTCAATCTTCCAGATGGCTTCCATGCCCAGTTCGGGATATTCCACACATTCAATGCTCTTGATGTTGTTCTGAGCAAGGATAGCTGCCGGACCACCGATAGAACCTAAATAGAAACCGCCATACTTCTTACAGGCATCGGTCACCTGCTGGCTACGATTACCCTTGGCAAGCATAATCATACTTCCACCGTGGCTCTGGAACAACTCTACATACGAGTCCATACGTCCGGCAGTAGTGGGGCCCATAGAGCCACAAGCCATTCCCTGAGGAGTCTTGGCAGGACCGGCGTAGTAAATCGGATGATCCTTAATATACTGAGGCAGGTCCTCACCACGATCCAAACGTTCTTTCAGCTTAGCATGAGCGATATCACGACCTACGATAATTGTTCCGTTAAGTGACAGGCGGGTAGATACCGGATACTTAGTCAGTTCTTTCAGAATCTCCTGCATCGGACGGTTCAGATCAATCTTAACCGCATCGCCTTCACCTGTATTGCGAAGCTCAACAGGAATCAGGCTGCCCGGATTTTCATCTAACTTCTCAATCCAGATACCATCTTTGTTGATCTTACATTTAATATTACGATCGGCAGAACAAGATACTCCAAGGCCTACCGGACAGGAAGCACCATGACGGGGCAAACGGATGATACGTACATCATGTGCCAGATATTTACCGCCGAACTGTGCACCAAGTCCTATGCGCTGAGCCTCAGCCAGCACTTCTTTTTCCAGTTCGATATCACGGAAAGCACGACCGTACTCATTTCCGGTAGTAGGCAGTTCGTCATAATAATGTGTAGAAGCCAGCTTCACGGTCAGCAGGTTCTTTTCAGCCGAAGTTCCACCAATCACGAATGCAATGTGATAAGGAGGACAGGCAGCTGTGCCCAACGTCTTCATCTTCTCCACAAGGAAAGGAACCAGCGTACCCGGATTCAAGATCGCTTTTGTTTCCTGATATAAATAAGTTTTATTGGCAGATCCACCTCCTTTGGTCACACAAAGGAATCTGTACTCCATGCCTTCTGTTGCCTCGATATCGATTTGGGCAGGCAGGTTACATTTTGTATTCACCTCATCGTACATATTCAAAGGAGCATTCTGAGAGTAACGCAGGTTCTCTTCGGTATATGTTTTGTAAACACCGAGTGAGAGTGCTTCTTCGTCACAATAGCCAGTCCATACCTGCTGTCCTTTTTCACCATGCACGATAGCCGTACCGGTGTCCTGGCAGAAAGGCAATACCCCTTTGGCTGCAACTTCTGCATTACGCAGGAAAGTGAGTGCTACGTATTTGTCGTTATCACTTGCTTCGGGATCGCTCAGAATCTTTGCCACCTGTTCGTTGTGCGAACGGCGCAACATGAACGATACATCACGGAAAGCTGTATTAGCCATAGCCGTAAGCCCTTCTTTCTCTACTTTCAGAATCGGATTTCCTTCAAACTCGCTTACCGATACATAGTCTTTGGTAAGCAGATAATACTCAGTCTTATCTTCTCCATGTTCAAACATGGGTTGATACTTAAACGGAGGTGTTGCCATATCTTTACTTTTTATTACGTAATGTTAGTTAGTGAGGCAAAGGTAATAATAGTTTTCCGAAGTACAGAAAATGGAGGGCTAAAAAAGATAAACAGAAAAAGGCTGTTACCGGGAGAATCTTGTCAAGAGCAGATTTATTGATTCTTAACTGAAAAGACAGGTACTTCGAGAGCAAACTACTATTCATTACAGCACAACAACGTTTGTAACATAACATAGTGGGGTAACCTGATAAGTAACGCCCCCAAAGTATCAATTTACCGAGATAACACATGACTCTGCCCATAGATTATAACCATTCAAACCTACAAACAATCTGACATCTTACTCTTTACAATAATTATAGACTTTCAGGTTCTCTACCCGGCTCTTAAAATGTCCGGCTTCTTCCAACGGGAAAACCAACGTGCGGAAATACAACATAGAATCCTTCCCACAGCTAAAGTAACGCATCTTTGGTTCCAACTGGTCAATCAATTTCCCATCTATCTTAAGAGTCGTTGTACGAGATGTGCCTTCTATCTGAACATTTATCTTTTCACCCTCCCGAATCTTATATCTGAAAGTATCCAGGTAGCCATCACGTGCAAACCCCAAAAATCCATTGATCGGATCGGCCAGATAAAAAACTGCATCCGGCGAACGGAAAAGCACAGTACCCGATGCTTCTTTCTGACCTGTCAAATCAAAATTCACCGTGTAACCATATCCTATTTCCTGTATCTGATTCTTACTACCCGCCGGAACATCCGTTTTCCGATAAACCAAGGAACCCGGCTTTCCTACCCTACCCAACAGATTCACTCCCGGTGCTTCGCTCAATGCAGCACGAGTTTCATTAAAAGCGGTATAAGGTATAGTCGTGTTTTTGCCTGTCCACATTTTCACAGCCAAGGTCTGTAATGCCGGGAAGGTACGATAATGAATATCTTTCACTGTTATGCCATTGCCTACAAGATCATTCCACAAAGCGAACATACCACCCAAGATAGACGGATGCTTCTCTTCAAATCTCTCATTTCGGCCTATTTTAGCCGGTGTCCACTCTTTGTATAACTTTTCTTCGTCCAGATAGTCATGATAGTAAAAAGCACCCGGTACAATATAGATATCCCAATCGTACATGCTCACTAATTGGTATCCTTCCGCAATCATTTCCTGAGGATTGGCAAAGCCAGGATTCCATAAACTCATGACCACCTGTTCTGCCTTGACTGGAGTACTACCTTTTGCATGAGTCAATGCTCCCCATACACAAGCCTGCTTGCCATATTGCTCTACCAGACGAATATAGTGATCTGTAAACTCTCGAAACTTCTCAACCAATTCGGGTGTTTCATTGGAATATTCATCCGTACCCACATGTACCCGTTTACCACAGAATACTGGCTCGTCACCCTCCAAATATTCTTTAAACAGGGCGTCTATAAACGGATAGGTCTCCGGTGAGAACAGATCCAGATGATCCATACCATACTTCTTACTACCTATTTCGGGTTTATAACGTGAAAATGCCAAAGAATGTGCCGGAACATCGATCTCCGGAATAATTTCAATCCCCAGTGCCATTGCCTGTTTCTGCAAATCGATAAATTCTTTCTTGGTATAAAAACCGTCATAGGCCGTCAATCCGGGATACATATCCGATTCCAACCGAAAAGCCGAATAAGTATTCGTAAAGTCATTATCGAAGAATTTTTTGTGTCCGTTATCATTCAAATGAATTTGCAGAGTATTCATCTTGTAGTAAGACATGATTTTAACCAAATCCTGTAAATAAGATAAAGGAATAAACTTACGTGCACAGTCTATCATGAACCCACGAAGGGGATAGTCGGGATAATCCCGGATCTCCCCTTTAGGCAAACGATAATTATCATCTTGTTCTGTTATTTGTAACAAAGTACGGGTTCCCCAGTATATGCCTTCAGACTGAGGAGCCGATAAAAGTACTTTATCAGTTATTTTAATAGAGTAACCCTCTTTTGCCAATTGTCTATCCGGCTTCAATGTCAATGCAATATCACCGGCTTTTGGCTTACCGACTACGATTTCCGGTCTCCACTGAAACATTCTAAAGCAATCGTCGGCCATCAGTCCGGCAATACGAAGCAACTCCGGTTGTCCGGCATCGTACACAATTCTTGTATGGCTCCCTAAAGTCATATATCCTCCGGATGCTTTCCATTCTTTCAACTCCGGGATTACAAAAGGTTTCTTCTCTCCAGGAGTAGCCATCAATGCAACACTCATTAAGGAACAAAGTAACAACGACATTCCTATTTTCTTAGATACAATATTTAATATAAGATTTTTCATTCTCTTTTCAATCATCAAACAAAAACTACAATACTTATTTATTCAAAACACCAATCTTTCTGATAATGCCCAACTGCTTCCTCTTTATTTTCGTCAGTATGATTCCACCCTTAGTCTTAGGAAGCTATATCCATTTTTCTTCTGTAGTAGCTTTTTTCAGTGAAAGTCATATTCTTCACATAACAAAGTTTATTTAGGGACGCAATTGATTATTCACTATATCTTCTACCCTTAAAAAAAATAAACAGTGGACAATATACGATAATTTCATCATTACTGCCCACTGTTATCAGGATTTATTTATAAATACCTATCAGAAAGTACACTGACATATCTGTCATATTATCCCTACCTATCCTTATTTGCTATATCCTGGATTCTGGTCTTCAATGGAAATCATATCATTAGTAGTTAATTCCATCTGTGGAATAGGAATCAACTGATTACGTATCAGATACGTATTCCAGTCTTCCTCGCCATCACTGGGATACCAATACTCTCTCCAAGGGGCAGCATAATTGTTTTCAAGACCATAATGATAACAAGCAGAAGTTATATGGTGGTTATTATTGCGTTCAAGTAGCTTCTTTCGCCATTCAATACCCCGCCTTCTTGTATCCGTAAATCCATCAAATTCTGCTGCCAATTCAAAGAGACGTTCATGGAAAATGTATTCCCGCACTGCCTCTTTCGACAAAGTAGCCGATAAATCTTTCGGATAAGTGGCTATCGGCTTAGCTGAATTACGTGCGCGCTGCAACACCTTGTTTACCAAAGAAATAGCAGTTCCCGTATTTCCTAATTCATTTTCAACATCTGCCATCAATAAAAGAAAATCAGCAAAACGATATACATACAGATTGTTATTAGCATAACGTCCGGAACAATCATTAGTCATATATTTTCCGAAATAAGGCCAGTCATTAATATTCCAATCCGATGGGCCTTTTGTTTTGCAATATGCTTCACGTAATAAAGAATCCAGTTCTTCTACTTTCGGATTCGTCGGATCCTCATATCCACCATTGATATAATCGATAGAATCCACCAATTCTTTATGCGTAGTTACTATCGGTACTTTAATAGGAGGTCTTCCAGGTCTGACAATCGAATCGACCCATGTCGTATCATTAAAAGATTTTGTTACGTAGGGATAAGCAGCCTGCCATTCATCCGACGGCATTTTATTAACATATTTCACCCATTTAGAGATGAAAGTAACCTTCAAACGCGGATCATCCTGATAAGTACCATGTGCCCAGTCATAAAAAGATTTATTAGGCTGCGAACGTCCCCAAGTTTCCCCCTGAGAAGAGTTCTGAGGAGAAAATGTCCAGTGCAATGAATTGTATCCTACATTCTCAGTCGTATTTTTAGTAGCATCGATTACAAAGACAAACTCTTTAGAAAAACTGAGACGTGTACCATTATATAAAGTATTAAAATCCGGTTCAAGATCAAAATCACTTTTGTCTAACACCAAGTCACCATATTCCTTTGCTTTCTTAAAATAAACATCGCTGGTTTGCATTTCCGGCCACGTCTGCTTCAAAACGCCTGTAGCCCAATAATCTCCGTTTTCGGCAGCCCAAGCATTACAGCCCATCACCCAATACAATTTCGCTAAATAAGCATAAGCAGAATATTTATTAGGAGCAGTCGGTTTATTACTTGCCAAAGAAGAGGTTTCATCCAAATCAACAGCAGCTTCCGTCCAATCTTTTATAATCTGGTCAATCGTCTGCTGACGGGTAGCCCGTGACACAGCTAAACTTTCCCGATCAGACGGTGTTAATCGCAGGGGTACTCCTCCGTAAAAAGAATAAAGAACATAGTAACATACCCCTCGCATAAATTTAGCCTGAGCTACCATATTGGCTTTCGTACTCCAATCAGCACTCTCTCCGTCTTCACACGCCTTTATAAAAATATTGCAATTTGCAATTGCCTGATAAAGCGCTCCCCATACCAGATTATTAAACTCATTCTCCGTAGGAATAGCCCCGGCAGTATACTGACAACGATTATCGGATGTGTTATAAGAGGTCCAGCACAGACCGGAAGCTTCCGTATTAATCTCAGGAAGCAATTGTGCAAAAGACCCCTGTACAGCCATCAGACCATAAATTCCGGTCAGAGCCATTTGTGCAGACTGTTCGTCGCTGTATACTACTTTAGAGTTTGTAGTGTACTTTGGATCTTCGTCCAAACAAGCCCCTAAAACAGCTAACATTAAAAACAGATAAATTATATTGATTTTCTTCATAATCAAACCAGAATATTAGAATGAAACATTAAGTCCAAATATAAACGAACGGGTATGCGGCATTGAACTCGTATCGATACCCGGACGCGTTCCGTCAAAAGCAAAGCTGTTTACTTCAGGATCATAACCGGAATAATTGGTTATTATAAACGCATTTTTCACTGATGCATAAACCCCAATACTATTAAATCCAATCTTTGAAACCAGATTTTTGGGCAAATTATATCCCAATGTAATATCCGAACAACGCAGATAGCTTCCATCCTCCACATATCTGTCCATTATAACTTTAGGAGTTACCGCGCCGGGCGAGGGCATTTCATTTCCATGATATTCTCCTATCCATGGATTATCATTTCTCCACATTTTCTCAAATGAACTTTTATAAATCATACTGGTCGAATTAGACGGTAAGATAGAATAACGTGCATTCGTATTTAGAATATCATTCCCCTGTACCCCGGTAAATGCCATGGATAGCGATAAGTCTTTCCACCTAAAATCAGTCTGGAATCCATATGTAAAATCAGGATTAGGGTCTCCCAAAATGACCCGATCTTTTTCATTAATAGCCCCGTCACCGTTCTGATCTACAAACTTCAAATTACCTGCTTTTACCGTTCCTATAGACTTAGTTGCATCTATCTTATTTATATAAGGATCATTCTCCTGAATAATTCCATCCGTCTGATAACCATAGAACAAACCTGGGGCCTTTCCGGCAATAAATATATTCGCCTCACCAAAATGATCGCCCAGACTATTTCCCATATATGCTTTCCAATATTGTCCTGTCCCCCACTCTTCTTCCGGCAATCCGAAATCCAGAATCTCAGGTCGGTTAAAAGCTATATTACCAGAAAGCGACCACGTAAAATCTTTCGTACGGATAATATCTCCATGCAACGAAATCTCTAACCCTTTATTACGAAGGCTTCCCTGATTGATTGTCATTGATTTATAGCCAGTTGATGGTGGAAGATCGCGTTGTATCAGCAAATCTTTCGTCTTCTTGGAATACAAGTCGACAGTACCTCCGATTCGATCCTGAAAGAAAGAAAAGTCAACTCCGACATTATAGGAAATAGTTCTTTCCCATTTCAACCCGTCATTTTCCATTTTATCGACTACAAGACCTATCAATTTATCACCGCTACCGGTTGCCCCTTGTGCAGGTTTTTCTGCCCCCTGTGGCGTATTTGTAAATTGTGTACCGTAACTTGAGAATGTACTATACGGATCAATAGATTGAGACCCCGTTTCACCATACCCGGCACGAAGCTTCAATTGATTGATCCATGAATAATCTTTTATGAAATCTTCCTGTTCCAAACGCCATGCTACTGTTGCTGCAGGAAAATATGCCCACTGGTTACCTTTTTTAAACTTACTGGAACCATCGCCACGAATAGATGCAGTGAGCAAATAGCGCCCTTGCAAAAAGCTCAAATTTGCGCGTGCCAGGAATGACAGTAGTTGATAATCCCGTTGAGCCGGTTGTTTATACTCCACATTACCGGCCATGTGCATTCCATTGGAACGAAAACTATAGTTGTTAAAATCATTTCCAACAACCAGTGTATTCAGTGAACGATATGTATCATACGTGATACCAGCTGTAGCATTGATATCCACAATCCCCTTTACTTCATGGTTGAACTGAAACACATTCTCTACAGAATAATTGCTACGGTTAAAGTCCGACTGAGTAATATAGCCGTTCTGTGCAGAACCTGTATAAAGTGTAATGTTGAACCAACGGTCACGGTCTTGAATAGAGATATTACCACCGGCACGCAGATTATAAGATAGGAATTTAAAGATTTTCCAATTCAAATCCAGTGACCCACGAAATGTCTTTTCAATGGTAGTATCATCATAATCTTCCACCCACGTCCAGACCGTAGCCCGATCGGCAAGATTCGGAGTAGTCAGTTCCATTTCTTCTTCGGACTTTACATAAGGGGCACTTGACAGAGCAACGTTAGAGATAGAACCGGTTGCCCCCCCGTCGTATTACCACCAGACATCATGTCATTCTGTTTGATAGATCCATTCACTGAAACAGCCATCGTAATGTTCTTGGCAAGTGTGGAATTCAAATTCAAACGGAAGTCACCTTGCTTTAAGCCGGTACCTTTTACCAATCCCTCAATATCCTTGTAGGAAGCCGAAGCAAAATAAGTAGTTTTCTCAGAACCACCGTTTACGGTGACAGAATAATTCTGTGAAAGAGCAGTACTATATATCTCTTTCTGCCAATCTATCGGATTCAAAAGTGTCCACTTCTCTTTTAACTTGGAGTTTTCACCATTTTTCCTATACACACCACCGTCTTGCAAGAAGAATTGAAAAGTATCATTCCACTCATTTTCACCGGTTTCCTTATTTATTTTCCACAGATTCCAATCCCCATTGTCATCCTTTTTATAACCTCCGCCATATACCAACCGGTATTGAGCATATTCCTCAAGACTCATCAATTCTAACAAATTGGCGGCATTGGCAACGGTAAAGTTAGCAGAAACTCCTACCGTCGTTTTCCCCGACTTACCTTTCTTAGTAGTAATCAAAATAACTCCGTTTGCACCACGAGAACCATAAATTGCAGTAGCCGAAGCATCTTTCAATACCTCGATACTTTCAATATCGGCCGGATTCAAAGAACTCAATGCATTGGTTGCAATGGTAAAAGTACCATCATTGCCGGAGTTGGCAAACTCTCCCGTAGAAGCTTGAGGAATATTGTCGATAACATACAAAGGCTGATTATCTCCACGCAATGAATTGGCACCACGTATCGTAACCGAAGAAGCGGCTCCCGGAGCATCAATAGAAGCTCCGATTGAAAGTCCGGCAATCTTTCCCTGCAACATATTATCGATAGAAGCTATTTTTCCTACCTCCTTTTCGTCCGGACGATAGGAAGACACAGCCCCCGTTAAGTCACTTTTCTTCATTGTACCGTAACCTACTACCACCACCTCATCCAACATTTCACTGTCTCTTTCAAGACAACGTCAATGGTGCGCTGTTTGCCCACGGTAACTTCTTGTGTGGTCATACCAATGAAGCTAAAGACTAACACCGACTTTTCTGTTGGAACAGATATACTATAATTGCCATCTACATCAGTGATAGTACCATTTGTAGAGCCTTTTAGTAGTACATTGGCCCCCGGCATTCCAAAGCCATCTTCTGCTTTCACCGTACCTTTCACTATTATTTGTGAGAAGGCTAAAGCAGGAAGAAATAACAAACAAAATAACGCCAGGATACGTACTTGTGTTTTTCTTTCCATAATACTAAGATTTAATTAATATGTAACTTTTTTGTGTAATTTCCATTATTGGTACATACTTGTATCAGATAGGTCCCCTTTGTCAAAGATAGCGGGATTACATTTGTAACGGCATTCAAACGTTCCTGCATTACAACCTTACCATCGATTGCACAAATTTCACAGAAAGCATTGCCTGCATCCTTTTCTACAGAAAGAATTAAGGTTATCTGATTACCGGACGGATTGAGATAGAATGAAAATATTTCTTTCTTACCATTCTTTTCTATATTTTGTATCCCCACCGGGCCCAAATCTACTTTCGTAATCAATGTATCTACGTTAGATGCAAGTATATCATTTTGTGCACGTATCAAACTCTTATAATCTCTAACAGGTTGGTCATTACCCATATCAAAGTACATCGTTCCACGGCAATCTTTCTCTATAATAAATTCTTGTTTACGTTTCGTTTGGTTCACCCCATTATAATACTTAACGATGCCACCACAATCCCATGAATTCAAAGCCGGATCAAAATTACTATCATTCATTCCATATTTCTCAAACAGATCTTTATAGCCTTCCTCTCCGTTATTAACGAGCAATACTCCGTAAGACATCAAAATCTTATCTTTAGGAAATCCGTAACTTGTAAACCAATTGTAGCTTCAGGATAATAATCCCAATAATAAGTTTCCTTGTTAGGGCCATATAGCTGGAACGTAAAGAAATCTACATCATTTATCATTGTTTTATCAAATCCGCCATAAGACACTTTATGCAATGAACAGGTAAATGTTTTTGTATCTCTATGCCCTGCCATAACTTCGTCAATCAAACGTTTTACGACATGGTTATAAATAGTCCAGTCAGACGAACTGTACATCCATTCCAGATCAACATCCAGACCATCACAATGTGTCAATAGTTTTTTTGCATCATTAATCATATTGTCCAGATATTCCTCTTTATTCAAAACACCCCATTTCCATTTTTCTCCATCCGGATAAATAATACCCATACGGATTTTCATACCACGATGTCCTGCATAATAATTACGAATGAACTCGATCATACCGATATAGCTCTGTGAGTCTTTACCGACATTCTCGGGATCATCCCCCTTCCAATAAGCATTTAAGAAAATATTATTCCAGCTTCCGATGTTCCATTGGTAACCGTTCTCAGCATCATTCTTTGCCGATCCGGAGCGGTCACTTCCCCAAACCATAACTTCATCCAGTTTTCCATCCAGATTATCTCCCAACGTTATTGTACTATTTGCAAACACCGGTACTACCTTTATTGTCATATCTTTACCACTAAGTTCAACGGTTTTACTGGAAATCTTATCATGCATTACATAATCAACGCTTATAAAAACCGGATTAAATCTACGACCTGTAATCTCTCCTTCAGCCGGTTTAAAACAAACACTCAAATAATGCCATTTTCCAACTTCCACTTGATTCTTCAGAGTAGCTATAGTCCCGCAAAAATCAACAACAATCTCCTTATTTGCTTCTTGTCCCAATTTAATGACCATGCAATTATCTTCGTCCTGATAGTTGGAGAATATACCGGCACCTTCTACCCATTTATCAATATAAATCCACCCCGACACAGTGGCAACATTAGGAGTACCGCAGCCAAATCGTTCAGTCGGATCAAAAGGTGCACGACCATCTTCTGCTACCATCTTAGATCCTATTCCATGAAAATCCATCACTCCCTTACGTCCTTCAAACTCAGCCAAATAAGACACATTCACAGGAACGGCGGAATTATCCGGATATTCCGGGAACAATGATCCGTCTTGCTGCACTTTGGCAGAAAGTAGAATCAAATCATTGGTCATCAGAAACATATCCCGGTTTATATTACCCCGGTCTGTAAAACGCATCAGATTTGTATATCCGGTCACTACGCGATAGCGCATTATCGCATTATCTTCAACAGCCACGCGTTGCATATTATTAATAATTCCATGGTGAGCAAACTGATAATCAACCAAATTCTCACATTGTTCCTGATCGCACTTCCAGTAAGAAACTAATGTATCGTAATTAGGATTAAACTTATTCAACGTATTGTTCCAAAAAAAGTCTTTCTGTTCCAGTGCTTTCCTCCAAACACGTATTTCATCTATTTGACCTTTAAAATTTTTGCCAATATAACAGGTATTCACTGCATCCGGCAAAATAGCCGGTAACGTACCTGTTGTCTCTTTCTGTTCGTTATTCACGTATAACTTTACTGCACCATTATCATATACCATGGTCAATTGCGACCAGATATTCAATGCTATTTCCGGAGTGCAAGTAACAGAAGAAGCCCCGGCTTTAACAATCAGCGACTGGTTTTCTCCCAATTCTATAACAAGATTACTCTGGTTATAAAGCTGAGCACCTTTCACCCATTCTACAGGTTTAATCCATATTTGTACGGTAGCTTCCGCCAGTCCGTTCAACTCATTCATAATAGTTGACGTTTGAACAAAACCAGTACCATCATTATTTATCGCATAATTGGTCGTTTGCGAAAAAGAGTTTAAAAAGAAGCATCCCAAAATGCATGCTAACATAACTTTTTTTAAAACCATACTAATCAATTTAGATCATTAAATAAAAGATTAACAAAAGAAGAAACGAATCTTGACTCTTGCTGTGAAGCTGTAAAGATTCGTTTCCTAGATAGCTCAAAAATTTACAAAACAACTTTTCTACTGCTTTCTCCGATCTTGACAATATAAGCACCCTTTTGAGCCACAGGGATTGTTGTAACACTTGAAATAGGAGCTTTGAAGGAAACCAGTTGTCCTGAAACCGAATAAACCTGAATAGGAGATTTTGCATCTACCACCGTAATTTCACCATTAGATGCCCAAACAACAGCGTTCTGATCAGCTGTCTTATAACTTATTCCGGTTGGAGAGTCATTCCATTCCACATCTTCCACTTTACCCGGAACATACTTATTATCAATTGCTCCGATTTTCTCCAGTTTAATATCACTAAATAGCACAATCGCATTTTCAATGCCACCACCTAACCACATCTTTATTACTAAAGGCAACTCTTTATAGTTAGGATCTGTATTATCTGCAATAGTTATATCCATTGTAGCAGTGCTCCAATAGTCGTTAAAGTCAGCATAAAAAGGCAATTCCAATTCACGATAAGAGCCGTTAGCCAGTCCGGTACCAGTATCTATTCCGTCATAAGCAGAAGTAGCTAATGTCAATTTCATTGCATTGGTACCCGAATTTGCAATAACACGATACCCCATAGAAACACGATAATTTGCGGCCAAAGGAATATCTGTATTTGAAAGCCAGAACATAGTAGCATTAGGCATTGCCTTGATATTCTTTACAGCTCTGGGGTCAGACATGGTAGAAGCACTACCTTGATAGCAGAACAAATTGCCTAACTCACCACCATCTACAATTTGACATGCTTTATAGAACTCTTCAAACACAGCTTTATCTGCATCTGTTACATTAGCATACAGATCACTTCCCGGTCCTGTCACATCCCCACCAACGGCGCATGCCAACCCAATAGAACCATCCAAAGCATCCCCTAAACGGAAAGGAGCTTTACAGTTCCAATTAGTAGAAGCCATTTCTTTAATAAATAATCCTGCTGCGCTACCTTGCTGCTGCTTACTAAATGTCCATGCAGCAGGAGCATAATTTTGTGCCATTGTACACATAGAGAATAGGCAAGCGGCCGAAATTAAAAGTAAATTTTTTCTCATAATAATAAAAATTAAAGTTAATAATAGAATGATTTAACGTCACCAATATAAATTAATAATACGTTATTTTTTCATACCGCAAACATAATCTACATAATATCAATCGATGTTTAAAAACGGCTATTATTATTCTAAAAACGTTCCAAAAGCGCTTTAGAGGCTAAATAGGGACATTTTTAGAAATTACATGATTGATTTTAGAAATCCATGTAGCCAGAAGCACCTTACATTATGTATAACTCGAAAAGATAAGAATACCTCGTTTTTACACCTGTAAACGAGGCTTAAGAATCGTTCTTGCCAATGGGTTGGCAGAGTATTGCCTTCATGTTGGCAAAGGTTTGCCACCTTGTTGGCAATACCTTGCCAATACGTTGGCAAAACAAGCATCCACGGTCTGCCTCACCAAGTATCCGGTTAGATATAGAAAGTAACCAATATATTATTCTGCATACCTTTTGTTTATCTGCCTCATTTATCTTAATTTTGTCCGAACAAATCAGAAGAACCGATTATGAAAAACTCTATAAATGTGCTAAGCGGCTTATACAGGTTTGTAGGATGCATATTATCAATACAATGTAGCATTTTCTCTCTACACGCTTTTCCGGATTATTACTTCAAGCAATTATCATTACAGGAAGGACTTTCACAAACAACTGTCAACTGTGTGCTAAAAGATTACAAAGGTATCATCTGGATAGGAACTCAGATGGGATTAAACCGCTTCGATCAATACGAATTGAAAAACTACTTTTATGATTCATATTCCTCTCACTCATTACCAGACAATGAAATCTGTTTTTTAGAAGAAGATTCCTTACTCAATCTATGGATAGGAACCCGGGAAGGACTATCACTCTATAGCCGGGGAGAAGATAACTTCACTTTATTATATCATAATAATGCTCCCGTACAAGCCAAAACAGCTTGTCTGCTAAAAAATGGAGTGTTGTTTGCCGGAACCGGGCTTTGGTTATATAGCTATGACGACCGGAAATTACATAGCCTCCCAATCATTAATAAAGGCGAAACTATCAACGATTATTTTATGTATATCCAACCGTGGAAGAATGATATATACATAATAGGAACACTATGGAAAGGTGTTTACCTCTATCATGCCGATAGCCATCAGCTAACACCTTTCACCTCATGTGAGGAACAACACATAACTTCATATTTTATTGATAAGCACAAAAATCTATGGTTATCACCCTATGGCAAAGGGATAGTATGCTATGATATAAATGGCAATAAGGTAGCCAGTTATTCAACTCATAACTCCGAACTATGCAATAACGTAGTATTGGATATGTTGTCTTATAAAGATGAACTTTGGATAGCAACTGATGGCGGTGGAATAGCTCGCCTGCATCTGCCTACTAATACTTTCCGGACCATCGAATATCAAACGGGGAATAATAATTCATTCCCGACAAACTCTTTAAAATGCTTGTATGCAGACCGGTCACAAAATTTATGGGCAGGTACTATCCGGAACGGATTATTGAACATACGTGAAGTATACATGCGTACCTTTCAGGATGCACCGTTGGAAAACATTTTCGGATTGACCAATAAAACGACCTTATGCCTGCATGAAGAAGACGGCTTTATATATGTAGGAACAGACGGAGGTGGCATCAACCGTCTGAACCAAACAGAAAACACATTTAAACATTACCCTCTGTGCTGCAAAGAAAAAGTGGTATCGATAGCTGGATATAGCCGCCAGGAACTGATTGTATCCTTTTTCGGAAAAGGACTTTATTTCTTTAATAAAACAACAGGAGCTTGTCGTCCGTGTAATTTCATAAACCAATCTCTCATAGATCAAATAAACCTGATGGGAAAGAGCATCTGTATACACCAGTTCAGTCCCGGCAAATACCATATACTGGCAGAACAGGTATATATTTATGATACGAAAACAAATCAACTTTCTCAGGTACGGATGGTAGATATACGAAAAGATACGGAAACGCCTATTAGCAACCTGAAAGTAATCACCTCAACAGATTCGGTAACTTATCTGAGTGGAATAAGAAATATCTTTCGATTAGATAATCATACCCGAACATTATCTCCACTTTATTATACCAATCCGAATATTACGATAAATAGTGTATGCAGTGATGCACAAGGAAACTTTTGGATGGAACCAATCGTGGACTAATGGAGTACAACCGAAAAGATAAATCAGTTAACAAAATAGAGACTTCACTATTCAGCGAAGCCAGAATAGTAGTCTACGACTCTACGGGAAGAGTATGGGTAGGTGCATGCAATATGTTATTTACTTATTCTTTATCAGACAAGCGATTCACCATTTTTGATGAAAACGATGGAGCTTTGGCCAATGAATATATGTACACTAATTATCCGGTATCACAATCAGGAGATATCTACCTATGCGGAGCAAACGGTTTATTGCGTATCTGCAAGGGGTATCCATTCAAAGACAGTAAAATGCCTTCCATAAAACTGATGGATGTAGAACTAAACGGAGCCACGATCACAAATCAGGTTTCAGAAAAGGGAGAATTGACTCTCCCATATCATTACACATCTCTCGTTATTAAACTGATCGGAAATGAAGAAGATGTATTCCGGAGAAGAATATACCGGTTCCATATTTCGGAAATGACACGAGATATTGAATCGTACGTTCCTACCCTACCCCTTTATTCACTACCTCCAGGCAACTATGAGGTATCTGTTTCGTGTAGTAACCGGGATGGCAGTTGGACAGATATGGTCCCGATGCTCAGCCTGAAAGTTTCGGCTCCGTGGTGGCAAAGTATATATCTGAAACTATTGTCAATAGTTCTATTCATTGTATTCTGTATCTTTTATATGATATATTACAATCGAAAAAAAGAACGTAAACTTCAATGGGAATTAAAAGAGCATAAGCAAAATATGAATGAGGAAAAAATACGTTTCCTTATCAACATGAGCCATGAGTTACGAACTCCGTTAATGTTAATATATGCTCCACTCAGACGACTGTTAAGTAAAGATATGACAGTTGATGGAAAATTGAAGGAACAACTGGAAGGTATCTGTAAACAGGTAAGACGAATGAAAAACCTCATAGAAATGGTACTCAATGTGCGTCGTATAGAGATGGGACAAAATGTATTGCATCTTTCAACTACCCATTTCAACGATTGGCTGGAAGATATTGCCGGCAGTTTCACCGAAGAATTCACTAACAAAGGAGTAGATTTTATATATAACTTTGACAATCAAATTGCTGATTGGACATTTGATATGAACAAATGCGAAATGATCATATCCAATTTATTGGCAAATGCTCTGAAATTTACTCCAGCGGGTAGTACAGTAACACTAACTACACGCAAAGAAGAAGGGCATATACGAATTCTGATAACCGACGAGGGTGTCGGCTTGGACGAAGAGGATATGAAACATCTGTTTGTCCGTTTTTACCAAGGAAGAAATTCGAAAGAAGGAAGTGGCATCGGACTATCTTATGTGAAAGTGTTAGTAGAGCTGCAAGGAGGAAAAATAAATGCTTATAATAATGAAAAAGCGGGAGCAACCTTCTATTTTGATCTTCCGGAAAAGAAAAATGAGATATCACCGGAACAATCAGTCAATATATCACTTAATGACATACTTCGCTTTTCTGAAAAAGAAAAACCGGAAACAAAAGAGGAAGACGAAACATTCGACACTAAAAACTACTCCATACTGGTAGTGGAGGATAATGTAGAATTATGTAACTTTCTCAAAGAAGCCCTGAAAGACAATTTCCAAAACGTATACACAGCTAATAATGGTAAGGACGCCTTTATCATTGCTACACAAAGCCTACCGGATATTATTGTGAGCGATATTATGATGCAAGGGGGAGACGGACTGGAACTCTGCCAACAAATTAAAAAACAAGAGAAGACTTGCTTTATCCCTGTAATTCTACTGACCGCACGAACAGATGTTGAAAGTACAGCTTCCGGATATAAATCAGGGGCTGATATTTATTTAACTAAACCATTCGAAGTAGAAGAACTGACAATTATAGCACATAATTTACTGAAAAACAGAAAAATGTTACAAAAGCATTACCGGAATCATGTCAGCAGTATATCAATAGAAGGAAAAGAACCCAGTAACGCAGATGAAAGATTCTTGTTCAAGCTGAACAATATTATTATAGAAAATCTAAACAATCCTGATTTAGATGTAGACTTCATTGCTGAAAGAATGGGAATGGCGCGAACTACGCTTTATAACAGACTAAAAGCGCTGAACTATATGGGTATCAATGATTGCATCAATAACTTCCGTATAGAAAAAGCACTGCAAATGTTACGCGAGACAAATTGCAATATGCTTGAAATATCAGAAGCAGTCGGCTTTAGCAGTCAACGCTATTTCAGTACATTCTTTAAAAGATGGTAGGTTGTACACCTACCAAATACAGAGAAGAGAATCTTCAAAAAAAAGATTCTGTTTAAGTATTCTTCAATATATATCACCACAAATTAATTTCTGTGGTGATATATATCCGATTTTTCGTCTTTTTACACCAACTGCCCGATACGATTTATCAGTTCATCGCCCAAAGCATTCTTATCATCAATATGTTGCAATACAGCAGTTACAAACGGATTGCTCTCAAAATCACCACGCACCTGCTCAAAGTCAAGCTTCATTTCATCTTGAGAACCATCGGCACCAAAACCTGTCATAGAAGACAGAGAGAACTCCTTACGTGCATCACTATAGACCATACGATCCAACCCGATAACAGCTTCTTTCCAGGAACGTACAATATCAATAATATCTTTAGCAGTAATTGTTTCGGGATCGAGTCCGTAGAACTCCTGTATTTTACCATACGCCCACGTCCACTCGTAGGTATAGTAGTTATTATGCATCTCTGAGAAACAAGCATTGATTTCTTTCAGGCGATTGATTTCTCCACTCTCAATGCCACACATCAGTTTCTCTATCTCACTCTTCGGAGCAATTAATCCGGAAATATCCACCCATTCACCCGTACCTATTTCAGTATCCGGTTTCAAACGTTCACGAATATCTTCATTGCTTTGGAAGTTAATACCTTCGAGACGTTTAATAATAGAATTACCCAAAAATTTATGAATAGCTATTTCATAAAAACGAATACCACTGTTGAGCGAAGAATTCTTTATTTTAGCACTCTGATAAGAATAGGTCTCCGAAGTTTCACCCGACACACGCTTCAAATCTTTCAAAATAGTACGCCCTGCAAACATCTTCTGAATGGTATAAGGACTCAATAGATTATAATTGATATAATCCAGCTTGTTCGGATCTTTTCGTTTATCACGCTTCGGCCATTTCTGAGCATCACGAATGGTTCCTACACTACGCAAATTAACTCCAGGGACAAGGAAAGTGGTATTCTGTTGTTCTATCAGATAAGAGAATGGCAGATTAGATGTGTCAGCGTGATTAACGTGACGCCCCATTACCAGCGAGAAAGCTCCTACACGCGCCGGCCAGAGAATATAAGAATCAGAAGTCGTTTTCGCACCCCGTTCCATTGTTCCCTGATGGATAGGACCTAATTTGTACATGTGATTACTTTGATTTGAACCTGAACCAGCATTCATAAATGAGAACATACCGGCAATCAATAAAGTTGATTTATGATGTGTCACCGTATAAGGACCGGCGAAAATAGCACATGCCTCACCGTTCTCTCCCTGACAATTGCTGAAAAACAAAGAGTCTGAAGCCGAATAGTTATGTCCCAACCGGCAAGCTTGTCCAATAAAGCAACGGGTCAACATTGTTCCATCATCAATATGCGAACCGGAAGAAACAATAAAGTCATCACAAATCACTCCATGCCCAATGTGCACCGGAGCGATTGCATTACTATTAATACTACCATTTGACAAACGGCAGGTCCCACATATATGACAGCAGTCTCCTATCCGCACATTTTTAATAGAACCGGTATTAAGTATCATGACCCGGTTTCCGATTGTTCCGACAGTAGAAGCATGCTTATTGGAATAGTAATCGGTGATTTCCTTCATACGGCTGATTAATTCCGGGCGATGACGATACAGAGCCAGAATATAGGCCTGATGTGCCGAAAGTTTATCATTAATCAGTACTTCCCGCCCACCTGTTTCATTCAATACAGCAACTTCTACTCCATTACCAAAAGTGGTACGACCATCTACAAGGATGATATCAACATTCTCAATAAATGCATCATCTCCGATTTCATAGTTCGCAATGTAGTTCTGAATGTTTTCAATACAGCAGTTATCTCCTACTGTTACGTTGTGCAAGGTGACATGCCGTAGCCCGGAATGCTTCTTAATCCCACCCGGCAGAATAAATTCCGACTGGAAAACTCCGAGTTTTACCTCGCCAGAAAAGCGGGTATGATGCACATACTCGGTAGTAAAGTCCTTGGCCACAGAGATTTTCCCCCAATCATCAGCCAGACACGACTGGCTCTTCAACTGAAGCACTTCGTCTTCAGTCAATCTTCTGTAATCTTTTCCCATAAATAAAATAATTTGCCAATTTTCTAACATACCAATCTGCCAATGCCTCTCGGTGGCATAGTACAACCAATTGGCACATTAGCATATCGGCACATTGAATAATTATTCTTCCTCTTCTTCCTCGTAAGTCTGATAAAGAAAATCATTATAGGGATACTTCTGTACGTGTAGTTCTTTTACGCGTTTATAAACAACACTCTTCAGTTCTTCTATGTTGATTCGTTCGCGGGCGGAAATAAAGAGGCAATTATCCTCCACTTTAGCCATCCACGTCTTCATCAGTCTTCGAGTGTTAAGTTTTCCTTTGTTTTGGGGGTAAGGTCGTCAACCGCTTTCTCTATATAAGTATAAGCGTCTATTTTATTAAAAATCAATATCATTGGTTTTCCGGCACCACCGATATCAGCCAGTGTTTTGTTCACTACTTCAATCTGTTCTTCAAAGCCGGGATGAGAAATATCTACAACATGTAGCAACAGGTCGGCTTCACGCACCTCGTCAAGAGTAGATTTGAAAGAGTCTACGAGGTCTGTGGGCAACTTACGAATAAATCCTACAGTATCGGACAACAAAAAAGGCAGATTTTCTATAATCACCTTACGCACTGTGGTATCAAGCGTAGCGAAAAGTTTATTCTCCGCAAACACTTCACTCTTTGCCAAAAGATTCATGATCGTTGACTTTCCTACATTGGTATATCCAACAAGAGCCACACGAATCATACGTCCACGGTTCTTACGCTGTGTAGATTTCTGTTTGTCAATCTCAGCCAGCCGCTCCTTGAGCAGTGACATACGATTGAGGATAATACGACGGTCCATTTCAAGCTGCGTTTCACCCGGGCCACGAAGTCCTACCGAACCTCCTTTACCACTACCCGAACCAGAGCCACCACCCTGGCGTTCAAGGTGAGTCCACAAACGTTGCAAACGAGGCAACATGTATTTATACTGCGCCAGTTCCACCTGTGTTTTAGCATTGGCAGTCTGAGCACGCATAGCAAATATATCGAGAATGAGCGAAGTACGATCTAATATCTTAATCTTCAGCTCTGCTTCAATATTACGTATCTGTTTGGCAGAAAGTTCATCATCAAAAATGACCATTCCTACTTCCCGTTCGTTTTCTTCTTCGTTTAGGATATATTCCTTTATCTCTTCCAGTTTTCCTTTTCCCACATAAGTTACAGAATTGGCTGTCGGCAACTTCTGGGTAAACTTTTTCACAACTTCCGCCCCAGCCGTCTCGGCAAGGAATTCCAGTTCGTCAAGGTATTCTTTCGTCTTACGTTCATCCTGCGTCTGCGTGATGAGTCCTACGAGTACCGCTGTTTCTACCTGAGCTTCGGAGATTACAAATTCTTTCATTCTTTATTCTTATCTATAATATGTGCGCAAATATATAGTTATTTTTGCAGAAAGCCTTGTTCTATAAGTTTATTTAATTCAGAAACAATGTTTTTATAATCTGCCCGGCGTCCACATTCATGCCATTCGGTCAAAGGATATTTATCATGAATATGTGCCATCAATTCCTCCATAGAGGGTACACTACCCAATTGACTATACTCCTCGTATGTATAGGAAAGAAAGACGACATTCCGGCCAATCCCCCTATTGTCCAACCAATAGCCTTTTTCCAGAAGTGTAGGCAAACACAATTTGTCACCAATACGAAGGTCACGCGGGTGCGGATAAGAAACAATAGTGGTACGGGCATCATTCATGATAACCGGAACCAGGTGTGAGTAGTCCTCCCTCGTTTTATAAATATACACAGGAGGAGAACTTACAGAGATCGCTCCACCTTTAGGAGAAGTAGTTGTAACTATTATCTGGCTATCCATATTCTGATTTTTTTGTGGTTGAATACCCGGAGTACGGCAAGCACCTGCCAACAACACAATACACATACATCCTAATAAATAAAAGCTTTGTTTCATACAACTGGTTTCACGATTTTAAACAAAAATAGTAATAAAAAGCAAAACCGGCAAGAGAGAATGCCATTTATCTCAAACTTGCCGGTTCTGTATAATCAGAAGTACACTCTTAAAACAATCACTTTATTACAAATTTATTACTACCAACTCCTTCTGTAGTAACGGCTCTCAAAATATATATACCCGGAATATACTCTTTACAAGACAGGCTAAATTCCATATTTCCATGGCATTCTGCCTCCTCCAACAAATGTCCTTGCATATCATAAATCATCAGTCTGGTCATTGCGACAGAGGATTTCACTATGATTCGATCGTCCCTATATATAACTGTAACGGGTACTATATTATCTTGTTCAACATGATTTATTCCTGTCAGATCTTCTTTGACAAGAATCTCCGTAGAGACTTCGCTTCCTCCTTTTACGCTTTCCCACTCAAAATCATTCTGATTATCTCCGGCTCTGTACACCATCCTGATCCGGTCGCCTCCAACAAGTGTCTCAGTGATTTTACAAGAAAAAACAACTCCACTACCTGATATTTGCCCTGCTGCATTCATCGCACTCAGGTCAATATTTTTAGAATCCGATATAAGTTGTTTCACCTTTCCCTGTTTATCTACCAAAGCCAAAGCTACGATTCCGGAAAAGTCACGAAGCCCCGCATTCGTTATAAATCCGGCTTTCACCTTAAACGAAGTGTTAAGACGAAAATCAGTCTCTGTAGTTGTCAACCCGGCAAAAGCTTCTCCGGAACTTGTTGTTCCATCAAAAAAATATAGCAAATCACGATAACCGGAACCGGATTCGGCTTTCTTGATACCGACTACAGCATCTTGCCCTATCGAAAATCCTCCTCCTGAATTACCTCCTATGCCCTGCTGATCGGGCTCCAAAGTAGATAACAAATAATATCCATTGGCCATGCCGCCCCATCCCCAGTTAACATGATATCTATTAGCCTTGTAACCATCAAAAACGAACTGATGTCCTTCTCTTTTGGAATTACTGCCGCCATAGATCACAAGCCGTCCCTCGTCCAACTCTTGTTTCAATAAAGCGTCCCACTCATCATCCGTATACCACTCCCGTTGTAATACAGCCATACTTTTATCATATTTCATATACTCTATCATCCCCCTGGCTGCTATCAAAGTAAAGGCTCCACTTCCATTTGGCGCATATTCCATCTGCGACAACACCCCACAGTGATACATCAATGTTGCTACAGCATCAGCTTGCGTTCCTACATACTTTCCTATCTCATATACATGAGACATTTTATCCCACTGATATGGAACATTATAGGTTACAGATAACTGACTTCCATATATAGAAGGAGTATAAGTACATGTCCCGCCGCTTCCCTGATCCGGCCAACGATTGTATTTCATTACAATAGCCAGTGCAGTTGCAACACAACCTGTAGGAGTAGAACTTCCGGATATTTTGGGACATAAATTATTATAAGGAGCATTCTGATTCCAAAGAGCTGTTTTCAATAAAACTTCTTTTTCTGCATCATCAGCTAAAGCCCCGCGTTGCAATTGTTCCCAAAGCTTCATAACCGATTCAGATGGAGTTATATGCTGTTCTCTGGCCCAGTTAATCTGTTCACGGTAATATTGCATCCACCCCTGCAGATTGGAAGGCATATTTTCTACTTCAAATTCTCCGGTATCACTATAAGCCAGTACAGGAGATGCTACATCATCACCCGCAATAATGATAAAACCTCCTTCCGGTGTACGATTAAAAACATGAAAGGCTGGTGATGAGGTCGTTACACGTGTTTGTACATCCTCACCATCCCAGATATACTCCAATTGCATACTATCACCTGCCCGGGTAGTTTCGTGAATTCCAAAGAAGTTACGAGCCAGTTGTTCTGCTTTTGACACAGGCACATTGTCTGCCCATGATAAAGAGCAAGTGAATAAAAAGAGCCAAAATAGATTACGTTTCATAAGCACCTTATTTTGAGAGTGGTTTGTAACGCCACAAATGTAATACATTAATTTATTTAAGCAGAATATCAATCCTATATACTTTTATATTAGATAAGGAAAAATAGAGGTCATTCTTTCACAAGAACGACCTCCCAAAACACTTTATTTATAATTATAGCCACCCTATTATGTATGGCTAAAATTCCAGCTTAATTATATTCCGGATTTTGCTGAATATTTGTGTTAGCATCTATTTCAGCTTGTGGTATCGGCATAATAGTACGATAATCATTCCAGTTAACTGTCACCAGGTCAGTTGCATTCAGGAAATGATTTCCACCTTTACGAGTGATTTCGATACCTTGGCGAAGTACATCATATAAACGGTGTCCTTCCAACACCAACTCTTTACGACGCTCTTTCATTATCAAATCCAATGTCGCTGTAGTTTTTACAGTTGCAGAATTAGCACGATTCTGAATCTTATATAAGTAATCGTCCGCCAATGTCTGATCCGGAGCAGCTTTCTTCAATGCAGCTTCAGCACCAATCAAATAGATATCAGATAAACGAATGACACGTACATTATTAACAGCTACTGAACCTGCACGTCCCGGATATTTATTAATAGTACGCTTTGTACCATTTTTATCCGTAATCAATAAACCTAAACGCACATCATTAGGATCCTCATTCAGCAAATCAAGAAAATCCTTAGTCGCCACAACAGCTCCGTACTCAGAAGGAGCAACCACAGCTCCCCAAAGTTCACGGCCTCCTGCATAGGTCGTACTGGATAAAGCCAAATCAAAAATAGACTCACTCGTTTCTTCCAGTTTCCACGAATCTACATAATCTGAATTTTTAATCAGTTCATAAGGCCCATTCTCCACTACGTCTTTCGCATAGCCATAAGCAGCGTCATAATCACCTTTATAAAGATTGACACGAGCCAACAATGCTTTTACAGCCCATCTATTAAAGTGACCGTAATTCTTGTTCTCATCAATAAAGCTCAATGCATCTGTTAAGTCCTCTAATACAGCTGCATACCCTTGAGCTACAGTCTGACGAGCAGGAAGTTCTGCAGCAGTTAATACCTCCTTCACAACCGGAACTCCCAAAGAAGCACCATTATCTTTCAGATAAGGAGCTCCGTAAGTTATCAATAAGTTGAAATGGGCCAATGCACGGATAGCTAAGGCTTCGCCTTTTGAATTCTTAACCACATCAGACATTGGAACCTCTCCTTTATCTATTGCTTCCAATAATACATTAACACGATTGATTACTGCATAAGGAGGAAACCAAAGATCATCGGGAGCATTATTCTGACGATACGTGTATCGATAGTATTGTTCTGTACGATCACTTGTTTTGTTCGTCTGCGTATCATCTCCCCCGACTTCTGCACGTGCTATAAAATCAACTCCATAATAATAATAGCTGGTGTTATCTTTATCAGATACGCTTATCAATCCTGCATAGGCTCCATTCAAAGCTGTTTTTGTATCCTCTGCAGTAGTAATGGCTCCATCACTAACCAAAGAATCAGAAGGTAATGTAGTAAGGTATCCATCACAGGAAGTGAGGCATACGGAAATCGCTACAATGACCGTCGTAAAGATTGATTGTATATTCAATTTTTTCATCATTTTCGTTTTTTGTATTAATAATTATAATCCAATTTCAATACCGAATGTCACACTTCTCAAAGTAGGAAATGCAAATGTCGGAATACCATTGATCGGTTGTTCCGGATCGACATTCTTATAAGAAGTCCATGTCAGCAAGTTGCTTCCCGACACGAACAAACGTACATTTTCCATTTGTGCTTTGCGGATCCATCTTGAAGGAAGTGTGTAGGAGAGACTCAAGCTCTTCAAACGAAGATAATTAAGATCTTTCATAAAACGTGAACTTCCGTAATTACCGTACTGATAGTTGTTGATACGTCTTGGAACATCCGTTTTATCACCGGGCTTTTGCCATCTGTCTAACTGATCAATAGAAGAATTATAGAAAATTCCATAACCATCTGTATCAGTAATACTTGTTCTCATCGTATCAAATACCTTTCCTCCGAGTGAGAAATTAAAGAGCATATTCAATTCAAGTCCATTCCAAGAGAAACTATTTCTCCATCCACCGGTAAGTTTCGGATCGGGTTTGCCTATAATAACACGCTGAGCTTTAGCGGGATCCGTAGTCAATTCTTTGTTCAAACTACCATCAACATTTTTCGTATTCAGCACCCACAATTCTTCACCTGTTTGCGGATCTACACCTGCCCATTCACGACTCCACCAAGAATAATAAGATTCGCCTTCGCGCAATATACTCGTACCATCAATAATATCTTTACCTTCATACAACTTGGAGATTTTATTACTGTTGTGTGATAGAGCAAGCCCGGAAGTCCATTTCACAGATGTATCTTTGAAGATATCTACGTTGATGTCCACCTCAACACCTTTATTGGTCATTTCACCCACATTTTTCAACATCGTTTTAAATCCAACGACCATAGAAGTAGGTACATCTTGTAGCAAATCGGTTGTCTTACGTGAGTAATAGTCAAAACTCACACTCACCCGATCAAAAAAACGACCATCAAAACCAATATTAAAGTTTTTATTCTTTTCCCATGACAAATCCGGATTGGGAACAGATACAGGAGCAGAACCGGCAATATCCTGGTAGTTATAACCATAACCATACAAACTCAGATGTTCATACAGAGAATTGGGTAATGTTCCATTAATACCATAGGAAGCACGTACTTTCAAGTCATTAATCTGATGCAGATCTTTCATAAAGTTCTCCTGTGTTAATCTCCATGCTGCAGATACAGACCAGAAGTTAGCCCAACGATTGTTGGCACCCAACCGGGAACTTCCATCACGACGATAGTTTGCCGAAACGTAATACTTATTATCATAATCGTAGTTAACACGTGATAATAAAGACAATAAATGGTCTTCTGTATAATAAGCCATACCTTCTGCCGGAGTAGAAGCATTAACAGACTCAGGCAATTTATCATGAGGATAACCGGTAGAAGCTGCTCTAACCGCTTCCTTTTTGCGATCATCTACATCCCAACCCACAAGTGCATCAAGATTGTGTTTCTCTTTGAATGTTTTAGCGTAATTCAATGTAGTTGAAGAATATACATTATGATACTGATACGGATAAGTTGCTCCAAGTCCATTTAGCAGCTGTCCATTATTAGAATTTACCGGCCAATAAGTGATGGATGTATTATTAACATAGTCATAACTTACAGTTTCTTTAAGAATTAGTCCATCAATAATTTCATAAGATGCCCATAAACTATTAAAGCTTCTGAATACTTTTGACTGATTTTTATCCAGATTAATATCTTCTACAGGGTGTGTATGCGGAAAGACTTGTTGTAAAACCGGATGCAGATAATAATTCCCGTTTTCATCATATATAGGCATATTAGGGGTACAAATGAAGCTCTGCAAGAAGAAAGGATTAGCATAAGCAGTACCTTCGCTTGTTACCGAAGAATTCTGTTTAGACAAAGAAATGTTAGCTCCCATCTGCAATTTGTTATCAGCCGATTTGTGAGTTGCATTTACACGTCCGATAAATCCATCTATGGATGAAGTTTTGGATTTTCCATCTTCTTTTTTGTATGCCAAAGAAGCAAAGAATGAATTACGTTCGTCTCCACCTTGTGCCGAGAATTCATAATTTTGTGAGGAACCATGTTTACGGAAAAAAGCATCTTCCCAATCTACGTTATAATTAGAATCTGCATAAAAGTCAGCATATTCCTGAGCATAAGCTCTTGCCTCTTCATCCGAAGCCGGACCGTTATAGTTTCCATTTTCATCGGGTATACCGTACAAAGTAGCCTCATTATAACATGCTTCGTATGTTAACTCATGACGTTGCTGACCATTCACATTCTTTCTGTTTTTCATTGCCCAATCAGAGAACCCCCAATTCGCTTTGAAATTAATTCTTGTTTTACCCACTTTACCATGCTTGGTAGTAATCAAAATAACTCCATTAGCCGCACGTGAACCATACAGAGAAGCTGCTGCAGCATCCTTTAACACAGTAATATTTTCAATATCACTCGGATTGATAGAAGCCATTACATTAAATGCTTTAGAGTCACCACTTACAGCTGACACAGCAATATCACCAGAAACAACAGGAACTCCATCTATTACATACAACGGATCATTAGAAGCATTCATTGAACCCGTACCACGAACTCTAATTTGTAAACCAGCTCCCGGCTGACCACTTGTTGAGTTCACCGTAAGTCCCGGAGTTGATCCTGCTAATGCTTCCTCGAATGAAGTTACAGGAATATCTTTTAATACTTTATCTCCGCTTACAGTAGAAGCTGCTCCAGTGAATGATGATTTTTTTGTGGTACCATAAGCAACCACCATTACTTCGTCAATCATCTGCGAATCAGACTTAAGTACAACTCTCAGATTCGGTTTAATAGCCACCTCTTGCGTCTGCATTCCGATATAAGAAATTT
>BAJA01000042.1 GCA_000613465.1 Bacteroides nordii WAL 11050 = JCM 12987
TCCAAAGAGGACAATACCATCTATCAGATGATTGCCGGGCGCATGGTCGAGGCATTCTCTGAGAAATGCGTCAAGGATGTGACCACTGTCACGGCGGAATGTGCCGGAGTGGAGTTTACCGTAAAAGGCAGCGTCGTGAAGCAAACCGGATGGCGTGCCGTCTATGGCGAGGAAAAAGAGGAAATTACCATCCCGGCTGGCAGGAAGGCGACACGCTGACACCGAAAGGCTCGTCCATTACCGAAGGAAAGACCAAACCCAAGCCGCTGCATACCGAAGCCACCCTGCTCTCGGCAATGGAAACGGCGGGCAAGGAAATTGAGGACGACGCACTGCGGCAGGCGATGAAGGACTGTGGCATCGGTACTCCCGCCACACGCGCCTCCATCATCGAAACGCTTTTCAAGCGCGGTTACATGGAACGCTGCAAGAAGTCGCTTGTTCCCACCGAAAAAGGACTTGCCCTCAATTCCGTCGTCAAGAGATGCGCATCGCCGATGTTGCCATGACGGGCGAATGGGAAAAGGAGCTGGCGCGTATCGAGCGCGGGGAACTGTCCGCCGACACCTTCCGCAAGGAGATAGAGGCGTACACACGTGAGATAACCTCCGAACTGCTCTCGTGCGACAAGCTCTTCGGCAGCCGTGACTCCGGCTGCGCGTGTCCCAAGTGTGGCACGGGCAGGATGCGGTTCTACGGCAAGGTGGTACGCTGCGACAACACGGAGTGCGGACTGCCCGTGTTCCGGCTGAAAGCGGGACGCACCCTGTCCGACGATGAAATCAAAGACCTGCTCACCGAAGGGCATACCAAGCTGCTCAAAGGGTTCAAGAGCAAACAGGGCAAGAGTTTCGATGCTGTTGTCGCCTTTGACGGGGAATATAACACGACTTTTGTGTTCCCGGAGGCTAAAAAGGGCAAGAAATTTTCAGGACGGAAGAAATAGTATTAACTTTGCCACTTGTTCAGAGTAATGAATTGTTCTTCGATACCGGATTACACTCATACTTTGGATTTAGTGGTGGCACTCGGAGGGATACCGAGTGCCTTTTTCTTCCTTTTTCCAACCGATTATCCCGTTAATTATCAATCCGCTAAATCCAAAGTAATGAACAACAAGAAGAAAAACGAGGGTCAGACCGACTTTTCCTATTACGGTCTGTACCTGCTGGACTATCTCCGCACGAACAAGTTTGAACAGGCTGACGACACCGCTTTCATACGGGAACGGGCCGACCGTGCCGCCGAAACGTATGAGAGGGCACGGCTTGAAGGCTATCCCGCCGATGGTGCGCAGGAACTGGCGATGGACACGCTGCTGCGCGGGCTGCATTATTCCCGTTACGCCATCCTCCGCGAAGTCGTGGAAAACGAGTTTGCCGATGAAGTGCCGGAAGAGAAGCGTGAAGCCTTTGTCCTGAAACTGCTGCCGCTTGTCGGCAACGTGTTCTCCGTCTATGACCTCTCGGATGACAATTTCGCCCTGTCTTCCGATTACGACCTGCTCTACACGGAGCTGACGGGAGCAACCGTCCTTTACTTAGACGAATATGGCGTTTAACCGCAAACAGAAACTGCGGGACAACATCGAGGCGATACGGACGGCATTCATCCTTGACAGGGAAAACAGGACAGCGACAACCGAAGAGCGTGCCATACTTCAAAGGTACTGCGGTTTCGGCGGTCTGAAATGTATCCTCAACCCTGCAAAGGAACTGACGGATGCCGTCCGGTGGGCGAAATCCGACCTCGAACTGTTCGCCCCGACGGTGGAGCTGCACAGGCTTATCCGTGAGAACAGCAAGGACGAAACAGAGTACAAGCGGTTTGTGGATTCGCTGAAAGCGTCCGTGCTGACCGCTTTCTACACCCCCAAAGAGATAACCGACACCATCGCGGACGTGCTGGCAGATTACAGCGTCCGCCCCGCCCGTATGCTCGAACCGTCGGCAGGTGTCGGCGTGTTCGTGGATTCCATGCTACGGCACAGCCCCAATGCGGATGTGATGGCTTTCGAGAAGGATCTGCTCACGGGTACAATCTTGAGGCATCTCTATCCCGACCAGAAAATGCGCACCTGCGGTTTTGAGAAAATCGAAAGACCGTTCAACAATTATTTCGACTTGGCGGTGTCCAACATTCCGTTCGGTGACATTGCCGTGTTCGACGCGGAGTTTCAGCGGAGCGACTCTTTCGGCAGACGCTCCGCCCAGAAAACCATCCACAACTATTTCTTTCTCAAAGGACTGGATGCCGTGCGTGACGGCGGTATCGTGGCGTTCATCACCTCGCAAGGGGTATTGAATAGCACCAAGACCTCCGTGCGTAACGAGCTGTTCAGTCAGGCCAATCTGGTATCCGCGATACGCCTGCCCAACAACCTGTTCACGGACAACGCGGGGACGGAGGTGGGCAGCGACCTGATTGTCCTGCAAAAGAACCTCAGCAAGAAGGAAATGTCGCAGGACGAGCGGCTGATGACCGTGATACAGACGGACACGAAAACCGACCTGACCGACAACGCCTATTTCATCCACCACCCGGAACGCATCGTGCATACGACGTCGAAACTTGACACTGACCCCTACGGGAAGCCCGCTATGGTTTATCTGCACGAGGGCAAGACCGCAGGTATCGCCGGGGACTTGCGCCGGATGCTCAACGAGGATTTCCATTACAGCTCGCCATGCGTCTGTATTCGGGAACAATCTGGCAGTCGGGAACGGAAGAAAAGGTTACCGTTCAAAAGGAGGCGGAGCGTCCTGCTATAAAATTGGAAACGGTATCTTCGGCGCAGACGGTGGAAACTCCGACGGAAAAACCGCAACCCGTTGAGGAAAAACCGGAGATAGAGCCACGTCCGAAATATTCTGACGGGGTGCAGCTCTCCTTGCTCAACCTCTGGGGGATGACGGAAGAGGTCAGCCAACCGAAAACCTCCAAAAAGAAAAAGACGGTGAAAAAGGCAGTTACGGCAAAGTCCACTCCGCCCAAACCGAAAGTCACGGTTACACCGACAGCTCCAACTGCAAAACCCGCTATGGAGAATAAGGAGGTGAAAGCGGAGAACACCGCCAAGCCTGCCGACCCGGACGACATCTATGCAAAGCTGGACTGGGAAACCAATCCTCCCATCAACGGCTTCTACGAGATGATGATGGAACTCACGCCGGAGCGCAGGAAGGAACTTCGGGAGCTGGCAAGGCAGCATAATGAAAAACATGAAAACAGAACGGTTGCGACGATCACGCCGGAAGTACACGTGAACAACCCCGGCAGGAGGAAACACAGCCGGAAGCAGTCGCCGCACCTGCTGTTACCGATGCTCCACCGGAAACGGTGGCTACTTCCCTTTTTCCCGACATCGAACCGGAAAAGCCGAAGGAGGAAGTCGCGGACCTTACGCCGCGTGCCTACCATCGCACGCCGGAGATGCACCTGCGCGAAGGCTCGCTGGTGGCTGACCGGGGGCGTCATAACATCGGCTATCTGAAGGACATCACGCCATACGGGGCTACATTCCAGCCGCTCGACCTGAAAGGATACCAGAAGGAAAAGGCGTTGTTGTATGTGTCGCTGCGTGACGCCTACGAGCGTCTGTACCGTTATGAATCGCTCCGGCGCGAGGCAAATGTTCCGTGGCGAGAGCATCTGAATACCTGTTACGATGAGTTTGTCATGCGCTACGGCAACCTCAACGCCAAGCAGAACGTGAAGTTAGTGATGATGGACGCGGGCGGGCGTGACATCCTTTCGCTGGAACGGGTGGAGAACGGAAAGTTCGTCAAGGCGGACATCTTCGAGCATCCCGTTTCCTTCTCCGTGGAGAGCCATGCCAACGTAGGCTCTCCCGAAGAAGCCCTGTCCGCGTCGCTCAACAAATATGGCACGGTCAATCTCGACTATATGCGGGAGATAACCGACAGCACGGCGGAGGAGTTGCTCACAGCCCTGCAAGGACGCATCTATTACAATCCGCTCGTGACCGGTTACGAAATCAAAGACCGCTTCATAGCCGGGAACGTGATAGAGAAGGCGGAACGCATAGAGGCTTGGATGGGCGAAAACCCCGAAAGTGAGCGTATGCCGGAAGTGAAACAGGCGTTGGAGGCTCTGAAAGATGCCGAACCGCCGCGTATCGCCTTCGAGGATCTGGACTTCAATTTCGGGGAACGCTGGATTCCGACGGGTGTCTATGCCGCCTACATGAGCCGGCTGTTCGACACGGAGGTGAAAATCGCCTATTCCGCAAGCATGGACGAGTTTTCGGTTGCGTGCGGCTACCGCACCATGAAAATCACGGACGAGTTTCTGGTAAAGGGGTATTACCGGAACTATGACGGTATGCACCTCTTGAAACACGCCCTGCACAACACCTGCCCCGACATGATGAAGTCCATCGGCAAGGACGAGCATGGCAACGACATCAAGGTGCGCGACAGCGAGGGCATACAGCTCGCCAACGCCAAGATTGATGAAATCCGCAACGGTTTCTCCGAATGGCTCGAAGAACAGTCGCCGCAGTTCAAGGAACGGCTGACGACAATGTATAACCGCAAGTTCAACTGTTTCGTGCGCCCGAAGTATGACGGCTCGCACCAGACCTTCCCCGACCTCAATCTGAAAGGCTTGGCAAGCCGGGGTATCAAGAGCGTCTATCCCTCGCAGATGGATTGCGTCTGGATGCTGAAACAGAACGGCGGCGGAATTTGCGACCACGAGGTGGGAACCGGCAAGACGCTGATAATGTGCATCGCCGCGCATGAGATGAAGCGTCTGAAATTGGCACATAAGCCGATGATTATCGGGCTGAAAGCCAACGTTGCGGAGATTGCCGCCACCTATCAGGCGGCATATCCCAACGCACGTATTCTGTACGCTTCGGAGAAGGACTTTTCGACCGCCAACCGTGTGCGCTTCTTCAATAATATAAAGAACAACGACTACGATTGTGTCATCATGTCGCACGACCAGTTCGGCAAGATACCGCAGTCGCCGGAGTTGCAGCAGCGCATCCTGCAAGCGGAGCTTGACACGGTGGAGGAAAACCTCGAAGTGCTGCGGCAGCAGGGAAAGAACGTGTCGCGGGCTATGCTGAAAGGTCTGGAGAAGCGCAAACACAACCTTGAAGCGAAGCTGGAGAAGGTGGAACATGCCATAAAGTCACGCACGGACGACGTGGTGGATTTCAAGCAGATGGGCATCGACCACATCTTCATAGATGAGAGCCACCAGTTCAAAAATCTGACGTTCAACACGCGCCATGACCGTGTGGCGGGACTGGGCAACAGCGAGGGAAGCCAGAAGGCACTGAACATGCTCTTTGCCATACGCACCATACAGGAGCGCACGGGCAGAGACTTGGGAGCGACCTTCCTTTCGGGTACTACCATCAGCAACTCGCTGACGGAGTTGTATCTGCTGTTCAAGTATTTGCGTCCGAAGGAGCTGGAACGGCAGGACATCCGATGTTTCGACGCTTGGGCGGCGATATTCGCCAAGAAGACGACGGATTTTGAATTTAACGTGACGAACAACGTGGTTCAAAAGGAGCGTTTCCGCTACTTCATCAAGGTGCCGGAACTTGCCGCCTTCTATAATGAAATCACGGACTACCGCACGGCAGAGGACGTGGGCGTAGATCGTCCCAACAAGAATGAGATACTGCACCACATACCGCCCACGCCGGAGCAGGAGGACTTCATACAGAAGCTGATGCAGTTCGCCAAGACTGGCGATGCCACACTTCTGGGCAGGCTGCCGCTTTCGGAAACGGAGGAAAAGGCGAAGATGCTTATCGCCACCGACTACGCCCGCAAGATGGCACTCGACATGCGCATGATAGACCCGCATTATGAAGACCACCCCGATAACAAGGCGAGCCACTGTGCCAAGATGATCGCGGAGTATTACCAAAAATACGACGCGCAGAAAGGCACGCAGTTCGTTTTCTCGGACTTGGGGACATATCAGCCGGGCGACGGGTGGAACGTCTATTCGGAAATCAAGCGCAAGCTGACGGAGGATTACGGCATACCGCCAAGCGAGGTGCGCTTCATTCAGGAGTGCAAGACCGACAAGGCTCGGAAGGCGGTGATAGACGCCATGAATGCCGGAACGGTGCGTGTTCTGTTCGGCTCCACCTCCATGCTCGGAACGGGTGTGAACGCACAGAAAAGGTGTGTGGCAATTCATCATCTCGATACGCCGTGGCGACCGTCCGACCTGCAACAGCGTGACGGACGCGGAGTTAGAGCCGGAAACGAAATTGCCAAGCATTTCGCCGGGAACAACGTGGACGTAATCATCTACGCGGTGGAGAAGTCACTGGACAGCTACAAGTTCAACCTCCTGCACTGCAAGCAGACTTTCATCAGCCAGCTCAAAAGCGGTGCTATGGGGGCGCGTACCATCGACGAGGGGGCAGTGGACGAGAAATCGGGCATGAACTTTTCGGAATATATGGCGTTGCTATCCGGCAACACCGACCTGCTGGACAAGGCGAAACTTGAAAAGCGCATCGCCTCGCTCGAAGGGGAACGCAAGTCGTTTAACAAGGGCAAGCGTGATTCGGAGTTCAAGTTAGAGTCGAAGACGGGCGAGTTGCGTAACAACACGGCTTTCATAGATGCCATGACGGAGGACTGGAACCGCTTCCTTTCGGTGGCGCAGACCGACAGGGAGGGCAACCGCCTTAATATAATAAAGGTGGACGGTGTGGATTCCGCCGATGAGAAGGTTATCGGAAAGCGTTTGCAGGAGATAGCGAAAAACGCCACTACGGGCGGGCTTTACACACAGGTCGGAGAACTGTACGGTTTTCCGATAAAGGTGGTGAGCGAGAGGATACTCAAAGAGGGATTGGAGTTTACCGACAACCGCTTCGTGGTAGAGGGGAACTACAAGTACACCTATAACAACGGACATCTGGCAATGGCTGATCCGATGGCTGCCGCCCGAAACTTCCTGAACGCGATGGAGAGGATACCCTCCATTATCGACCAGTACAAGGCGAAGAACGAGGTGCTGGAGAGGGAGATACCGCAGTTGCAGGAGATAGCGGGCAAGGTGTGGAAGAAGGAGGACGAGCTGAAGCAGCTGAAATCCGAACTTGCCGCCCTTGACCGAAAAATACAGCTGGAACTTGCGCCGCCCACGCCCGAAGTCGCCGAAAAGGAGAAAGAAGGGCAACAGGTCAAGCCGGAAGCGGAAGATGTGAGGAACAGGCAGGCGCAATATCCCGAAAATGCACCGCCGCAGATACGCAGTCCGGCGGATAGTATCGTTGCCAACCATGTCATAATCGGGCGTCCGGGACTGTATGCCAAGGAGGAAACCCGGTTCAAAGGATTGAAAATATAACCTTAGGAATTTTATCTGAAGTATTAATAAGGGCTATCCCAAAAGGTCTAAAAGTAAATTTTATCCTTTCTGCAAGTATCTGTAGGATGGCAACTGCATTTTTTTCTTTTTGGGCAGCCCTTATTAAAATTTATTCTTATTTTAGGTTATATACATTCATGTCCATTTATGTAAAAAATCCTGCTGACCTTGTTTATGTCTTGTCAGTCACCATTTGCAAAACCATATTTGACCCTCAAAGAGGCTGAATTTGATAAGCAACTTGCTACATACTCATAATAAGGAGCTAAATAGAACACGAATGGGAAATACTCAAATGCCAAACTAAAGAAGATATTGGCCAAAATAAACGCTATACCGAGAGAGAAACTTGATTTTTCAACTTCCTAAAACAGTGTTGTTCAAACATTTCTACTTATTTGTACTTACCAGTTGAACCTACGTTTCCCTAATAAAATGTCTATGGTAAAAAGTTAAAAAATCCTCCTACTTTTGTTAGATATATTTTTTTGTGTAATTTTGTAATCGTTATGCGGCAGTAATAATATACATATTAATACGAGTTAGGAATCCTGTAGTTCTCATATGCTACGAGGAGGTATTAAAAGGTGCGTTTCGACAATGCATCTATTGTAGTATATTATTGCTTAATCCAAATGAATATTATAAATTTAGGAATTCTTGCTCACATTGATGCAGGAAAAACTTCCGTAACCGAGAATCTGCTGTTTGCCAGTGGAGCAACGGAAAAGTGCGGCTGTGTGGATAATGGTGACACCATAACGGACTCTATGGATATAGAGAAACGTAGAGGAATTACTGTTCGGGCTTCTACGACATCTATTATCTGGAATGGTGTGAAATGCAATATCATTGACACTCCGGGACACATGGATTTTATTGCGGAAGTGGAGCGGACATTCAAAATGCTTGATGGAGCAGTCCTCATCTTATCCGCAAAGGAAGGCATACAAGCGCAGACAAAGTTGCTGTTCAATACTTTACAGAAGCTGCAAATCCCGACAATTATATTTATCAATAAGATTGACCGAGCCGGTGTGAATTTGGAGCGTTTGTATCTGGATATAAAAGCAAATCTGTCTCAAGATGTCCTGTTTATGCAAAATGTTGTCGATGGATCGGTTTATCCGGTTTGCTCCCAAACATATATAAAGGAAGAATACAAAGAATTTGTATGCAACCATGACGACAATATATTAGAACGATATTTGGCGGATAGCGAAATTTCACCGGCTGATTATTGGAATACGATAATCGCTCTTGTGGCAAAAGCCAAAGTCTATCCGGTGCTACATGGATCAGCAATGTTCAATATCGGTATCAATGAGTTGTTGGACGCCATCACTTCTTTTATACTTCCTCCGGCATCGGTCTCAAACAGACTTTCATCTTATCTTTATAAGATAGAGCATGACCCCAAAGGACATAAAAGAAGTTTTCTAAAAATAATTGACGGAAGTCTGAGACTTCGAGACGTTGTAAGAATCAACGATTCGGAAAAATTCATCAAGATTAAAAATCTAAAAACTATCAATCAGGGCAGAGAGATAAATGTTGATGAAGTGGGCGCCAATGATATCGCGATTGTAGAGGATATGGATGATTTTCGAATCGGAAATTATTTAGGTGCTGAACCTTGTTTGATTCAAGGATTATCGCATCAGCATCCCGCTCTCAAATCCTCCGTCCGGCCAGACAGGCCCGAAGAGAGAAGCAAGGTGATATCCGCTCTGAATACATTGTGGATTGAAGACCCGTCTTTGTCCTTTTCCATAAACTCATATAGTGATGAATTGGAAATCTCGTTATATGGTTTAACCCAAAAGGAAATCATACAGACATTGCTGGAAGAACGATTTTCCGTAAAGGTCCATTTTGATGAGATCAAGACTATATACAAAGAACGACCTGTAAAAAAGGTCAATAAGATTATTCAGATCGAAGTGCCGCCCAACCCTTATTGGGCCACAATAGGGCTGACTCTTGAACCCTTACCGTTAGGGACAGGGTTGCAAATCGAAAGTGACATCTCCTATGGTTATCTGAACCATTCTTTTCAAAATGCCGTTTTTGAAGGGATTCGTATGTCTTGCCAATCCGGGTTACATGGATGGGAAGTGACTGATCTGAAAGTAACTTTTACTCAAGCCGAGTATTATAGCCCGGTAAGTACACCTGCTGATTTCAGACAGCTGACCCCTTATGTCTTCAGGCTGGCCTTGCAACAGTCAGGTGTGGACATTCTCGAACCGATGCTCTATTTTGAGTTGCAGATACCCCAAGCGGCAAGTTCCAAAGCTATTACAGATTTGCAAAAAATGATGTCTGAGATTGAAGACATCAGTTGCAATAATGAGTGGTGTCATATTAAAGGGAAAGTTCCATTAAATACAAGTAAAGACTATGCATCAGAAGTAAGTTCATACACTAAGGGCTTAGGCATTTTTATGGTTAAGCCATGCGGGTATCAAATAACAAAAGGCGGTTATTCTGATAATATCCGCATGAACGAAAAAGATAAACTTTTATTCATGTTCCAAAAATCAATGTCATCAAAATAATGGAGCGGTCAGGAAATTTCTATAAGGCAATACAGTTGGGATATATACTTATCTCCATTCTTATCGGATGTATGGCATATAATAGCTCTATGAATGGCAGGAGATAGAAGCATTAGAACTTGGCAATAAAAAAATAGACGAGCTCCGAAAAGAAATAAACAATATCAATATTCAAATGATAAAATTTTCTCTATTGGGTGAAACAATACTGGAATGGAACGATAAAGATATCGAGCATTACCATGCACGGCGTATGGCAATGGACAGTATGCTTTGCCGTTTCAAGGCCACCTATCCAGCAGAGCGCATCGATAGTGTGCGCAGTCTTTTAGAGGATAAGGAACGACAGATGTTCCAGATAGTCCGGTTAATGGATGAACAACAATCTATTAACAAGAAGATAGCCAATCAAATTCCGGTTATTGTGCAGAAAAGTGTGCAGGAACAGTCCAAAAAGCCAAAACGAAAAGGTTTCTTGAGCATCTTCGGCAAAAAAGAGGGAACGAAGCCAACGACAACAACGACTACGCTCCGTTCATCCAATAGAAACATGGTCAACGAACAGAATGCGCAGAGCCGTCGATTGTCAGAACAAGCCGATAGTCTTGCTGCCCGTAATGCAGAACTTAACAGACAACTGCAAGGATTGATTTGCCAAATCGAAAAGAAGGTGCAATCTGATTTACAAAATAGAGAAAGCGAGATAACAGCCATGCGTAAAAAATCATTTATGCAGATAGGCGGCTTGATGGGATTTGTTCTTTTGCTGTTGGTCATTTCCTATATCATCATACACCGTGATGCAAAGAACATTAAACGATACAAACGCAAGACAACGGATTTGATCGAGCAATTGGAACAGTCCGTGCAACAAAATGAGATACTCATAACCTCCCGAAAGAAAGCGGTATATACTATTACCCATGAGTTGCGTACACCACTGACGGCAATAACCGGCTATACCGAACTTTTGCGGAAAGAATGCAATAGCGGTAATAATGGGCAATATATCCAAAATATACTGCAATCCTCCGACCGTATGCGGGATATGCTCAACACTTTGCTTGACTTCTTCCGCCTGGACAACGGCAAGGAACAGCCCCGTCTGTCACCCTGCCGGATTTCTGCAATCACGCACACACTTGAAACGGAGTTCATGCCTGTTGCCGTGAACAAAGGGTTGTCCTTGTCCGTGAAGACTGGACACGATGCCATTGTATTGACCGACAAAGAGCGAATAATACAAATCGGGAATAACCTGCTGTCAAACGCTGTCAAGTTCACAGAAGAAGGCGGTGTTTCTTTGATTACTGAATATGATAATGGAGTTCTGACACTGGTCATTGAAGATACAGGTACAGGCATGACAGAAGAGGAACAGAAACAAGCGTTCGGTGCGTTTGAACGTCTATCAAATGCCGCTGCAAAGGAGGGTTTCGGGCTTGGGCTTGCCATAATGCGTAATATTGTGTCGATGCTTGGCGGAACAATCCGTTTGGACAGCAAGAAAGGGAAAGGCAGTCGTTTCACAGTTGAAATTTCTATGCAGGAAGCTGAAGAACAGCTTGGATATACAAGCAATACACCTGTTTATCATAACAATAAATTCCATGATGTTGTCGCCATTGACAATGATGAGGTATTACTTCTAATGCTGAAAGAGATGTATTCCCAAGAAGGAATACACTGCGACACTTGCACCGATGCTGCGGCACTGATGGAAATGATACGCCAGAAAGAATACAGCCTGTTGCTGACAGACTTGAATATGCCTGGTATAAACGGTTTCGAATTGCTGGAACTGTTGCGTTCGTCCAACGTGGGCAATTCACCAACAATCCCGGTGGTTGTGGCAACCGCTTCGGGCAGTTGTAACAAAGGGGAACTATTGGCAAAAGGCTTTGCCGGATGCCTGTTCAAGCCGTTCTCCATATCGGAACTGATGGAGGTTTCCGACAGGTGTGCCATAAAAGCGACACCGGACGGGAAACCGGACTTTTCCGCCTTATTGTCCTATGGCAATGAAGCCGTCATGCTGGAAAAGTTGATAACTGAAACAGAAAAGGAAATGCAGGCGGTACGGGATGCAGCAAAAGAAAAAGACCTGCAAAAGCTGGATTCCCTGATCCACCACCTGCGCAGTTCGTGGGAGGTGCTCCGTGCCGACCAACCGCTGAATGTACTTTACGGATTGCTTCGTGGCGATGCTCTCCCGGATGGTGAAGCGTTAAGCCATGCCGTGACTGCTGTGCTGGATAAGGGAGTGGAAATAATACGGTTGGCAGAAGAGGAAAGGAGAAAATACGAAGATGGATAAGACAAAAATAATTGTGGTGGAAGACAACATCGTGTATTGCGAATATGTCTGCAATATGCTGTCACGGGAGGGCTACCGCAATATGAAGGCTTACCACCTCTCAACCGCGAAGAAACATCTGCAACAGGCAACAGATAATGATATCGTGGTTGCCGACCTGCGTCTGCCTGACGGCAGTGGCATAGACCTTTTGTGCTGGATGCGAAAGGAGGGAAAGATGCAGCCCTTCATCATTATGACCGACTACGCCGAAGTTAATACCGCCGTGGAAAGCATGAAACTCGGCTCGATAGACTATATTCCCAAACAGCTTGTGGAGGATAAACTTGTCCCCCTGATCCGTTCCATACTGAAAGAACGTCAGGCAGGACAACGCCGTATGCCTGTATTCGCCCGTGAAGGTTCCGCTTTTCAGAAAATCATGCACCGGATAAGGCTGGTAGCCGCCACCGACATGAGCGTGATGATATTTGGTGAGAACGGCACGGGTAAGGAGCATATTGCCCATCTGTTGCATGACAAGAGCAAACGTGCAGGCAAGCCATTTGTGGCGGTGGACTGCGGTTCACTCTCCAAAGAGCTTGCACCGTCGGCTTTCTTCGGACACGTCAAGGGAGCGTTTACAGGTGCGGACAATGCCAAGAAAGGATATTTCCATGAGGCGGAAGGCGGCACGCTTTTTCTGGACGAGGTAGGAAACCTCGCGTTGGAAACCCAACAGATGTTGCTCCGCGCCATACAGGAGAGGCGGTATCGCCCGGTCGGAGACAAGGCAGACCGGAATTTCAATGTCCGCATCATCGCTGCTACCAATGAAGATTTGGAAGTAGCGGTGAATGAAAAGCGTTTTCGGCAGGATCTTCTGTACCGCCTGCACGACTTCGGGATAACCGTTCCTCCGTTGCGTGACTGTCAGGAAGACATCATGCCGCTGGCAGAGTTCTTCCGTGATATGGCAAACAGAGAGCTGGAGTGTAGCGTGAGCGGGTTCAGTTCCGAAGCACGTAAAGCGTTGCTGACACACGCATGGCCGGGCAACGTGCGGGAACTTCGGCAGAAAGTTATGGGTGCTGTATTGCAGGCGCAGGAAGGTGTTGTCATGAAAGAGCATCTGGAACTTGCCGTGACGAAACCGACCTCTACTGTCAGCTTCGCCTTGCGCAATGACGCGGAGGATAAGGAGCGGATATTGCGTGCGTTGAAACAGGCAAACGGCAACCGGAGTGTCGCCGCAGAACTGCTCGGCATAGGCAGGACAACACTATACAGCAAACTTGAAGAGTATGGACTTAAATATAAATTCAAGCAATCATAGCCCGTAATTCACTGAATTTGGCTATCTTTGCATAACATTTGAGAAAAACGGCGATTGGCAGGAGCTTTTCGCCGCCAACATATAGGATAAGACCGCAAGGCGTTTCAAGCGAAAATCTGGTAAATTGGAACTACGGAGACGATTGCGTGATGCTTATGCTATGCTTACGCATAGCGTGCATTCACGTACTCTCCGTAAAGGCTTTACCAGAGCCATCGCTTGAAGGTAGTGTGAATTGCACGCTACTTTTTTACCCTTGCCTAACGAAAGGAAACGATTATGGGTAAAGTTCAGATTCTCGCCGTACTGACGATGGACGGATGTCTTTCTTCAGAGTTATATGATAAAGCACATCAGGATTTGTGCCTTGACCGTTGCGGTCTTGATGAAATCAGGAAGAAAGCCCTTTACCGTGTGACACCGGACTATTCCATTTCAATGCTGCACGAATGGAGAAAAGACGGCACAAACATCCGTTACCTCGCGGAAGCCACACTGGATACGGCAGATTATATAAACGGACTACTGCGTATGCACGCTGTGGATGAAATCATACTATACACCGTTCCTTTCATATCCGGAAGCGGACGACATTTTTTTAAGTCGGCTCTGCCAGAGCAACACTGGACGCTTTCCTCCTTGAAAAGCTATTCCAACGGTGTATGTCGCATTATCTATATCCTTGATAAAAAAGCAAGATAGCCAAAATGTGCGGCAAGCATACATTTCTATTTTCAGGAATAGAATAAATGTTCTGATTACAAACAATTTAAGTCGGAGATAATTTGTCCTTGTGAAAAAATATTGAATTTTATACCTCTGAAATCCAGTACTTTGTAAAATTGAGTGTTGGATTTTTTATTTTCTGCCGCGTTTTTTGCCAATTATATTCATGTGCGCACGCAGAAAACAAAGTGTAATTTTCAAAATTGACAGAACCATGAATTATTTCTTGCTGGCGGAAACCGACTTTTTCCGCCTGATAAACGAAGCCGGTGACTGCAATATGGAAACGGCATACACGGCTTTTGCCACCCAAGTGATCGAACTGTGTAACGGTAGCATGGACGCGAACCTTACCGTCATCGCGCTTGCCTACATCGAAATCGAGTTGCAGCACCATCGTGCGCAACCTGTCAGAAGAAAAGAGAGAGATTGCCGCCTATGTCAGCAAGGCCCTGTCTTTCGTGAGGAAGATGCAGAAATTCCTTGCCACGCCCCAAGTGCCGCCACTGATATCCGCCAACAACACAACAGAAACCGCCACCAGCCTCCTGCAATGGACGGGCAATGCCATCGACCTCGTGGAACTTATCTACGGCATCGACGAGATGGGCTGCATCAACAACGGCAACATGCCGCTCAAACAGCTTGCCCCGCTCCTTTACAAGATATTCGGGGTTGAGTCGAAGGACTGCTACCGTTTCTACACCGATATCAAACGCCGGAAGAACGAAAGCCGCACCTACTTCCTTGACAGAATGCAGGAGAAATTGAACGAGAGGATGCTGCGCGATGATGAGTTGGATCGTATGAGGAGATAAAAAACAAATTCATTAGAATAAATCACATCAATTCAATTCATTATTTTGTTATATTAGAAAAAGATATTAACTTTGCATTGAAATTGATATAGTCATAATTCAGATGAACTCAATACACGATATAACAGACTACATTATCTTACGAGTAAAATCGGAAGATAGATTTGCGTCTTTAATAAATTTAAAGTTGCAGAAGTTATTGTATTATGTTCAAGCATGGTCTTATGGTATCAATAAAAAACCTATGTTTGACGGCGAGTTTGAAGCATGGATTCATGGTCCGGTAAATCGAGAAATCTACAATCGATTTAATTCTACAAAATATCTCTATTCAGAAATCAATATTGATGATTGCATGAATCACAATGTGAGTTTATCATCAGAAGACGCTGAATTCATTGACTTTATATTGGAGAATTATCTTAAATATAGCGGTGCTGAATTAGAACGATTGTCCCACAATGAGATGCCTTGGATTGAAACACGTGGAGATTTAAATGTAAATGAGCGTTGTGACAAGGTTATTACTCCAGAACTAATGATTGAGTATTATGGGAAAAAATGGGAAACTATTAAATCTTAATTCAGATTCTCCTAAATACGGAAACAAATCATTAGTTACCAAAGAACAAGAAAATGAGTTAAAGAGAAGGAAGATAACTTTTTCCTTCTCTTACTTTAAGCAGATACCTAATTTTCAGATTGGAGAGTGTTCTAAGGGATGGCATATTGGGCTTCTTGAAAGATTAGGTGCTTTGGGTACTATGACACCGCAAGAAGTATTAGAAGAAAATAGAGGTAGTATTGCATTAAGATGTCATCCAATAGATTGGAGTGCTAAAAACATTCCTATTCAACGAAAAGATTTAGATTGGCTACCAAAAGAAATATTGGACAATGAGACAGATTTTCCAATAATGCAATTTTCGATAACAAAAAGTACGGGGCGTATTGTAGGTTATTTTGATCGGGATTCTTCTATATTTCACATAGTATTATTAGATCCTGAACATAATATACAACCGGCAAAGAAAACTAATTATCAAATACAACCAACTACAAAAGGGTTATCTCAATATGATGATTTATTAAATAAGTTGGAACGAATTAAAAGTATCGTATCAGATTGTTCTGATAAAAAGTGCAAATTGCATTCACATATTAGTGTTATAGAAGAATTACATGACAATATTGTTTATATAGGACTTGATAATGACTTCTATAGCACTTATCAAGAAATCTTAAAGAAAATTCCATTGCAAAAAATTTTGGAAAACGGAATCTTAGTAAGTATGGATAATGCTTAAGTTCTAAAAAAATGAAGAAAGGTTTATGGTAAGCCTTTCTTCATTTTTTTATTTACTTCTGCTGCAACAGATATTTCAGGTTATCATCGCCCGCGATGCGCTCCAGTTCCTCCTGCACAATCTGCTTCACCTCTTCCTTGATACGCCGGTAGTTCGCCTGCACCGTTTCTTTCATGCGGTCGTTGCCGTCCTCGTCCGTGAAATCGGTAATGACCGGAATTTTCTTGTAGGCACGTTCCTCCCGCTTCACCTTCTCGGCATCCACCACAATCTCGCAGTGAAAAATTTTCTGTTCGATACGTTCGTTGAAGTTGTCGGACACCGAACCGACAAACATTCCCTGCGTCAGACCGGAAATCTTGCTCGGCGGAATGAGCGCATCCATCTGCGTGTTGATGGAGGTGGAAACATCCTGCCGGTTGATGGAGATAGACTGCCGTTTCTGCAACACCTTACCGAACCGTTCCGATAGTGTCTTTGCCGTTTCACCTACCACCTGCCCGGAGAAAATGTTACCGACCGTATTCATCACCACTTTCGCCTCCTTATCACCGTAGTCGCGCACCAGCTGGCTGAAATCCTGAAATCCCAGACACACGGCAACCTTGTTGCTTCGGGCGGTGGCTATAAGGTTGTCCAACCCCTTGAAGTATATCGTGGGCAGCTCGTCGATGATGACCGATGACTTCAGCATTCCCTTCTTGTTGATGAGTTTCACGATACGGGAGTTATACAATCCGAGAGCCGCCCCGTAGATGTTCTGACGGTCGGGATTGTTGCCCACGCATAGGATTTTCGGCTCTTCGGGATTGTTGATGTCCAGCGTAAACTCGCTGTCCGACATCACCCAATAGAGCTGCGGGGAAATCATCCTCGAAAGCGGGATTTTCGCCGACGCTATCTGCCCCATGAGCTGCTCCGCAGCCCCTCCGAGCCAAGCATCCATGAACGGGGAAAGGTAGTTTTCCAGCTCCGGGTAAGAGGTCAGTATCGGGAAAATATCCTCGTAGCGGCGGTTCAAAAACTCGATGGCATGGGGAAACGTGCAATACTTCCCGTTCTGATAGATTTTGAGATACCAGATAATGCTGGCAAACAAAATGATAGGTGACTCCACGAAGAAGTCGCCCTGCTTTTGCACCCAAGTTTTATTGAGGTTAAGCATTATCGTGTAGGCACTCTCGTAAGCGTCCGTAATATCCTCCATGAAATCCGGGTGTATGGGATTGCAACGGTGTGAGCGTCGCGGGTCGTCGAAATTGATCACATAGAATTTCGGCTTCACCTTGTAGCCTCCGGGTGGTTCAGCAAATGGTTGTAGGCTATGGTGGACAAGTCACTGAATTTGAAGTCATATACATACATCGAGAAGCCCTTTTCAATCTGTTGCTTGATAAAATTGTTTACCACGGCGTATGACTTGCCGCTGCCCGGCGTACCCAACACGATGGACGCACGGAAGGGATTCACCACATTGATCCAGCCATTGTTCCAACGCTTTTTGTAATAGAAGCGTGTGGGCAGATTGACCGAATACTCGCTTTCGATGAGCCTCGTTTCCTGCATGAAACTCTCATTCTCGTTGTTGAAAACATCCTCCATCAGATTGTGTTTCAACAGGCGGCTCATCCACAGCCCGCCCATCAAAAGACAGACATAGCCCGTGCCGATGGTAAGGATATACAAGCCCGTCACCGCTTCAACCGGCAGCGGCAGAGCCAGTATCCACCAGTTGAGGAAAAACAGCACGAATCCGGCGGCGAGTGCCGTCCATATTCTTCCCCAAGTGATTTTCTCGCCCTTGACCCCTTTCGTACCCAGACAGGACAGGGCAAGCAGCAGGACGGCAAACAGTTTCGTGTACAGAATGGAATGGAACAGCCCCGCCGTGCGGTCGAAGTTCAGAAGGATTTTGTCCACCACACCGATGTTCACGCCCCATAGCCGGATGGCTTCGTAGCAGAACCAGTACACGTTCATGACCACTAAAATGATACTCACGGCACGCAGAAAATCCATGATTTTCGCCAATGCCCTCAAATCGTCTTCTTGTTGTGACATACATTGATTTTTTAATTGTTGATACTCCGATTACAAACCCAAGCCCTTGCGCTTTTTCTTCTTTTTGCGCTTCATCGCCCGGATGAAAGCCTCTTCCTCGGCATCTACCGCCGGACCTTCGGGAGTGAGCAAGCCCATTCCGCCCGATACGTCTTCACGGTCGTATGCGGTCTGTCCGTGTGCCTTGTCCGCAGCATCCATAGGGATGGATAACGGTATCGGCGGTTGTCCGGCGTATGGCAGGGTGAAGTGTTCCTGCAAGGCATTCGCCGAAAGCTCCTTGCCCATGCGCGAACCGTTCAGCACACTCCCCGTGCGGTGGTCGATGAAGGTAGCCCCGTAGATGCGCCCTTCCTCCGTGTAGCGCAGTACGGTGTCGATGCCCTTCTCTTTAAGTTGGGAAACAAACCTATCCTTGTCATAAGTGCCTTGCAGCACGGAAAGAACGGTACGTTTCGTCATGTCTGCCAGTTTCCTGTCCTTAATCTCCGATCTGGAACGTACAAACTTCTTCTGCATGGCTTCATAGCCTGCGGACTTCCCGAAGAGCGAGGACTTGAACGGGTTGCCCACCTTGTTGCCCCTGCCGTCCGTGACGGAATAGACCAGCCCGTGATATTCCCGTCCGCGCACGTTACCCCTCGCTTCCTCCACCGTCAGGTTATAGATGGAAAGGAGCGCACGGTATTCGCCCATCGTCTGGAAACGGTACTGCCCGTTCAGAGCTTTCACGGTGTTGCCTACCTGTTTCTTCACATCGCCTGCCGATGCGTCCACCTTGCTTAGCGGCGTGTCAAGACGGCGGTTCCTGCGCTCCGCATCGTGCAGCCCGTATTTCTTCTCCAGCTCACGGGTGATTTGTTTGCTACGATAGTAGTTGTTCTTGTCGCTGATACATTTCCCGTTCTCGTCCACCCGAACCGTCACGATGTGCAGGTGGTGGCGGTCGATGTCCTCGTGCTTGAAAACAAGATAAGGCTGGTTGCCGAAACCGAGTTTTTCCAGATACTCGCGGGCTATATCCTGCAATTCCGCATCGGTCAACGCATCCTCCGGATGCGGGTTGAGCGAAATATGCACCACCGGCTTCTCCACCTTCATCTGTGGCGGCATGAAGGTGAGAAAACCCTCCATCGCCTTGTTGATGTCCACCTTTCCCGAACCGTCATTGTAGATGCGGTTGGTCGTAAGCAACCGCCCCTGCGCCTCGTTAATCTTCTCCCCGTTATAGGCAATCGCGCCGTACAACGAGTTTCCTACACTGATTTTTGCGACCATTTCGCCTCCATTTCCCTTGAAAGTTCCACAATCCGGCGGCTCAGTTTCACGAGTTCGACGGTGTGTTGCTCTAATTTGTAGAGCAACGCCATCGCCTTTTTCTCTGAAAAATGCAGCCTCAGTTCCTTCACGACTTGGTTGTAATTCGTACCCACGGCACGGAACTGTGCATGAAAATCCGACAGTTTGGTGTAATAGTCCACCAGCGTCTTGTCCACCTTAAGCACCTTGAACGGCTGTCCGAAGAAGTGCGCCTTGAGGAAAACCGACCGTGCATAGACACCCGATTTTCCGAACATGGCGAGGAAACGGTTGTGTTCCTCCTCATTGAAACGGACGGTGTAACGGTACACCGCCGGATCAAGTTTGGGATTTCTCCCTGATTTGCTTTTCCTTTTCTCTTTCATATTACTTTGGATTTAGCGGATTGACGGCATAAGCCGCCGCTTCGGATTACAGCACCGCAGTTTTGAAAGGCTTCCCGACTTCGGAGGGAAAGCCCGCCCCCTGCAAGCAAGGCGTTTTCCGGGATGCTCAAAATATTTTGAGCGGCTGAAAACATACCTTGCTATGTTCAGGTGAACATAAAAATCCGTCAGGGGACGGATGGGAAGATACCTTTCAGGACTCCGGCTGTGCCACCATCGGCGAACCCTGCTGTCCGGGGGCAAAGTTACGTCCTTAAAGCGGTATCGGACAGACGCTTGACCCGGTCAATGACTGCCAACCGGCGCAACGTGCTGCCAATTGCTTGGGAAGTGATACAAGTTCCAAAATATACTTGTTTATTTGCAGCATGATTCAAGGAACCAACGATTTGAAGATATGAGAAACGGAACATTCAAATACCCGGAAAACCGCTTCTTCGGACACTTGCCGAAGCGGATACCCGAACCGTCGGAACCCCGGTTATCCGACAATCCGGTGAAGTACGGATTCAATGACTTCATGACGCAGTGTCGTCATTCATCACTTGTTCGCCGCACCGCTTCACCACAGAACCGGATACGCGATGACCCGCCCGTGTGTCTGTTCACTGAAGCGGATAATGTAGCAACCAAATCCGCATATAAATAGAAAAAGAAATCTTCAACAATTAAAATAAATGGAACTATGAGTAAGGAAATCTTCGTTGCATTCGCAACACAGAAAGGTGGCATCGGCAAATCCACTGTCACGGCACTTGCCGCCAGCTACCTGCACAACGTGAAAGGCTACAATGTCGCCGTCGTGGACTGCGACGACCCGCAGCACAGCATCCACGGGCTGCGCGAACACGAAATGGGGCTTATCGACAGCAGCACCTACTTCAAGCTCTCGCTTGCGACCATTTCCGCCGGATCAAAAAGAACGCCTACACCATCGTCAAGAGCAATGCGGTGAACGCCCTCGACGATGCCGAGAGGATGATTGCCACTGAGGACATGAAACCCGACGTGGTGTTCTTCGACATGCCCGGCACGCTCCGTAGTAACGGCGTGATAAAGACGCTCTCGCAGATGGACTACATCTTCACTCCGCTGAGTGCCGACCGCTTTGTCGTGGAGAGTACCCTGAAATTCGTCACGATGTTCCGCGACAGGCTGATGACTACCGGACAGGCGAAAACAAAGGGGCTGCATCTGTTCTGGACGATGGTGGACGGCAGGGAGAGGAACGACTTGTACGGCATCTACGAGGAAGTGATAGCCGAAATGGGCTTTCCGGTACTTTCCACCCGCTTGCCCGACAGCAAGAAGTTCCGCCGTGACCTTTCGGAAGAGCGCAAGAGCGTTTTCCGCTCCACCATCTTCCCGATGGACACGGCACTGCTGAAAGGGAGTGGCATCCGGGAGTTTTCCGAAGAGATAAGCGACATCATCAGACCGCAGTGAGCATGGGCAGCAGGAAAGTGAACACGGAAGGCATCGACGAGGAACTGCTGTTAGCCTCCATCGGGCGGCGCACACAGGACGGGACACTGCGCCCCGCACAGGAAGTACCCGCAGCTGCACCGACCGAAGAGGACACCGCCGCACCGGAACCATCTCCTGTGCAACCCGTAACACGGGAAAAAGCGCAGAGGGAAAGTGGACGCCGGAAAAGGCAGGACGAGGACTACAACGAGCTGTTCCTGCGCCGCAACGAGATAAAGACCCGCCAATGTGTCTATATCAGCCGTGACGTCCACGGCAAGATCCTCAGAATCGTGAACGACATCGCCGGAGGGGAAATCTCAGTAGGCGGATATGTGGATACCGTGCTGCGCCAGCATCTGGAACAGCACAAGGAGAGAATCAACGAACTGTACAAGAAACAACGTGAAGATCTGATTTGAAAATGGAAAAAGAAATGACACCGAATGAAAAAAGACCACAGCAAGACTGCGGAGGTATGTTTGCCCAAGTGCAGGCGAGTGTGGAAATACTGTCGCCTGTCCCGGTAACCGACAAATGCTGCGAGAAGGACTATGAACGTCTGTTCATCCGCGACCCGGAAGTAAAGGCACGTGAGGGGAAAATGGCGTATGTGCGCCCGGAGTACCACGAGCGTATCATGCGCATCACCCGTGTAATCGGGCATGACCGGCTTACGCTGTCCGCCTATATCGACCATGTGCTGACGTACCATTTCAACCAGTGCGAGGATGCGATAAAGAGCCTTTATGCCCGAAATTACAATTCAGTATTCTAACCAAAACGGAAGGATATGAATTACACAATTAGCATGACAGACATTCTGCTGGCGGTATCGGTCGGCTGCAACCTCTGGTTCCTGTTCCTGCTCCTTTACGAGCGCATCATGGACACGCGGATTGTCCGCTTCTTCAAGGGCATTGCCGGATTATGGCGGTCACTGGACGGGAATGAGGCTAAACGCATAGCGGCACACGAGGAAGTCCCTGCGGAAAAGGCGGACATCATCGGCGAGAGCCGTTTCAGGATGGCATCCACCCGGACAACCGCTGCCATACCGACGCAAGAAGCCGCCACTTCGGAAAAAGGCATTGAGCTGTCGGAGGAAGAGGCTACTTTTGACGACGGAAAAACGGGAAACGCATCCCGCCCGGCACAAGTCCCGGAGGAAAAACTCGATGAGACCTTCACGAGCATACCGCCGGAGGAACTGGGATACGGGGACGACGAACCGGAAGAGGACGCCTCGGACACGCCACGGGCTTCGGGCAGCAGCTTTGACGAGATTGACGACGCTGCAAGACCGCCAAAAACCCGGACGCGACACAGGCGGAACGTGAAAAGGCGGCGAAGGTGTTCACCGACATGGAGGGCACGGAGTTGTACGAGAAAATGATGGAAGGCTCTTCGGAGATAGGCATCCGCATCAAGGGGCTTATCGAGATTCGGCTGAAGAAATCTGAAAAGGAGTTCGTCGTGCCGGACAACATCGAGGAGTTCGACATTCGCAACTATGTATGACAACAATAAAAGAAATGAACATGAAAGAATGACATCAACCCACGCGGCGAGGAAACGCAAGGCGCATCCCCATCCGCAACGGACACGCCCACGTCCGTGGAAACAAACGGGCATCCACTAAAACCAAAGTAAAGAAACAAAGTATCAACCGCCCGACAAAGGACCATCCACCCTTTTGACGGCAAAAAACAAGAACAGTTTATGAACAAGAACATCTTGAAAAACAGAAAAGCAATCCTCTCCGCGGCACTTGTCATCGCCGCAACCGCCTCCGCTTTCGCGCAGGGAAACGGCATCGCGGGCATCAACGAAGCCACCTCTATGGTGAGTTCTTATTTCGACCCCGGAACTAAACTGATATACGCCATCGGTGCAGTCGTCGGGCTTATCGGGGGCGTAAAAGTGTACGGCAAGTTTTCATCGGGCGACCCCGACACCAGCAAGACAGCCGCCTCGTGGTTCGGCGCGTGCATCTTCCTGATTGTTGCCGCCACCATCCTGCGCTCATTCTTCCTTTAATAAATAATGTATGGCTGAATACCCAATCAACAAGGGTATCGGCCGTCCGGTAGAGTTCAAGGGCTTGAAGGCACAGTACCTCTTCATCTTCTGCGGAGGTCTGCTGGCTCTCTTCGTCCTGTTCGTCATCCTCTACATGGTCGGTATCGACCAGTGGATATGTATCGGCTTCGGCGCGGCATCGTCCTCCCTCCTTGTATGGCAGACCTTCGCGCTGACGCCCGGTACGGCGAACACGGGCTGATGAAATTAGGAGCGGCACGGAGCCATCCCCGATACCTTATCAACCGGCGGCGGATAACCCGTCTGTTCAAACGACAACGAAAGGAAGAAAGACAATGAGGAATACATCGAAAATGACAACACTGGAAAACAGGTTCCCACTTTTAGCGGTGGAGCATGGCTGCATCATCTCAAAGGACGCCGACATCACGGTGGCTTTCGAGGTGGAACTACCGGAACTTTACACCGTGACGGGTGCGGAGTACGAGGCGATACACAGTTGCTGGTGCAAGGCTATCAAGGTGCTGCCGGACTACTCCGTCGTACACAAACAGGACTGGTTCATCAAGGAACGCTACAAACCGGAGCTTCAGAAGGACGACATGAGCTTTTTAAGCCGCTCTTTCGAGCGTCACTTCAACGAGCGTCCGTACCTGAAACACACCTGCTACCTCTACCTGACCAAGACAACAAAGGAGCGTAACCGGATGCAGAGCAATTTCAGCACGCTGTGCCGGGGACATATCATCCCGATGGAGCTGGACAGGGAAACCACGACCAAGTTCTTGGAAACCTGCGAACAGTTCGAGCGTATCATGAACGACAGCGGGCTTGTCAGGCTGCGCCGCTTCTCCACCGACGAGATCGTGGGGACGGAGGGTAAGGCGGGACTTATTGAACGCTACTTCTCGCTCATGCCAGAAGGTGACACCACCTTGCAGGACATCGAGCTTTCGGCAAGGGAGATGCGCATCGGCGACAACCGCCTGTGTCTGCACACCCTCTCCGACGCGGAAGACCTGCCGGGCAAGGTGGCTACCGACACCCGTTACGAGAAGCTCTCCACCGACCGGAGTGACTGCCGACTGTCATTCGCCTCCCCGGTGGGGCTTCTGCTCTCCTGCAACCATATCTACAACCAGTATGTGCTGATAGACAACAGTGAGGAAACCTTGCAGAAGTTCGAGAAGTCCGCCCGTAACATGCAGTCGCTATCTCGCTATTCAAGGAGCAACAGCATCAACCGCGAGTGGATAGACCAATACCTGAACGAAGCCCATTCCTACGGACTGACCTCGGTACGGGCACACTTCAACGTCATGGCGTGGAGCGACGATGCGGAGGAACTGAAGCATATCAAGAACGACGTGGGCAGCCAGTTGGCAAGCATGGAATGCGTGCCGCGCCACAACACCATCGACTGCCCGACACTCTACTGGGCGGCGATACCCGGCAATGCGGCGGACTTCCCGGCGGAAGAGAGTTTCCACACCTTCATCGAACAGGCGGTGTGCCTGTTCACAGAGGAAACCAACTACCGCAGCTCGCTCTCGCCCTTCGGCATCAAGATGGTGGACAGGCTCACGGGGAAACCGCTGCACCTCGACATCAGCGACCTTCCGATGAAGCGGGGTATCACGACCAACCGCAACAAGTTCGTGCTGGGTCCTTCGGGCAGCGGCAAGTCTTTCTTCATGAACCACCTCGTGCGCCAATATTATGAGCAAGGCGCACATGTGGTATTGGTGGACACGGGAAACTCCTATCAGGCTTGTGCGGCATGATCCGACGCAAGACAGGCGGAGCGGACGGTGTGTATTTCACCTACACGGAAGATAAGCCCATCAGCTTCAACCCGTTCTACACCGACGATTACATCTTCGACGTGGAGAAGAAGGACAGCATCAAGACCCTGCTGCTGACGCTCTGGAAGTCGGAGGACGACAAGGTGACAAAGACGGAGAGCGGCGAGCTGGGCAGTGCCGTGAGTGCCTATATTGAGCGCATCCAATCCGACCGTAGCATCGTGCCGTCGTTCAACACCTTCTACGAGTATATGCGTGACGACTACCGCAAGGAACTGGCACAGCGTGACATCAAGGTGGAGAAGTCCGACTTCAACATCGACAACATGCTCACCACCATGCGGCAGTATTACCGGGGCGGACGCTACGACTTCCTGCTCAACTCCACGGAGAACATCGACCTGCTCGGCAAGCGGTTCATTGTCTTCGAGATAGATTCGATTAAGGAAAACCGCGAACTGTTCCCCGTCGTGACCATCATCATCATGGAAGCCTTCATCAACAAGATGCGGCGACTGAAAGGGGTACGGAAACAGCTTATTGTGGAAGAGGCTTGGAAGGCTCTCTCTTCAGCGAACATGGCTGAATATCTGCGCTATATGTACAAGACAGTCAGAAAATATTACGGCGAGGCAATCGTGGTGACGCAGGAGGTGGACGACATCATCAGTTCTCCGGTGGTCAAAGAGAGCATCATCAACAACTCGGATTGTAAAATCCTGCTTGACCAAAGGAAATATATGAACAAGTTCGACCAGATACAGGCGTTGCTCGGACTGACGGAAAAGGAGAAGTCGCAGATACTCTCCATCAACATGGCGAACAACCCTTCACGGCTCTACAAAGAGGTGTGGATAGGCTTGGGTGGCACACAATCGGCGGTCTATGCCACCGAGGTCAGTGCAGAAGAGTATCTGGTGCGCCCGTAAAGGGAATTTGACGAATGTCGCTTTGGCAAGCGACTGGGCAAGTGTTTAAAATGCCCATTAACAACCGCTAACCGGAGGGGAAAACCCCACAAGGGAACATAGCACGTTGGTAAAGCCATAAGTCAGCCAACTGTCAGGCTGCGACCGAATGGCAAGTTAAAATGATAGATATGAGGATAAAGCCTGCATTGGTTGAACGATAGTCCGAGCAGTCGTATCCTTGGGCAATGACGGAAGACAGTTGAATAATTCTTCGGAATTATACCGTTATGTTGCGGTACTACACTGATGACACGTAGCAGGAGTAGCATAAACTTACCGCAAGGCAACTACCATAAGTAGTAAAGGACGAAAGTCGTATCCGACAATCTATCGAGCCAAATAGTCGTCAAATTTCTAAACGGGGATTGCCTAAACCGGAAAGCCAGTTGTAGGGCTATGGGGTCTGCCCCTGAATATCCGGCATGGCAACGGAGCTTCCATAGTAGTCTGAGCAGGGTAACGCCCTGTACATGGCGAAGGGGAGCAGCTAATTAAGTTTAACAATTTAAAGGAAGATGTGAGAGACATGAGAAATCCAGAAAATGTGTTGAACAGTCTGAGTAAACACAGCGGTAACTTGAACTATAAGTTTGAGCGGCTGTATAGAGTGCTGTTTAACGAGGAAATGTTTTATGTAGCCTATCAGAATATTTACAGCAAGACAGGCAACATGACGGCAGGAGCCGATGGTAAAACCATTGACGGAATGAGTATTGACCGAGTTGAACAACTGATTGGCAGTCTTAAAAATGAGACTTATCAGCCTAATCCGTCCAAAAGGACGTACATACCTAAGAAAAACGGGAAAAAACGTCCGCTTGGCATACCCTCTTTTGATGATAAGCTGGTACAGGAAGTAGTCAGAATGATACTTGAAGCAATCTATGAAGGTAGTTTTGAACATACTTCACATGGGTTTCGTCCCAAACGAAGTTGTCATACTGCTCTTATAGATATACAAAAGACATTCACTGCCGTGAAATGGTTTATTGAAGGCGATATTAAAGGATTCTTCGACAATATCAATCATGACGTACTGATTAATATTCTTCGGGAACGTATCGCCGACGAGAGATTTTTGCGGCTTATCAGAAAATTCCTGAATGCCGGATATGTGGAAGACTGGGTATTTCATAGAACGTACAGTGGAACTCCGCAAGGCGGGATTATCAGCCCAATACTGGCTAACATCTACCTTGACAAGTTCGACAAGTACATCAAGGAATACATCAATCGGTTCAATAAAGGGGTAACAAGAAAAGGCGACGCTCGATACAAGCTCTACGAACAGCGAAGATACCGACTGGCAAAGAAACTAAAGAATGAGAAAGATGTAAAGGTAAGGAAACAGATGACCGCCGAAATTAAGCGGCTACGAGAAGAACGGAACAACTATCCGGCACGTAATGAAATGGACAGCAGTATCAAACGGTTAAAATACGTGAGATACGCAGATGACTTTCTGATTGGAATTACCGGTAATCTTGAAGACTGCAAAACAGTAAAAGAGGATATTAAGAATTATTTGAATGAAGCTCTTAAACTGGAACTGTCAGACGAAAAGACACTGATAACCAATGCGCAGAAACCAGCGAAATTTCTCGGATATGACGTATTTATACGTAGGTGTAACGATTTACGTAAGGATAAGTACGGTAAAACGGTTCGTGCATTCGGACACAAGCCTGTATTGTACCTGAATTTTGAAACGATGCGGAAGAAACTCTTTGATTATAAAGCCGCAAGAATCGCGGTCGTCAATGGCAAAGAGGTTTGGAAATCCATCGTCAGAACGTACATGCTGAACTTGGATGACTTGGAAATAGTCAGTCAGTTCAATGCCGAAATCCGAGGGTTCTATAATTACTACTCAATAGCCAATAACAGCTATGTCATCAATTCTTTCTATCACATTATGTCATACAGCATGTATAAGGTATTTGCGAACAAATACAAATCATCTGTAAAGAAAATACTTCTGAAATATAAAAAGAACAAGGTTTTCCAAGTGGCATATGAAAATAGCAAGGGTAAGACACTTTACCAATCATTTTATCATGATGGTTTCAAACGCAAAAAGGTTGCAGGGAATATTTACTGTGACACTATTCCACGGACAGTTTCCATAACAGGTGGACGTAACAGCCTTATGGAAAGGCTGAAGCTCCAAGTTTGCGAATTATGCGGTGCTACCGATAAACTCGAAATGCATCACGTTCGCAAACTTAAAGACCTGAAAGGTAAATCCGACTGGGAAAAGAAAATGATAGCTCGAAGACGAAAAACTTTGGCTGTCTGCTCAAAGTGTCATGCAAAAATAGATCCCGACCGAAGAATCAGACTGAATTAATTAGTGGAGAGCCGGATACAGGGAGACTTGTAAGTCCGGTTCGGAGGCGAGTACTCGGAAACCTACCATAGAAATATGACAAGGCGCTGGGTGCTTAGCCTACGCGTACACCACCGAGGAAACGGAGAAAGTGGAGGTTTACCATCTGGCGGAGAAGTTGGGCGGCGACATCGAAGCCGCCATCCGGCAACTTGCCGAGAAGCGGAGAAACAAGGAAACAACCAACAATTAAAAATGAATTTATCAACGAAAAAAGAAAAATGCGTATGAATTTACAGACAGTGAAAATGCTGCAAGTCAGCAAGTGTCTGATCGGATTGGCGGTCATGATGCTGCAATCCTGCGACGTGGCCGACAACCTCCGTGATATGCTGTGCGGGAACTGGGAGAGCGTGGAGGGGAAGCCCGATGTGCTTATCTACAAGGAGGGCGAAGCCTACAAGGTGACGGTGTTCCGCCGGAGCGGTCTGCGCCGCAAGCTGAAACCGGAAACCTATCTCTTGCAGGAGGAAAACGGCAACCTGTTCATGAACACCGGCTTCCGCATCGACGTGTCCTACAACGAGGCCACGGACGTGCTGACCTTCTCGCCGGGCGGCGACTATGTGCGGGTGAAACCGCAGCCGGGACACCCGACAGAAGAATAACAACCACTAAAATCCAAAGTAACATGAGAACAAGAATAACAATGATTATCTGCCTGTGCCTGCTTTTCGCAGGCAGGGCAAGCGCACAGTGGGTCGTAAGCGATCCGGGCAATCTGGCGCAGGGTATCATCAATGCCTCCAAAAACATCATCCATACCTCCAAGACTGCCACGAACATGGTGAGCAACTTTCAGGAAACGGTGAAAATCTATCAGCAGGGCAAAAAGTATTACGATGCCCTCAAATCGGTGAACAATCTCGTCAAGGACGCCCGCAAGGTGCAGCAGACCATCCTGATGGTAGGCGACATCACCGACATTTATGTAAACAGTTTCCAAAGGATGCTCCGTGATGGAAATTTCAGACCAGAAGAGCTGTCGGCAATCGCTTTCGGTTACACGAAACTGCTGGAAGAGAGCAACGAAGTGTTGACGGAACTGAAGAATGTGGTGAACATCACCACGCTCTCCATGACCGACAAGGAGCGCATGGACGTGGTGGAACGCTGCTACTCCAAAATGAAGCGTTACCGCAACCTTGTGAGCTATTACACCAACAAGAACATCTCCGTGAGTTATCTGCGTGCAAAGAAAAAGAACGACCTCGACCGCATCATGGGGCTGTACGGGAACATGAACGAAAGATACTGGTAAGCCTATGGAGTTCGATAACCTTCATCAGATTTTACGCTCACTTTATGAGCAGATGATGCCGCTATGTGGGGACATGGCGGGTGTGGCGAAAGGCATCGCCGGGCTGGGTGCGCTGTTCTACGTCGCCTACCGGGTATGGCAGTCGCTGGCGAGAGCCGAACCGATAGACGTATTCCCGATGCTCCGTCCTTTTGCCATCGGTCTGTGCATCATGTTCTTCCCGACTGTGGTGCTGGGCACGATAAACAGCATCCTCTCACCCGTTGTACAGGGCACGGCAAAGATGCTGGAGGCGGAAACGCTGGACATGAACCGATACAGGGAGCAGAAGGACAAGCTGGAATACGAGGCGATGGTGCGCAACCCCGAAACCGCCTACCTCGTGTCCAACGAGGAATTTGACAAGCAACTGGAGGAACTCGGCTGGTCGCCCTCCGACATGGTGACGATGGCGGGAATGTATATCGACCGGGGAATGTACAATATGAAGAAGAGCATCCGCGACTTCTTCCGCGAGATACTGGAACTGCTGTTCCAAGCCGCCGCCCTCGTGATAGACACCGTCCGCACCTTCTTTCTCGTGGTGCTGGCGATACTCGGTCCGATAGCCTTCGCCCTGTCGGTATGGGACGGTTTCCAAAGCACGCTCACGCAGTGGATATGCCGCTACATACAGGTCTATCTGTGGCTTCCGGTGTCGGACATGTTCAGCACCATACTGGCGAAGATACAGGTGCTGATGCTGCAAAGCGACATCGAGCGGATGCAGGCAGACCCGAACTTCTCGCTGGATTCGAGCGACGGGGTGTATATCGTGTTCCTCTGCATCGGCATCATCGGCTACTTCACCATTCCCACCGTTGCCGGCTGGATTATCCAAGCCGGAGGCATGGGCGGTTACGGTCGCAACGTGAACCAGATGGCGGGACGAGCCGGAAGCATGGCGGGCAGCGTGGCGGGTGCAGCCGCAGGAAACGTGGTCGGACGTGCCGGGAAACTGCTGAAATAATCAACTGACAATTAAAAACGAATAAACAACAATGGAATTTAAGTCACTTAAAAACATCGAATCATCGTTCAGGCAGATACGCCTGTTCGGTATCGTCTTCCTCTCGCTGTGCGCCGTGGTGACGGTGTGGAGCGTGTGGAACTCCTACCGTTTCGCGGAGAAGCAACGGGAGAAAATCTATGTGTTGGACAACGGCAAATCGCTGATGCTTGCGCTGTCGCAGGATCTGTCGCAGAACCGTCCAGCGGAGGCACGGGAGCATGTGCGCCGCTTCCACGAGCTTTTCTTCACGCTGTCACCTGAAAAAAGCGCGATTGAACACAACGTAAAACGTGCCTTGCTGCTGGCAGACAAGAGCGTGTACCACTATTATTCGGACTTCGCCGAGAAGGGGTACTACAACCGCATCATCGCCGGGAACATCAACCAAGTGTTGAAGGTGGACAGCGTGGTGTGTGACTTCAACGCCTATCCCTACCGTGCCGTGACTTACGCCACGCAGAAAATCATCCGGCAGAGCAACGTCACCGAGCGCAGCCTCGTGACTACCTGCCGCCTGCTGAACGCATCGCGGTCGGACGACAACCCCAATGGCTTCACCATCGAGGGCTTCACCATCATCGAGAACAAGGATTTACAGACAATCAAACGGTAACGGATTATGAAACGGAAAGTAAAAAGTATCAGAAAAACAATGTGGGGCGCATACTGGAAGCTCCACGACAAACGGAAACGGCTGGTGGCAAGGCTCAAAGGGTATTTGGACGGTTTGCCGCCGGAAACACGCCGCCGCATCATGCTGGGGATGCTCGCCGCCTTCGCGGTGCTTGCCCTCTATACCTTCGGCAGAGCCGTCTATGACATCGGCAGAAACGACGGCTCACGCATGGAAACGGGACACGCCGGACGGGTGGAACTGCCGACCCCGGTGGAAACAGACAATCACTTAACACCTTATTCATATGGAACAGACGAAGAATGAACCGACGAAAGAGAACAAAGCCGCTCCCGACACGGGAAAGCCGAAAAAGGGGCGCGAACCGCTGACAGAGGCTCAGCGGCTGAAACGGCAGAAGATGATCGTGTTGCCCGCTATGGTGCTGGTCTTCATTGGGGCGATGTGGCTGATATTCGCCCCGTCCTCCGGCAAGGAACAACCGCCGGGAACGGACGGATACAACACCGAAATGCCCGACGCTGACAAGGCGAACAAGCAGATTATCGGCGACAAGTTGAAAGCCTACGAGCATGGGGAGATGGAAGAGCGTCAGGAGAGCCGCAACCGTACCATCGGGCAGTTGAGCGACATGTTCGACCGCGAGATAGCGGGAACGGAGGACGGAACGAACTTCGACCTCGCCAATCCGGGCGGCAAGGAGGAAAAGGCACAGCCTGCCGCACCGCAGACTATCCAATCCTCCGCTGCCGCCTACCGTGACCTGAACGCCACCCTCGGCAACTTCTACGAACAGCCGAAGAACGACAATGCCGAGATGGATGAGCTGTTGGAGCGCATCGCCTCGCTGGAATCGGAACTGGAAAGCGAAAAAGGCAGGACTTCATCTATGGACGAACAGGTGGCACTTATGGAGAAGTCCTATGAGCTGGCGGCAAAGTACATGGGCGGTCAGAACGGAGGAAAGCCGGAACAGGCGGCAGAGCTTCCACCGTGCAGAAGGGAAAGAAGAACACGGCGACACCCGTAAGGCAAGTGACCCGCCAAATCGTTTCCTTCCTTGCACAGCCCATGAGCAACGCGGAGTTTGTCGCCACCTTCTCGCAGGAACGCAACCGGGGGTTCAACACGGCTGTCGGCACTACAGAGGTATCGGACCGGAACACCATACCGGCGTGTGTGCATGGGGCGCAGAGCGTGACGGATGGGCAGACAGTAAGGCTTCGCCTGCTGGAGCCTATGGCGGTGGCGGGCAGGACAATCCCCCGCAATGCGGTGGTGGTCGGCACGGGCAAGATACAGGGGGAACGGCTCGACATCGAGATTACCTCGCTGGAATATGACGGTACGATTATCCCCGTGGAGCTTGCGGTCTATGACACGGACGGACAGCCCGGCATCTTCATCCCGAACTCGATGGAGATGAACGCCGTCAGGGAGGTCGCCGCCAACATGGGAGGTTCGTTGGGTAGCAGCATCAACATCTCCACCAATGCCGGGGCGCAGCTCGCCTCCGACTTGGGCAAGGGGCTGATACAAGGCACAAGCCAGTACATAGCCAAGAAAATGCGAACCGTAAAGGTGCATCTGAAAGCCGGGTACAGGGTTATGCTCTATCAGGAAAAGGACTGAAAACAATAATCAATCAAAAAAACATTTACCACTAAAAATCCAAAAGTAATGAGAAAAGTAATCATCATGTTTGCCCTCGCTATGGGCATCGCATCTGCCACGCGCAGGAGAATGTAACCGTTGAAACAACCAACGGAAGTAATGAACAGCCGACCTTGACAAAGGAGGTCTATCCGCAGAAGGAGGCGGACGGCGACCTGTATCACGGGCTGTCACGCAAGCTGACCTTCGACCGCATGATACCGCCGCACGGTCTGGAAGTGACCTACGACAAGACTGTCCACGTCATCTTTCCGGCGGAGGTGCGCTATGTCGATTTAGGCTCGCCCGACCTGATTGCCGGGAAAGCCGACGGAGCGGAGAACGTCATCCGCGTGAAGGCTACCGTGAGAAATTTTCCCAACGAAACGAATATGTCCGTCATCACGGAAGACGGCAGTTTCTACACCTTCAACGTGAAGTACGCCGCCGAACCGCTGTTGCTCAACGTGGAGATGTGCGACTTCATCCATGACGCAGCACGGTGAACCGCCCGAACAACGCGCAGGAAATCTATCTGAAAGAGCTGGGCAGCGAAAGCCCGATGCTGGTGCGCCTTATCATGAAGTCCATCCACAAACAGAACAAACGGGAGGTGAAGCATATCGGCTGCAAGCGTTTCGGCATCCAGTATCTTCTCAAAGGCATCTACACGCATAACGGATTGCTCTATTTCCACACGGAGATAAAGAACCAGAGCAACGTGCCTTTCGATGTGGACTATATCACATGGAAAATCGTGGACAAGAAGGTGGCGAAGCGTACCGCCATGCAGGAGCAGATCATCCTGCCGCTCCGAGCGCAGAACTACGCCACCCTCGTGCCGGGCAAGAAAAGTGAACGCACGGTCTTCACGATGGCTAAGTTCACCATCCCCGACGACAAATGCCTTGTGGTGGAACTGAACGAGAAGAACGGCGGCCGTCACCAGTCCTTCGTGATTGAGAACGAGGATTTGGTACGCGCGGGTACCATCAACGAACTTCAAGTACGCTGACCATGAGAAAGTACATCGCAATAATCATCGCGTCGCTTGCCCTTTTCACGGGGCAGGCGCACGCCCAGCGATGCCTGCCGAAAATGCAGGGTATCGAGGTGAGGGCGGATATGGCGGATGGCTTTAATCCCGGCGGCAAGGATGGCGGGTACAGTTTCGGGGCGGCACTCTCCACTTACACGAAGAAGGGGAACAAGTGGGTGTTCGGTGGCGAATACCTCCTGAAGAACAACCCCTATAAGGACACCAAGATACCCGTGGCGCAGTTCACGGCGGATGGCGGATATTACTTCAAGATACTGTCGGACGCCCGAAAAATCGTGTTCGTCTATGCTGGGGCTTCGGCTCTCGCCGGATATGAGTCTGTGAATTGGGGGAAGAAAATGCTGCATGACGGCTCCACGCTGCACGACCGGGACGCCTTCATCTACGGCGGCGCGCTGACGCTCGATGTGGAATGCTACGTGGCAGACCGTATAGCCCTGCTTGCCAATCTGCGGGAGCGTTGCCTTTGGGGTGGCGACACGCGGAAGTTTCACACGCAGTTCGGGGTCGGTATCAAGTTCATCATCAACTGACACGGGCATGGAAAGGACGGAAATAGATGCTGTCAGAAGGATGCCGCTTGCGGATTTTCTCGCACGGCTGGGGCATGAGCCTGTTAGAAGGAGCGGTAACGAGCTGTGGTATCTTGCCCCGTACAGGGGCGAGCGCACACCCTCTTTCCGTGTGAACGTGGCGAAACAGCTCTGGTACGACTTCGGTTTGGGCAAGGGCGGCGACATCTTCACGCTTGCCGGGGAGTTTCTGCAAAGCGATGACTTTAGGACGCAGGCGAAGTTCATAGCGGAAGCCGCCAACATGACGGTGACCGGATGGGAAAAACCCGCCTATCTCCCGAAGCCGATTGAACCCGTCTTTGAGGATGTGGAGGCAGTTCCGTTGTTTCGTTCACCGCTGACGGAGTATCTGGCAGAACGGGGCATCCCTTACGCCATCGCATCCCGTCACTGTTGCCGTCTTAACTACGGCGTTCGTGGGAAACGGTATTTTGCCGTCGGCTTCCCGAACATGGCAGGTGGCTATGAAGTCAGAAGCCGATATTTCAAGGGTTGCATCCCGCCAAAAGATATGTCTTTGGTAATGGCTAAAGAAATTCCGGCTGACGAATGCCTCGTGTTCGAGGGCTTCATGGACTTCCTTTCTGCGGTGACGCTTGGCGTAACCGGTAACGCTGACTGCCTTGTGCTGAACTCCGTCGCCAACGTGGAGAAGGCGGCGGGATTGCTGGACGGCTACGGGCGCATCGACTGTTTCCTTGACCGTGACGAAGCCGGACGGCGGACGCTTGCCGCACTTGTGGGGCGATACGGGGAGCGTGTCACCGACCGTTCCTCCCTCTATGACGGTTGCAAGGACTTGAACAAGTACCTGCAACTGACAACGAAAAATTAAAAAACAACCATCTAAAAATCGAAGAACAATGAACATACTGAACAACAGAAACAAGAGAACATCCATCTTCAAGGCGGTGGCGTTATGCCTGATAGCCGCCGTGTCATTCACCCTCGTATCGTGCGACGACGACATGGACATTCAACAGTCCTATCCCTTCACGGTGGAGGTCATGCCCGTGCCGAACAAGGTGACAAAGGGGCAGACGGTGGAAATCCGCTGTGAGCTGAAAAAGAAGGGCGACTTCGCTAACACGCTTTACACTATCCGCTATTTTCAGTTTGAGGGAGAAGGAAAGTTGAAAATGGACAACGGCATCACCTTCCTGCCCAACGACCGCTACCTGCTGGAGAACGGGAAGTTCCGTCTGTACTACACGGCGGAGGGTGAAGAAGCACACAACTTCATCGTGGTGGTGGAGGACAACTTCGGCAACTCCTTCGAGTTGGAATTTGACTTCAACAACCGGAATGTAAAGGATGACGGTTTGACCATCGTTCCCATCGGCAACTTCAGCCCCTTGTTGAAATGATGCGTGTATTCATGATAATGCTCTGTTCGCTTCTGGCGGTCTGTTCCGTATCTGCACGGACCAGCCGCCAAGAGGAAACGGACGGGCAGGCGGCAATCTACCGTCTGCCACTTATGGAACGGGCTTTTTTATGCTGTCGCTATTTTGAGGGCTGGCACTCAGAAAAACACCATCCATACGTGGGTTGGGGTCACAAACTTTTGCCAAACGAGAAGTATTCAGCACGAACCATGACAAAATGGGACGCGGATGAACTTTTGCGGAAAGACCTGCGCAAATTTGTCGCCATGTTCCGTAAATTCGGAGTTGATTCGACTTTGCTTGGCACGTTAGCTTACAATGTGGGACCGGCGAAGCTGTTAGGCAGCAAGACACTCCCCAAAAGTACCTTAATCAAGAAATTGGAAGCTGGCGACAGGAACATTTACCGTGAGTATATCGCCTTCTGCAACTACAAGGGTAAACGCCACGCCATGCTGCTCAAACGGAGAAAAGCGGAGTTTGCGCTGTTGTATATCCCATAAATGTAAATAGACAAAAGAACCTCCGATGAAACCACAACTTCATCGGAGGTTTTCCGGTTTGTTAAAATTGAATTTTTACTTCTTTCTCTTTAATATGTATCACATCTCCCATAATCGTCATAGGCACATTTTCCCATTCCAAGGTTCATCATAACATTCATCTTTATCATACTTTTCTTTTTCACAAAACGAATGCAATGGGCATACATAACCATATTTGTGCAATCTCGTTAAATATGAAAATAATGCATTGTGCCCTATTAGTGCCAACATATCATCAGATAATTTTTCGGAATCTATTGAGGATGAAGGTGTGGATTAAAATCGCCACTGTCTGTATAGCTATAAGGCATTCCTAAAAAATCTATTAACGTTTTAATTCGTTCCTTAGATAAGGGTTGGTAATCAGTAATCAAAGTTAAGATAGGAACAAATCCTTTGGCAGGACGAATTCGTTCCAAAACTTCGCCAATATAATCGATTCCGACTCGGACACTTTTAAAAAAGACTTGTTTGAATGTGTCTATAAGAGTATCAAAAAAGTCACAAACTGACATTGCTTTTCCCTTGATGTATATTTTATCTTCATTGACGAACCGTTCAAACAATTCTATTGCAGATAAATCCGGATTTTCATTCGCGTATGCTAAGTTATCTATTAGAACTTCAGCAGGAGAAAGGCTAAACAAAGATATATAGCAAATAGTTATCAGTTTTATATTATCAGATGCTATTGCAGAAAAATGTTGTTCTGCAATAATCTTAATTAAATTATATGGGAGGTCAAATTCTTCATGAGTTGCAGTTTCATCTATGAGCATTTGATACAATGCTGCCATACTCTCCTTAATAATGTTAGCACCCAAAACAATGGTTTGTTTTGAACCATCCGTAAAACTGATATCTAATGTTATTATTGGTAAATTTCTATTATTTACCTTTTTATAGTTTCTATGGATGCAAATCCGTTCACTTACATCTATTTTAAAATTATTTCTCCGTGTATCTGAAAGTGGGCAATATCCTGTTCCACATTCTACAATATCCATTTTATTCTTCAATCCTTGAGAATAATCAATATTTAATGGGAGAGTGATAGTAGATGTAGCATTTTCTACAAAAGCATATGTTTCCGCCATTATATTATATCGAACCATACTATCATATAGTCCCCACGGAGTTGATACATTTTGAAGAAAGTGGATGTATTCATGAACAAGAGTTCCTAATGTTGGGACATCAAGTTCATCGATGTTTCCATCAAAAGAATTGTGAATACGAATCTGCATAAACGCCGGCTGATATTCACCTTTACTATTATTTCGTTCTGTTATGATGTGCTTTTGACTTATTGTTAATTCACACATAATATTACTATGATTATGAGTATCAATACTTTTACAAAGATACTCATAATATTTTATATATCGCTAACAAGCGATTGAAACAAAGGTTTCTTTGCTACTTTCTTTGTCCGCCATCATGCTCACTGAAAGAAAGTAGGGCGGCTCTCGCCGCCCCTCCACTCAAAAGCGTGTGTAAAGTCCCGTCACCATCGTGAACATTTCCTCCAACATATCAAAATAGATGCCCTCGTGTATGGCAATGTCCTTTGTTCTGCTCTCGAATGTCTTTTTGCTGAATGTCCTGCGGTAGAAACGCATATTGTAGAGGTCTGCCCCTGCATCATAGATGATGTCAAGGCGGTTGGCACTTGTCTTGTTCCTTGCAAGGCTCATCCGTAAGCCGTTGCCCATATCTATGAAGTCACGGCTTCCCGTCATGGCGGTGAAGCGTCTTCCGCCTATCTGCTGTAATATCGTCTGTGCTATCATATCCGTTGTTTTAGGGTTTTAAGTGTTGGCGGTGCGGACACCGCCAACTTGTTCAAAATTCTCGCATCTCGGCAATGGGTGTCTGTCGTTGCAGCCACTCTTTCACACACTCCATATTATACTCGCTCGTGATGACTGCCGTATGGCTGTCGGTGGCGGTGAAACGTGTGCTTTCGTAATCATCTATCCACCCTTTGAGGGTGTTCGTTCCCCACGCTTGGGCTTCGTCAAAGATACCGTCCAATGCCGTGATAGGTTCGCTGAATTTGACTATCAGCGTTTGATAGGTCGTGTTCATCGGTTGCCCTCCTTTCCCTGCTTTGCGTTCAGCCACTTGTTCCTTGCGGTTCGGCACTCGTCCAATGTGGGTTTGACACAAGCGAACAGTTCTCCGTCCGTATGGCGGTAGTCGTACTGCACAAGTGTCCGCTTGCGTCTGCCGATACCCGATTGGAAACGCTCATATTTCTCCGTACCTGCTTCCGTACAGGTGCTTACTCCGTTGATGGTCATTCGTGTTGCCATAATGTTGCTTTTTAGATGATTAAAAATGTACTGACAGAACTCTGTCCTTCATCACCATTTCGGGGTTGCTCGTGTAGCGTTGATGCAGGTAGAAATGGTGTGAGCCGAAGCCGTAAAGGAAAAACTTGTCAAGTTCGTGCTTCTCGGCAAACTCCTTCACACTCCTTCTCAATCCCTCCTCACTCGTTGTGAGAGTGAGGAGATTTACAAATTCAATGAACATCGTGGGAATTGCATCATCCCACACACAAATCATGCTTTCGATTCTTACTTCCATATCAATGTTGTTTTAGGGTTTATGCTATGCCGCTTTCATCCGCTCACGGATAAGGTTGGCGTTCTTGTTCACAAGGTCTATGATGCGTTCGTGGTATTCGGTGTCTTGGTTGTACTTGCCGTGGCACTGCACCACCTTGAGTGTCCGCAAATCCACCTCTACGGTTTCAATTATCTCACCGCCAATCCTTGCCGAGAGTATGAGGGTGTCGGCTTTCTTGTAGTATTCACTGCCGAACACGCAGATGTTCTGTGCCTTGCCCTCGCTGTAATACTCGTCTATGCTTTCAAGCACCTTGATGATTATTTCCTCGTCCGTGATTACCAATCCGAAGAATTTGGATTTGTTGGCGATGAAATCCTCCGCATCTTTTTCCCTTTGCAGTTGCCGCTGTTGCTCACGCTCACGCCTTTCAATCTCCCAGCGGCGGCGTTGCTCTGCTCATTCCTTCTCGTGTATGGTTTCAATCTTTCGGGTTGCGTTGTCGTGTGCCGCCATGAAATCTTCGGGGCAGATGTTCTTCGGGTTGCGGAGGTCTTGACCGAGTTTGTTGAGCATACGCAAATAGTCGCACCACATGGAGAAGTTGTCTATCAGATACTTGTGACGCTTGGCAATCAGATATGATGCCCAGCATTCATCGGCAGTACGGGCATTGAAAATAAAGTGTTTCATAACCTCAATCTCACCGCCTTTCATAAGGGTTTCAATTCTTGGGTCAGAAAGCAAGGCTTTGAAAAGACGCACGGGGGAAATGCCGTGGAAATCGCCCTTGAAGCCGTTACGTCTGAGTTGAGGTAATACCCTCATTTTGGGATATGCACAGCTTCTTGCCACAACATCATCGTATAGGCTGTTGTGCGGTCTTATCTCCATCGCGCTGCACAATGCCCATACATCGCAGTAATAGAATGTGAAGCCACGGAGCAACGCCATGTCTGTAACCTTACCGTCGGGTGAAATCCAACGCTGCACAACCTCGTGGCAGTAGAATTGCATCGGCTCGCCTTTCCTGCTTTCGCATCTGACCTGCGCCACACGGATTACCTGATAGCCTTTGCAGATGGTTATCACGCTGAAATATTGCGTTTCCTTGTAGATACGTTTGCGTGTGTCCTGCACTTTGAGTTTGGCATGGCATTGGGAACAGGTGCAACCTTCAAGGGTGTCGCATAGTCCACTGTCACTGTGCCACTCGTGACCGCAGTCGGAGCAGGTAATGTTCCCTTTCTTGGTGCGGTAGCCGATATGTTCAACGCAGTGGCGGTATGCCCATTCAATTTGTGTCGTTGATATGGGGCGGAGGTTGGCTGAAAGTCTTGCCACCTCTTTCTGTATCTTGGTCTTCGGTTTCATAAGCCTAAATCAAATAATGAGGGTTGGGGGTGGTTTTCTTTTCTCGCTGACGGTCTGTTGCGGTTCTGCAACTTGCGGAGTTCCTCCTCTTGGTATCTGCGGACTGCATTCTGACGTGCCTCCGCCTTTTCCTCTTCCGTGAGTTCCACAACATGGTTCACCACCACTTGGCAGTTCATAGGTTTGCCCACCTCTATCTCGTTTTCCTCATAGTAGTGGATGGCTTGCCCGAATATCTCTCCGTCCGTGAAGCCGTTGCAACCACTTTTCTGCACATGGTTCAGAATGTGGGTCACGCACTCGTCTATGTTCTTGGCAGGGTTGCGGTACTTCTTCGCAAAGAGCGTATCTTCCTCCGCCCGCTGTTCCAGATACATTTGTATCGTTCTTTTGAAATGGTCTGTTCCTTTCATATCGCTGTCGTTTTTAGATTGTCTGTTTAAGTATCTCTCTCCAATAGGTCGGCTCTACCTCGCTGAGAAGGAAGTCCATGAAGTCCCTCCGTGCGTCTTTGTTTAGTTCGTGGTACAATCTTCGGAACGTTTCAAAATTGCCGTTGATGTACGTTTCCACCATATACACGAAGATGTTGTCCACCTCGTAATATCTGCACTGCTGCGCTACCGTCTTGCTGTTTCTCTTTGTCATGTCGGTAAGGGTTAAAGAGTTAATGACCAAAGGATGAAGCCGAAGTAGGCAATGGTGGAAAGGATAGCCACGATTACACCTATCGCCACTCGGAACACTCCGTTTACAATCTCTCTGATGATGCCCCAAAGGATGCCGAACACCCCGAAGGCGGTGCGCATCATCAAGCCGCATATCGCCAACCCGATGTATTGCGCCACTTGTCTGAAATTTGCCGTTGCTGTCATATCTTCGCTGTTTTTAATTTTTTTGTTTTTTATGCGGATTCAAGAGCTGAGGGAGTTGAGTTTCAAACTATCTTATCTGCCTCTCGTTTATCCGACATTTTTTTTAATGCGTCTTTCTGTCGCATTCGGTCGTTTTCGTTTCGGGTGCTTGAAAAGGTAGGGATTAGGGAATGCAAGGTTTTTCGGGGAAATACTACCCGAAGCTGGAGATTTCCGCAGAAAACAGGAGGCTTGACCTTGCTTTCCCGTCCAATCCCGGAATTACCTTTGCGCCCAGAACGAAAATGACTGACTGATGCGGCTTACTGAAAGGCGCAAAATGGAGGTAAACGAAAACAGAGGCAGATTAGGTAGAAAAAACTTTAGGGGAAAATCCGTAAAAAGAGGAAACCGTCTGAAAGAAAAAGACATCACCGGAAGCGTGAAAAGGGCAAACCACGACAAAGGAAGTATGATTGTTTCCGTTCCGACGGAACTTGTCCAGCCGGGCGGCAACAATCATTCTTCCCGGTTTGTCCGGCTGTGTGTGACCGCCTGTTTCATTCATGGGGCAGGCTGACACACTCTGCATTCACTTTCCGCTTCCGGCAAAAGGGACAGCAAAAAAAGAAAAATCATCTGGTAGCCCGTAAAAGCACCTCTTGGCATAGACGCAAAAGAAAGGGGCATTGCGTCATCAGTCTAAACATCGTTTAGGCGTGAGGCAATGCCCTTTTCTCCGGCTATGCGGTAGTCGGCACACGATTGTTCAAAACTCGTTTTTGGCAATGGTGTTCCGACAAACAAAACCGCTTTTACGGAAAAATCTTATGAATGAGGGGATAAAAAACGGGAGTTTATATCAAAATCTCGAATTAAATAGCTACTTTTGCATAGGAAGAGTTCTTTGAAGGTTACGCAATGCGCAGAAAGATAATGCAGTAGATAACTAACTAAATCGTAACCTATTACTATCAAGAGCAATTAACCTACGCTCATTTCCAATAAATTACACTCTTTTCGTAACTTCATGGTACAAAAATACGATTATTATTTTGATTACATCTCATTGAGGTACAAAAAAAGGACGTCTGCAACAGACGTCCTTTCTCTCATTCAGAGCTTTCGCTCTATAGAACCCATATTTTATTCCAGAATCACTACACGGTTCAGGAAGTTCTTACCGAACATATTGTCAGTTCCACCGAAACC
>BAJA01000041.1 GCA_000613465.1 Bacteroides nordii WAL 11050 = JCM 12987
AACGGGTCGAAACTCTACGAGGAACGCCCCGATTCTCATAGAGTTTCACTACGTTTCTCTACGACATATATATCGATCGGGTATAAGATGTGACAACACAGAGAATGAACAGCGTATTTTAGACAAGTTTGATGTAATGATTTCTTGTAAGTAAAATGAAGGAATGCAAGAGTGTACACTTTAGTATAGCAAGAATGTACATTTTAGTATGACAAGAGTGCACATTCTTGTATAACAAAAGTGTACACTCTTAAAAATACTGGTTTTTAGACGATTACGATTATGTTTTAGAAGCGGCAACGTACATCTACTCCCAATTGCATGGGACGTCCTTTTTGCATAAATCCATTGCCCATTGATTCAAAATAAAATGCCTGATATTCTTTGTCCAATGCATTACGTATCCAGAATGCAAGGACGCCGTTCCCTTTTTCCAGGCTGACACGTCCGTTCAGAGTTCCGTAAAATGCCTGGCTGACATTATTTTCTTCTGTCCAGTAGATACGTCCGGCAGCATTGTAATTTGCATTAACCTGTACGCGGTCCAGCCAGTGGCGTGGGGCGATACGGAAGATGTATTGTGCACCTACGCTGAGGGTATGTTTGGGAACAAAGGGGACATAGTTGCCATTATAGCTTTTCTTGACTAATTTTCCGTCTTCATCTTTCTGATTGACTACATAATCGGTGAAGGTAGCATAGGTATATCCATAAGATGCATTCATACTGAAGGCGTCTGTGATACTGGCGCGTAGCGAAGCTTCTGCACCGAAGCTACGGCTCTTTCCGGCATTGATGGTGATACGTCCCAATCCACTTTCGGCAAACTGGGATATCTGTTGGTCTTTGGTATCCATATAGTAAGCGGCGAGATCGGCCCATAAGCGTCCTTCCCACAGGGTGAGGTGCGAACCGACTTCGTAATTCCATGAGTATTCGGGTTTGTAGGTAGTCGAAGCCTTTATGTCGATCTCCTCATCCGGCATCATCGTCTCAATCATATTTGCCATAGATGCGAATGTTTCATTGCTTATCATGGCGGCTTTCATTGAGTTTTTCAGTTGTGATTGTATGAGGTCGGAGAACATCTGTACATTGTATCCTCCCGAACGATATCCACGTGAAGCGGTAACATATACATTATTTCCCTTTTTCCATTCATACTGAATAGCGAACTTGGGAAGTAATTGCAAGTAATCATTTGAGAGTTTACCGTTAAAACTTGCCGGTGCTATCATATTTTTTGCTTCAAGGTCAATAGTTGGTCTTGGAGGAGGCATCTGCATATAGAATTTGAAATTGAAATCCATTGGAGTACTGGCAGAGGTATAATTCATTGACATTTTTTCATAATCAAGACGCAAGCCGGCAGTAATGGAAAGTCCTTTTATAAGGAAGTTGTTGTAGGTGGACTGATGATAAATGGCGGCACTAAATGTAGGGGTATCAAAATTACCACTGACATTTAATGTAGGGTTATTAACTGTAAGTCTCATGGTAGGAGCACCAGGAGAAGAGGGAAAATTATTGTTGGCATTATCTTCAATAACTTCTTTTACTCCTTCTTCTTTAAATTCAACGGGGCCGTCAGTATTCAGCCACTGGTAGAAGCCAAATATGCCATTCGTCCACTGCCAGTTTTGCCCGGCTTTAGATTTCATAACAATCTCTTCGGAGATGGTATTTAATCTTTGTTGTTGGTTGAGCGTAAAAATGTTTTTCTCTGTGAAATCCTGATCGAGTAACATGCGGTCTTTTAGATGCTGATAACCGGTTACGGCGCTGAGCGTGAAGTTTTGTGCCTGATATTCGATGTTAGCACTGGCGTTTAATAAACTGCGATAGTAACTGCTTTCGTCGTTATATGAAATCAGACCTGTTTTATCTTTGCGCAGGTCGTTTCCCTTTTCTTTTTCGTCTACTTTTCCTGTGTAAAAATAGGGGTATCCTCCCTGATCGCTATATTCATAGTTTATATTCAAGTCAAGTTTCAGATTTTCCGTAGGCAGATAGATAGCACGGATACGCCCGCCTCCGGCGTTACTACGGTCTGTTTTCTTATTGTTTTTGGCAGAGTTTTTGAAGAACCCATCTGCATGTTCGTAGAATTCTCCGACTGAGAAAGCAAATTGCTCAGACATACGGTGATAGTGAGTTACTGATGCGTTATAATTGCCATAAGTTCCGGCACTCAGTCTAAGGTCTGTACCCTGATAGCTGAATGGCGATTTAGTGTGTACACGGATAAGTCCTCCCATGGTGTTACGTCCGTATAGTGTTCCCTGAGGTCCACGAAGTACATCGATACGTTCAATATCCGCATAGTTGAAATCGAAGGCTGATTTGTCTATATAAGGAACGTTATCTACATAAAGTCCCACTGAAGGAGTGTTGATACGTGAACCGATACCACGGATATAAATGGCTGATGTAAGCCTTGAACCATAGTCGGGAATAAACAGGTTGGGAACCAGTGCTGTCAGGCCTTTCAGATTAGTTACCTGGTTGGCTTGCATGTCGTGCTGTGACAGGAGAGTGCTGGCTGTGGGTAATTCGCGAAGTTTGCGGTTTTCTTTGGGTGATGCGATAACGAGCACCTCTTCTACGTCTACTACTTTAATCGTGTCTTTAGGTACTTCTTCGGCCCAAGCGGTACTTGCCGTCAAGAGAGTTAGAGCAATTAGAATACTGTTTCTTTTCATCATAATCTTATTTTGCTTGCAAAGGAACGGGAAACTTATCAGTTACACAATCCTCATTTATTAGGATTATGCAAATTATCTGCGTTTTAATAATTAACATTGCTTGCCGTATCTCCCCGTGCGGGAAGCGCTTTATTCCTTATATAAGTTATCTCAGCAGTATTGGGCGCATACCACACCGGACCTATTCCGTTGATAGATTTTTCTACTTTTTCATTCTCTAAAGCTAAGAGGGTATCTGGTATTTTACCTTCCATAAATCCGGGTAGCCCGATTGGCTCTTTATTTTCAAAATAATAAGTATTATCCAGGAAAGTAATACCCGGCATAACCTCTTCCGGTTGAAAGACTCTCACATTCGGAGTTGAGTTGTAGATGGTATTGTTGGCAAAACGTAGGTTACGGGGTGCTTTATCTCCTTTGCCCGAACCGAATTCCAATACCCGGCAGTTGATAAAATGGTTATAGGCGATATCTACATTTTCTACCCGGTGGTAGGAGGTCAGCGGTTCTTTTTTTATGTCTGTATCAGCAGTAGGTTTTTCAAAGACGCCAATACGTACCAACAGGCCGAAACCATTCAGTTTACTCATATAGTTATCATATACAGTATGTCCCTGGTTGATAATGCGGATTCCTACTGTACCTTTTATATTGTTACCGATAAAGGTGTTGGATTCGAGCACATTGTAATGACCATGCCGGCATACCAGACCTCCTCTTGACTCGTAAAACAGATTTCGGCGAAGTACATTATGACACGATTTTACCGAAATGATTTCACTTTCTCCGTCACAGTGCAGAAATACATTGTTTTCGACAACGGTGCGTGATTCCAGTTGAGAAGACCATGAATGCCCGATGCGAATGATCTCGCGCCGTTTCCACCATAGGGTTTACGCGTGCCGAACAGATTGTGATCTATCTGGTGGTTATTCAGGTGATTGTCTTTGTCGAGCCATACTTGCAGTACCAATCCGCCAATTCGTTTGTTGGCAAAGTAACAATGGTCTACCCGGTTATTCTCACCTCGGAGTCCGAGCCAGTATTCGCTCACGGAGGCGGGTTGCTGTCCGTTCGTTGCAGGCTGTTCGCTCTTGTTGGGGTCGTTACAGTCATCAATCACGCAATTGGTGAAACGGCAGTGTGAAGCATACTTCCCTGTTTCTTTCTGAAAATCAATCATATTGAAAGACAATGCCCATGCTTTCAGAAAACACAAACCTTCTATTTGCAGATATTCGCCATAGACTTTAAAATCCAATGCACCCGATATGATTGTTTTTCCGGGGTGCTCGGCTTTCAGTTTTATTGAATCCTGTACAGTTCCTTTTGCCTGAAAGAGCACTTTCTGCAGATTTTTGAAAACTCCGTCTTTAAGAATGACTTCGTCACCAGGGAGTAATTTCCCTTCACTTAATATTCTTTTTAAAGATTCACTCTCCCCGGGGGTGAAATAGTACTTTTTTGCCAGAAGAGGGTTACAACTCAGAATTACTAGCAGTAACAATAATTTTCTCATAATAATCAATCTATAATTTTAGGATGCTAAGGTACAAAACTCTCTGGCTGCAAGCTTGCAATATTATATCGCTTTCTGTAAGATATAACTCAATATTTGTTTGTTATACATATGAGGTAAGGAGTTATCGCGGAATTTAGAAAAAATATTCCGAATATACATTGAAATAACAGAATATGCATTGTGGGTATATGCAAATCTGAAATTAGGGGGACTTACTCCGGTATCCGATTTATAAGGATTATACAAATAAAGTTTGTCTATAAAGAAAGATATTCTTATTTTTGTCTTTCGATAAACATTGAATAAAGTAGAGTCTTTATTTAAAGATAAAAAAACAAGATACGGAGTGTTTGCATTGTCATTCTTTCTATAGTGAAACGACCAAATTTAACAGACCGAAAGAATATGCTTTGTGGATGCGCCCTGAAACAGGGTGTGTTCCATCGATATATTCAGTCGGTCATAGGTTACTTGGTCGTACCTAACTATAGTCTGGATAGTGTCGGGAACACACTTTTTTTATTAACCTCTCTTTAAAACACATAGCCTATGGTATAGATCAGATAGAGTGACATATAACAGTTAGAAATAACTCATTAGCATTTCTCTTATAGAAAAAACGACCAAGAATTTTTATATGACCGGGGGAATGCAATGGGGCGGATCTTGTTTTGCTTTCCTCTTTTTGAAGTTGTAAAGGCCGAAGCGGATGTGACCTGTTGTGTTTCTGAGACAGAAATGCAAAGCGACAGTTAACATTCAGTATTCATTTTATTTACAACAATAAAAGATGAAAATCAAATTGTTTTTTCTTCTTATGATATTACTATACCCGTTTCAGTTGTGGGCACAAACGGCTTCGACAGACTCTCTGAAAATCACTGAACGGGGCTATTCTTTCCGTCCTTCACAATTAATACTACCTGCTTCACTCATCACTGTAGGAGCACTTGGGGTGGCCAATCCCTGGTTGAGATCTCTGAATAGGGAAGTGCGTGATGATATTGCCGGATGGCGCAATGGACGCTATTTTCATGCCGATGATTATATACAATATGTACCCGTTATTGCAAACTTCGGATTAAGTCTGCTGGGAGCAAAGGCTAAGCATAGTTATGTGGATCGTGTATTGATTACTGCCACTTCTTATGCAGCTATGGGGATTATGGTCAATGCGGTGAAGTGGGCGGTAGATGAACAACGTCCGGACGGAACAGCTTTTAATTCCTTTCCTTCGGGGCATACAGCCACTGTTTTTATGGGAGCTGAGTTGGTACGGATGGAGTATAAAGATTCCTCTCCGCTTTATGGTATAGGTGCATATACTATTGCCTGTGGGGTAGCTTCCTGCGACTTTATAATGAACGACATTGGTGCAATGATGTTCTGGCTGGTGCGGGAATTGGTATATTAAGTGCACGGATCGGATACTGGCTCCTGCCTTTTGAAAAGAAATTGTTTGGATTGGATAAGAAAAAGAGCAGAGTTAATCTGGCTGCTTCTCCTTATTACAATCATTTTTCAAAGGAATACGGTGGTATGATCGTTGTACGTTTTTAAATCCGGTCAGCCTCTACATAGCCGTTCATTACGGCATAAATTGTTAGCCCGGAGACGGATTTGATACCCAATTTCTCTGTAATGTTTTTCCGATGGGTGATAACAGTGGTCAGACTGATATTTAGTTTATCGGCTATCTCTTTATTGATGAACCCTTTGGTTATCAATACAAGTACCTCGATCTCCCGTGCAGACAATTCATGCTCAATAACCGGCATTGGTGGTATGGCTTCAGCCGGATGTCCGTCGTGGTGAGCATGTTGGTGAAGTTTCAGAATGTCTTTCACCAGCTGCTCTTCCGATTGATAAATGTTCAGTACGCGTACGGCAGATAGTTGGAGAGAGTGGCTTTCTCCTGCCAGAACAATTGTTTTCTTTTTCCGGGGCAGAAAAAAGGCATTGTGCTCCACATATACTTGTGCGCCTATAAAATAGTGCGCATACATGTCGGGTGTGTCATCCGTTAGCTCACCAAAACTATGGAAAGTTCGTATAATTGCCATTGGAATAATCTCTTCCAATATCATTTTCAGACCGAGTGCTGTAAGTGTATTCGCTTCAACGATAGCGATTTCTGGTTTGTGGTTCATAGGTTTAATGAGATAAAATAAGGTTTGGAAAATCTATGGAATCAAAATCAAATTCACTATCTAAGTCTTGGCAGTCACAAACGATTAAATCGAAATGCTGTGCTGATTTCCTCGGTATTAGCAGTTCATAGGTTGACTCACCTTGATAACTTTTATATTCCCAAATAGAAATTTTTCTTTTCTTATCAATGATGTGGATTTGTAATTCATCCAAAGCCTGACTGTTATCCGGATGTTGAATGACATTCCATAATTTTATATCATATAGATTATCAGATTTCTTTTCCACTGATTTAATGATTACAGGAAAAGGACCGTCCAGGTATTTATAGTAAAGGCAAGAATCCGTCAACCAACGGTTTGTAGGAGTATCTATTTGGCATGGAGAATAAACATAGTATTTCCCTTTGTAAGAATGGAGAGCGATCCAATCTTCCGGTAGTTCATATAAATTATGTTTTGTAATAGTTTGTGGATGAGCCTGCTTTAATATCTTCTCGCTTTCTTTCAGTTCTTCCAGTCCGTATTGTCTTAGTTCCGGATAGGCTTTTTCTTGAATTGTAGGGTCGAGTAATTTTTGAAAAACTTCTGATTTTCTGTTGTTTTCGATATATACCTTTCTGTTTTCATTTTTAGATAGAAAGGTGGTATCGGATTGAGCATAACAATTAAATGACAATGATTTAAATAGGAGAATTGCTCCTATAGTAAGAGAAAAAATAATGTTCTTCATAACTCTCAATTATTGAATTAATGATTTAAATAGTTTGCAACAGCTTCTGCGCACCGTTCTCCGTCAACTCCCGCAGATACAATTCCTCCCGCATATCCTGCTCCTTCACCACAAGGGAATAAGCCGCGGACTGTTACATGCTGCAGCGTATCTTTGTCACGTACAATACGCACAGGGGAAGAAGTACGTGTTTCTACTCCGATCATCACTGCCTCGTTGGTAAGAAAACCGTGACTCATCCGTCCGAATTGCTGAAAGCCTTGTGACAAACGTTTACTGATAAATTCCGGCATCCAGAAGTGTAAGGGTGAAGATATCAATCCCGGACTATAAGAGGAGTCCGGTAAATCATAGCTCAGTTTCTTCCGCGTAAAGTCCATCATGCGTTGTGCCGGAGCCGTTTGCTTCATTCCTCCCTGTAACCAGGCTTGCCGTTCCAGTTCTTCCTGAAAATGCAACACTTTTAGGAGTTGACAATTGACAGTTGACAATTGACAGTTGGATTGTGTAGCTGACTGTCCATTGTCCATTGTCCACTGTCCATTGTCTAAGTCTTCCGGTTGTACCTCTATCACCATTCCTGAATTGCTCCATCGTGAACCACGGTTGGAAGGAGACATTCCGTTGACTACCACCTGTTCGGGTCCGCTGGCAGCAGGAACGATAAAACCACCGGGACACATACAGAAACTGTATACTCCTCGTCCTTCGACCTGTGTTACGAAGCTGTATTCGGCAGCAGGTAAGTACTTTCCCCGACCGTTTTTATTGTGATACTGTATCTGGTCTATCAATTCTGCAGGATGCTCCAGACGGACACCAACAGCTATTCCTTTTGCCTCAAGCGTTACGTTGTTGGTTGCCAGCCAGCGATATACATCACGTGCCGAATGTCCTGTAGCCAGTATTACCGGACCGAGAAAAGTTTTTCCTGTATTTGTTTCAATGCCTTTTACCTCCTCGTTCTCGATGATCAGTGCATCCATTCGTGTCTCAAAATGCACTTCACCTCCACAATTGATAATGGTATTACGCATGTTTTCAATAACCCGTGGCAGTTTGTCTGTACCGATATGCGGATGTGCGTCGGCAAGAATTGCAGTAGAAGCTCCATGCTGGCAGAATACATTTAGTATTTTGTCTACATTTCCCCGTTTTTTACTTCGGGTATAAAGTTTTCCGTCAGAATAGGCTCCTGCACCTCCTTCTCCGAAACTATAATTTGATTCCGGGTTCACAGCGTGTTCCCGGCTTATCAGTGCGAGATCTTTTTTACGTTCACGTACGTTTTTTCCACGCTCTACTACAATGGGGCGAAGTCCTGATTCAATAAGTTTCAGAGCTGCAAATAGTCCGCCAGGTCCTGCGCCCACTACAATAACCTGTGGCTTACCTTCCACATTACTATATACGGTTCGTTCGTATTCATCATCCGCAGGCATTTCATTAATATAAGCCCGTACCTTCAGATTGATAAAAATAGTACGTTGCCGCGCATCAATACTTCGTTTCAGAATACGTATAGCGGTAATATTCTTTAAACTTAATCCTTTTTCTTTGGACAAATATTCCTTTAATCGTTGCTCGTTGGCAGCAATTTCGGGGAGTAGACGTAACTGGTATTCTTGTATCATGATTCACCACAGAGGACGCAGAGGTCACAGAGTTTAATTAGTTTATAATATAAAACGTTTAATGCCATTTTTGAGTCTTGGTACATTGAAGTTCAGTAATAATCCATATTTGAGCTTACTAAGCTTCATATATGTTAATATTTGAGCTGAGTGTACAGGCTGTAATGTCTCTACACTTTTCAACTCTATAATAAGCCGCTTATCAATTAATAAGTCTATCCTGTAGTCGGTGTCCAGTTTGATACCCTTGTAAATGATTGGCAATTTTTTTTGTCTTTCTACTTGTATATTTGTTTCTATAAGTTCGTGATATAGACAGGTTTCATATGTACTTTCCAATAATCCCGCTCCCAATTGTGTGTGTACTTCAAAAGCAAGACCAAGAACCTTATTAGTGAGTATATTAATATCTTCCATTTCTTTGTTTTCTAAATTGAACTCTGTGCCTCTGTGTCCTCTGTGGTGAATCATCCGAATAGTGTCCTGAATGCTTCTTCCACCTTCCTAACCGGCACCAATTCTATCTTTATTTTCTTTGTATCAATTCCTTGCAGATTATGCTTAGGTAACAGAATGCGTTTAAATCCTAACTTTTCTGCTTCACCGATGCGTTGTTCGATCCGGTTTACCGGGCGTATTTCACCGGATAGTCCGATCTCACCGGCCATACAAACTTCCGGTTCGATAGATGCATCCATGTTGGAGGAGAGGATAGCGCTGATAACGGCAAGGTCAATGGCGGGATCATTTACTTTCAGCCTCCGGCAATATTGAGAAACACGTCTTTTTGTGCCAGTTTAAAGCCTACCCGTTTTTCGAGTACAGCCAACAGCATATTCATACGGCGAAGATCAAACCCTGTGGCAGAGCGTTGCGGGTTACCATATACAGCAGAACTGACCAATGCCTGTGTTTCAATCAAAAATGGGCGTACCCCTTCGATGGCAGAGGCAATAGCTACTCCGCTCATACCTTCGTGGTCTTGCGAAAGGAGCAATTCCGATGGGTTACTGACTTGCCGGAGCCCGTCTTGCCGCATTTCATAAATGCCTAATTCTGCTGTACTCCCAAAGCGGTTTTTTATGCTTCGCAAGATACGATACATATAATGCTGATCGCCTTCAAACTGAAGTACGGCATCTACGATGTGTTCCAAAACCTTTGGTCCGGCAATACTGCCTTCCTTGTTGATATGTCCGATAAGCAGTACCGGCGTATGGGTCTCTTTGGCAAAACGGAGAATGGATGCCGAACATTCACGTACCTGTGCAATGCTGCCGGGAGAAGATTCGATATTTTCTGTAGAAATGGTTTGTATAGAGTCTATGATGACTAAATCGGGATTGGTATTTTTGATATGTACATAGATCTGCTCCAGAGAGGTCTCACAAACGATGAGGCAGTCACTGGAAGCAGTTGTCAGACGGTCGGCACGTAATTTTAATTGTCGGGCGCTTTCTTCACCGGAGATATAAAGGACACGTCTTTCGGGCATACGTAGTACTGTTTGGAGCACAAGAGTCGATTTCCCAATGCCCGGTTCACCACCTATCAGTACCAGTGAACCTGGGACAAGACCACCGCCTAACACACGGTTTAACTCTTCGTCGTGCATGTCGATACGTGGCTCGTCATCTGCTTCTATTTCATTTAAAGTAATAGGTTTGGCTTTGGCTGTATTTATGCCCGATACGGGGCGGCGGTTTGTAGGTTCTTTCCGGACTATCTCTTCTACATAGGTGTTCCATTCGCCACACGAAGGACATTTTCCTACCCATTTGGGAGAGTCCTGTCCACAATTGCTGCATACATATACGGTTTTCTCTTTGGCCATTCTTTTTGTCCTTTACTTTATAAGATGGACAAAAGTAATAAATTCACCACAGAAAAATGCAGAGTCTCACAGAGTTTTATTTAATATTAGTCATAAATTCACCATCGTTTTCACCACAGAGGGCGCAGAGGACACAGAGTTTTAAGTATTGGAATCATTAGTCCCTAACAACCGTTAAGATTTTAATAACTCTGTGTCCTCTGCGTCCTCTGTAGTGAAAACGGTAGTGGGCTATAATGTAATCTCTCCCGCTAGGGGCGTGCCATTCGTTCTCTCACTTCCTCAGGGCTGTAGCCGTGTCCCAGCAGGAACATCAGTTTGGTGACAGCGGACTCGGTGGTGCTGTCGTATCCGCTGACAATGCCCGATTCCAACAAATGATAACCGGTTTCATATCGTTCCATTTCCACCGTTCCGGCACTACATTGAGTGACGTTGACTATCACAATTCCTCGTGTGCTTGCTTCACGTAGCAGGCGGAGGAACCATTGCTTACGGGGGGCATTGCCCGAGCCATAGGTTTCTAATACCACGGCTCTTAATCCGTCGATGGTAAGTGTGGCTGCTACTACATTCTCATGTATGCCGGGAAAGAGTTTTAATACGGCAATGTTGGTGTCGAGCAAATAATGTGGTTTCAGTTCCTGCTTTTCCTGAATGGTATGGATAACAGAATAATTGTATTTGATATGTATTCCCACCTCTGCCAGTATCGGATAGTTGAAAGAACGGAAAGCATTGAAGTTTTCAGCATTCATTTTGGTAGTACGATTGCCCCGCATCAGATGATTTTCAAAGAAGATACATACTTCAGGTACAAGTGGATTACCATGTTTGTCCTGAGCAGCAGCTATTTCTATGCTCGTCATCAGGTTTTCCTTACCGTCTGTACGCAATACTCCGATAGGCAGTTGTGAGCCTGTGAGAATGACCGGTTTACTTAATCCTTCGAGCATGAAGCTCAATGCTGAGGCTGTGAAAGCCATTGTGTCCGTACCATGCAGGATAACGAAACCATTATACCGCTCGTATGTATCGTAAATGATTCGTACCAGCTTCCGCCATGCTTCGGGTTCCATGTCCGATGAGTCCATTGGAGGATCAAACTGGTAAGAATCAATGCTACAGTTTGATTTCTGAAGTTCGGGGACGTGCTTCTGCAACTGTTCAAAGTTGAAGTTCTCCAGTGCTCCGGTTTCGGCATTTTCTATCATTCCAATCGTGCCACCGGTGTATATTAACAATACGGAAGTATTTGAAGGGTTCATAAGCGTATTTTATGCAATTGAATACTGCAAAGATAATTATATATCTTATATTTTATAACAAAATGTCAGAAAAGTACAACGCGCTAATTTGTCACTGCTCCACAGGGAAAATCTTTTTATTAGAAAATTATCGCAAAAAGTGATAGATTGAATGTTTTTATTGTTACTTTTGCGACATCTTATCAAATAGTAACGAGAAACAATGACTATGATGAAGTACTATCCGCATACAGTCACATCCATGTGCACCATGACCCTTAGGGGTTGAGGGATAGTATTTGTGTTTCTACGTGAATCACGCTTACAGGAAGTAAGCAAATTCAAATTTAGTATTTTAGTTGTAAATAAACCATTGTTTCCGGAAAAGGAAGCATTGAAAATATAAAGTATCTGCATGAAAGTAATGAAATTCGGCGGAACATCCGTAGGTTCCGTGAACAGCATTTTAAGCGTAAAGAGAATAGTAGAGTCGGCCGGAGAACCGGTTATTGTAGTTGTTTCCGCATTGGGCGGCATTACCGATAAGTTGATTAATACCTCTAAAATGGCCGCTGTAGGTGATTCGGCCTACGAAGGTGAGTTCCGCGAAATTGTTTATCGCCACGTGGAGATGATTAAAGAAGTGGTTCCCGCAGGTGAATATCAGGCTTCGTTGCAACGTCAGGTAGGTGAACTGCTCAATGAGCTGAAAGATATTTTTCAGGGTATTTATCTGATAAAAGACCTTTCTGCAAAAACATCGGATACCATTGTTAGTTATGGCGAACGCCTCTCTTCTATCATTGTAGCGCAGCTGATTGAAGGTGCCCAATGGTTTGACTCGCGCACTTTTATAAAGACAGAAAGAAAACATTCCAAACACACACTTGACACTGAACTGACGCATCAATTGGTGAAAGAGGCTTTCCGGGTGATTCCGCAAGTATCGCTGGTACCGGGATTCATTTCATCGGACAAGGTGACGGGGGATGTTACCAACCTTGGACGGGGTGGTTCGGATTATACAGCGGCCATCATTGCTGCTGCTCTGGATGCTGATAGCCTGGAGATATGGACCGATGTAGATGGATTCATGACAGCCGATCCACGTGTGATTTCTACTGCTTATACTATCAACGAACTGAGTTATGTGGAAGCTACCGAACTTTGTAACTTCGGTGCCAAAGTGGTATATCCGCCTACTATTTACCCGGTTTGTCATAAGAATATACCTATATTAATAAAGAATACATTCAATCCCGAAGGTACGGGCACGGTTATCAAACAAGAGGTTTCCGATCCGCAAACGAAAGCGATTAAAGGTATCTCTTCTATCAATGACACCAGCCTGATTACTGTGCAAGGTCTTGGTATGGTGGGTGTTATTGGTGTTAACTATCGTATCTTTAAGGCTCTGGCAAAGAATGGTATCAGCGTATTTCTTGTGTCTCAGGCTTCTTCTGAGAACAGTACTTCCATCGGTGTGCGTAATGCCGACGCCGATCTGGCTTGTGAAGTGTTGAATGAGGAGTTCGCCAAAGAGATAGAAATGGGTGAGATATCTCCTATTCAGGCAGAGAAAAATCTGGCTACCGTAGCAATTGTGGGTGAGAACATGAAGCACACACCGGGTATTGCCGGTAAATTGTTCGGTACATTGGGACGTAATGGTATTAATGTGATAGCTTGTGCACAGGGAGCTTCGGAAACAAATATTTCATTTGTAGTTGACTCTAAATCATTGCGCAAATCATTGAATGTGATTCATGATTCATTCTTCCTGTCCGAATATCAGGTGCTGAATCTCTTTATCTGTGGTATTGGTACGGTAGGAGGTAGCCTGATAGAACAGATCCGCTGTCAGCAGGAAAAGCTGAAAGTAGAAAACGGGTTGAAACTCCATGTGGTAGGTATTGCCGACGCTACGAAAGCCATGTTCAGCCGTCAGGGTTTTGACCTGGCTAATTACCGGGAAGAGTTGGAAGCGAAAGGTACCGAAAGTACGCTTGAGTCTCTTCGTGATGAGATTATCGGCATGAATATTTTCAATTCTGTATTTGTGGATTGTACTGCCAGTCCGGATGTAGCCTCGCTTTATAAAGATCTGTTGCTGCACAATGTGTCGGTAGTGGCTGCCAATAAGATTGCTGCTTCCTCCAAATACGAGAACTATCGCGAATTGAAGCAGATAGCCCGTCAGCGTGGTGTGAAATATCTGTTTGAGACGAACGTAGGGGCAGGGCTTCCTATCATTAATACAATCAATGACCTGATTCATAGTGGCGACAAGATATTAAAGATTGAAGCTGTGCTGAGCGGTACGTTGAACTATATATTCAATAAGATCAGTGCTGATATCCCATTTAGCCGTACGATAAAGATGGCACAGGAAGAGCGTTATTCCGAACCGGACCCACGTATCGACCTGAGTGGTAAAGATGTGATTCGTAAGCTGGTGATTCTGGCACGTGAAGCCGGATATAAACTGGAGCAGGAAGATGTAGAGAAGAATCTTTTTGTCCCGAATGATTTCTTTGAAGGATCGTTGGATGATTTCTGGAAGCGTGTTCCGAGTCTGGATGCAGACTTTGAAGCCCGTCGTCAGGTATTGGAGAAAGAAAATAAACACTGGCGTTTTGTTGCTACGCTCGAAAACGGGAAGGCTTCTGTGGGCTTACAGGAAGTAGGGGCCAATCATCGTTCTACGGACTGGAAGGCAGTAACAATATTATCCTGCTCACAACAGAGCGTTATAAAGAGTATCCGATGATGATTCAGGGATATGGTGCCGGTGCAGGTGTGACGGCAGCGGGAGTCTTTGCGGATATTATGAGTATAGCGAATGTTTAATTTAGTGGACAGTTGACAATTGACAATTGACAGTTGCTGCGCTTTGTTGCAGTTGGTTTGTTAATTGTCAATTGTCCACTGTCAATTGTCAATTAAGAAAATGAAGCATATCATTATATTAGGTGACGGCATGGCCGACTGGCCTGTAAAGTCATTGGGAGACAAGACGCTCCTGCAATATGCAAAAACGCCTTATATGGATAAACTCGCCCGTATGGGGCGTAATGGACGGCTGATGACTGTAGCGGATGGTTTTCATCCTGGCAGTGAAGTAGCCAATATGTCGGTATTGGGATATGATCTTCCGAAGGTATATGAAGGACGCGGTCCGCTCGAGGCAGCAAGTATCGGTGTGGAACTCCAACCGGGAGAGATGGCGATGCGTTGCAATATCATCTGTATTGAAGGAGATAATATAAAAAATCATTCCGCCGGACATATTTCTACTGAAGAAGCCGATGTGCTGATTCAATATCTGCAGGAACATTTAGGCAATGATCGCGTACGTTTCCATACCGGTGTTCAATATCGTCATCTGTTGGTCATCAAAGACGGAAATAAACAGCTGGATTGTACTCCGCCTCATGACGTACCTTTAAAGCCTTTTCGCCCATTGATGGTGAAACCGTTAGTGCCGGAAGCCCGGGAGACAGCAGATCTTATTAATGAACTGATCTTAAAGTCGCAGGAACTGCTGAAGAATCATCCGCTGAATCTGAAACGTATGGCCGAAGGCAAAGACCCTGCCAATAGTATCTGGCCCTGGAGTCCGGGATACCGTCCGCAAATGGATACTTTTTCCGATACTTTCCCTCAAGTGAAAAGAGGAGCTGTTATTTCGGCGGTCGATCTGATAAATGGAATCGGATACTATGCCGGACTTCGCCGCATTGCGGTGGAAGGAGCAACCGGACTCTATAATACGAATTATGAAAACAAAGTGGCAGCTGCACTGGAAGCATTGAAGACGGATGACTTCGTCTATCTCCATATCGAAGCCAGTGATGAGGCGGGACATGAAGGAGATATTTCGTTGAAGCTTCTTACAATTGAAAACCTGGATAGCCGTGCTGTTGGCCCTATCTATGAAGCTGTGAAGGATTGGGACGAACCGGTAGCCATTGCTGTATTGCCCGATCATCCTACCCCTTGCGAACTTCGTACCCATACCAACGAACCTATTCCGTTTCTTATCTGGTATCCGGGCATTACACCGGACGAAGTGCAGACCTATGACGAAGTGGCCGCTTGTGACGGGGTGTATGGGCTGATGAAGGCAGATGAATTTATTAACGAATTTATGGCACTACCCGTGAAGAGTTGACAATTGACAGTTGACAGTTGACAATTGACAGTGGGCTTGCGCAATGGCACTGACGCTGCACAGCACTAATCACTCATCACTAATCACTCATCACTAACTCAGTATAAACTAAATTTAAAATACCACTTATGAAATATTACAGCACTAACCGTCAGGCTCCTGTTGCTACTCTTGAAGAAGCTGTAGTGAAGGGCTTGGCTGCCGATAAAGGGCTCTTTATGCCCGAAATGATTAAACCACTGCCTCAGGAGTTTTATGACACCATTGATACGCTTACTTTTCAGGAGATAGCCTATCGCGTAGCCGATGCTTTCTTTGGAGAAGACGTTCCGGCAGATACGTTGAAACAGATTGTCTATGATACATTGAACTTTGATGTGCCGTTGGTGCATGTGAAAGATAATATCTATTCACTCGAATTGTTCCACGGTCCTACGCTTGCCTTTAAAGATGTAGGTGGCCGCTTCATGGCACGTTTGCTGGGTTACTTTATCCGTAAAGAGGGTAAAAAGCAGGTGAATGTACTTGTGGCTACTTCCGGTGATACCGGTAGTGCGGTTGCCAATGGCTTCCTCGGAGTAGACGGTATTCATGTCTATGTGCTTTATCCCAAAGGGAAAGTCAGTGAAATACAGGAAAAGCAGTTCACTACCTTAGGACAGAATATTACCGCTCTCGAAGTGGATGGTACTTTTGATGATTGCCAGGCGCTTGTGAAGTCTGCCTTTATGGATAAGGAACTGAATGAACATATGCAACTGACCAGTGCCAACTCTATTAATGTGGCCCGCTTTCTGCCTCAGGCGTTCTATTATTTCTATGCCTATGCACAATTGAAGAAAGCTGGGAAAGCGGATAATGCCGTGATCTGTGTGCCCAGTGGTAACTTTGGTAATATCACAGCCGGACTCTTTGGCAAAAAGATGGGGTTACCCGTGAAACGCTTTATCGCTGCTAATAATAAGAATGATATTTTCTATCAGTATCTGCAAACGGGTAAGTATAATCCGCGTCCATCCGTTGCCACTATTGCAAATGCCATGGATGTGGGCGATCCGAGTAACTTTGCCCGTGTGCTCGATCTTTATGGTGGTTCGCATGCTGCTATTTCGGCTGAGATAACCGGTACAACCTATACCGATGAACAAATCCGTGAAACGGTAAAGAAAACGTATGAAGATACTCATTACCTGCTTGATCCGCATGGAGCCTGTGGTTATCGTGCCCTTGAAGAGGGGTTGAAGCCCGGAGAAACCGGTGTGTTTCTTGAAACAGCACATCCGGCTAAGTTCCTGGATACAGTAGAAGGAATTGTTGGAGATAAAGTAGAGATTCCTGCTAAGCTGCAAGCCTTCATGAAAGGTGAGAAGAAGAGTTTGCCGATGACAAAGGAGTTTGTTGATTTCAAGAATTACCTGCTTGCTCTTTAAAAACAAAGATGCCGGATGCCTGAAAAGTACCTGAGTGAGACTCAAGGAAAGCCTTCAATAAAGTTATATTGTTTTACATTAGATACTCCCCCGGAGTCGCGTGCCTTGCTCGGCTCCGGGGAAGAGGGGGCTCGGCTCCGGGGAGGAACCCCTTTGGCATCGAGGAGAAAATTGTTCTGCTTGTATATTGATAATCAGTATGTTATAGGTTTTCTTTTTAGCACTTCGGATAGTACGCAGGAAGTAATATTACACAACGACCTGCAATCATCGCTCGTCTTACTTCCCCGTGCGGGAAGCACTCAGAAGTTTATAAATACAAGGTATTTTCCTGTTGCATGAATACAAAATTCATATTCGGTGGTTTCATTCAAGGTACCTTGCCACCAATTACTGAAATCGCTTAGCGGATAGGCTAATCCTTCTCCCTGTAATCCCGTTGCTCCGAAGTTGAAAATAGAAACCTGTTGTCCCGGTTGTGAAGTGAATACCTGTGTGTTACAAGCGGGGATAAAGATACCATGATCTGTTATCATTTGCACCTGAAGCCCTTCCTGCATGTAGTCTATTAACAGGCTGATGTTACCCAATGTGTGATCTTCACGTTTGCCTGTAGCTCCTACAATGACGATCTGCCGTTTTCCTTGTGCCTGCAAAAAATGGATGGCTTTGGTCTGATCATTTGTTTCCTGATCGTTCACACGGTGGAAGATTCCGGCAAACCGTTCCCGATTCTCGGGAGAGAGCGAATCTCCGTCTCCGATAATAGCATCCGGACGAAAGCCCCGGCGAATATACTCGTTGGCAGCGCCGTCGCAGCAAACTACGTATGGAGCTTGTGATAATACATTCAGTGGATATGGATGTGAAGGATAATCACCATTACCGAGAATAACTGCTTCTGTTGTCATATTCATTTGTAAATAAGAGAGATGTAAAACGCATTCCGTACTTTTTTCTGCCGGAGTTACGGTTTAGGCATCATTTGTTTCCATTTGAGGAAGCCAAAGATAGCGATTATTGAATAAAGTCCGTAGAGTCCGGAGGTGAAATACAAATCTTTGTAGATATAAAGGCCGCAGCATACCACGTCTACCAGTATCCATGCCCACCACTGTTCTACATATTTACGGGCAAGCATCCACATACCGATGATACTCAGTGCAGTAGTAAATGAGTCGAGCCAGGGAACATTACTGTCGGTAAAGTTAATCAGTATCAGGGCGATACCTATGAAGGTGATAATGAATACAGACATCAGAGCAGGAAGATACTTTAACGGAATATACGTGATGGGTAACTCTGCTTTTTCGTGCGCCTTATTGCCGTACTTCCATACCAGCCAGCCATAAACCGCTGCGAGAAGATAATAGATATTGATACCAAAATCGGCGTATAGTCCGGCTCTGTAATACACAAAAATATAGATGGCAGGCATTATGATACCTGCTATCCACAGATAAATACTTGCCCGGTATTCTAACCAAAGATAGAGCAACCCAATGAGGGTACCAATGATTTCAAGGTAGTTCATGGTTGTACTTGGTTTATTTAAAATCTAATTGCTATGTGCGCCAGTACATTGGTTCCTGCCATCGGATAAAAACGTGGGTCGTAGGAGAGAACAGCTTTTTGATTCTTATCTCCTCCTTCATAAACAGCGGCATTCTGCGAGTATCCGTTGGTTTCGTACTTCGTGTTAAAGAGGTTATAGATAGTGGCACCGACAGTGATTTGTTTCACAGAAGGCAGTTTGAAACTGTAAGCTAAACTAAGATGACTCACAAAAGATGGATCGAGTGAGTTCTCCTCTAAACCGAAATTGTCGAGATACTGACGGCTGACGTATTGTGATTGCAAGGATGCATCGAAACCTTTATAATTAAAACCGATCAGGCTGTTTCCCATAAACGAAGGAGAAAAAGAAATGGGAGTATTCCCCGCATAAATAGCTGTTTGGGTGTAAAGTTCATCCCAGTTGTCATCATAGTCACTCACATAACCGGTGTAATTCTTAATGCGGTTTTTACTCCATGTCCCGTTGATATCCCAGCGTAGCCAGTCGGTGATACGGGCGCCTAAAGAGAGCTCTACTCCCATGCGGTAGCTGTCTTTGACATTTTCTGCCATTGCCTCACCGATATCGTTTACTTTTCCATTTAGTACCAGTTGGTCGGTATAGTCCATATAATACAGGTTCACTCCGGCAGTGAACCAACTGTTGCGGAAAGTATATCCTAATTCATAATCTAACATTTTTTCCGGACGGGGAAGTTTTTCGAATAGTCCGTCGGTATAGTTATTACGTGTAGGCTCTTTCTGGGCTACAGCAAAAGAAGCGTAAGCGCTGTGGTATGGGTTGAATTGCCAGAATAAGCCGGCTTTAGGATTGAAGAAACTGAAGTGCTCGTTTACGTTCAGGCGTTGGAGATGTCCGGGTTCTGCAGTCCAATCCCATTTATCATTGTCTCCCGTTATCTTGTAATTGATGTAGCGATATTGCAGGTCAGCATAAGCATGCAATCCTCCGGCTATTTGATAATTGGCTTTGACATAGATGTTTCCGTCTGTCTTACTACCATTGTTGCGATAGTATTCATGATCCGGATTCAGCGCTTCAGTATAATTCTTTACCCAGATCACTTTGCCATAATGATCGTTGCTATAACGATTCAAGCCTCCACCCAGAGAGGCATTTAACTTCTCGTTTTTATAATCAACAGAAAATACGCCGCCGCCAAAGCCGCTGTCTACGAGCTTTTGGCGTACCAGATTGGTCTTCGTTTGCGCTTCTGTGTTTCCGGGGAGGTAGAATGGTTTTAGTCCGTACTCTTCCAGTGTACGTCCGTTCTTATACTCCTGGTAATATCCGAAACCATCTGTGTAATGCAGGGCAATGTTCAGATTCCATTCGGAAGAAAACAGGTGATTGAATATTAACTGATAGTTCGTCTGATTATAATTATCCGTCTGGTCGTCATAAAATCCTATGGTGTTTCCTTTGTTCAGGTTGTCGTCTTTGATGGCTCCGTTTGGGTTATAGGTACGGTCAGTCTCCAATTGTTTCCGGCTGATACCGTCCCAGGCATGATAGGTTTTCTCTTTGCCGCCAAAAGTGATAAACTTCAGGGTCGTATTTTCACCGTAATATCCTCCTTGCAGGAAGTACGACTTCAAATCTGATGTGGCACGGTCGCGATATCCGTCACTCTGTATATTCGATACGCGTGCATCAAAGGCCCAATGATTGCCTATCAACCCGGAACCTACGCTAACCGTCTCCTTATGCGTATTGAATGATCCGTAAGAACCGGAAACCTCAGCGTATGCTTTGGAAGGAATGCCTGCTGTACGCAGATTGATACTTGCGCCAAATGCTCCGGCACCATTAGTCGACGTACCTGCTCCACGCTGGATTTGCATATCTTCGAGTGAAGAAGCCAGGTCGGGAGTATTCACCCAAAAGATGGAATGGCTCTCTGCATCGTTCATTGGAATGCCGTTGGCTGTAATATTGATACGCGTGGCGTCTGTACCGCGCACACGAATACTGGTATAGCCTACTCCGCTTCCGGCATCCGAGGTGGTAAGTACCGATGGGGTGGTCGTTAACAGAAAAGGCAGGTCAAGTCCGAAGTTCTGTTTTCGGATCTCCTTTTTAGAAATATTGCTGTATGCCACCGGAGTTTTAGAAGTGGCACGGGTGGATACTATCTGCACCTCTTGCAGGTTGACTACTCTCAAACTATCTTTGGCGCTTGTTTGTGCAAAGATGTTGATGCTGGCTGCCATTAGAAAGGCAACAGCTGATAGATTCTTTTTCATTGTGTAATTTATTCGTTCTCTACGCCGGCATTACCCGGTTCAGGTTCTATGGGTATGTTCTCAGCCCGTCATGTTAAGGCACCCCTGTATTGTGAAATCGTTGGCAAAATTAGCGCTTTCGGATGAGGAAAGCAAAAAAAAACTTTTATATTTACTTAAAACAAAGTAACTTTGTAACTTGTTATGATTGAATTAACAGACTCAAATTATTTACTCAAAACAAAAAACTAATTATGCTATTATTACAAATTACTCAGGCTGTAACTGATTCTCTGCAGGTTGCCGCCGACAATCTGGACCAGGCTATTGCTAATGCTGAAGGTCTTGACAAAATATCTCTTATAACCCAACAACTTATAGACGCAGGTGTACGTGCCGGTGGAAGTATCCTGAAAGCGGTGCTTGTTTTTATCGTAGGACGCTTCCTTGTATCGATGCTGAACAAATTGGCTGCCCGGATGATGGACAAGCGGCATGTAGATGTGAGCATCAAGACATTTGTCAAGAGTCTTGTAAATATTTTGTTGACGATACTTTTGATTATTTCAGTCGTTGGTGCATTGGGTGTGGAGACTACCTCATTTGCAGCGTTACTGGCCTCTGCCGGTGTGGCTATTGGTATGGCATTATCCGGTAATCTTCAGAACTTTGCAGGGGGACTGGTGATTTTATTGTTTAAACCCTATAAGGTAGGTGACTGGATTGAGAGTCAGAACTTCTCGGGTACAGTAAGAGAAATACAGATATTCCATACCATTCTGACTACGGGAGATAATAAATTGGTTTACGTACCGAATGGTGCGTTGAGCAGTGGTGTAGTGACGAATTATAATACGCAGGAAACCCGTCGTGTGGAGTGGGTCGTTGGTGTGGATTATGGTGAAGATTATGATAAAGTAGACCGTGTGGTACGTGAAGTACTGGCTGCCGATAATCGTATACTGGATACTCCGGAGCCTTTTATAGCTCTTCATGCACTGGATGCAAGCAGTGTCAATATTGTGATCCGTGTATGGGTGAAAACCTCTGATTATTGGGGCGTTTACTTTGATATCAATAAGGCTATTTACAATACCTTCAATGAAAAGGGTATCAATTTTCCATTCCCGCAACTTACTGTACATCAGGGGAACTAAATAGATAGTGAACGATAAATCATGGACGGTGAACAACTGTGGATAACACAGTTTGTTCACCGTTTATTGTTTTATAACATGTGTGGGCGCACACAAAATGTAATATCTTGATTATAGGTGAATTGGAATTAATTATTATATTTGCAGCCTATCCGTCTTGCAGGCGGTCAAACTCTTATATAATAAATATGAAAAAATTACTTCTTTTAGTATGCATTGCTTGGACTGGGCAGTGCGTTTCAGTTGTTTCTGCACAGTCGTCCTCCAAATCAATCTATAAAAAAGGATGGATTGATTTTAATAAAAATGGTGTGAAAGATATCTTTGAAGACCCTTCGCAACCTGTTGAGAAGCGAGTAAAGGATTTACTTTCACAGATGACGATAGAAGAGAAAAGTTGTCAGCTTGCTACACTCTATGGCTTTGGGCGTGTTCTGAAAGACTCTTTGCCTACTCCTGCCTGGAAAGAAGCTATCTGGAAAGATGGTATTGCGAATATCGATGAACAACTCAACGGGGTAGGTAGAGGTGCCAAACGGGTACCTCATCTTATTGTTCCTTTTTCCAATCATGTAAAGGCTATCAATGAAACTCAGCGTTGGTTTATTGAAGAGACCCGTTTGGGCATTCCTGTCGATTTCTCTAATGAGGGTATTCATGGACTTAATCATACAAAAGCAACACCGCTTCCGGCTCCGATAGCGATTGGAAGTACCTGGAATACAGAACTGGTACGTGAAGCGGGAGAAATTGTGGGTAAAGAAGCTCGCGTATTAGGATATACCAATGTATATGCGCCTATTCTTGATGTGGTGCGTGATCCGAGATGGGGGCGTACACTGGAATGTTATGGAGAAGATCCTTATCTTATTGGCGAACTGGGTGTGCAAATGGTAGATGGCATTCAGTCACAGGGAGTGGCAGCTACTCTGAAGCACTTTGCTGTATACAGTAGTCCTAAAGGTGGCCGGGATGGAAACTGCCGGACCGATCCTCATGTTACTCCCCGTGAGTTGCACGAAATTTATCTGTATCCTTTTAAACATGTGATACAACAATCGCATCCGATGGGGGTGATGAGTAGTTATAATGATTGGAATGGAGAGCCGGTGACTTCAAGTTACTATTTCCTGACAAAGTTATTGCGTGAAGAATATGGCTTTGACGGATACGTGGTGAGCGATAGCCAGGCAGTGGAATTTGTGCATACCAAGCATCAGGTAGCCGAAGATTATGACGAAGCTGTACGACAGGTGTTGGAAGCGGGATTGAATGTGCGTACTCATTTTACACCTCCGGCTGATTTCATCTTGCCTATTCGTCGTTTGCTGGCAGAAAACAAGATATCAATGGCAACGATTGACAAGCGTGTAAGTGAAGTGTTGGCAGTGAAGTTTCGTCTGGGGTTGTTTGATGCTCCTTACCGGGATAATCCGAAAGAGGCGGATGAAGTGGCAGGTGCAGACAAGCATTCGGAATTTGTAAAGGAGATGCAACGTCAGTCTTTGGTCTTACTTAAAAACGATGGACAACTGTTACCATTAAATAAGAAAGAGATAAAGAAAGTATTGGTTACCGGGCCATTAGCAGATGAAGATAACTTTATGATTAGCCGCTATGGTCCGAATGGTTTGCCAACGATTACTGTACTTCAGGGTATCAAAGACTATTTAAAAAGAGATGTGGAAGTTGTTTACTCAAAGGGGTGTAATATCATAGATAAAGAATGGCCTGCCAGTGAAGTATTGCCGGCAGTACTTACAGCAGAGGAAGTGGCGGATATGGATAAGGCTGTTTCAGAGGCACAGTCTGCCGACGTGATCATTGCCGTGATGGGTGAAGACGAATACCGGGTAGGAGAGAGCCGCTCTCGTACCTCTCTTGAGTTACCTGGCGCCAACGTGAACTTTTGCAAGCACTGCATGCCACAGGGAAACCGGTAGTACTGGTACTTATCAATGGTCAGCCACTTACTATCAATTGGGAAGATCAGAATTTGCCGGCTATTCTTGAGGCCTGGTTCCCGAGTTTCCAGGGTGGGAAGATTATTGCAGAAACGCTGTTTGGTGATTATAATCCGGGAGGTAAACTGACCGTTACTTTTCCAAAATCAGTAGGGCAGATTGAATTAAACTTCCCGTTTAAGAAAGGATCACATGGTACTCAACCTTCATCCGGCCCCAATGGTAGCGGAAGTACACGGTACTGGGGGCTTTGTATCCTTTCGGTTATGGACTTAGCTATACAACTTTTGCTTATAGTAATCTTGAAGTGACAGCTCCTGCCAAAGGGACACAAGGTGAAGTACAGATCTCTTTTGATATTACCAACACAGGAAAATATGCAGGAGAGGAAGTGGCGCAGCTTTATGTACGTGATTTGGTTAGTAGTGTAGTGACTTATGATTCGCGTTTGCGTGGTTTCCAACGCGTTTTATTGCAACCCAATGAAACGAAACGTATGCATTTCACCCTGAAACCCGCAGATTTGGAACTACTTGATCGGAATATGGAATGGACAGTTGAACCGGGTACATTTGAAGTACGCGTGGGAGCCAGTTCGGAGGATATTCGTCTTAAAAAGAAGTTTACGCTCATCGAGTAATAAAAACGGATGGTATAGGATATGAAAAAACAGCGTCATGAAGATTATGGCAATCTTCATGACGCTGTTTTTTTATTGAGTGTATAAAGTTTTTTAAAGACTCTTTTTCTTTATATGTACTGATATTTTTTATTAAGTTAGCATACTCCAAATTCTTCTTCTATCTCTTCGGCTGTATCTGTGATATCCAGGAGATGGTTCATCTTTTTCCGTTTATCCAGGTCTGTAAAATAGGTTTCCACTACTTTGTACAAGTCGAAACAAGAAGTTGACCCTGCTGCCATGTCGAGAGATTCTACCATCTTTTCTACAGCCTGATGGATTTTTGCCTTATCAATCAGGTGCAGCTCGTTACTGTGAATTAGATATTTTTCCATAACCGCAATGTTTTTAATGTTTATATTGTTATAACATACCAGCAATGAAGAAAGTTCAGTTCATCGGGGGTAATGTATCACTGGGCAATTGGGTTGATTCATCGGTTTTATATGCGCGACTCTCACCGTTTATTGCGAGGAAAATCAGTGTTTAAACAAAGTTATTAACAGGGTAATCTCTTGATTATCCGAATCTTCTATCGGTTATTCATACTTTATGAACAATAGTAATGAGTAATGTTGTGAATAACAGGATAAGCTGTTAATAAAGTTGTTTAAATGGCTGTTATTATACCTTCTTTCAAACGTCTGTTTTTTGTATATCTCAAATACCAGATGCATATCAGTAAGGATACAACTGTTGATATAGGTGGTGCAAATCCCATAATATATAATGAGGAACTGTCTATTTGACTGAACCAGTATGAGAGTGGGATGCGAAACAGGAAAGTGGCTATTAAACTATGAATCATAGGGAATATTGAGTTTCCTTGTCCGCTGAAATAAGAATTGATGCAGAACACGAAACTAACGATGACACAGTCGAGACTATATCCCTTCAGATACTCAGCGGCCATTGCTACTACCATAGGGTCTTTGGTGAAAAATACCGTAAGTGTTTCTGGCAGGAATTGCGAATATAGGCAAACTGTTACTCCGAAGATAAGGGCGAACCCTATTCCGGAGAGAAGACATTGATTCATTCTCTGTACAAGTCCGGCTCCATAATTTTGTGCTGTCATCGTTGCTACTGCAGATGATATGGCCATTGGAGGTAACATCGCGAATACGATGATTTTTTCGACAACACCCAGAGATGCTGATGCGATAACCCCCATTTGGTTTACGATAACGGTAATTAATAGAAATGAGGTATTGATGAGGGCATCCTGCAATGCAATGGGAGCCCCCAATGTCAGAACTCTCTTCGATAAACTTCTGTTTAGCCGGATATCACGTCGTGTAAACTCAAAATGAAACCCTTTTCGGTAAAGGAACCAAAGTGCGGTGGCAAAACTGACTCCTTGTGCCGTTACGGTGGCAATGGCTGCTCCAGTAGCTCCAAGATGGAAATATCCGACTAATATAAAGTCGAGAACAATATTGATAACACACGCCAATGCTACGAAATAAAGTGGAGTTTTTGAATCGCCTAAACCACGTAGGATACCACATACAACGTTGTATCCCACAATAAACAGAATACCGGTTGAGCAGACCAGAATATAACTTTTTGTATCAGACATTGCTTCGGATGGAGTATGCATCCATTCGGCTATCTGACTGTGGTAAAGTGTCATTGTCAGGGTTAGTACAACCCCGATAATTGAGAACAACCACACGGATGATCCGATTGTGGAAGCTACCTGCCGGTTGTCTTTTGAGCCGGTCGCTATAGCGATCAGTACGGTAGTGCCTGTTGTAATGCCGAGGATAATTCCCGTAATGGTTTGCATTACCTGACTGCCGATAGCTACGGCTGCCACACTTGCCGAGTCGTCATATTGACCCACAACAAAAAGATCGGCCCCTCCATAGAGTGCCTGTAATATATTCGCTATTAGAAAAGGTACTGCAAATTGTAATAGTACTTTAGGTACGTTGCCTTGTGTCAGATTTAACTCTTTCATCAAACGTTTTCTTTTTTATGTATAATTCTTTTGTACCAGACCATAATTTCTTCCCGGGTGCGTATCCATCTATTATGTGTCCACAACCAGTATGATGGAGCTTTATGTATGGATTGTTCTAGTTTGCTCATAAATAAGTCGGTTACTTCGTAGTCAGCATATTGCTGTATATCGTCTATCATACGACTAATTTTGCATCGGTAATATCCCCTTTTGATGCGCTCCATCTCTGCATAAAAGATGAGTGCGTCCACATGTTTTCCTATTTGTTCGGCACCGGTAACCACTGGGGTTTCCCACTGGAAGAAGTTACTCCAATGGAATTTCCCACTCCATAGTGGTGCCTGATCGGATACAAAAGCGATTATTGCTTTCCGGGAATTTTCTTTTAATTCAATGATTCGTTGGACAGTCTCTTTTATCGTGATACTTTTTCCACCGAATCGATTCCGCAGTTTAAAGAGTATTTTATCAAACACCTTGTTCTTCAAAGGATAATAGATATATCCGTTGACTATCTGTGAGTTTTGCTTATGTACTTTGGTTGCGAGCAGTGATAACCATTCCCAGTTACCATAATGGCTCATATAGAGAAAAGCAAAATTCTTGTTTTCATTTTTTAGTCCATTTAGCATTTCAGGGAGTCCTTCAAAGAGCATGCGTTTACTTATTTCTTTCTCTGAGATGGAGCATAGCTTGATAGTCTCAACAAACTGATCGCATAGAAAGGAATAGAATTCTTTTTCTATGGTAAGAATTTCATGCTTTTCCTTATGAGGAAAAGATATATGAAGGTTATTGCGAACGATTTTTCTCTTGTATTTAATAAGATGATAGAGTAGAACGTAAAGAATGTCGGATATCCGATATAAAACCCAGTAAGGAAGTATGGATATCGTATAGCAGATTAGATAGGTCGTTGAGTACAAGATATTCATAATTCTATATATTTAGATGGTTATACATAAAGTTGTGTGGAACAGAATACAGTGTTTTCATCACCACTGTTTGGATAAATACAAAACCTGGTTTCGCTAACTTTGTCTTTTTACTACTTACTATTTCCATATCTTTCAATATTTAATTTTCACTCTGGTTCGTTCTTTGATAAAGAAAGTGCCGGATAAAATGAATGATTTTTCTACCATTCATCTTATCCGGCACTATCGTTGTACATAATGCCCTCCGATGAGGAATTATATGTTTATTCTTGTTTTGCGGTGCAAAGTTGGGCATTGTTTCTGTGACAACCAAATTCCGAAGCACCTTTTTTAGTCTTTTTTAGTGATTACACTTCTACTACTATACTCTGTATCTTGTTTAATGTAGGATACGGAGTATAACAGCACTTGTAAACGACAGAGAAAATTCTCACTTAAACGTACTGCATTTCACCGGGTTTTAAAAGGTCTCTGTGACTGCCAATGAAAAGAAATCCAGAGAGCCACTTACAGAACCGTCTCTTAACCAGGCAATATTACTTCCACGGAATTCAGTGTCAGGTAATTCGGGAATCTCAGAAAGCATATCCTATTGAGTCATACATACTTTACGTAATATTCTGTCCGAGGTTACCGACAAACCGTGTGTAATACGTAGTCTTAAATCTTTAGGTGTTTAGCATTTGATAAAAATTCAACTTCAATTTCTTCTTCTTTTGAAAGAAGGATTGTGTCAATTTCTAACGGTGTAAACTCAGACAGCCTTTCAATCAATTTGTGCCGATAGTGAATAGCGTCTTGTAAGCTGATAAATTTTTTGTCATAGATTATTGCAATATCAATATCAGAAGGATTCTCTGAGTATAAAACCGATCCAAAAAGGTAATGGTCAAAGTGTTTTTGAGGGGGAATACTTAATTTAATCATCTTTCCTTTTGTGTATAATCAATAAAAGCATTGCCACTATAATGGATAGCTCCAAAGAACTCTCTATAGTTAAATAAACCTACATTCATTGATTTGGCCAATTTTTTGGCTTCATTTGAGTACCGATTATAAAATCCAATTAGGACAATACAATCTATATCATGCAAATTAGAGCTGATTTCAAGTATATCAGCTTCGCCTGCAATGTAGATATCAGCTACTAAAACCTTAATATCTGGTTTATTGTCGGTTCTGTTTATTAGATACATGTTGTTTCCTAAATCAGTAATACATCTTACTGCTGAATGCCCATTCATACCATTCTTAAAAAAGGTTTTACTTGATGGAGCGACTTTTTCTATGTTTTTTTCTCTCATTGAAATATATTTTCAAAGTCAATTGGAAAGGTCGGAACTGTAGAATTTACATCTCCGGAAATTTTATTGTACTCAAAACCTGCTCTATGCAATTTAAATTCTATAAATAAACCGAATTCATTATCCCTTAAAAGTTCTTGATTCTGTTCAACTGTTGACTCTATTTTTCTATTATTGGGTAATAACTTTTGTATCGATAGCTTTTCCCACATAAATTCGGTTTCCATCGGCTTCGTTTTCGCATTTTCAGAGTAAGGACCATATTTATCAAATATTGCCTTATTCTCTGCAAATAATAGTCTTAGGTATTTCGCTGCTTCTTTTCGTGAATCAAATTTGGGTGCATGAAAAAGATTTTTGATACTTTCCACATGGTTCTTTTTCCATTGTTTTATAGTATCATTAGGGAATAGCTGTGGGTTTTTGTCAATAGTTGTATGGCAAGTTGGACATAGCAGTATTATATTTTCAAATTCATCTCGCTGACTTATGGGTAAATTATTTTTGCCCCTTGGTCCATTTTCCCTTTGTCCTATAATGTGTGCAAGCTCTTCTATATTTGTTATTTCTCCACTTTCAAAAAATGGGAATAAGTCTGCATGACAATCTGGCTTGCCACAGTAGCCTCCTGAAGAGGCCCATAACTTTCTTTTAACTTCTGTACTTATACTCATATTAAGAAATATGCATAATTTCGAGATTGATGCAATAAGTTATCCAAAGTATATAATATACAGTAAGAATAACATAACACTAATATTCGCAAAAGTAGCAATTATTTGTAAAACAGTCTAATTTAGTTCTATATATCTGTCTTTCTTCTTTTATCGGAGATTTATTGTTCTTGTATGTTGAGTTGGCCGGGGATTCTTCTGTTCTTCATAGCATTGTAGTATTTAAAAGATATGGTACAGTTCCTGTTGGTAGCCGAATGGCTTTTTAAATCGTTGTTCTGTCTGTTGGAACAGAATCTTATGGTGACATATTTGTTCTTTAGAACAATGTAGCTTGTTGGTTTCAGATACTATAAATACTTTACGCATGAATTATGTTCGCAGTTACATACGGTTTGGAGATTTTTCGATTAAATTTTAGTCCCACGATTTATCCACCGATAATATACTTGAAACGGCTATTTTTGCTATCTGCCAAAAAAAAAGAAATCCCTAATAATGTCTAATTATCAGGGATTTACTTGGTTTTTCTTGTTGTTTCAGTGATCCGCCTGGGGCTCGAACCCAGGACCCCAACATTAAAAGTGTTGTGCTCTACCTGCTGAGCTAGCGAATCAATCCTTGTTGCAAATCAGTTATTTCCTGATTGCGGGTGCAAAGGTAGTGACTTTTTTTATATTTGCAAGCAAAAACTATAAAAAAGTTTGTACTATTTTTCAATTTCTTCTTCACGTTGCTGATCCTCAGTATATTCCAGATTTGATTCACTTATTCTTTCTCTGTTAATAATGAAACGTTGATAATAAGAGAGCATCAATGTTGTTAGTGGGAGTGCTATAATCATACCTAACATTCCCATCAATGATCCCCAAATAGAAAGTGAGAGTAGAATAATGGCAGGATTTAATCCAGTTATCTTTCCCATAATTTTGGGAACAATAAATGTATCCTGGATAATTTGAACAACTATAAATACAGCTGAGGCCGAAGCAATGATTATCCAGAAATTCTGTCCGGTATCGGCCGCTTTAAGAATGGCTAACATGATCGTAGGCAGGAAACCAATAATCTGAAGATAGGGGACCATGTTTAAAGCACCGATAAATAACCCTAATCCGATAGCCATTGGAAAATCTATAATGAGAAAACCGATACTGAATAATATACCTACACAGAGAGCCACGAGGGCTTGCCCACGGAAATAAGTATTCATACCATTCTGGACATCTTTAATGAGGTTGGTAGTGAAAGTACGATATTTAGCAGGTAGTAAGTGTATCCAGCCTTCGGCAATAGACTCGTAATCCAATAAGATGAACACTACATATAATAGGATGATAAAAGACGCCAGAATACTAAATAAGAAGTTTATAGATTCAGATAACAGCATCCAAAGCTTAGGCACTGTACTCTTTACAGCGTTGACTATATTTTCTTCGCTGAGAATACGGCTCAAGGCATTCATGTCTATATTTTCCTGAATAAAATCGGCAAGGCTTTTCGGCACATTTGAATTGTCGGCTATACCATGGGTGAAGTACATGACCAAAAGATCTTTCACTTTTCCAAATTCTTCTAACAGTGGAGGTACCAGAAAGTAAAAAGCGGTAACTCCAACTACTGTAATGGAGAATAATGCACAAAAGATAGAAAGTACCCGGCTTTTTAAACGTAACCTGTATTGGAAAAGTTTGACTAACGGATAAATCAAATAAGCAATGAGCCATGCCAGAAAGAAAGGTAACAATACTCCGCTCAGCCTTTCAACCAGCATTAATACTCCAACAATAAGAATACAACAGATTGAACCACGTATAAAGCTGTCGAATGTTATTTTCTTCCTTTCCATATTTATTGATTTTTTATCCTTTTTCTTTATCTTCTTCTAAAGCACGCAAATAGCATTCGCGGCACAAGGGTTCATACTCGGCTGTTTCTCCCAACATTACTTGCTTGTCGTTTTTTACAGTTCGATGTGAAAAGGAAGCCAATTGGCCGCACTTAACACAAATGGCGTGTACTTTTGAAACTTCATCGGCTATGGCACACAGTCCGGGCATTGGGCCAAAAGGATTACCCTTAAAATCCATATCCAGTCCGGCAATGATTACTCTTATCCCATTATTTGCCAGTTGATTACATACATCGATCAGACTGCTGTCGAAAAACTGTGCTTCATCTATACCTACTACATCAATCTCAGATGTGAATAATAATATACTGGCTGACGAATCAATAGGAGTAGAGGAGATTGCGTTACTGTCATGTGAAACGACATCGGCTTCAGAATAGCGCACATCAATAGAAGGTTTGAAAATTTCTACACGTTGGCGAGCAAACTTAGCACGTTTGAGACGACGTATCAACTCCTCTGTTTTTCCCGAAAACATGGAGCCGCAAATAACTTCTATTCTTCCTCTTCTTCTAGTTTCCTGTATGTGATCTTCTGAAAATAATACCATGATTTAGTGTGTTATATTTGGTTGCAAAAATAACACTTTTGTTCGCTTTCTGATGTTTTTTCATTATTTATTTCTACATTTGCGGCATCTACAAAAAGGTAAACAAGAAGGCTATGCAAGCACTATTGACCAACATAGAACTGGATATTCAGGAGTTAAAGTACCTGATGAAGGCTTTCGAACGTGAGCCTAATGGGACCTTACGCGAAGTGTTGAAGCGGAATATTCTGCAAATGCGTGACCGGTTGGACCAGATGTTGACAGAGCTGGATACTGTACAGAAACCTGTTGAAGGAGAGAGTATTCAACCCATTCTAACAGAAAAAGAGATAGAGGAAACTATTCTCGAAGAGGTGGAAGAAGAAAAAGAGACTTTACAAGTAGTAGAATCTCAATCACAAATAGAGGTGCAGGAGACAATAAAAAATGTTTCTGCAGGATCTATATTGGGAGAGCGTATCAGACCAGTGACGGACTTACGGCGATCTATTAGTTTGAATGATTCTTTCCGTTTTTCACGTGAATTATTTAATGGTGATAGTGAACAGATGAATCGGGTTATAGAGCAGATCTCTGAGATGAGTTCTTTGGATACTGCCATTGCTTTTCTGTATTCAAAGGTAAATGTTGATGAAGAGAATGAGGCTATGATTGATTTCCAGGAACTTCTCAAAAAGTATTTTAATTAATCGGATAATGAATATGGGAAAATTATACGTAGTACCCACGCCGGTAGGAAATCTGGAGGATATGACTTTTCGGGCTATCCGGATACTGAAGGAGGTTGATCTCATTCTGGCTGAGGATACACGTACTTCCGGAATATTGCTGAAACATTTTGAAATAAAGAATGCAATGCAATCTCACCACAAGTTTAATGAACATAAAACGGTGGAGAGCGTTGTTAATAGAATAAAGGCTGGTGAAACGGTGGCTTTGATTTCGGATGCTGGTACGCCTGGTATCTCTGATCCGGGATTTCTTGTAGTACGCGAATGTGTGCGTAATGGCATTGAAGTACAATGTTTACCTGGTGCAACAGCTTTTGTTCCGGCATTGGTGGCTTCAGGATTGCCCAACGAGAAGTTTTGTTTTGAAGGCTTTCTTCCCCAGAAAAGGGGCGTATGACGAAGCTGAAGTCTCTGGTAGAGGAACGCCGTACGATGGTATTTTATGAATCTCCCCATCGTTTGTTGAAAACATTGACGCAGTTTGCGGAATATTTTGGTCCGGAACGTCAGGCCAGTGTGTCCCGGGAGATTTCTAAAGTCCATGAAGAGACTGTTCGGGGTAATTTGACTGAACTAATCGAGCATTTTACCGAGACTGATCCTCGTGGCGAGATAGTAATTGTAATTGCAGGAATAGACGATTAAATAACTTCATTTAAAAAACGTAAAAACGTAAACGTATGAAAAAGTTAGCAGTTTTAATTGTATGCGCAGCCATGTTGGCTTCGTGTGATGGTTTTAAAGGTGGTAGTAAAGACCTTAAAGCTGAAAATGATTCTTTATTGATAGAACTGACACAGCGTAATGCCGAGTTGGACGAAATGATGGGAACATTCAATGAAATTCAGGAAGGTTTCCGCCAGATAAACGATGCTGAGAGCCGTGTAGACTTGCAACGTGGCACAATAACAGAAAATTCATCATCTGCAAAACAGCAGATTGCTTCTGATATTGAATTCATCACTAAACAAATGGAAGAGAACAAAGCTCAGATTGCTAAATTGCAGGCTATGTTGAAGAGTAGTAAGAACAATTCTGCTCAGCTGAAGAAAGCGGTTGAGTCTTTAACTCAGGAGTTGGTTGCTAAACAACAACGTATCGAAGAATTGCAGGCTGAACTTGCTTCTAAAAATATCCGTATTCAGGAATTGGATGCTGCTGTTAGTGGCCTTGCTGCTGATAAAGAGTCTCTTGCTGCTGAAAATGAAGCGAAAGCTAAGACTGTGGCAGAACAGGATAAAGCAATCAACGCTGCATGGTTTGTATTTGGAACGAAATCAGAATTGAAGTCTCAAAAGATTCTTCAAAGTGGTGATGTATTGAAAAATGCAGATTTCAATAAAGATTATTTTACTCAGATTGATATCCGTACTACTAAAGAAATTAAATTGTATTCAAAACGTGCAGAGTTATTAACTACTCATCCTGTCGGTTCTTATGAATTGGTAAAAGACGATAAGGGACAACTGACTTTGAAGATTACAAATCCAAAAGAATTTTGGAGTGTATCCAGATATTTAGTTATCCAGGTTAAATAATGAAGTATAAAAATCTCTTTTTTGATTTAGACGATACACTTTGGGCATTTTCGGCAAATGCACGTGATACATTCGAAGAGATGTATTATAAGTATAAGCTGGATGCTTTCTTTGATTCCTTTGAGCATTTCTATTCGCTTTATCAACGGCGTAATATAGAATTGTGGATGGAATATGGTAACGGTCAAATCACCAAAGAGGAACTCAATCGTCAGCGCTTTCTGTATCCTCTTGCGGCAGTGGGCGCTGGCGATTTTGCTTTAGCGAAAGCATATTCGGATGACTTTTTTGCTGTTATCCCAACTAAAAGACGGTTGATGCCTCATGCGAAGGAGGTACTTGATAATTTGGCTTCGCGTTATAATCTTTATATTTTGTCCAATGGCTTTCGGGAGCTTCAATACCGTAAAATGTGTTCCGGGGGAATTGAATCTTATTTTAAAAAAGTAATTCTTTCAGATGACATTGGGCTTTTGAAGCCAGCTTCGCAGATCTTTCATTTTGCACTTTCGGCTACTCAATCAGAGTTGCGTGAATCATTGATGATCGGGGATAGTTGGGAGGCCGATATCGTAGGAGCCAATGGGGTAGGGATGCACCAGGCCTTTTACAATGTTTCCGGTCGCACCGAATTTCCTTTCCAGCCCACTTATCAACTGAAAGACCTGAAAGATTTGTTGGAAATATTGTAGTATTTATAGATAAGTCGTACTTTTGCGTTGAAAAATAACGTATAAAGATACAACTGTTATGGAAACTCTTTTGCCTTTTGCTTTACTGTGTTTTACCTCCTTTTTTACGTTGACAAATCCTTTGGGTACGATGCCTGTATTTCTGACGATGACACATGGAATGACGGATAAAGAGCGGCGTGCAATTGTGCGGCGTGCCACGATTGTATCTTTTCTTACCCTTATGGTCTTTGTGTTTGCAGGGCAACTCCTTTTTAAATTTTTCGGTATCTCTACCAATGGATTCCGTATTGCTGGTGGGGTCATTATTTTTAAGATTGGTTTTGATATGTTGCAGGCGCGTTATACGCCTATGAAATTGAAAGACGAAGAGATTAAAACTTATGCCGATGATATTTCGATTACTCCTTTAGCTATTCCGATGTTGTGTGGACCGGGTGCCATTGCCAATGCCATTGTGCTGATGGAGGATTCTCACACTATCGAAATGAAAAGTGTCCTGATAGGGATGATCGCATTGATTTACTTTATTACTTTTCTCATTCTTCGTGCTTCAACCCGGTTGGTTAAAGTTTTAGGTGAAACGGGCAATAATGTAATGATGCGTTTAATGGGACTTATCCTGATGGTGATTGCTGTGGAGTGTTTTGTCAGTGGATTAAGACCTATTTTAGTCGGGATATTGAAAGAAGGAATGATGTAGGGAATTGCATTGTTGTTAAGATCATCCGATGGATGCATGATTGTCAAAAAAGTAATTACAAGATTTTTTTAAGAAGAGATGTGAGGCAGGATTAGAATGTTTTTCCTTATGTAATCTCTTGATTTATAGCGCATACAGACCTCTTGCTTAAAGGCAGGTAAGAGTGTACATTTATGCGAGTGTTAATTGTACACTTTTGCCACACTATATTGTACACTCTTGGTATGTTAAAGTGTACATTCTTGTAAAGTAAATCCTTACTGTTAAAAAAGTACATTAACGATATTAACAAACGTGTTTGACGAACGAGACTATTTCTATTGTTCCGGATAATGTTTTTGGGATGAGTGGCAATGTTTAATATAGCTCGAAAGTCTGTACCTGTGGTAAGTACAGACTTTCGAGCATTTTACCAGTTAGTTGGGAATCAATATTAATGTTGTACGAAAGTGGGACGTATCATCTTTAGGAATATTTACTGAATATTCCATTATCAAATGCGTCCCACTCATTTTTTCAAATTATAAGTCGGATATATATTGAACTACTTCAACTATATCCTGAGTACTGTTTTTTATTCGGTTCTCTTTTATGAATGATGTTATTTCCTTTTTTAAATCAGGGAATAACTTTATTAATTCTTTGGCTTTAGAGAACTTATTCAATTCATTAGCTATTTCAATATAATACCAAACATAAGGCTCTGCTTTATAGTTTTCGGGTAATTTCAATTGATATATTTCACCGGATGTATTTAGTGACGAGATATTATCAATAGCTGTGGTTGAAGAAGTACCATAACCGATATTTTGTGCCCGGACACTCATACGGCAACGATAGGAAGCATATAAAGTATATCTATCTTGTGTGAGAACCTCATAAAACCGATTATCCACCGGGATAAACTTTCGTTTATCAAAATATATGGTATCAATCTGATCTATCGGATACAGCGCCATATTTTTCCCTTCTTGCGAGGTGTAAATCATCTCTTCTGTAGCCTTGTTGTAGTTAAGAGTGGCATGTGTCCTTTTTTGATTCTTGTATAAGACGGTAGCCTCTCTGAACTGATCAAATATAAAATGATGATTTGTATTTTGCCCTTTAGTATTGATAGAAATACCTGACAATAAGATAATCAAGCCAATATAGGTTATTTTCATTCTATAAATATTTTTCGTTTGTATATGTCATTTCCGGATAAAACAGACACAATATAAGTACCTTTCGAGAGATGTTTTAATGAGAGCTGGGTAACGTTTTTAACATCTTCCAGAATTTTTCCGGAGATGTCTACTACTGTGATATGGTCAACATTCGTATCCGCTGTTACATACAGTATTCCCTCATTAAACAATAACTGTATTTTTCTATTGTCTGAAAGACTTTCAAGACCTGTTGGAATGGAATTTATATCAAATGTTAATTTGTCATCTTCCATAATTACATTAGTTATTCTTAAACCACCATCAGAATCATCTGACAAGAAAGGTTTTGGAAAAGTTTTATCTGTCATAACGGCTCCTGAGTTAGTTTGATAGGCAGCTTCATCCAGGAAACCATTTTCTGTTAATGAACCAAATGGACGATAGATATATACTTCATCCGGTGGTCCGTTACGATTTCCATCTTTAACTGTTGTATTGATTCTATAGATAAGTAATCCGGAACGGATCAGATTTTTTTCATAACGTCCCTCTTTCTTCCTGTACTCCAATACATAATATTCATTGGGATTGGTGGAGTTCACTCTATAGCAACTGTTTTCTGCACTTTGTGACAACGGAAGTAAAGTGTAGGTACCAGGTTGTGTGATGGTTGGCATCTCTTTTATCCAACTTTGTCCTGCATATCTCCATTTCATATAGGCACCCATATGGCACCAACACTGTTCATCAGGTCCCAACTGCCTACAGGATCCAGATTTTTGCTCTCTTCGCTATAATGATACAAATCCGGTGCTCCCAATGCATGAAACATTTCATGGCAAAGTGTATTTATAGTTACTTGATTTTCGGGTTGGAATACATAATCCATCACGCGTTTGCCATGAATATAACATTCTTTGGTGTATAATGACCAGCGATGTGCCCATAATAAGTCACTCCAGCCATCACTGTTTCCTTGAACAACAAAACATACATTATCTATATAACCGTCATTGTCATTATCCAATTCTTCCGGAGTGAAATCTTCTTCAATAGAAGCTTTTACAGCATCAATGGCATTTACAATTAAATTATGTTCTCTATTTGTCGATTCATCACTTGTTCTATACCCATCCGGATTGGTTGTTGCGTTATAAGGACGATAGAACCCTCTTTTATGAAAGTCAATATATCCGTCAGTTTTAGTTTCCAGATCAGCGGCTTTAGGATAGAAATGAGAAGTTATATCAAGGCTACTATATGAAACTTCTTGATAATAATCTTTTAAGGAACCACTGGAAGAGGTTGTACTGTTGAACCTGCTATCGTATACTGTTCTTTTTTTTGAAAATGTAGTGACATCCTGAAAAGAAACGAAAATAACAATATTATTTAATGGATTTTTATGAGATGCATATTGAGGCCTTGAAGCTCTTGTTATAGCTTGATTTCGCATTTGCTCCCGCCGTTCTTCATATCGTTTTTTCGGAATCTTCAGCCAGGGATTGATACTTACCTCTTTGGGTAATGCCTTGTCTGCCCGGCAAGAGGAGGGGACCATTTCACCTTTATCGTTTTTCACTGCATAGTAGCAGTAACCATCATCCGCTTGCACAATAGTATATCCGTCTTTATCATGCACCCAATGATAAAATTCATCTCCTGATGCATATAGAGTTAATTGACTTCCATCCGCCTGAGTCACAATCGTCTCCAAAAAACGGAAAGGGGCTGCATACGTTAACAGGCAACAATAGCATAATAGCAGGATTATAGATATATATTTTTTCATAATATAGTTGCTTTTAGGCAAATAAGGCCACCCTAAAGGTGACCTTATTGCAAATAAATTTATTTATAAGACAAAATCCGCTATTTTGCTTTAGTAAATACAATTCCGTCTTCAAATAATGTGAAATATCCGCCGGATGCTCCTGTTGTAGGATGGATAGCTGGAAGCCCAATCCGTACTCACAAGTTATGACTCCATCTTCAAAGATGCCCGTTAAGGCATTTAACGTATATAAATCTTCACCGTCAACATGAGTTGCTCTGAAATAACGGTTCCAATTATCTGTTGGTTTAGGTGTTGGGCCGATGTACTGATTGTCTTTGATAGAAATCATAATCTCACCTTCTACCTCTTCAATACTCATAGTAGCCAAAGTACCATAACCGAAATTAAGATTCAAGACATTTACGTCATCATCAGAAGCAGTAACCACTGCCGGTATACTTACATCAGTTCCATCAAATCCGGAAGTACCTGTTATGCTGTATGTACCAATGATAGCAGCCCACGGATGCTCATCATCAATAATACTTACTCTGACAGAATTTTGCACAGTTTCTTTTAAAACTGGTACGGTACTCGCAATTACCAAATTAAATGTTTTTTTCCCTGTAAACAGATCATTGTCTATTGCCTCAATTTCTATATACTGAGTTCCAAAACCTTCTTCAAAAACGATTGTTTTGTTTTTGATATTGAAATCAGTACCTTCAATAGCTGGAACAGCTTCGCCTTCTGTTACTGCTGCTACATTTACAGTTACTTTCTCTCCGTTAGGTAATCCTGCCAGAGCAATTGGAATTTTAATTGTTTCTGTTGCATTTTCATCAATGGAAGCTGTTGCCTCAGGAAAACTTACAAAAGTATCTTCTGCAAGAATGATTGAGGCTCATTGTCGTCGCATGATGTTATTGCAAGTAACAAGCCACCAATCAAACTTAAATATTTTAGTTTTTTCATTTATGTATTCTTTGAAAGTTAATACTTGTTTTGAACCATATTCTTATTCGCGTCGATTTCAGACTGCGGAATCGGCATTACGTAATACGGGCTATCTGCCGATACATGCTGAGTAGAAGAGGGTACTCCTGAACCATCAGCCATAAAACCCTTTCCATCTCTCTGTACGTCTTCGTGTCTACGTTTCAAATCAAAGAAGCGATGTCCTTCGAAAGCCAACTCTAAACGACGTTGTAGTTGAATTTCTTTTTCCAGAGCGGCTCCGGATTCGGTTCCTTCTTCATAATCAGAATAACGTCTTTCTTTCACCAGATTCAAGTCTGACAGGGCATCATCATAATTTTTCAAATTATAGTTAGCTTCCGCACGTGTCAGATATACCTCTGAAGCACGGATGATAGGAATATCAATCAAACCTGTAGATTTACCTCCGTTATTATATTTCCATACTACATTGTATGCTCCTCCATTTACAAGTTTAATTTGTGACCGGCGGATGTCTGTAGATTTATACAGTTCATTCAAACTATAAGTTACCGAGTAATTAGCGATATAAGAAGACTCGCTACCCTGTCCCCAATCATTACCGGGTAGGTATCCATTATCGGCAGTAATTGCAATACGGAATAATACCTCAGGAACTTCCATGCTTGTAGTGAATATTTTGGAGAAATCACTAATGCTTGCAATATCAGAGCCGTCTCCGGCAATAGCATCTGTAGCAGCCGACACAGCTTTTGCATCTTCGCCCATTGTCAGATACACACGAGAAAGAATAGCGCTGATAGATTTCTTGTTCAATCGGCTGTTTATACTTTTATTATAGTTGTCACTCATTAACTTTTTAGCGTTTTCCAGATCTTCTACCAATCTTGAATAAACGTATTTTACTGTATGTCTGGAAGGAAGGTCTACTTCTGTATAATCTTTGTAAGTTACACCAAGATCACCATCGCTTGCAGTTTTATAATCTTTTCCATAAGCACGTACAAGGTCAAAATGTATCAACTCTCAGTGCCAAACATTCTGCTAATAGATTGTCGCTTATTGTTTTCTCATTGCCCTGGAAAGTATTTTCTTTCTCTAAGCGGGTAATTACCTCATTAGCACCTAAGATGGCATTATATGCTGAACTCCATAGTCCACTGATTCCATATGTGTCTGCATAATATCTGAAATCTGAGAATTCATTATATATCTGGCGGCCATTACGGTTCAGTACCAGGTTGTCGGACATTACATCCGGAACCATCAGCATAAAATTAGCAGTATAATATTGACTACGCATTGATTCATACACACTTTTAGTGGTATTATCAAAGTCTTCGATACTTTCCAATGCATTATCACTATTTAATGAATCATGTGGAGTAGTATCTAAGAAATCAGCACATCCTGTCATTGCAAAAACGAATACAGTTGCAACGGGTATTATTGTTTTTTTTAATAATTTCATATTTTATCTTTTTTACAAATTAAAAGGTGTTATTAGAAACCTATCTCAATACCAAACATAATGGTGCGTGCTGCCGGGAAACTGAAATCAAGTACAGATGCAGCGGGACCGGCTGTAGCAGCTAATCCTGTTGTAGGTGAATCACCTACTTCCGGGTCTAATCCAGAGAAATTAGTGATTGTGAATAGATTCAATCCTTGTGCATAAATCCTGAGATTTTCCATACGCAATGGTTTTAACCATCTTTTAGGTAAGGTATAAGCTAAGGTTATGTTCCTCAAACGCAAGTAAGAAGCATCTTCCAGATATCTGGTTGATTGATAACTTTGGTTATTCAGACTTTGTTTAGGGATATTGGTAATATCACCGGGTTTAGTCCACTGATTGTAGAGGAGTTTCTTATCAAGGTTCTGGTCTATCATTGAACCATCACTTTGAGTAAAGAAATTAATATGATTATAGATATAATTACCACCCGAGAAGTAGAAATCACCACTAAGTTCAATTCCTTTATAAGCCAATTTGGCTCCAAAAGAACCAAAGTATTTAGGATCCGGAGTTTTATCGTCAAGGATTACTGCGTCGTCAGAGTTATATACATTGGTTATTTTACCGTCTTTGGTATAATAGAGAGCATCACCATTAGCCGGATTTACTCCTGCCCAACGTACCATTTTGTATACATTGATAGGATGTCCTTCACTTACAAGGCTGTTCCAGCCGATTGTAATATCGTTTCCTTCATATAATTTCAGAACCTTGTTCTTGTTCTGTGAAATCATACCGTTGAGGCTGAAGGTCCAGTCATTTGTTCTGATAACGTCTCCACTGATAGCTAACTCATATCCCTTATTTTCCATTTCTCCTACATTATCGATACGGCTGGAGAAACCTGAAGTCATAGAAAGACGGGTTGCCAAAAGCAAATCTGTTGTTTTACGTTTGTAAAGGTCAAAAGTCACACTCAGGCGTGAGTCAAAGAAAGAAGCATCCAAGCCGACTGAGGTCTGCATACTCTTCTCCCATGACAAATTGGGATTCGGCAATCGGCTTGGATAAGCTGTCGATTCGCTGTTATAACTACCATAACCGTATACACCTTGAGCTGCGTAATCACCGATATTGTTATTACCCGATGTACCTACACTACCACGGATTTTTAAGCGTGTTAACCACTCAATATTTTCCAGGAATTTTTCTCTTTCCATATTCCATCCCAGACCGACTGCCCAGAAAGTACCGAACTGGTTGTCTGCACCAAAACGAGAAGAACCGTCACGGCGTAAAGCTACATCTAAAATATACTTATCGTCATAGGTATATCCGGCAGAACCCAGATAAGACAACATTTTCCATTCAGTAGTTGTACCTAACACGTCTTTATTAGTTGAACCAATGCTGATAGCATCCAGCTTTCCGGTAGCAAATCCTTCTACCATGGCATTAATTCTTCTGTATTTACTTGCCTGTGCTTCCATACCGACTACAGCTTTCACTGCATGTACAGAGTTGAATGTTTTTTCGTAAGTCAACATGTTAGTCCATAACCAAGTTGCTCTTTGAGTAAAGTTGTCATTTCTATAACCTTTAGGACCATCAGGGCTCAATATGTTACTTAATTGAGATTCCGGTTTATTATATTGGTACTGGATTGCTTGATTGAAGTCAACACCGGCTACAGTTACATACTTAATTTCATCCCAGATTTTCCACTCCAGATTGAACGCTCCTACAATTTTCAAACGATTGATGTATGAAGGATTGTTATCGATATTTTCGAAGATATTTAATGGTACTCCTCCTACTGTAATATCTGTATTATAAGAACCATCTTCATTGAAAGGTGCATCATAAGGGTTAGCACTATATACATAGTTGAAAGGATTTAAAGCATTACGGTCAGTTCTTAACAATCCTTCTTTAGAAATGCCGGCAGAAGTTGCTACTCCCACTTTTAGGCGATCACTTACAGTATGTTCTACATTGATACGGGCTGTTTCTCTTGTAAGGTATGATCCCGGAACAATGGCATCTTGATCATAATACTGTCCGGAAATATAAAATTTAGTCTTTTCACTACCTCCTGACATGTTCAATTCATACAATTGAGTTGCGCCGGTACGGAATATTTCATCTGCCAGTTTGTACTTGGGTGAGCAGCAATTTCCTCGTCTGTCATTGCACCACCATTGGCACCGCCTGTAGCGCCATATCCGCTTCCTAACTGTCTTTCATAAGTTAGTTTCTCCTGTGCATTCATCATTTCAAACTTGTCAGTGGTCTTAGTTGAAATTCCGTATTGTGCCCGTATATTAAAGGTCGTTTTTCCGCTTTTTCCTTTCTTGGTGGTAACAAGAATAACACCATTAGAGCCTCTTGATCCATATATAGCTGTCGCAGAGGCATCTTTTAGGATAGACATGTACTCGATATCATTTGCATTTATAGATGCAAAATCCGTAGAAGACATAGGTACACCATCTATTACATATAATGGATCTGATCCGGCAGAAATGGAACTTGTTCCACGTATTTTAATATTTGCTCCTGCTCCCGGACGTCCTGTGGCGGCAGTCACTTGAACACCTGCAGATTTACCTTGCAATGCTTGGTCAAAACTGGTTACTGGCACTTTGGTTAACTGTTCTGCTTTTACGATATCAACAGATCCTGTCAGCGAACTTTTTTTAGCTGAACCATAAGCAACCACTACCACTTCGTCAACCATCTGTGAATCAGACTTAAGTACAACTCTCAGATTCGGTTTAATAGCCACCTCTTGCGTCTGCATTCCGATGTAAGAAATTT
>BAJA01000040.1 GCA_000613465.1 Bacteroides nordii WAL 11050 = JCM 12987
CTTCCCAGTGCGGGAAATACAAGGAATCAATGGTTTTAATATGCATTAATCTGTGTTTATCTGCATTTTGTTGATAATGGTATCACAAGATATTAAATTATCGCTTGAATCAATTTAAGGCGTTTTCTGGTGTTTATGTTCTATTTGTGATACTATAAAGAAAACACTGAAAACAATTCACAGAAATTCTGAAAATCAAGAAGTAATATTGTATAAAACTCTATATTGAAACGCTATTAACTATTTATTATATCCTCCCTAAACGAGCTACTTTTAGAAGGAAACTTGATATATAATCAAGCTCTTTTTCGTGTAGATCACATATTTATTTAAAAGAAAGATTCTTTTAGTTAAAACAAAATTAAACTGAATTATGTTATTACTGTAGAGTTGGAATTCTTGATAATTAAAAGATGTAAATTATAGGCTTTATATCTGATTAGTTATTATTTTTGCGGCATATTTCAATTCATGATTTGAAACCTTTTTATAAAGTGTACAATGAAAACGTCTGTTAAATATCTACTAATGTTTATTCTGCTGCTATCATTTAGCATGCGGGGTAATGCATTGAATATAGACGATTCTTCTGTTGCTACCTGTCAGGTTTCAGAATCTGCAATGAATGCTGTTTCCGCTTCTTTAGACAGTGATGATGTCGCTTTCTACAATAGACTACATGCATTATCGATTTCGGATGTAGAGTTGGGTTTTAAACCAATTTCCGAGTCACATACTTCCTCCCATAATCAGCGTATGCGTCACAGCATGGAAATCTTCGATTCTTTGAAGGATATTATGCATAAGCTGTGTCTAAGAGAGAATTTATTAGTACTTGACAAAAGTAAATCCTACCATTCTGATAAGGATCCTTATTACGCTCAATCCAGCAGCGAATATTACATCTTCGCGCTAAGACGCATCCTTATTTAATTCCTTTTTATTTATTCTGCACGTTTGCTATGCGGCTTAGAATGTGATTCTTTGTCGTAGAGCCCGGGTGCGTTGCGCTCAATTGTACCTCTGAATTTTAAATTCAATCAAATTAATAAATTCTTTAAAACAAAAAAACTGATTATGGAAACTACTCAAAAAAAATCCTCGTTTAAAGGTATCAAATCTGCTGGATGGGTTATTGTATGCTGTTTTATACTGGCTATCTGCATTTATGAATTCTTGCTCGGAAACCCTGGAAACTTTGTGAACAACGACCCCAACAATCATCCATTGCCTGGAAACTTCTTAGGAACAATTTACAAAGGTGGTATTATCGTACCGGTTATTCAAACTTTATTACTGACAGTGCTTGCTCTTAGTGTAGAACGTTATTTTGCACTTCGTTCGGCTTTCGGTAAAGGAACTCTGGTGAAATTTGTAGAAAACATTAAAGGAGCACTTTCTGCAGGTGATTTGCAAAAGGCACAGGAAATCTGTGACAAACAACGTGGTTCTGTAGCTAACGTAGTTACTGCTACTCTGAAAAAGTATGATGAAATGGAAAAAGACAATACATTGTCTAAAGACCAGAAGTTGTTGGCTATTCAGAAAGAATTGGAAGAAGCTACTGCTCTCGAATTGCCTATGATGGAACAAAATCTTCCGATTATCGGTACTATTACTACCTTAGGTACTTTGATGGGACTACTCGGTACAGTTATCGGTATGATCCGTTCATTTGCTGCTTTGGCTGCTGGTGGTAGTGCTGACTCTATGGCTTTGTCACAAGGTATTTCTGAGGCTTTGATCAATACAGCTTTTGGTATTCTTACTGGTGCATTGGCTGTTATTTCTTACAACTACTACACTAATAAGATTGATAAACTGACTTATAGCCTTGACGAAGTCGGATTTTCTATTGTGCAGACATTTGCTGCAACTCATAAATAAGCGTGCGAACCCTTTAAAAAATAAAAATCATGGGTAGAGCAAAAATTAAAAAGAAAAGTACGTTCATTGATATGACGGCGATGAGTGACGTTACTGTGTTGCTGCTTACTTTTTTTATGTTGACATCTACATTCGTAAAAAAGGAGCCGGTACAAGTAACAACTCCAGCCTCAGTTTCCGAAATTAAAATTCCGGAAAGCAATATCCTTTCGATATTGGTCGATCCGAACGGAAAGATATTTATGAGTCTGGACAAACAATCGGATATGAGAGAAGTCCTGGAAAATATGGGAAAGGAGTATGGAGTAACATTTACACCGGAGCAGGAACAGAAGTTTGCTATCTCTTCTACCTTTGGTGTACCAATGAAAAGTATGAAAACTTTCCTGGATTTACCAGCGGATCAACAAGATGCTGTATTGAAGAATGAAGGAATTCCTTGTGATAGTATCGATAATCAGTTTAAGGCATGGGTACGTAATGCACGTGCAGTGAATTCAGATTTGCGTATTGCTATTAAGGCAGACCAGAATACTCCATATGCTGTGATTAAGAATGTTATGAACTCGCTTCAGGATCTCAGAGAAAACAGATACAATCTGATAACTTCTCTGAAAACTACTTCTGAAAACTAAAAACGAATAAAACTATGAGTGCTGAAGTACAAGAAAGCGGTAAAAAGAAAAAAGGCAGCAAACAGAAAAAGATGGCTGTGCGCGTAGACTTTACGCCGATGGTCGATATGAATATGCTGCTGATTACGTTCTTTATGCTTTGTACCTCTCTGAGCAAACCTCAGACGATGGAGATAAGCATGCCGAGCAATGATAAAAATATCACAGAAGAGCAACAGAGTAAGGTGAAGGCTTCACAGGCTATTACATTGTTGCTGGGAAGTGATAATAAATTATACTATTATGAAGGTGAACCTAACTATAAGGACTATACATCGTTGAAAGAGACGAGTTATAAGCCGGATGGACTAAGGGCCATACTTCTGAAAAAGAATGCGGCTGCTGTGCGTAAAGTGAATGAACTGAAACAACAGAAGCTTGAACTAAAGATATCAGAGGACGAATTTACAAAGCAACTTTCTGAGATAAAAGGTGGAAAGGATACTCCGACAGTGATTATTAAAGCTACGGATGATGCTTCGTATATGAATCTGATTGACGCTCTCGATGAAATGCAAATTTGCAATATTGGTAAGTATGTGATAACGAACATTGCCGAAGCAGACGAATTCCTGATTAAGAATTACGACTCTAAAGGTGAGCTCTCACAAAATATTGCCGAATAATTAAGTAACACCTAAAAGAAAAAGAACAATGGCAAAAATAGATTTGACCTCTTCAGCATGGTGTGATCTGATATTTAATGGCAAGAACAAGGCATATGGTGCCTATAAGATGCGTGAAGATTCACCCAAAAGACACAATATAGCGATGCTGTTTGTAGTAGTCGTTGCATTGATTGGATTTAGCATTCCGGCACTTATCAAGCTTGCTACGCCTAAACAAAAAGAGGTAATGACTGAGGTAACTACCCTGTCACAACTGGAAGAACCGGAAGTGAAACAGGATGAAATGAAGAAAGTGGAGCCGGTAGCTCCTCCGCCTCCTGCTTTAAAGAGCTCTATCAAATTTACGGCACCTGTCATCAAGAAAGATGAAGAGGTACACGAGGATGATGAGATTAAGAGCCAGCAGGAATTGACGGAAACAAAAGTTGCTATCTCCATTGCCGATGTAAAGGGTAACGATGAAGCAAATGGTAAAGATATTGCTGACTTGAAGCAGGTGGTAACACAGGCTGAACCAGAACCCGAAAAAATCTTTGATATGGTGGAACAGATGCCTACATTCCCTGGAGGAAATGCAGAGCTGATGTCTTTCCTTGCAAAGAATATTAAATATCCTACCATTGCACAGGAGAATGGAACACAGGGACGTGTAATAGTACAGTTTGTTGTAGAGAAAGATGGTTCTATTGCAGATGCACGCGTGGCACGTGGAGTAGACCCTTATCTGGACAAAGAGGCACTCCGTGTGATAAAATCCATGCCTCATTGGATTCCCGGAAAGCAAAATGGTAAGCCGGTGAGGGTGAAATATACTGTTCCGGTTATGTTTAAATTACAATAATGTGATGATGAAGAGACAATTCTGGTTAATTAGTTTTTGTGTTTTGGTTGCATTGACTTCATGTAACCGTAAACCTAAGGACGGATTTACAGATACATATACGTCAGGTGTTATCTCTATTGCTGCAGATGAAAGTTTTCAGCCTATTGTGCAGGAAGAGATAGATGTGTTTGAGGGAATATATCCTTTGGCCGGAATTGTCCCTCGTTATACTACTGAGGTTGATGCTGTCAATCTTCTTCTGAAAGATAGTGTGCGTCTGGCGATAACCACCCGTACATTGACCAAAGAAGAGATGAACTCATTTCATAGCCGTAAGTTTTTCCCTAGGGAGATTAAACTGGCTACGGATGGACTGGCTCTGATTGTAAATCGGCAAAATCGGGATTCACTGATTAGTGTACGGGATATTCGTCGGATACTAACCGGTGAGGTAACAAGTTGGAAGGATATTTATCCGGATTCACGTTTGAAGGATATCAGTGTGGTATTTGATAATCCTAATTCAAGTACAGTGCGTTTCGCAACTGATTCTATTTGTGGTGGAAAATCGCTTTCTACGACGAATGTAAAAGCTTTGCGAACCAATCGGCAAGTTATCAATTATGTGGCTCAAACACCGGATGCTATTGGAGTAATTGGTGTGAACTGGTTAGGTAACCGAAGCGATACAACTAATCTTTCTTTCCGTGATGAAGTCAGGGTGATGTCTGTCAGTGCTGAGGATATAGCTACACCGGAAAATAGTTACAAGCCTTATCAGGCCTATTTATATTATGGAGACTATCCATTGGCACGACCGATTTATATTTTATTGAACGATCCTCGTAGTACTTTGCCCTGGGGATTTGCTTCATTTTTGACTTCCGACAGAGGGCAGCGGATTATATTAAAGTCCGGATTGGTTCCGGCCACTCAACCAGTACGTATAGTGAGTGTAAAAGACGAATAATAACTAAAATTGATTACAATGAAACGATTTCAATTATTTTTAGCAGGGGCATTTATAGCAACCGGTTCTCTTTTTGCACAATCGGGAGATGCCGAATGGCAAGCTGGATTTGTCAAAATGAAAACTCTTATTCAGACCGATCTGAACCAGGCTTCGGAACAGGCTGATCAATTATTGAAAGGAAAAAATAAAAAGAATCCGGAATTAGTGATAGCTGTGGCACATGCATTTCTGGATGCTGGAAAACTGCCTGAAGCAGAAGAATATCTGACTTTGGCAAAGAAAATAGATAGAAAATCTGCTGATGTTTCTGTTCTGGAGGGAGACATTGCTTTTGCCCGGAAAGATGCCGGTACTGCTTGCCAGATGTATGAACAAGCTATCTATTTTAATCCGAAGAGTGAACAGGCCTACCTGAAACTGGCCGATATATACAAAGGAGCTAATCCACAACAGGCTATTGAGAAATTGGAACAGCTGAAAGCGGTTGATCCTTCAAGTGTACAGGCTGACAAAAAGCTGGCAGAAGTATACTATATGAACAATCGCTTTGATAAGGCTGCTGAAGCATATGCCCGTTTTATAGATACTCCTGAAGCCACGGAGAATGATTTAGTGAAATATGCATTTGCTCTTTTCCTGAATCATAAATTTGATAAGTCTTTGGAGATAGCCAATAAGGGATTGCAACGGAATGCCCGTCATGCTGCTTTCAATCGCTTGGCGATGTATAATTACACGGATATGAAACGTTATGACGAAGCTAAGAAAGCAGCCGATGCTTTTTTCGGTGCTTCTGATAATGCTGATTATTCTTATTTGGATTATATGTATTACGGACATCTGCTCAATGCTATAAAAATGTATGATGAAGCTATCATACAGTATCAGAAAGCTATTGAACTGGATGCAACGAAAACAGATTTATGGCGTGAGATTTCTAACGTTTATGAGCAGAAGAACGATTATACGAAGGCTATTGATGCCTATCAGAAGTACTATAAGTCATTGTCCGCTGATAAACAGACTTCTGACTTGCAGTTTCAGATAGGAAAACTTTATTACGGAAAAGGTACACAAGGCGATACCTTGACCGTTAGTCTTGATGAACGCAAGGCTGCTCTTGCTTCAGCTGATTCTGTTTTTGCAGTGATAGCACAGACTGCTCCGGATAGTTATTTGGGTAACTTCTGGCGTGCACGTGCTAATTCTGCGTTAGACCCGGAAACAACGCAAGGTCTAGCTAAACCTTATTATGAAGAGGTGGCTACATTGCTGGAAAGCAAAAATGACTCGCATTACAATTCCGCGCTTATCGAGTGTTACAGTTATCTGGGGTATTATTATCTGGTGGCTAATAAGCTGCCTGAATCCAAAGATTACTGGAACAAAATTCTGGCTATAGACCCCGCTAATGCTACTGCAAAAAGGGCATTGGATGGCATCAAATAGTAATAATTTTAGTTGTTTGTCGTGTGGGAGGAGTGGAGAGTGATCTTAGCTCCTCTCTTTTATTAACTACATCCTGTTTGTAAATGTAGTTGATGTTATTTTTAGTGAGTTTGTTTTATATTGGTCAAAAACAATCTCTATATCGACTTTTCGTTCAATCAATCTATCAATGAATTAATTTTTTTCTCTCTATCTATTGCAATATTAAAAAGAATATCTACTTTTGCAGTGTACTATTATACTAATACACTTATACATTATATTAAAAGACAAAAGGTATGATTGCAGTAGAACATCTTTCATTCGTTTACCGTAAGTCAAAGCGTGCCGTGTTGCACGACTTCTCCCTTTCGCTGAAGCAGGGGAGAGTTTACGGATTGCTTGGTAAAAATGGTGCGGGTAAATCCACACTTCTCTATTTGATGACTGGTCTGCTTACTCCTAAAAGCGGACGGGTTTTATATCATGATACAGACGTTCGCCGCCGTCTGCCGGTGACTTTACAAGATATGTTTCTTGTTCCCGAAGAGTTTGAATTACCGGCAGTCTCTTTGGTTAGTTATGTTGAACTGAACAGTCCGTTTTACCCTTGTTTCAGTAAGGAGGATATGGTGAAATACCTTCATTACTTTGACATGGACATGGATATCAATCTGGGGGCTCTTTCTATGGGGCAGAAAAAGAAAGTGTTCATGAGCTTTGCTCTTGCTACAAATACCTCTTTATTACTGATGGATGAACCGACCAATGGACTCGATATTCCGGGGAAGAGCCAGTTCCGTAAATTTATAGCTTCAGGTATGACGGATGATAAAACAATTATTATTTCCACACATCAGGTACGCGACATTGATAAAATTCTCGATCATGTTTTGATTATGGATAATAGCCGTGTATTGCTTGATGAGTCTACGGCAAACATCTGCGAGAAATTGTTATTTCTGGAGAGCGATAATCGTGAGTTGGCAGAAATGGCTCTATTTGCTTCACCCTCCATACAGGGCAATGTGATGATATTGCCTAACACAGAGGGAGAAGAGTCTGATATAAATCTCGAGTTGCTTTTTAATGCTACTTTATCTGTGCCACAGGAGATTGCAAAATTGTTTCATACAAAAACGAATGAGTTATGATAAAAGATACTTTTTTCAGTATGCCCCGCTTTGTGAATCTTTGCCGTAAAGATATGGTAGAGAATTGGAGATCAAATGTGCTTCGTATTGTGTTGATGTACGGAGTGATGGCGCTTATTATGATTTGGAACGGTTACTTTCAGTATCGGGGTGGAGGCTATGGAGACACTGATCCTGCCTGGAGATTTCTTCTGCCTCTTTTGATGTGGGGACTTTGGACGTTTGGCTGCCTGAGCGCTTCCTTTACCATGGAAAAGATGAAAACAAAGACAAGCCGCCTTTCTGTATTGATGACTCCTGCCACTCCTTTTGAAAAGTATATTTCACGTTGGCTGGTTTCTACTGTTGTCTTTTTGGTTGTCTTTCTTATTGCTTATAAATTGGCCGATTATACCAGAGTATTGGTTTACACACTGAAATATCCGGATATAGATACTATTGCACCGGTTCCGTTGTCACATTGTGTCGGAGGAAACGTTCCCTATTATACATTGACCCGTACGTTGAAAGATTTTATGTTGGTTATTGGAGGATATTTCTTTTTCCAGTCCTGTTTTGTGTTGGGTAGTTCTATCTGGCCCAAGAATGCTTTCTTAAAAACCTTTGTAGCCGGAGTGATCATAACCATTTTCTATGTATTAGTCACTATGGGAGTGGCCAATCTAATTCTTGAAAAGGATGGCGATTACTCTGGTATTTACAGAACGGAACGTACAGAGTATTTCATATTATCAGCTATAATAGTCTTCTTTACACTGATGAACTGGACACTTGCCTATTTCCGTTTTAAAGAGGCTGAAATTATTAATAGAATGTAACAAACTCCTAACTTATGAATTTTAAAGAAGCTAAAGCAATTTATCTACAGATAGCAGATAGAATCTGTGACGAGATACTTCTCGGACAGTACAAAGAGGAGGAACGTATTCCTTCCGTCAGAGAATATGCCGCTATTGTGGAGGTAAATGCCAATACGGCCATGCGTTCATTTGATTATCTCCAGTCACAGGAGGTGATTTACAATAAACGTGGTATTGGCTATTTTGTCTCTGTAGGTGCAAAGAAGAAGATTCTCTCTCTTCGGCGAAAAACATTTTTGAAAGAGGAGCTGGATTATTTCTTCAAACAACTTTATACACTTGGTATTTCGGCAGATGAGATAGCAGAAATGTACCGGGAGTACAGTAAACAACAATAAAAATAAAATCTGATTTATGAAACGTACAACTTATATACTTATAGGAATATTAGTATTGGGGCTGCTGGTATTATTAGCCTTTGTCTTTTATGCCTCAGTAGCCGGCAATAAGCCAAAGGAGGACAAAGAACTTTTCCCGGAATCCGTGTCGATGGATGCGACAGGCGTTCACACCGTAAAGTTTAGACTCGATAAGGAGAATGTGTACATCCCATTGTTGGGCAGATTGTGGGTAAAACCTGGACAGGGGGAGACTAAGACGTTCTCTTATCCCAAAGGAGCTTCCAAATACTTTACGGTTGAACGTGAAAAGGACACCTTGTTCGTCTCTTTCCGTTACGATGAAAAACTGTTTTCAGATAAAAAGGGCGAATATGAATTGCCCACCCGTGGATTGAAATTTAATCTGGAAGCAGATTCAACCTTGAAACTCATTTACAATCATGTGGGCGGATTGGGCGTTGCCCTCTCCAATTTAACATTGGACAGCCTTTCTGTCCGGACCATGTTTCAATCATTTTTAGTTGATTCCTGTAGATTTCGTGCATTGAATACAGAGGTCTTTTCAGGCTCCTTCGATGTATACCGGAGTACAATTCGGGATCTGCACATTAATCTAAATGGGATGAAAAATTGGAGAGTAGAGAAGAGTGATATTGATACGGAATACCTGAGCGGCGACTATAAGCATCGGTGTGAACTTCCCCGGGGAGAGTGTCGTCAGATGTTTTGGATTCCCCGAAATAAAGATGCAGAATTGAGAGTCACTTTAAAAACTGGAGCCCGTGTCTTGCTTCAGGAGTAATGAGGATAACATTGTATTTATTTTCTGAAAAGATGAGGCTGGTCCGAAAAAAAACGGATCAGCCTCATCTTTATATCGCTTCCGGGAAGTGATTCTCGGGTATAAAAAAAGAGAAGCAATTGCTTCTCTTTCTGTAAGTTGCGGAGATCCGACTCGAACGAATGACCTTTGGGTTATGAGCCCAACGAGCTACCAACTGCTCCACTCCGCGATGTTTTCTGAGTGCAAAGGTACGGCTTTTGATTGAATAAGCAAATTATTTCTGAATTATTTTTCTAAAAAAAATCCAATACACGTTTATTGTATTGATAATGAACAAGGTATATGAGAGATTTTTTCTTGGCATATATTAATATACAAATGTTAATAATCTCGTATTTTTCTTGTAGGGTAGAAAGAAAAGAATTACTTTTGCTCAAATTATTCAGCAATGTGCAATTATAACCTATGACCGTATCAAAAACGAAAGCCAGATTAGTAGACGTCGCCCGTCAGCTTTTTGCGAAGATGGGAGTGGAGAATACCACAATGAATGATATTGCCCTCGCTTCAAAAAAAGGCAGGAGAACCCTCTATACCTATTTTAAAAGTAAGGATGAAATTTATTTGGCTGTTGTTGAGTCTGAGTTGGATATACTCTCGGATATGATGAAACGTGTGGCAGAGAAGAATATTTCACCTGACAAGAAAATTATTGAGATGATTTATACACGGTTGGATGCGGTAAAAGAGGTGGTATATCGTAATGGAACACTGCGTGCAAACTTCTTTCGGGATATATGGAGAGTTGAAAAAGTGCGTAAGAAGTTTGATACAAAGGAGATGGTACTTTTCAAGGGGGTATTGCAGGAAGGTAAAGATAAAGGAGTTTTTCATATCGATGATGTTGATATGACTGCTTCATTGGTGCATTATTGTGTGAAAGGGATAGAAGTCCCTTATATCCGTGGGCATATAGGAGCCAATCTGGATATGGAAACCCGGAAAAAATACGTAGCCAACATTGTGTTTGGCGCACTTCATAGAACAGAAATTTAATTAAAATCAATTTAGTATGGGATTATTAGATGGAAAGACAGCCATTGTAACGGGTGCTGCTCGTGGTATTGGTAAGGCTATCGCTTTAAAATTCGCTTCAGAAGGAGCAAATATTGCATTCACTGATCTTGTGATTGACGAAAATGCTGAAAATACGGCCAAAGAAATAGAAGCAATGGGTGTGAAAGTTAAAGGATATGCTTCAAATGCTGCTAATTTTGAAGATACCGCCAAGGTAGTAGCAGATATTCATAAGGATTTCGGACGTATTGATATTCTGGTAAATAATGCAGGTATCACACGTGACGGTTTGATGATGCGTATGAGCGAACAGCAGTGGGATATGGTTATTAATGTCAATTTGAAATCTGCATTCAACTTTATCCATGCCTGTACACCGATTATGATGCGTCAGAAAGCTGGTAGCATTATCAATATGGCTTCTGTAGTGGGTGTTCACGGAAATGCAGGACAGGCTAACTATTCTGCTTCAAAAGCAGGTATGATTGGTTTGGCTAAGTCTATTGCACAGGAATTGGGCTCTCGCGGTATCCGTGCCAATGCCATTGCTCCGGGCTTTATTATTACAGACATGACTGCTGCTTTGTCTGAAGAGGTAAAGACAGAATGGGCAAAGAAGATTCCTTTGCGCCGTGGTGGTACGCCTGAAGATGTGGCTAACATTGCTACATTCCTGGCTTCTGATATGTCTGCTTATGTATCTGGTCAGGTGATCCAGGTAGATGGTGGTATGAATATGTAATTCTTCGGTATGACCGTCATATACGAAGACAATCACATTATAGTAGTCAATAAGGCCGCTTCCGAGATCGTTCAGGGAGATAAAACGGGTGATACGCCTCTTTCCGAAACTGTAAAGCAGTATTTGAAAGAGAAATATGCAAAGCCTGGCAATGTCTTCATCGGTGTTACTCACCGGCTGGACCGCCCCGTAAGCGGTCTTGTTATTTTCGCCAAGACCAGTAAGGCACTTCCCCGTTTGAATGAAATGTTCAAAAACAGTGAAGTGAAGAAAACTTATTGGGCTATTGTGAAAGATGCTCCGAAGGAAGCGGAAGGCGAATTAGTTCATTACCTGGTGCGTAATGAGAAGCAGAATAAGAGCTACGCCTATGAGAAGGAAGTACCTAATAGTAAGAAGGCGATTCTTCACTATCGGCTTATAGGCCGGTCACAGAATTATTTCCTTCTGGAGGTTGATCTTAAAACCGGACGTCATCATCAGATTCGTTGCCAGCTTGCTAAGATGGGGTGCCCCATAAAGGGGGATTTGAAATATGGTTCGCCACGTTCCAATCCCGATGGTAGTATTTGTCTGCATGCACGGCATGTGCAATTTATACATCCTGTGTCTAAGGAATTGATAGAGTTGGATGCTCCTGTTCCTGCAGGAAGTTTGTGGAATGGGTTTGAGATGTTCTGATAATCGTTTGTACGAATCCCTTCAATAGATTGCTACCTTTATCTTATTATTAACAGTACACTTTCGGGTAGCAAAGTAATAGCTTTCAACCAGAGATAATTCAAGGGTTTAATAGTAAAAACATCCCCATGTTCTTGCTGAAAACACCCGGGTGTTTTGATGTAGAACATCCGGGTGTTTTCTGTCAGAACATCCGGGTGTTTTTGTAGCAGATATAGGGCTTTATGATGTGTATAATGATGATATACAGTATCCTAAGCAAGTATACTTTGGTGTATAAAGAGTGTATACTTTGGGTATACAAAAAAGCCACCCCCGGAATAGACGAAGCAGGGATGGCTTTTTATGGTAGTGTGCTTACTATTATTCAGCAGACTGAGCAGGAGTTTCTGTTGAAGCGGGGGCGTCAGTAGCCGGAGCATTTTGGGCCGGTTCTTCTGCTTTAGGTTCTTCCTTTGCAGGCTCAGAAGTTGTTGTTTCCTCTGTGCTTTCTGTTTTTTCAGTTGCAGGCTGGGTCTTAACAGGATCCTGGGCCAATGCAAAGGCTGAACCACCACAAACAAACATAAACATTGCTACTACTAATACAAACTTTTTCATAATTTCTTTGCTTTAAAGAGATGATCTTTAATTAATTTCAATTCTCTCGTGTTAAGGTAGGTTAGGTTTTATATCTTATTCAGCAGCAGGAGCTTCTGTTGCCGGAGCATCCTGTGCAGGAGTTTCTGTGGCAGGTACATCTGTTTTGGGCTCTTCAGCTTTGGGTTCTTCCTTTGCAGGCTCGGAAGTTGTTGTTTCCTCTGTGCTTTCTGTTTTTTCAGTTGCGGGCTGAGTCTTAACAGGATCCTGAGCCATTGCAAAGATTGAACCACCACAAACAAACATAAACATTGCTACTACTAATACTAATTTTTTCATGACTATATATTTTTAAGTTATTTATATCGTTGGACTTTGTTATTGAACGCTTACGGTTATATAAGTTCAAAGGATGTGCCAAAAATATATATGTTCTTGTAAATGTCTTGTATATAGGAGTTTATTTGTTTATTCCGCCTTTTGACGTGTGTAGAGAAGTGTGGAAATGTGTGGAGGGTGTAGAAAAAAGGTGTGGAAATAATCCACACCTTTTTTCTATAAATCGATCCCGTAAAGTTTTAGTTTATTATAGAGTGTTTTTCTGTCAATGTCCAGCATTTGTGCTGCTTTACTTTTGTTATTACCTGTCTGTCTTAGTGCTTCGAGGATATGTTCTTTTTCTGTTTCTTCATTCTTTAAAGAAATATTAGACGGAGTAGAAGGCGTTTCAAGTAAATCTGCACCTAACTCAACAGGAGTAATGAAACTACCTTGTGCAAGTAAAGTTGCCCGCTTGATAATGTTTTTCATCTGCCGTAAATTACCCGGCCAATGATAATCGAGTAACATGCGTGAGGCTTTGGCATCGAATCCGATCAGTTGTTTATCTAACTCCTGGTTGGCCTGATCGAGAAAGAAATTGGCGAATAATAAAATATCTTCTCCACGTTCTTTAAGAGTTGGCATTCGTAACGTAAACTCATTGATACGATGGTATAGGTCCTGGCGAAAAGTTCCTTTTTCTATCGCTGATTCCAGATTTTCATTGGTGGCAGAAACGAGGCGGATATCTACTGTAACTTCCTGTGTAGATCCTAATGGGCGTATTCTGCGTTCCTGAAGAGCACGAAGCAACTGTATCTGTACCTCGTAGCTGAGGTTTCCTATCTCATCAAGGAAAATTGTACCGCTGTTGGCGGCTACGAAAGCACCGGTCTTGTCTGTTAGTGCACCGGTAAAAGAACCTTTTATATGACCAAAAAACTCCGAAGCTGCCAGTTCTTTGGGAATGGAACCGCAGTCAATGGCTATAAAAGGTTTATCAGCTCGTTTACTGAGTTGATGGATACGATGGGCTATATACTCCTTTCCCGTTCCGCTGGCACCATTAATAAGGACAGACATATTGGTTGGTGCCACCAGCCCCACATAATTATATAATTGTTTGGCGGCATCACTTTCACCTTCCAGGTAAGCATGCCTTTTGTCAGAAGTAACTGAGTGCTGTTTTTGAGCAGATGGTTGTTTGTCGGATACCGGTTTTCCGTTTTCTTTGCCTTGTAAGGCTTCGGACATTTTTTTGAGAAGTTCTTCCGGGTTTACCGGTTTGGCTATATAGTCTCGTGCACCCAGTTTGATGGCCTGGACTGCGACTGTATATCTGCATATCCGGTCATGATAATCAATGGGATATCCATATGCTGTTCATTCATCCATTTTAATAAATGGATGCCGTCCTGATCGGGAAGACGGAGATCGGAGAGAATTAAGTCAGGCATTTGTGCTTCGATACATCTCTTTGCCCGGGCAATGTTACTTGTCGAGTCCACCTCAAATCCTTTTTTCCCTAACCAGGTTTTCAGCATCATGCCGAAGGTTATATCATCTTCAACTATTAATATGGATTTCATGATATTATCTTTAGCCATTTTGTGAGTTACAAAGGTAAGAGGTTTTATACGAAAATCGTATATTTGCAAACTTAAATTAATTGAAAGCGTTATGAAAAGGAATTTATTGATACTATTAACAATATTGGTTTGTGGAGCTGTAGCTTCTTGTAAACCAGGTCAAAAGAAAAATGTAGATATGGAAAATCAGAAAGAAACAATGTTGAAGATTGAAACTTCGCTTGGAGATATTAAGGTGAAACTTTACAATGAGACTCCGAAACACAGAGATAATTTTATTAAACTGGCTAAAGAAGGTATGTACAACGGTACACTGTTTCACCGTGTGATCAAAGATTTTATGGTGCAGGCCGGTGACCCGGATTCAAAGAATGCTCCGAAAGGTAAAATGCTGGGTGCCGGTGATGTTGGGTATACCATTCCGGCTGAGTTTGTTTATCCGAAATATTTCCATAAGAAAGGTGCTTTATCAGCAGCTCGTCAAGGGGACAATGTAAATCCGAATAAGGAGTCGTCCGGTTGTCAGTTCTATATTGTAACCGGAAAGGTTTACAATGATTCTACTTTACTGGGTATGGAGCAACAGATGAACGAAAACAAACTGACTAATATTTTTAATGCATTGGCGCAGAAACATATGAAAGAGATTTATAAGATGCGTAAAGCCAATGATGAGGATGGATTGTATGATTTGCAGGAAAAACTGTTTGCACAGGCTCAGGAAGAAGCTGCTAAGCAGCCGGAATTTCATTTTACTAAAGAACAGATAGAAGCTTATACTACTGTAGGTGGTACTCCTCATCTGGATGGAGAATACACTGTGTTTGGTGAAGTCGTTGACGGTATGGATATTGTAGACAAGATACAGAATGTGAAGACTGATCGTAGTGACCGTCCGGAAGATGATGTGAAAATTATTAAAGTATCTGTATTAGATTAAGATGTTAAAGATAAACAGGCATATTTTAGCCAATGGGCTGAGGCTGGTCCATTCACAGGATGATAGTACCCAGATGGTAGCTCTTGATATATTATATAATGTAGGAGCAAGGGACGAACATCCCGAACATACAGGGTTTGCTCATCTTTTTGAGCATCTTATGTTTGGTGGTTCAGTGAATATCCCCGATTATGATGCTCCGCTTCAACTTGCCGGCGGAGAAAATAATGCCTGGACAAATAATGACATCACTAATTATTATCTTACCGTTCCCCGCCAGAATGTAGAAATAGGTTTCTGGTTGGAATCTGACCGCATGTTGAGTCTTGATTTCAATGAACGTAGTCTGGAAGTTCAGCGGGGAGTGGTAATGGAGGAATTTAAACAACGTTGTCTCAATCAGCCTTACGGCGATGTGGGGCATCTGTTGCGTCCTCTTGCCTATAAAGAGCATCCTTATCAATGGCCTACTATCGGTAAAGAGTTGTCGCACATAGCTAATGCTACATTGGATGAGGTGAAAGATTTCTTTTTCCGATTCTATGCGCCTAATAATGCAGTGCTTGCCGTTACCGGGAATATCTCCTTTGAAGAGGCAGTGGCCCTTACAGAGAAGTGGTTTGGAACTATTCCGCGTAGGGATGTTCCGGTACGCCGATTGCCGCAGGAACCTGTACAAACAGAAGAGCGCCGTTTAACAGTAGAACGCAATGTTCCCCTCGATGCACTCTTTATGGCATTTCATATGTGTGAGCGCGCTCATCCTGACTATTATGCATTTGATATATTGTCGGATATTCTGAGTAATGGCCGTTCCAGTCGTCTGAATCAACATCTGGTACAGGAGAAGCAGTTGTTTTCTAGTATTGACGCATCTATTTCGGGCTCGATAGATGCCGGATTGTTTCACATATCCGGTAAACCTTCGGCGGGTGTGTCCTTGGAAGAGGCAGAAGCTGCTGTGCGTGAAGAGTTAAAGATCTTACAGAATGAAGCGATCGCTGCACAAGAGCTGGAAAAGGTAAAGAATAAATTTGAGTCTACTCAGATATTCGGTAATATCAATTATCTGAATGTCGCTACTAATCTTGCCTGGTTCGAGCTGAATGGAGCGGCTGAAGATATGGAAAAAGAGGTAGAGCGTTATCGGGCTGTGACTGCCGGACAATTACAAACTGTAGCACAAACAGCTTTTGACAAGGCGAACGGAGTGGTATTAAAAATTGTAAGTAGTGAGTAGTGAGTTAGTGATAAGTGAGTAGTGATGAGTGATTAGCGGGCTGCGCTATAGGTTCCTTTAATATCCATACTTTTTTCTACTCACTTATCACTCATCACTAACTACTCATCACTTATCACTAATCACTACTTTCATGAGATTAAGAAACTTCTATGAAACCTACAAGGGGCATTACAAAGCGTTGTTTCTCCTGGGATTGCCCATCGTCATCGGACAGCTGGGAGTTATTATCCTTGGATTTGCTGACACGCTGATGATCGGTCATCATAGCACCAGCGAATTGGGAGCTGCCTCTTTTGTAAATAATGTATTTAACCTGGCTATTATTTTCAGTACAGGTTTTTCCTATGGATTGACCCCCATTATAGGAAGTCTATATGGAAATAAGAAATTCGCACCTGTTGGTCAGGCTTTACGCTGTAGCCTGCTGGCAAATCTGCTTGTTGGCTTGTTGCTGACACTGATAATGGGGATTTTGTTTTTGAATGTAGAACGGTTGGGGCAGCCGGAAGAATTACTTCCACTGATTAAGCCCTATTACATAGTATTGCTCATTTCTCTTGTATTTGTATTGCTATTCAATGGCTTTAAGCAGTTTACGGATGGTATTACCGATACTAAAACCGCGATGTGGATATTGTTGGGTGGTAATGTTCTGAATATTATCGGGAACTATATCCTGATTAACGGGTTGATAGGTTTCCCGGAATTAGGATTATTAGGGGCAGGTATCAGCACTTTGTTTTCCCGTATTGTCATGGTGATTGTATTTGCTGTGATATTTTTCAATAGTCGTCGTTTCCTGCGCTATAAAGTAGGGTTCTTCCGTTTAGGGTGGTCACGGCCAATGTTTATCCGTCTCAATGCTTTGGGCTGGCCTGTTGCTTTTCAAATGGGAATGGAGACAGCCTCTTTTAGTTTAAGTGCGGTGATGATAGGTTGGCTGGGCACCATTGCGTTGGCTTCACATCAGATAATGTGTGCTATTTCTCAATTTACGTTTATGATGTTCTACGGCATGGGAGCTGCTGTTGCGGTACGTGTCAGCAATTTTAAGGGACAGGATGATATTGTTAATGTGCGTCGTTCTGCTTATGCCGGTTTTCAGTTGATTATGGTAATGGCGGTGGTATTGGGAAGCATTGTATTTCTATGCCGCAATTATCTGGGAGGATGGTTCACAGACAATGAAGAGGTGTCTGCTATGGTAGTAATGCTGATTATTCCAATGCTGGTTTATCAGCTTGGTGATGGCATGCAGATAAACTTTGCCAATGCTTTGCGTGGTATTTCGGATGTGAAACCGATGATGCTCATAGCTTTTATTGCCTATTTTGTGATATCTTTGCCGGTGGGTTATTTCTGTGGATTCGTTCTTAACTGGGGGATTACCGGGGTGTGGATGGCTTTTCCTTTTGGATTGACCAGTGCGGGTATCATGCTGTGGTGGCGATTCTACTATAAAACGAAAGAAAAGTTGTAAAGTTATAGGGTTATAAGGTTATAATGCTATAATGTTATATTTTGCGAGCTTGATAACCTAATCTAATAACATCGTATCCCTATACTCCATAACCTTACAACCTTATAACTTTACAACTCTATAACCTTATAACATTTTGCCTATGACTCCTTCACGTTTTACCAAAGTAAAGATTGCCATTGGATACTCTCTTCTGTTGGCGATATTACTCTTTTCTCTTGTGTTTGTTCACCGGGAGATGGAGACTCTTTCGGCTTCGGACGATCAACAAAGTCTGATGACAGATAGTTTGTTGGTGCTGTTGCGTGAAAAAGATCAGAATACGATCCGGATGCTTCGTGTGTTGAGTGAGGCTAATGATAGTCTTCTGTCCGCCAGGGAGATTGAAGAAATCATCGCTGAACAGGATTCGGTTGTTATTCAACAGCGTGTACAACATCGCGTAATTACCACCCGTGATTCTCTTATTACAAAACCTAAGAAGAAAGGTTTTTTTAAGAGGCTGGCCGAGGCTTTTGTTCCCTCCAAACAAGATACTGCTGTATTGGTAAACACCTCACAAGAGTTTGCTACCGATACGATTCTTGAAGCTTATAATCCTGCTGATTCATTGCATCAGAAGATTCGTACCGCCAGCGAGCAGAAGCGGGCAAAGAAGAAAACTACTATCCGGCGGAGAAATGTGCAATTCCGACGTCTTGATACACAACTGACGGCCCGTATTGATAGTCTGGTGAAAGAGTATGAACAAAATGTTGTGTTACGTGCACAACTCAATGCCCAGAAGGAGCAGGATATTCGTCAGCGTTCTGCCCGTACCATTGGAGGAATTGCTGTAGGTGCCGTGTTACTTTCTGCCTTTTTTCTTATATTGATCTGGAGAGATATAACTCGAAGTAATCGTTATCGGGCGGAGTTGGAAGACGCGAACCGTCGTGCCGAAGATCTGCTGGAGGCCCGTGAAAAATTAATGCTTGCTATTACCCACGATTTTAAGGCACCTCTTGGATCTATCATAGGCTATACTGATTTGCTGGTTCGTCTTACGGAAGATGAACGTCAGCGCTTCTATTTGGATAATATGAAGAGCTCTTCACAACATCTGTTGAAACTGGTCAGTGACTTGCTCGATTTCCATCGTCTCGACTTGAATAAAGCGGAAGTCAACCGCGTTACTTTCAATCCCTCACAGCTTTTTGAAGAAATTCGCATTAGCTTTGAACCTCTTACTGCAGCCAAAGGACTTGTGCTTCGTTGTAAGATAGCTCCGGAACTTGATGAGCATTTTATCAGTGATCCGCTTCGCATTCGTCAGATTGTGAACAACCTGCTTTCCAATGCTGTGAAGTTTACTTACAAAGGAGAGATCACGCTTTCGGTAAGTTATTCTTCGTCTCGTTTGCACATTGATGTAACGGATACCGGTAAGGGGATGGCTGCCAAAGACCGGGAACGTATTTTTCAGGAGTTTACCCGACTGCCCGGTGCTCAAGGTGAAGAAGGTTTTGGACTTGGACTTTCTATTGTGCACAAATTGGTTACTTTGCTTGAAGGTACAATTGATGTGCGGAGTGTAGTAGGTGAGGGGAGCACATTTACAGTGATTTTGCCATTATACCCGGTAGGTAAAGCTGTATCAGACTATAAAGACCAAAAGCAATCTGTAATAAATAATACGAATACTGTTCCTGCTGCCGAAGAGGATGAAGGAACACAGCTTCCGGTTCCTGTGGCAAATATTCTTCTTATCGATGATGATAAAATACAGTTGACACTCACTGCTGCCATGCTTGAGCAGCAGGGCATTCATGCTACTTGTTGCGAGCAACTTGACGAGTTGACAGAGCAACTTCGTGAGAATCATTTTGATGTATTGCTTACAGATGTCCAGATGCCTGCTATTAACGGTTTTGATCTGTTGAAACTACTTCGTGCTTCCAATATTCCCCAAGCAAAAACAATTCCGATTATAGCCGTTACGGCCCGCAGCGATATGAATAAAGCCGAGTTTCTGGAACATGGTTTTGCCGGCTGTCTGCATAAACCATTTACGGTGAAAGAGCTTATTCAATTGACAGTTGACAGTGGACAATTGACAGTTGACAGTGGACAATTGACAGTTGAGAGTGGACAGTTGAGAGTGGACAGTGAACAATTGACAGTGAAGGAGGAGCCATTAGTATGCAGTACAGTAGCGCAGCCCACTGTCAATTGTCAATTGTCAACTGTCAACTCTCTAACTGTCAATTCTCTGAATTTCAAAGCTCTTGCCGCCTTTACTGAATACGAACCGGAGGCTACACGTTCTATTATCTCTTCCTTTATAGAAGAAACAGAGAAAAATATTGGTCGGATGGAGAAGGCATTGGATGATGAAGATATGGCTGGTATTGCTGGTATGTCGCATAAATTGCTTCCGTTGCTGACTTTGATAGGGGCAGGAAATATACTGCCGTTATTGTCCTGGCTGGAAGCTCGGCGCGATGATAACATTTCTGATGAAGTGAAACAAGAAACAGAGGCTGTATTGCCTTTACTACGGTTGGTTGTAGAGGAAGCAAGGAAGTATTTATTGAACTCCTAAATCTTTTTCACGGATTTATTTGTTTACTTTGTATCTCTTTAAAGTATTGAAACACGCTTGATGAAACGAAAATGGATAAAATGGGTGAGTTGGGTTATACTCACTCCTATACTACTTTTTGTAGTACTAATGATACTGCTTTATGTGCCTCCCGTACAGAATTTTCTACGGAAGCAGGCCACTGCATATGCATCTCAGGCTACCGGTATGCAAATCAATGTCGGACGTATTGATCTCCGTTTCCCATTAAACTTGTTAGTACGGGATGTAGAGGTCGTACAGGCTCCGGACACGTTACTCACATTGGCCAGTCTTAATGTGCATGTGCAGGCTATGCCTTTGTTCAAAGGAAAAATAGAAGTGGATGATATCACTATTCAGCGCGTAGCTGTCAATTCGGCTAATCTGATAGAAGGTATGCAGATTCGTGGTGTATTGGGGCGCTTCTTTCTCGAAAGCCATGGGGTAGATCTTGGCAATGAGTTAGCTGTTATAAATCGTGCAGAGCTTTCCGATACCCATATCGGACTTATTCTTACAGATACCACTACTACGGAGAAGCCGGACACCGCTTCGGCTCCTGTCAACTGGAAAGTAAATCTTCATGCACTTAATCTGAAGAATGTCTCTTTCAGCATGCAACTTCCTGCTGATTCCATGCGTATGGCTGCCCATGTGGGTGAGGCAACTGTCAATGATGTGTCTGCCGACCTTAAACAGCAGTTTTATGGTTTGCGGTCCTTTCTGCTGACAGGAGCTTCGGTCAATTATGATACGGGGAATGCTTTGCCTGCCGAGGGTTTTGACCCTTCACACATTGCCTTGCGTGATATCCGTATCGGGATTGACTCTGTTCTCTATCAGGGACGTAATATGAACGCAGTCATTCGTGAATTCTCCATGAATGAGCGTTCCGGACTCAGTGTAACTTCTCTTACGGGACGCGTCTTTGCTGATAGTACACTGATCCGTGTGCCTTATTTCCGCTTACTTACTCCCCATTCGGAAATGAACCTGACTGCCCAGACATATTGGGAGCTGGTAAATATTCCTACTACAGGACGTCTGACTGCGCGTTTCAATGCTCTTATTGGTAAACAAGATGTGCTTTTGTTTGCCGGTGAACTTCCTGATGCATTCAAAGACGCCTATCCCTTCCGGCCCCTTGTTGTTCAGGCGGGCACAGAGGGAAACCTGAAATCAATGCAGATTTCCCGTTTTAAGATTGATCTGCCGGTGCTTTCTCTCTGGATGGTGGTGGAGAGTTATATAATTTGATGGATAGTGTCACTCGTTCTGCTGCTATTGACCTGAAGATGCGAACCGGAAACCTTAACTTCCTGACAGCGCTGGCAGACATGAAGCCCGGAGCACCTTTGGTTATTCCGGACAGTATGTTACTTGATGCCCGCTTAGGCATGGAGGGAGCTAAATACGATGCCCGTTTGCAACTGAAAGAAAAAGAAGGCAGGTTGAATCTTACCGCCAATCTTAATACAAATACCGAAGTATACAGTGCCGATTTGAAGATTGAAGATCTGCAGGTGAATCATTTCCTTCCGCATGATTCTATTTATGAACTGACCACTTCCCTCTCTGCCCGTGGGCGTGGGCTCGACTTTACCTCTTATCGTTCGGTTGCTACAGTCAATGCATCTATTGATAAACTGCATTATGCCGATTATCGGATTTCCGGTATTGAACTTTCGGGAGCAGTTAAGAATGCAGTTGCTACGGCACAGTTGACCAGTGACAATGCCTTGTTGAAGATGAAAGCCGATGCGGAATATCATCTTGCCCACCGTTATCCGGATGGAAAAGTAGAACTGGATGTTACTTCGCTCGACACTGAAAAACTGGTGGGCGTCAGTTTAGGGAAGGAGAAAGTACTGGCTTTCCAGTTTACCGGAGAAGTTCGTAAAGAGCGTGTATTTACCCATCTTACTTCCGGCGACTTGAAGCTGAACCTTAGTGCCCGTGCCGGATTAGAACCTTTGATTCGCCAGTCTACCCACTTTGCCGATATACTGATGAGGCAACTGGATAATAAAGAACTGAATCATGCAGAGTTGCGTAAAGCATTGCCTACCGCAATCTTTTCTTTCTCGGCAGGACGCAATAATCCGATGGCATGGTATCTTGCCACACAGAAAATATCGTACCAAGATGCTTCTGTTAAAATAGGCTGTGCGCCCGATTGGGGAATTAATGGCAAGGCTTCTCTTCATGCACTCAAGATAGATACTTTGCAGCTTGATACTATTTTCCTCACTTTGAAGCAAGACACAAGCCGCATCAGTCTGCATGGTGGAGTAATCAATGGGCCAAAGAATCCGCAGATCTCTTTTAAATCGATTCTTACAGGAGAAATCCGTGATAAGGATGCCGAATTGACTGCACAGTATATTAATGATAAGGGAAAAACCGGATTACTTTTTGGAGTTAACGCCAAGCCTCTTTATGGTGGTCGTGGTAAGGGGAATGGAATTGCCCTGACCCTGATACCGGAAGAGCCTGTCATTGCTTTCCATAAGTTTCGCTTTGAGGAGCATCACAACTGGATTTATCTGCACAATAATATGCGTGTTTATGCCAATGTAGATATGCAGGATAATGAAGGGATGGGAATCCGGATGCAGTCTCTGCCAAGTGATACGGTTTCGTTGCAGAATATGGATGTCGAGTTGCGCCGTATCCGGTTGGATGAACTGTTTAGTATCTTGCCCTATATGCCCGATATTACCGGACTGCTTTCTGCCGAAGCCCACTATATACAAACGGAAAACTCTCTGGAGCTCTCTGCTGAAGCCAGCATTGATGAGCTGACTTACGAGCGCCAACGTATCGGTGATGTTTCTCTGGGAGCTACCTGGCTTCCGGGTGAGGCTGGCAAACAGTATGTGAATACGTACCTGACACATGAAGGTACGGAGATTATGGTTGCTGACGGAGCGTTGTATCCTACGATTTCCGGGAAAGACAGTATTGTGGTGAATTCCACGCTTGAGCATTTCCCGCTTACGATTGCTAATGTGTTTGTACCCGATCAGGTGGTAACTCTCTCCGGTGATATGGATGGTGATTTGCATATTACAGGATATACTGACACTCCGTTGATAAACGGCGGATTGTCACTGGATAGTGTTTCTGTCTATGCACGTCAGGCAGATGCCCGGTTTACATTTGATAACCGTCCGATACAAGTACAGAATAATCGCATCGTGTTTGATAAATTTGCTATTTATACCACCAGTAAAAATCCGTTCAGTATTGACGGTTATGTTGACTTTCGCGATATGAGTCGTCCGATGGCAAACCTGAAACTGTTTGCTGAGAACTATACATTGCTCAATGCCAAACGGACGAAGGAAAGTATGGTCTATGGTAAGGTCTTTGTTGACCTTGATGCCACGGTCCGCGGCCCGTTGGAAGCACTAATGATGCGTGGTAATGTGAATTTGCTGGGCAATACGGATGTTACCTATGTACTTACTGACTCTCCGCTCACCGTACAGGACCGGTTGAGTGATCTGGTGACTTTCACCTCGTTTGCAGATACCACTTCTTTAAATAAAGAAGAGGTGCCGACTCTTTCTTTGGGTGGACTGGATATGATTATGACTGTACACATCGATCCGGCTGTCCGCTTGAAGGCCGATTTGAGTGCAGACCGTAGCAGCCGTGTTGAGCTGGAAGGTGGAGGTGATTTGTCTTTGCAATATACACCACAAGGAGATCTGACCTTACCGGGCGTTATACCCTTACCGGGGGAATGATGAAATATGCTCTTCCGGTTATTCCGTTGAAAGAGTTCCGGATACAGAACGGAAGCTATGTGGACTGGACGGGTAATCCGATGGATCCTTTACTGAACTTCCGGGCTACGGAGCGTATGCGGGCTTCTGTATCGCAGGAGGATGGTACGTCGCGAATGGTGAACTTTGACATTTCTATTGTTGTGAAGAATCGCCTCGACAATCTTTCATTGGCTTTTGAAATTGATGCACCCGATGATGCTTCGGTACAAAATCAATTGGCGGGAATGGGGCCGGACGAACGTAGTAAACAGGCCGTGGCAATGTTGGCTACAGGTATATTCCTTGCCGATTCGGGTAGTGGCGGTGGTATGAACCTGAATATGGGAGCTGCCCTGAACTCGGTACTTGCCAGCCAGATTAATGCTCTTACCGGAAATATGAAGAATGCCAGTCTGTCGTTCGGTGTCGAAGACCATGATGATTCGGATGCGGGCGGTAAGCGGACGGATTATAGTTTCCGTTACTCACAACGTCTCTTTAACGATCGTTTCCAGATTGTGCTGGGAGGTAAAGTCTCTACCGGAGCCAATGCTACCAATGATGTAGAATCGTTTATTGACAACATCTCTTTAGAGTATCGCCTGGATCAGTCGGGGACACGTTATATCCGTCTGTTCCACAACAAGAACTATGAAAGTGTCTTTGAAGGTGAGATTACTGAGACTGGCGTTGGCTTGTGCTTCGTAAGAAGATGGACCGTCTGAGTGAATTGTTTATTTTTAAAAAGAAGAAGAAATGAAAATAGTAAGAATAACCGGCAAACGAGGAATATCTCTATTTTTTATTGGCATATTGGCATATTTCCTTATTGGCACATTATTCAGCTGTTCCACTACAAAACATTTGCCCGAAGGCGAAGTGCTGTATACGGGAAATAAAAATATCTTTAAAGATGCTTCTACCACTCCTGTGGGTGAAACGGCTATCAGTGAGGTTACGGCTGCATTGGATAAAAGTCCGTCAACGAAGTTATTTGGTATTCTGCCTATCCCCTTCGGCATGTGGGTGTATAATGACTTTGTGAAGTACGAGAAAGGTTTTGGTAAATGGATATTCAATCGTTTTGCGGCAAAACCTGTATTTATCTCTACTGTGAACCCGGATATTCGTGTTAAGGTAGCTACCAATTTGCTGCATGATTATGGCTATTTCAATGGGAAAGTGACGCAACAAACCATTGTCAATCCGAAGGATAGCCTCAAAGCAAGAGTGGAGTATACGGTGGAGATGCGTGATCCCTATTTTATTGATACGGTATATTATGGTCGCTTCACACCACAGACCCTTCGTATTATGGAGCGGGGGCGCCGCCGTTCATTACTTACTCCGGGTGAGCAGTTTAATGTAAGCGATCTGGACGAAGAGCGCAATCGTATCAGTACTTTGTTGCGTAATCTGGGATATTTCTATTTCCGTCCTGATTATATGACTTATCAGGCAGATACTACACTTGTGCCCGGGGGGCATGTCAGTTTACGGCTTATTCCTGTACCGGGTCTGCCTGCAGCTGCACAACGTCCGTATTATGTAGGAAATAAAACCGTCTACCTGATAGGCAAAAATGGGGAACAACCGAATGACAGTATGGACTACCGGGGCATGAAGATACATTATTATAAGAAGATGCAGGTACGTCCCAATATGCTTTACCGGTGGCTGAATTATCAGGCTTATGTGAAGAATGATTCTTTGCGCAAATTGCAGCGTAGCCGCCTTTACAGTCAGTACCGGCAGCAACGTGTACAAGAAAAACTGGCCCAGTTGGGAATTTTCCGCTACATGGATATACAATATACACCACGAGATACAACGGTGGCTTGTGATACACTGGATGTCAATCTGCAAGCTACGTTTGACAAACCGCTGGATGCGGAATTGGAACTGAATGTTACTACAAAGAGTAATGATCAGACAGGCCCGGGAGCTTCTTTTTCCGTCACCCGTAACAATGTGTTTGGGGGTGGTGAAACCTGGAATGTAAAATTGAAAGGTGCCTATGAATGGCAAACCGGAGGAGGCAAAGGTTCTTCTTTATTGAACAGCTGGGAGATGGGAGCTTCAACTTCCCTTATGTTTCCGCGTGTAGTGTTCCCCCGGTTTGGCGGTCGTGAGTATGACTTCCCGGCTTCTACTACCTTTAAGTTGTATGCCGATCAGATGAACCGGGCGAAGTATTACAAGTTACTCTCTTTTGGTGGAAACGCGACGTATGATTTTCAACCGACCCCTACCAACCGGCATTCGTTGACTCCTTTCCGCCTGACGTTTAATGTGTTGCAACACCGTACTGCGGCTTTTGAGGAAGTTGCAGAAAAGAATAAGGCATTGTTACTCAGTTTGCAGGATCAGTTTGTTCCGGCTATGGAGTACACCTACACATATGATAACTCTTCGGTTCGCAGTGTACGCAACCCTGTCTGGTGGCAGACCACTTTTACTTCTGCCGGTAATATTACCTCTGGTATCTATCGTATATTCGGCCAGCCGTTTAGTGAGAAGAATAAGAAGCTGTTAGGTGCACCGTTTGCCCAGTTTCTTAAACTGAATACAGACTATCGTTATCTCTGGAAGTTAGACCGTAATAATGCCATTGCTGCCCGCATAGCCGGAGGGGTTCTCTGGACTTATGGTAACTCAACAGTAGCTCCTTATAATGAACAGTTCTATGTGGGTGGTGCCAATAGTATCCGTGCCTTTACCGTGCGTAGCATCGGTCCTGGTGGTTATCATCCTGAGAAGAGTGAATTCTCTTATCTTGACCAGACCGGGGATATACGTCTCGAAGCAAATATCGAATATCGCTTCCGCATTTATAAAGACCTGCATGGTGCTGTCTTTTTGGATGCCGGAAATGTGTGGCTGATGCGTTATGACCCTGAACGACCTGATGCACAACTTCGTCTCAAAACATTTCCGAAGCAGGTAGCTCTCGGCACAGGTGCCGGATTGCGTTATGACCTTGATTTTCTGATCTTCCGCCTTGATTGCGGAGTCCCTCTACATGATCCGTATGATACCGGGAAATCCGGATATTACAATGTCAGAGGTGCATTCTGGAAACAGTTGGGGCTGCACTTTGCAATCGGATACCCGTTTTAGAAGGGAGAGGGGAGAATGGAGAGGGGAGAAGTACTGTGCAGCGTGATAGCGCAGCCAACTGTCAACTGTCAATTGTCAACTGTCAACTAAATAAGCTTTCAATTTTCAATTTTCAACTAAAAAAGTCTTACCTTTGCACCGTTATCACAACATTGACATTACTAACCTTTAATATTACACAGTTATGAAACCAACTTTATTTGTACTCGCTGCCGGTATGGGTAGTCGTTATGGGGGATTGAAACAACTTGACGGACTGGGCCCTAACGGCGAAACTATTATGGATTATTCTATCTACGATGCTATCCGTGGTGGATTTGGCAAGGTTGTTTTCGTCATCCGCAAAGATTTCGAAAAAGACTTCCGCGATAAAATTCTGAGTAAATATGAGAACCATATTCCGGTAGAACTGGTATTCCAGGCACTGGACAATCTGCCCGAGGGCTTTACTTGCCCTGCCGATCGTGTGAAACCATGGGGAACAAACCATGCCGTACTGATGGGTAAAGATGTGATCAAGGAGCCATTTGCCGTTATCAATGCTGACGATTTCTACGGTCGTGACAGCTTTGCTGTACTGGGTGCTGCACTGAGCGAGATGGACGGAAAGAAAGATGACTATTGCATGGTAGGCTATCGTGTAGGTAATACGCTGAGTGAAAGTGGTTCTGTTGCTCGTGGTGTATGCGAGACAAATGCAGACGGTTACCTGACTACGGTAGTTGAACGTACTGCTATCGAGCGTATAGATGGCAAAGTATCTTTCAAAGATGAAAACGGTGTGATGCAAACGATTGCCGACAATACTCCGGTTTCTATGAACATGTGGGGCTTCACTCCCGATTATTTTGAATATTCTGAAGAGTTCTTCAAAGATTTCCTCAAAGAGAATATGGGCAACCTGAAGTCGGAATACTTTATTCCGTTGATGGTGAATAAGCTGATTAACGATGGAACTGCACGTGTGAAAGTATTGGACACTACCAGCAAATGGTTTGGTGTGACATATGCTGACGACCGTCAGGGTGTTGTAGACAAAATTCAGGCTTTGGTAGATGCCGGCGAATATCCTGCAAAACTATTCTAATCGATAGAAAATAACAGAAATAGGAAAGGGGAGAGCAGTAGCTTTCCCTTTTTTTGTACCTTTGCCCCTTGTACATTCCAAACTAAAAGAAAGGTAGTTATGATTAAGTTTTCCGCATATTGCCGGGTGTGTCTGTTGCTGGGGCTCCTGTGCGCGCTCTCTTCTTGTGAAAAGGATGATGATAAAAGCGATAAAGCTGTCAATCAATGGATCGACGCCACTATGCGTAGCTGGTATCTTTGGTATAGTGATATCCCCGATAAAAAGCAGCTGAATTTTAATGCTGAGCCGGAAACATTCTTTCGTTCTCTTTTGTCAAAAGAAGATGGGAAGAATAATCCGCAGGTATCTGGCGGGCATTATTACTATTCTACGATAAAAAAGAAAACCGCTTCCACAACGACACGGTCTTATATGGGCGGGGAACCTGCTTTGGGCTTTGAGTTTCAGAATTGGCAATTAGACAATACAGGCACAAAGTTTGCCGCCAATGTACTTTATGTATTACCTGGTTCTCCGGCAGAGAAAAAGGGATTGAAACGTGGTGACTGGATACATAAGATAAACGGAACGTGGACTAATAATAGTAACATATATGATTTGCTGGGTGATAAAACGGTTGTTCTGGCTGTTTCTGATGGTTGGAATAATCCGGTGACGCATTCTATGGAACTGGTTCCGGCCCTGATAGAAGACAATCCGGTTTTGCTGACAGAGGTTTATCAGGATGAGTCTACCGGAAATAAGAAAGTGGGGTATATGGTATACAATCATTTTACATCCGGACCCGATGGCGATAAAGATACAACCTATGACAAACAACTTCGTCAGCGGTTTGCAGAGTTTAAGGCAGAGGGAGTGGAAGAGTTTATTCTTGATCTTCGTTACAATGGTGGTGGTTTGGTGACGTCTGCCCAACTGTTGGCCGAATTACTTGCTCCAAAGTCTGCTTTGGGAGAAATATTCTGTAACCTGAAGTATAACGATAAGCAGGATAAAACGGTTACTTACCGATTGGACAAGACGGATGAAAATCTGGACTTGCCCCGTCTGTTTATACTTACCGGTAGTAGAACCGCCTCCGCTTCCGAAGCTGTGATTAACGGGCTTCGTCCTTTCTATAAAGTATATTTGCTGGGAGAGCAGACTGAGGGTAAGAATGTGGGATCTATTACGTTGACAAGTGATAAGTATGACTATGAACTGCATCCCATTGTTTGTAAAATATCTAACGCAGAGGGAAATTCGGAATATAAAGATGGTTTTATTCCTGACTGGAAACTGGAGGGTAATGACCGTATGATACTTGGGCATATTGAGTTGGGAGATAAAGACAATGATAAGTTACTGAATGTTGCTGTCGGCATGATTTCGGGACGGGCTACCACGATGAACAAAGATATCCGTTCATCATCAGTATCGTTCAATGCCATCCCCGGTTATAGTTCTTTGGATAGAAAGGCGATGAATGGAGTGCAAATTCCCTTCACATCAGAGGATGTGGAGTGGTAGTGTGATAGCTCAAATGAACCGAAAGAGTGAAGATGATCGTTTTCTGGGTGGAACTGACAGATGTCAGCAATTTACGGCCTAAACCCTTATTGGTTAAGGGATAATTTTCTATCTTTGTAGCCCAATATCAATTATTCATTAACAAAGTGATATCAGTAGAAGGACTTACCGTAGAATTTAATGCCACGCCCTTGTTTTCGGACGTGTCCTATGTTATAAATAAAAAGAACCGTATAGCCTGGTGGGTAAGAACGGTGTCGGCAAATCGACCATGCTTAAGATTCTGGCTGGTTTACAAAGCCCTACATCGGGTGTAATTGCCATTCCTAAAGAAGTTACGATCGGCTATCTGCCTCAGGTGATGATACTTTCTGACAAGCATACTGTAATGGAAGAAGCTGAACAGGCTTTTGAACATATTTTTCAGTTGCAGGCAGATCTGGAACGAATGAATCAGGAGCTGGCAGACCGTACGGACTATGAATCAGAAGAATATCATAAGTTGATAGACCGGTTTACGCATGAGAATGACCGCTTTCTGATGATGGGCGGAACGAATTTTCGTGCCGAGATAGAGCGTACACTGTTGGGACTTGGTTTCTGCCGGGAAGATTTTGACCGTTCCACATCGGAGTTTTCCGGAGGTTGGCGTATGCGTATCGAGTTGGCCAAACTTCTGCTTCGTCGTCCGGATGTATTGCTATTGGATGAGCCAACCAACCACCTTGATATCGAGAGTATCCAATGGCTGGAAAACTTCCTGTCTACACGTGCCAATGCCGTAGTGCTGGTCAGCCATGACCGGGCTTTCCTCAATAATGTCACTACCCGTACCATTGAGATCACCTGCGGACAGATCTACGATTATAAAGTGAAATACGACGAGTTTGTCGTATTGCGTAAAGAACGCCGTGAACAGCAGCTCCGTGCCTATGAGAATCAACAGAAACAGATACAGGACACCGAAGATTTTATCGAACGTTTCCGCTATAAAGCAACTAAAGCCGTACAGGTACAGAGCCGTATCAAGCAGCTGGAGAAAATAGAGCGCATAGAGGTAGATGAAGAAGATAATTCCGCCCTTCGTCTCAAATTTGTCTGTTCCAGCCGTAGTGGTAATTATCCCGTTATCTGTGAGGATGTCAGGAAAGCATACGGTGCTCATGTTGTTTTTCACGATGTCAACCTCACCATCAATCGGGGGGAGAAGGTGGCATTCGTAGGAAAGAATGGTGAAGGAAAATCTACCCTGGTAAAGTGTATTATGGGAGCAATTACCGATTATGAAGGTAAACTCACCATTGGACACAACGTGCAGATCGGTTATTTTGCTCAGAACCAGGCACAGATGTTGGATGAGAATCTGACGGTATTCGATACGATAGACCGTGTGGCAACCGGAGATATTCGCCTTAAAATCCGCGATATTCTCGGCGCCTTTATGTTTGGCGGCGAAGCTTCGGACAAGAAGGTGAAAGTGCTTTCGGGTGGTGAACGTACGCGTCTTGCCATGATCAAGCTATTGCTTGAACCGGTAAATTTCCTGATTCTCGATGAGCCGACGAACCACCTGGATATGCGTTCAAAGGATGTGTTGAAAGAAGCGATTCGTGAGTTTGACGGTACGGTGATACTCGTCAGCCATGACCGTGACTTTTTAGATGGACTGGCAACTAAAGTCTATGAGTTTGGAGGTGGCCTTGTAAAAGAGCATATCGGAGGTATTTACGACTTCTTGCAGAAGAAAAAGATGGAAAGCCTGAATGAGCTGCAAAAGGGGCCGGCACTTTCAACGTCGCCTACCGGAGTAAAAAGAGATAGCATTTCCGAAGAAGAAGCACCTTCGGACAATAAACTTTCTTATGAGGCTCAGAAGGAACTGAATAAAAAGATAAAGAAGCTCGAACGCCAGGTAGCCGATTGTGAAGAGACGATAGAACAGACAGAGTCTGCCATTGCTATTCTCGAAGAGAAGATGACTACACCGGAAGGAGCTGCAAATATGGCTCTTTATGAACAACATCAGAAGCTTAAACAACAACTTGACCGTACAGTGGAAGAGTGGGAGAAAGTTTCGATGGAACTGGAAGAGGTTATAAAGTTATAATAAGATGATGATGTACGATATATGATTCCTACCCATTCTATAATTTCTACCTCCAATCCCATCACTCTTAATCCTACAACCCTATAACCCTATAACATTATATATAATATGAGAGTAAAGTATTTACCAATTCTTGCAATCTGCATGATGACTACAGGATGCAACAGCAGCAAGCAACAGGCCGCCCTTACGTCCGGCATAGATCTTGCCAACCTTGACACGATGGCTCTTCCGGGAACCGACTTTTATCAGTATGCCTGCGGCGGTTGGATGAAAAATCATCCGCTTACAGACGAGTATTCACGTTTTGGCTCATTTGATATGCTTGCCGAGAACAATCGCAAGCAACTTCATGAGGTTATTGAGGAACTGGCGTCTGCTCAGCACGAGGCAGGTAGTATCGCTCAGAAAGTAGGGGACCTTTACAACATTGCCATGGACAGTGTAAAACTGAACCGTGAAGGGGCTGCTCCTATTAAAGCAGAGCTGGAAAAGATAGCTGCTCTGAAAGATAAATCGGAGATTTATCCGATGATAGCAGAAATGCATAGAAATGGCATTCATCCTTACTTCATTGTTTATGTGAGTGCTGATGATATGAACAGCTCAATGAACATGGTACAGACCTATCAGGGTGGTTTAGGTATGGGGGAACGCGACTATTATCTTGAAAATGATGATAAGACTAAAGAGATACGCGATGCCTATCAGAAGCATATCGTTAAGATGTTCCGGTTGGCTGGATCTGATGAAGCTGCTGCACAGAAAGCGATGAAAGCTGTTATGAACATCGAAACCCGTCTGGCTAAATCAGCACGCTCTATGGTAGAGTTGCGTGATCCGCACGCCAACTATAACAAGAAAACGATGGCTGATGTGAAGAAGGAATATGCTCCTTTTGCATGGGATGTATTCTTTTCTACTCTTGGGGTGAATAACCTGGAAGAGGTGAACATTGGCCAGCCCGCTTCACTGAAAGAAGTAAATGACATCATTGATACGGTTGCGTTGGAAGATCAGATTGCCTATTTACAATGGAATCTTATAAACAGTGCTGCCAACTACCTGAGCGATGATTTTGTAGCACAGAACTTTGATTTCTACGGAAAGACGATGTCTGGTAGAAAAGAGATGAAGCCACGTTGGAAATCTGCTGTAAGTGCGGTTGACGGTTCTTTAGGTGAGGCAGTGGGACAGATGTATGTAGAGAAATATTTCCCTGCTGCAGCCAAAGAACGTATGGTAGGGCTGGTGAAAAACTTGCAGACTTCTTTGGGTGAACGTATCAAAGAGCTTACCTGGATGAGTGATGAGACCAAAGAAAAAGCACTGGAAAAACTGGCTACCTTCCATGTAAAGATCGGCTACCCGGACAAATGGAAAGATTATTCTTCTCTTGAAATTAAAGACGATTCCTATTGGGCTAACATAGAACGTGCCAACCAGTGGGAGCATGCAGAGATGATAGCTAAAGCCGGTAAGCCGGTGGATAAAGATGAGTGGCTGATGACTCCGCAAACGGTAAATGCCTATTATAATCCAACTACCAACGAGATTTGCTTCCCGGCGGGTATCCTTCAATATCCTTTCTTTGATATGAATGCCGATGATGCTTTCAACTATGGTGCTATCGGCGTAGTGATCGGTCATGAGATGACACATGGATTTGACGACCAGGGCCGGCAGTATGACAAAGAGGGTAACCTGAAAGATTGGTGGACTGAAGAAGATGCCAAAAATTTTGAAGAGCGTGCACAGGTGATGGTTAACTTTTTTGACAGTATAGAGGTTGCTCCGGGTGTGTATGCCAACGGACAATTGACATTGGGTGAGAATATCGCTGACCATGGCGGTTTGCAGGTGTCTTTCCAGGCATTTAAGAATGCAACAGCCCAAACACCTCTGAAAGATGAAAACGGTTTTACACCCGAACAACGCTTCTTCCTTGCCTATGCCAATGTGTGGGCCGGTAATATCCGCCCTGAAGAAATTCTTCGTCTGACCAAACTGGATGTGCATTCATTAGGCAAATGGCGTGTGAATGGTGCATTGCCTCAGATAGGTGCATGGTACGATGCATTCGGTATAACAGAGGAAAATCCGATGTTCCTTCCGGTTGACAAAAGGGTCTCTATTTGGTAATAGATTTGTATAAACAATAGCATATACAACAAAGCGCTGACTTCTAATCTTTTAAGTCGGCGCTTTTTTATTATTAATTCACACCTTGTTTATTACGCGCGATAAACAATATTTCGTAACTTTGCGCATCAAATACTTAATAAGTAAACCATGTCTGAGTCAAAAAGAATAAAAACCGCATTGGTATCGGTTTATCATAAGGAAGGTTTGGATGAAATTATCACCAAACTGTATGAAGAGGGAGTAGAGTTTCTGTCAACTGGTGGAACTCGTCAGTTTATCGAATCATTGGGATATCCTTGCAAGGCTGTAGAAGATCTTACTTCTTATCCTTCTATCCTCGGAGGCCGTGTGAAGACACTTCACCCGAAAATCTTCGGAGGAATCCTTTGCCGTCGTGGACTGGAACAAGATATCCAGCAGATTGAGAAATATGAAATACCGGAAATAGACCTCGTGATTGTAGATCTATATCCGTTTGAAGCAACCGTAGCATCGGGTGCTGATGAGGCTTCAATCATCGAAAAGATTGATATAGGTGGAATCTCACTGATTCGTGCCGCTGCTAAAAACTACAATGATGTAGTGATCGTTGCTTCTCAGGCGCAGTACAAACCATTGCTCGATATGTTGATGGAGCATGGGGCTACTTCTTCACTCGAAGAACGCCGCTGGATGGCCAAAGAGGCTTTTGCTGTTTCTTCACACTATGATTCGGCCATCTTCAATTACTTTGATGCAGAAGAAGGTTCGGCTTTCCGTCAGTCTGCCAATGATCAGAAGATGCTCCGTTATGGTGAAAACCCACATCAGAAGGGATATTTCTATGGAAACCTGGACGCTATGTTCGACCAGATTCACGGAAAGGAAATCTCTTATAACAATCTGTTGGATATCAATGCAGCTGTTGAACTGATTGATGAATTTGAAGATGTTACTTTTGCTATCTTGAAACATAATAATGCCTGCGGGTTAGCTTCACGTCCTACTGTGCTCGATGCATGGAAAGATGCGTTGGCTGGTGATCCGGTTTCTGCCTTTGGCGGAGTCTTGATTACGAATGCTGTGATCGATAAAGAAACTGCAGAGGAGATTAACAAAATATTCTTTGAAGTAGTGATTGCCCCGGATTATGATGTAGATGCGCTTGAAATTCTGGGACAGAAGAAGAACCGTATTATTTTGGTTCGCAAGGAAGCTAAGTTGCCCAAGAAGCAGTTCCGCTCATTGCTGAACGGCGTGTTGGTACAGGAGAGAGACCTGAACATCGAAACCGTGGCCGACTTAAAGACCGTGACTGATAAAGCACCTGCTCCCGAAGAGGTAGAGGACATGCTGTTTGCTAATAAAATAGTGAAGAACAGCAAATCCAATGCTATCGTACTGGCTAAAAACAAACAGTTGCTGGCAAGTGGTGTAGGACAGACTTCACGCGTTGACGCTCTCAAACAAGCTATCGAGAAAGCTAAATCATTCGGATTCGATCTGAATGGGGCAGTGATGGCTTCGGATGCATTCTTTCCTTTCCCCGATTGTGTTGAAATTGCGGGTAATGAGGGAGTAACAGCAGTTATCCAGCCGGGTGGCTCTGTAAAAGATGAATTAACGTTCGAGTATTGCAATGAACATGGTATTGCAATGGTGACAACGGGAATTCGTCACTTTAAACACTAAAAAGATTTATGATTTGACGATTTACGATTTACAATTGAAGCTTGCTTCTTGTAAATCATAAATCTGAGAATTGTAATAAGGAGTAATATCAATCGTAAATTGTAAATAGTTAAATCGTAAATATACATGGGATTATTCTCTTTTACACAAGAAATAGCGATGGACCTGGGAACTGCCAATACCATCATCATTACCAATGGTAAGATTGTGGTGGACGAACCGTCAGTGGTAGCTTTGGACCGTCGTACTGATAAGATGATTGCCGTGGGTGAGAAGGCAAAGATGATGCATGAGAAAACTCACGAAAATATACGTACCATCCGTCCGCTCCGTGACGGTGTAATTGCTGATTTCTATGCTTGTGAACAGATGATGCGTGGCCTTATCAAACAGGTGAATACCCGTAGTCATTTGTTCTCTCCTTCTCTCCGTATGGTTATCGGAGTGCCTTCGGGTAGTACGGAGGTTGAGCTTCGTGCTGTTCGTGACTCTGCAGAGCATGCCGGAGGACGCGATGTCTATTTGGTATTCGAGCCTATGGCGGCAGCTATCGGTATTGGTATCGATGTAGAGGCGCCCGAAGGAAATATGATTGTTGATATAGGTGGTGGTTCTACTGAGATTGCTGTTATCTCATTGGGAGGTATTGTTTCTAATAATTCTATCCGCATTGCCGGTGATGATCTTACTGCTGATATTCAGGAATACATGAGCCGCCAGCATAACGTGAAGGTGAGTGAGCGTATGGCAGAACGTATTAAGATTAATGTAGGTGCTGCCCTTACTGAATTGGGTGATGATGCTCCTGAAGATTATATCGTTCACGGACCGAATCGTATTACAGCACTTCCGATGGAGGTACCTGTATGCTATCAGGAAGTGGCTCACTGTCTGGAGAAATCAATCTCTAAGATTGAAACTGCCGTGTTGAGCGCATTGGAAAATACACCTCCCGAATTGTATGCCGATATTGTTCACAGCGGAATCTATCTGGCAGGTGGTGGTGCATTGCTCCGTGGCCTTGACAAACGTCTGACAGACAAAATCAATATTCCTTTCCACATAGCCGAAGATCCTCTTCATGCAGTGGCAAAAGGAACAGGAGTGGCGTTGAAGAATATTGACCGCTTCTCGTTCTTAATGAGATAAATAATGTAATAATGTGCCAATATGCCAATGTGCCAATTACCATGCGGTATTATAGCGCAACCAATTGGCACATTGGCATATTAGCATATTGACACATTATTAATAATTATGCGGAATTTACTGAACTTCCTTCTTAAGTACAATTACTGGTTTCTCTTCATTTTGCTGGAGGTGATCTGTTTTGTTCTATTATTTCGCTTTAATAACTATCAGCAGAGTGTTTACTTCACTTCTGCCAATGTTGTTACCGGCAAGGTTTATGAGGTTTCCGGAAGTGTCTCTTCTTATTTTCATTTGAAGTCAGTAAACGAAGATTTGCTTGATCGTAATATGTTGCTTGAGCAGCAGATAGCCAATCTGGAGAATGCATTGAGAGAGCGCCAGGTAGATTCGGTTATTGTAAACAGTATCCGGAATCTTGATAATAAGGACTATCAGATATTCAAAGCACATGTCATTCGGAATAGTTTGAATCAGGCAGATAACTACATTACATTGGATAAAGGTTCCTCTTCCGGTATTCGACCGAGATGGGAGTGGTGGATGGAAACGGGGTTGTAGGTATTGTATATAAGACATCTCCCAACTATTCACTTGTTATTTCTGTATTGAACAGTAAATCGAGTATAAGTTGTAAAATTGTAGGTAGTGAGTATTTCGGTTATCTGAAATGGGAGCATGGTGACTCACGTTACGCCTATTTGAAAGATCTGCCCCGTCATGCCGAATTTAATTTAGGAGATACGGTAGTGACCAGCGGGTATTCCACTGTTTTTCCGGCAGGTGTTATGGTAGGTACAGTAGACGATATGTCCGATTCCAATGACGGACTTTCTTATTTACTAAAGATTAAACTGGCTACGGACTTCGGAAAACTGGGTGATGTGAGAGTGATTGCCCGGACCGGGCAAATGGAACAGCAGGAACTTGAAAATATGAGTACGAAGCAATGATGATACACTATATACACAGGATGGGATGGTTTGTAGGATTAGTCCTTCTTCAGGTACTGATTCTAAATAATGTTCATATTGCAGGCTATGCCACTCCTTTCTTATATGTCTATTTCATCTTGAAATTTGCTTCCGGCACTTCCCGGAACGAATTGATGTTATGGGCTTTCTTCTTAGGACTAACCATAGATATATTTTCCAATACTCCGGGGATGAATGCGGCGGCAACTGTATTTCTGGCTTTTGTGCGTCCCACATTTCTGCGGTTGTTTACTCCGCGTGATACATTAGACAGCATCATACCTTCTATCCGGACGATGGGGATTGCTTCTTTTCTGAAGTTTACGGTGACAAGTGTTTTTGTGCATCATCTGATCCTGCTCACTATCGAGTTCTTTTCATTTTCCAGCATACCGCTGTTGTTGCTAAGGGTAGTCGCATGTACCCTGCTGACTGTTACGTGTATTATGGCTGTTGAAGGGATAAGGAGATAGGCATGGCAAAAGATTATGTATTAGAGAAACGAAAATTTGTTATCGCAGGAACTGCTATTTGTATTGTGTTTATCTATATAGTACGGCTTTTCTTTTTGCAGATATCCACCGATGATTATAAAAAGAATGCTGATAGTAATGCTTTTCTGAATAAGATACAGTATCCTTCGCGTGGGGCAATGTATGATCGTAACGGTAAATTGCTTGTTTTCAATCAGCCGGCATATGACATAACGATTGTTCCCAAAGAAATTGAAAATCTGGATACACTTGATCTATGCCGGACATTGAATATCACGCGGGAGCAGTTTCTGAAAATAATGTCCGACATGAAAGACCGCCGGAGAAATCCGGGCTATTCAAGATATACCAATCAAGTATTCATGTCCCAGTTATCTGCTGAAGAGTGTGGGGTATTCCAAGAAAAGCTGTTTAAGTTTCAGGGATTTTATATACAGCGGCGTACCATCCGGCAGTATACCTATAATTCTGCTGCTCATGCTTTGGGAGATATTGGCGAGGTATCAATGCGTGATATTGAAAATGATGATTATTACATCCGTGGAGATTATATCGGTAAGCAGGGAGTAGAAAAATCCTATGAGAAATACCTTCGTGGCGAGAAGGGGGTTGAAGTTTTGCTTCGCGATGCTCACGGACGTATTCAGGGGCATTATATGGATGGTCAGTTCGATCGTCCTTCTATACCGGGTAAGAATCTCACTTTAGGACTGGATATTGATCTGCAGATGCTGGGCGAACGCTTGCTGAAGAATAAAATCGGAAGTATTGTTGCCATTGAGCCCGAGACAGGAGAAATTCTATGTCTGGTTTCCTCCCCTGATTTTGATCCGCATCTGATGATCGGGCGGCAGCGGGGTAAGAATCACTTGATGTTACAGCGGGACAAGCGTAAGCCTCTGTTGAATCGTGCTTTGATGGGAGCTTATCCTCCGGGATCAACTTTTAAAGCTGCTCAGGCATTAACTTTCTTACAAGAAGGGATTATTCAGGAAAATACTCCGGCATTCCCATGCTATCATGGATTTATATATGGGAGCTTGAAAGTGGGATGTCATGCTCATGGCTCTCCATTACCACTGGTGCCGGCGTTGGCCACTTCCTGTAACTCTTATTTCTGTTGGGGATTGTTTCGTATGTTTGGCGACCGTAAGTACGGTTCGCCGCAAAATGCTATAACTGTCTGGAAAGATCATATGGTATCTCAAGGCTTCGGCTATAAGTTGGGTGTGGATTTGCCCAGTGAAGGACGAGGGTTGATACCCAATGCTGCATTTTATGATAAACCTTACAAGGGGCGCTGGAACGGATTGACTGTGATCAGTATTGCTATCGGGCAGGGGGAGATTCTGGCCACTCCTTTGCAAATCGCAAATTTGAGTGCGACGATTGCCAACCGCGGACATTTTATCACTCCACATATTGTGAAAGAGATTCAGGATAATCAGCTTGACAGTATTTACCGGACTCCCCGTGTGCCCACCATTGACCGCATACATTATGAAGAGGTAGTAAAGGGAATGCGTGCCGCTGTAACGGGAGGAACCTGTAGAGTAGCCGGTTATATGTTTCCCGAAGGTGAGATATGCGGTAAAACGGGTACGGCACAGAATCGTGGGCATGACCACTCTGCCTTTATGGGATTTGCTCCGATGAATAATCCCAAGATAGCCATTGCAGTCTATGTGGAGAATGGAGGGTTTGGTGCAACCTATGGTGTACCTATTGGTACTTTGATGATAGAACAATATTTGAATGGAAAACTTTCTCCGGCCAGTGAAGCAAAGGCAGCAGAGTTTAGCGATAGAATTATAATGTATGGTGACGAGGAACGATAGTTTATGGAAAACGCTGGATTGGGTAACAATTGCTATTTACCTGCTCCTTATTATTGCCGGATGGTTCAGTGTTTGCGGAGCCAGTTATGACTATGGCGACCGGGACTTCCTTGATTTTTCTACCCGTGCCGGTAAGCAGTTTATGTGGATTATCTGCTCATTTGGTCTGGGATTTATCTTACTGATGCTCGAAGACAGGATGTACGATATGTTTTCCTACATTATATATATAGGAATGATGCTTCTGCTCGTGGCTACCATATTTATAGGTAGTGATATTAAAGGTTCCAATTCATGGATCAAACTTGGGCCTGTAAATCTTCAACCGGCAGAGTTTGCTAAGTTTGCCACTGCCCTGGTGTTAGCCAAATATATCAACTCCTATTCCTTTAATATCAGGAAAGGGAAGTGTTTTCTGGCACTGCTCGCCTTTATCATGCTTCCTATGATACTGATTATTCTGCAAAAGGAAACGGGATCTGCACTGGTATATCTGGCCTTTTTTCTGGTGCTTTATCGTGAAGGTATGCCGGGAGTCGTACTCTTTTCCGGTGTGTGTGCTGTAGTCTATTTTGTTGTTGGTATACGTTTTGATCAGGTATTTATAGCCGATACGCCTACTCCCATCGGAGAATTTTCAGTTCTGTCTATGGTGTTGTTGTTTGCCGGTGGCATGGTGTGGGTTTATAGAAAGAAGTGGAAGCCGATGCGGAATATCATTGCAGGTAGCTTGGTTGTGATGCTTCTTGCTTTCCTCATCTCGGAATATATTGTACCTTTTAATCTGGTATGGGTACAATGGGTACTTTGTGTTGCTGTGGTTGGGTATCTGATGTTTCTCTCTTTGAGTGAACGTCAGAAATCTTATATGCTCATCGGATTGTTTGCTATTGGATCTGTCGGTTTTCTCTATTCAAGCGATTATGTTTTCGATAATATCCTCGAGCCACATCAGCAGATTCGTATTAAAGTTGTACTGGGTATGGAAGAAGACCTGACCGGTGCCGGCTATAATGTAAATCAATCAAAAATTGCTATTGGTTCCGGTGGCCTTACAGGGAAAGGATTCCTGAATGGTACACAGACAAAGTTGAAGTATGTTCCCGAACAGGACACTGATTTTATCTTTTGTACGGTAGGTGAAGAGCAGGGCTTTGTTGGATCATCTATTGTGCTGCTGCTGTTTTTGGCACTGATATTACGGCTTATTGCAGTGTCTGAACGGCAACCTTCTGCTTTTGGGCGTGTATATGGGTATTCGGTAGTTAGTATATTCCTTTTCCATATCTTTATTAATATTGGTATGGTACTTGGATTGACACCTGTGATTGGCATTCCATTGCCTTTCTTTAGTTATGGAGGTTCTTCTCTGTGGGGATTTACAATTTTACTTTTTATTTTCCTGCGGATTGATGCAGGGCGCGGAAGGAGACTGTAAAGAAGGGAGAGGGGAGAATTGAGAAGGGAGAAGTACTATGCAGCGTGATAGCGCAGCCCACTTCTCCCTTCTCAATTCTCCCCTCTCCCTTCAATTTTGACCCCTACGTCATTGATACCTTTCAGTAGTTCATCCTGCATTCCGTGTGTTATTTTAAAGGTATAATTTCCCGGGTGCCGGACAATGGCAGAGCCGATAGGCAAAGTTGATTGAAATAAACTTCCCCAGCCGGTACCATTCCACTTGCCTTCTTTGTCTGCGAGGATAAGCAGTAATGTATCTGTTTTCCATACCGTACTGTTTTCAAGATTGTGACTAACAGTTAAGTAGATATTCCGGTAAGCGTAATTACTTTCATTACGTATTTCTGCAGATAGCTGGAGTAGGGCTAACGAATCTTTGATCGGGACATTGAAAAAGAGTGTATCACTCTTCTTCCATCCTTCTGTAGGTATGGATTGGTAAGAGTGATACACAGTGTTTTCGTTGCAAGCGGCTGTCAGACAGGTAGCTAACAGAATCCATATGCTATTCCTGAGTAGGTTTTTCATTTCTCTCTTTAGCTGGCTTCTCGTTGTTTTGTGGTCTTTCTCCATTCTGCGGTTTTTCTCCGTTTTGTGGCCTTTCTCCACGTCTGTCATTATTATTACGTGGACGATTGTTGTTTTTCGAACGATCGTTACGTGGACGTTGTTGCTCACCATCATTATTGGATTGTGGCGTTTGTTGCTGTCCTTCTGCATTATTCTGTTGCGGACGATTAGGGCGTGGTCCGTTTTCCCGTTGTACCGGTCGTTCCGGGCGAGTGTTGGCTTCCTGTTGTGAACGTCCCGGACGATTGCCATTATCTTGTTGTGGACGTCCTGTTCTTCCTTCAGCTTCTTGCTGCGGACGATTCGCATTGTTCTTTTTCTTCTTTCTGTTACGGTTTCCACCTTCGGCTCCTTCTTTTCCTTCCTTTCGGCGACGATCACGGTCAAAGCGAGTCAAACTTTCCTGTTCTACCAGATCAACCGGTTTTTTAGGTTCTTGTTTGTGCTCTTCTTCCAGTAAACTTTCCGGTTTAGCACCTCTTTTGTTCATTCCGATGACTTCAAAAGCCCTTTTACCACTAATAGTTACCAAATTAGCGGGGAAGTTTTTATCGGTAGAGTAGGAGATCTGATTACTTAAAATATCCGCTTTGAAGAAATAGAACGTTCCGTCTTTTGTTTCTAATTCAATTTCTTTAGAAGGCAGACGCTTCTGTGCCTCTACATAGCAATCTACTTCGTAGTTCAGGCAACATTTCAGCTTGGCACATTGTCCGGCAAGTTTCTGTGGGTTAAGGGAAATGTCCTGATAGCGGGCTGCACTTGTAGATACGGATACGAAACTGGTCATCCAGGTAGCACAGCATAACTCACGTCCACAAGGACCGATACCACCGATACGTCCGGCTTCCTGACGTGCACCAATCTGCTTCATTTCGATACGGACACGAAATGCTTCTGCCAGTACTTTGATCAATTGGCGGAAGTCTACCCGTTCGTCCGCAATATAGTAGAAAATGGCTTTATTACCATCTCCCTGATATTCAACGTCTCCTATTTTCATATCCAGATTCAGGCTGGACGCTATTTGGCGTGAGCGAATCATTGTTGCGTGCTCTTTAGCTTTTGCTTCATCAAACTTCTCCATATCTACCGGTTTGGCTTTGCGGTAGATACGTTTAATTTCTACATCTGGCTTAATGTTTGCTTTTCGCATTTGCAACGGAACGAGGCGTCCCGTCAGTGTTACTACACCGATATCATGTCCGGGTGTTGCTTCAACAGCTACTACATCACCCTTTTCTAACTTAATTTTATTACTGTTTCGATAGTATCCTTTGCGGGTATTCTTGAATTGAACCTCCACCATGTCACTCTCCTCAGCATTGCCTGGTATATCTGCCAGCCAATCGTAGGTGTTCAGTTTATTATCTTGTCGGGAGCAACTTTTGCAGCAAAGGCTACCGCTCCCATTATGTAACTTAAAATCCATCTATATATTTATAATTTTACAATTTACTATTTACTGAATTAACTCTTCCTTTTCTCCTCTCTCTCTTTTTTAACTTTTCAACAGTACAATCATTTTTAACGAGAAGTCGAAGAACACCATTTTGGCATTCACATTCTGCTCGATATGTTGTTGCGCTTCACTCAACTCATTCATGATGCCTATCACATTTCTCTCATTGACGAATGGTGCAAAGCGGGTTGAAAAATTCTGTTCATCGGGCGTCATATAGACTAACTCTTTTTGATGCAGGTTGTATATGAAGTTTTCTCTTATCATTCGCTGGCAGTAAGATAAGAAATTCTTCTGACGTTCGCGCCCCAGAGCAGCCACTTGTTCACTCCATAGTTTCATTTCCCGTATTTTCCGTTGGTAGGAGAGTCGCATCAGGTTGACAAAGAGCTCAAAGAATAACTGGCTCTCTTCATTCAGATGAATTGTTTCGAGGGCTTTGATAAAATTCCCGTTTGCCAGATGGGCGATAGTTACACTGGTTGCCTGCTGTACACCATATTTCTGTTGAAGCACTTGCGCTATGCTTGCTTCATCTATCTTGCGGATGTTAAAACGTTGTGTTCGGCTTAATATAGTTGGCAGAATAAGGTCTGGTGCCTCGGAAACCAAGAGGAAAACTGTTTTTTCGGGTGGCTCTTCTAAAAGTTTCAGTAGCTTGTTGGAGCAAGCTAATTGCATCTTCTCCGGCAGCCAGATTATTGTGATTTTAAATCCACCTTCGCTTGATTTCAAGCTGAGTTTCTTCATTATCTCATCACTTTCCTTGGTATAGATGACGGCTTGTGCATTTTCTGCATTAATCTCATTCAACCAATGATTGAGATTGAAATACGGATTATTTAATACCATCCGCCGCCATTCTACTATATAATCGTCACTTCGCCCGGATTTCACAACAGGAAATACAAAATGCACATCCGGGTGTACCAGTTTACTGAACTTCACGCATGACGGACAAACTCCACAAGCATCCGTTGCACCACGATTGGTACAGCTGATATAGCGTGCATATGCCAAAGCCAGAGGTAGTTTACCCACTCCTTCCGGCCCACAAATAAGTTGTGCATGTGGAATACGACCTTCATTCACTTCCTGAATGAGTCGCTGCTTTGTTTCTTCTTGTCCGATTACGTCTTTAAAAAACACAATTCTATTTATTATTTAATCGTTCACAAATTATGAATCACAATTCATGATTCAATAAATCTCTTTAGCAACCTCTTTAATGCTGTCTACGGCACCAATAGAGTAGAAATGTATACTTGATACTCCATGTGCCATCAGTTCCCGGCATTGCTTAACACACCATTCTACACCTACTTGCTGTACCTCTGCCTCATTTTTACATTTCAGTGCTTCCTTCACCAGATCATCCGGAAGATCCACTTTGAAGGTTTTGGGTATCATGCTTAGTTGCGAAGCTTTTTTGAAAGGTTTTATTCCCGGAATAATAGGAATATTGATACCTTCCTGTCTGGCTTTCTCTACAAAGTCGAAGTATTTCTGGTTGTCATAGAAGAGTTGGGTTACAGCATATTCAGCTCCGGCCTCTACTTTTTTCTTCAGCCAGTAGATGTCCGAATCCATGTTAGGAGCTTCTTCATGTTTCTCGGGATAGCAAGCCACACCATATGAAAATGGAGTATTGGTGACTTTCATTTCCGATCCGTCAACAAAGATACCTTTATTGAAATTATTGATCTGTTCCTGTAATTCGATAGCATGATAATAACCGTCTCCTTCGGGAGTAAACACCGATTCGTGTTTAGCCTTGTCTCCACGGAGTACCAATAGGTCAGTTATACCTAAAAATTGGAGGTCAAGCAGTACATATTCTGTCTCTTCACGGGTAAAGCCACTACATAAAAGGTGTGGGACTACCGTGATATTGTATTTATTCTGAATGGCAGCGGCTACGGCTACTGTTCCCGGACGTCTTCTAAGTTTGTTACGCTGAAACAATCCGTTACCCAGATCTTTGTACACATATTCACTCCGGTGTGTTGTTATATTGATATATTTAGGGTCGAATTCACGCAATGTATCAATATCCCGGCATAATTTCTCAATCCCTGTACCTTTCAGAGGGGGGAGGATTTCAAAAGAAAAAGCTGTTTTCTCGTTGCTATGTATGAGGTCTATTACTTTCATTTATTCAGTTATTCTTCTTGGCTTCTGCGTAGAAGCGTGCATATTGGGACAAAAATACGAAAAAAGAAAGATTTTCTTTCGTTTGAGCTGAAATAGTTTCGTATTTCTCTATATGGAGGGATATAAAAATGGGGAATACGGACATAACTTTCTTTTTATAAGATGTTTTGTACTGTCTGTGGATTATAAAAGTATAGAGTAATCTATTTATATTTTCCTTTCTTCATTTTCACTTTACAAGTATTCTTGTTGATTTCTTTTTCGGATCATTTTTTCTTTTTCATATATTCTTTCATAACTGTTTTTTCAGTTTGAAGATGTATGTCTTTTAAATTGACTGTCGAATATGAAGTTATTTTTCTTTTTGTTCGGCTTCACTTTTATAACTTAAATAGTTGTGCTTTTGTGAGATTACTATAATTGTTTTAAAAAAGAGAAATAGAGAGGCGTTGTATATAGATGGTATTAATATGGCTTATTCTGTTTATATTCTAATTTTGTTAATATATGTCTTTATTTTTCATTTTTGTTTCTTTTTGTTTTCCTCCCTTTCCTCTTGTTTCTTAATAAAATAAGTGTACAATCTTGTGTTTTGTAATTATCTGGTTTTCAATCAATTATCTTTTTGTTTTTTCCTCTACGAGAAACGCCCCGTTTCTCTACGGAGATCGCCCCGTTTCTCTACGATGATCTGCCTGTTTCTCTACAAGTCTCTCTCCGCTTGTTTCCAATATTTTACATCCCCTTTCTCTCTCCCTGCCTCTTCCTTCCTGTTTTGTCAAAATCTCTCCCGTTTCATCTTAAGTATCTCCTTCTTCCTCTTTCCTTTTTATCCTTCTTTGTTTTTTTCTCTCTCGCGCATTC
>BAJA01000039.1 GCA_000613465.1 Bacteroides nordii WAL 11050 = JCM 12987
GAAGAGGAGGATATTTCTTTGCTTCCTCCCCCACCCGAATACGCACTCAATGAGAAAACACACAATTACAGCGGGCTACTGGAGAGCCTGAGGCTGCACAATGTGAAGGACAGAGCCGAGATTAAAGCGATACTGAGATTGTCGGACTACGGCAGGAAGGGGACGGAAATATGGAGAATACTGGCAAAGACAAACTGGAGCAGGATTGAGGCACCGGGGAAATACATCCTGAAAATACTCAGGACTTCACAGTAAAAAACAGACCGTAAAAACCTGGAAATCAAGCAATAAAAAAGTACGTACTTTGATATCCCAAAAGTACGTACTTAACACACTATTAATATGCATTTTAAGCCGATGTTAAAATACTAAGTTTAAAATCAGACTATTAAAGGCTTGAATACATAAAAAAAGTTTTAATTTTATGTTATATTGATAAGTCCTTTAATCAAAATATAAAAAACAACTAACACTTACTGTTAGTTAGAATAAAAACACTATCTTTGCAAAAAGAATAATTATCTTCTTTTTCAATTAACACCAAAGAGCAATCAAAACTAAAAACAAAAGGAGTGGAAATATTGTTCCAAGATAAAAAACTGAGCAAACAAGCGGAGGATTACAAGAAATGTAAAAAAGAGCAAGGAGAAATCAGAGCTAAATTATTCATGAAAAGAATTGGCGATTTATACAATGCTGAAACTCTTGAAGATGTACGATATTTACCGGGCCATTATCACGAGTTAACAGGAGATCGCAAAGGAGAATGGGCCTGTGATCTGGACCAGCCCTATCGATTAATTTTTGAACCTCATGAAAAACCTATACCAACCGATAAAGATGGGAAATATATCTGGCTGGAAATAAAAGAAATAGAAATAATAGAAATTAGTAACTATCACGGTAAATAAGAACAAATATGGCAACAACAATGAATCATTATACTCCTCCAGTAGCATTCCATCCAGGAGAAACATTAGCTGAAAAGTTGGAGGAAATGGGAATGAGCATTAAGGAGTTTGCTATTCGTGTCACTAAACCAGAGAAAACGATAATAGCAATCATCCGGGGAGATAGCTCTATAACCTCCGATATGGCAGTATCATTTGAGAGTGTTACCCAGATCCCCGCACATTTTTGGATGAACAAACAGAGAGTTTATGATGAATATATAGCTCGCGAAAAGAGAGAGAGATTGATTCAAGAATCAGTAGAATGGATCAAACTATTTCCTATAAACGATATGATAAAAAAAGGTTGGCTTTCTCCATGTAAAAATACCGGAGAAAAAGTTTATCAAATATTCTCGTTTTTTGGAGTCAGTACTCCTAAAGCATGGGAAGATTATTATTTCAACCAACAATTAAAAGTTGCTTTCCGAATTTCTTTAGCAAATACCAAAGAACCATATGCCATTTCAGCATGGTTGAGACAAGGAGAACTACAAGCCACCAAGCAAATAGCCAACACGCCTTATTCGGATAAAAAACTGAAGGAGATACTACCGGAAATGAAAAAACTAATGGTAGCCCAACCTGACAATTTACCATTTCAACTTCAAAAACTTTGTCTACAAGCAGGCGTCAAGTTAGTCTATACCCCCTGTTTGCCTAAAGCTCCCATAAATGGTGCTACCCGCTGGATAGGTGATTATCCATGCATACAACTTTCCGGACGTCATAATCGGAATGACATCTTTTGGTTCTCATTCTTTCATGAAGTGGGTCACATCCTCCTACATGGCAAGAAGGATATTTTTCTGGAAGATATAGAATATACCGACAAACAAATAAAAAAGGAACAAGAAGCTGATAATTTTGCAGAAAAAATGACTCTTACAAAATCAGAAGAAGCTGAAATTATCAACTCCAAAGATTATTCTACTCAATCTATTAAACGTTTTGCTAAAAAAATAAATACACATCCTGCCATTATAGTAGGCCGATTGCAACATCTGAAAATTATAGACTATTGGCAAGACCAGCAATTAATAGAAAAAATTGATTTATTCAAAGACGTATAAAAAAAATGAAGGCCATATACAGCTTCATTCTTTTTATACGTCTTTATTCTACTTGTATTCCTCCCAGCTCTTTATAGCAATATCATCAACACTCATTGTACAGAAGGCATTGATAAATGCACTTGCCAAACGGGCATTGGTAATCAGAGGTACATTCAGATCGATAGCTGCACGGCGTATTTTATATCCGTTATCGAGCTCACCGGCAGTGAGATTCTTCGGAATATTAACTACCATATCTATCTCTTTGTTATGGAGCATTTCAAGCGCTTGCGGATGCTTGTCCGACTCATTCGGCCAGTAGACCAGGGTACTCTCAATGCCATTCTCGGCAAGAGTTCGGTGTGTTCCACCGGTAGCATACAGTTTATACCCCTTATTGACCAGCATACGGGCCGCCCCCATCATATCTATCTTTTGCTTGGGTGTACCGGTAGAAAGGAGAATACTCTTTTTAGGAATACGATAACCAACAGAAAGCATGGCTTTCAGAATGGCACAGGAGGTATCAGAACCAATACAGCCAACCTCACCGGTAGAAGCCATATCTACGCCCAGCACAGGATCGGCCTTCTGCAAACGGTTGAAGGAGAACTGTGACGCTTTGATACCGACATAATCAAGCTCAAAAAGATTCTTTGATGGTTTTTCCACAGGCAGACCGAGCATTATTTTAGTTGCCAGCTCGATAAAGTTAATCTTCAGCACTTTGCTGACGAAAGGAAAACTACGCGAAGCACGCAGGTTACACTCGATAACCTTAATATCATTCTCACGGGCAAGATACTGGATATTGAACGGACCGGAGATATTCAATGCTTTCGCAATCTCACGGCTGATACGCTTGATACGACGAACGGTTTCTACATACAGTTTCTGAGGAGGGAACTGAATAGTAGCATCTCCGGAATGCACACCGGCAAACTCGATATGCTCACTGATAGCATACGCGATGATCTCACCATTCTGCGCCACAGCATCCATTTCTACCTCTTTGGCATGTTCAATAAACTGGCTTACCACTACCGGATGTTTTTTAGAAACATTGGCTGCCAATTTAAGGAAACGCTCCAGCTCTTCCTGGTTGGAACAGACGTTCATGGCTGCACCACTAAGCACATAGGAAGGGCGAACAAGCACCGGAAAACCGACCTCATCAACAAACTCATTAATATCGTCCATAGAGGTAAGCTCGCGCCAGCGAGGCTGATCTACACCAATACGATCGAGCATGGCAGAGAACTTCTCGCGGTCTTCGGCATTATCTATGCTCTTGGCAGAAGTACCTAAGATATTGACTTTCTGTGCATCCAGACGCAGAGCAAGATTATTCGGAATCTGGCCACCGGTGGAGACAATTACCCCATGCGGATTTTCAAGTTCAAGAATATCCATTACGCGTTCAAAAGTCAACTCGTCAAAGTAGAGACGATCGCACATGTCATAGTCCGTAGATACCGTTTCCGGATTATAGTTGATCATAACGCTACGCCAACCCTCTTTACGAATGGTATTCAGTGCCTGTACACCACACCAGTCAAACTCTACGGAAGACCCGATGCGATAAGCACCGGAACCAAGTACGACAATAGATTTATGATCGCCCAGATAGGTTACATCATTGGCCACCCCACTGTAAGTGAGATACAGATAATTGGTCTGCGCAGGATATTCGGCCGCCAGTGTGTCAATCTGCTTCACTACAGGCAGGATGCCTACACTCTTCCGATAATTACGCACATAAAGGATACCATCTTCCATATCCCCCTGAAAACCGATGCCACGAGCTATCTGGAAGTCAGAAAACCCCTGTACCTTCGCTTTGCGAAGCAGTTGAGGGCTGAGATTTGACAATTGAGAGTTAAAAAATGCAGCAGCATCTTTCACTGCCAATTGTCCACTGTCCACTGTCAATTGCCTAAGCTCCTCGGAAGTACGCATGATATTCATCAGTTTCTGAAGAAACCATTTATCAATCTTGGTCAGATCGTGTACCTGGTCAATCGTATATCCGGCACGGAAAGCTTTGGAAATGACAAAGATACGTTTATCAGTAGGTTCGCGCAGGGCTTTATCAATATCGGCTATCACGAGTTCTTTGTTTTCTACAAAGCCATGCATGCCTTGACCTATCATACGGAGACCTTTCTGGATAGCCTCTTCAAAGGTACGGCCGATAGCCATCACCTCGCCTACGGATTTCATAGAGGAACCCAACTCTTTGTCTACACCATGGAATTTTCCTAAGTCCCAACGGGGTATCTTACAAACCACGTAGTCCAATGCAGGTTCAAAAAAAGCACTGGTAGTTTTAGTGACGGAGTTCTTCAAATCGAACAGACCATAACCGAGTCCTAATTTGGCAGCAACAAAAGCCAACGGATAACCGGTTGCCTTGGACGCCAATGCCGATGAACGCGAAAGACGGGCATTTACCTCGATAACGCGATAATCTTCCGATTCAGGATCGAAGGCATACTGCACGTTACATTCACCCACGATGCCAATATGACGAATGATACGAATGGCGAGTTCACGCAGTTTGTGGTATTCTTTATTGGTCAATGTTTGTGACGGAGCAATTACAATAGATTCCCCGGTATGAATGCCCAGCGGATCGAAGTTCTCCATGTTACAAACGGTGATACAGTTGTCGAAGCGGTCGCGTACTACCTCGTACTCCACTTCTTTCCATCCTCTTAGTGACTTTTCGACAAGCACCTGCGGAGAGAAAGCAAAGGCTTTCTCAACAAGCACATCCAGCTCTTCTTCGTTATCACAAAAACCGGAGCCAAGTCCGCCAAGTGCATAAGCGGCACGAACAATCACCGGATAACCTAACTCCCGGGCTGCACGGCGTGCATCTTCTGCATTTTCTACGGCTTCACTTTTGATGGTCTTTACATCAATCTGATTCAGTTTCTCTACAAAGAGTTCACGATCTTCCGTATCGATAATGGCCTGCACGGGAGTACCGAGTACCTTTACATTGTATTTTTCAAGGGTGCCTTCCTGTAAAGGGCCACCCCACAGTTCAACGCAGTTTGCCCACCGAAAGCAAGCATAATACCTTCCGGTTTCTCTTTCTGAATTACTTTCTCTACGAAGTAAGGAGTCACAGGGAGGAAGTAGATCTGATCGGCTACCCCTTCACTGGTCTGCACCGTAGCAATGTTGGGGTTGATAAGAATGGTTTCTATGCCTTCCTCTTTCAGAGCCTTCAGGCTTGCGAACCCGAATAGTCAAACTCTCCGGCTTCACCGATTTTCAAAGCACCGGAGCCGAGGAGCAATACTTTCTTTATATTTTGTTCTTTCATTGATTACATATTTTTTGGTTGCACCACAAAGGGCACGGGACTCTCTTCTCCCGTACTCTCGCTTACACTGCGGTAAATATTGAATTACAATAGCTTTACGAATTCGTCAAACAAGAATTCAGTATCCGTTGGGCCACTGGCAGCTTCGGGATGGAACTGTGCCGAAAACCAGGGGTTTGTTTTGTGACGAATACCTTCATTAGAACCATCATTCATATTAATGAAGAGTGGCTCCCACTCAGCACCCAATGTATTGTTATCAACGGCATAACCATGATTCTGACTGGTAATGAAACAACGTTCCGTGCCCACCATGCGTACCGGTTGATTATGGCTACGATGGCCATATTTGAGCTTGTATATCTTAGCACCACCGGCTTTCGAAAGTAACTGATTTCCCATACAGATTCCAAAAATAGGAAGTTGGGGATTCTGCATCGCTTTACGGATATTCTGTACGGCAGCATCACAGGTATCAGGATCACCCGGACCATTGGATATAAACAGACCATCAAACTGTAACCCGTTAAAATCATAATCCCAAGGGACACGAATGACTTCAACATTACGTCTGAGCAGGCAACGGATGATGTTTGTTTTTACTCCACAATCTACAAGAACAACCCGCTTTAGTTGACAATTGACAGTTGACAATTGACAGTTGAGCTGCGCAATGGGGAGATCTATACTAAAAGAGCGACTTTCACCGTTCGCATAGACGATGATCTCTTTGCAAGAAACCTTATCGACATAATTAATATTTTCATAACTATCCACTGTCAATTGTCCATTGTCAACTGTCAATTGTCCACTGTCCACTGTCAACTGTTCACCGTCAAATACAATCTTACCCATCATCACCCCATGTTCACGCAACACTTTGGTCAGTTCACGGGTATCAATGCCTGTAATACCGGGCACTTGTTCACGCTTCAGCCAGTCGGCAAGGCTTTCCACTGCATTCCAGTGACTGTATTCTTCCGAATAGTCACTCACAATGATAGCTTCGGCATGAATTCTCTCACTTTCCATAAAAGTAGCCAATCCATTAGTTTCAAAAGTAAAAGGAGGCACACCATAGTTACCCACCAATGGGTATGTCAGTGTCATCAACTGTCCGGCATATGAAGGATCGGTCAGACTCTCCGGATAGCCTGTCATGGCGGTATTGAATACTACTTCGCCCGCCACCGGCTTCTCGTAGCCAAACGACTTACCATGGAAACGGCTCCCGTCGTCAAGGATTAAAGTTACATTTCGCATCTATTTATTTACTATTTGACAATTGAAAAGATTGACGATGAGACGATTTACAATTTAAGATTGGGATGACTCCCATTTGCCAATAAAGTAACTTCAATCGTAAATTGTAAATCATAAAATCGTAAATCTCAAAATTGGTATACTTGTTCTATATAATTTATAAACGCTTCATTGAGCAGCTTCACACCACCCGGCGTAGGATAGTTGCCACTGAAATACCAGTCACCCGTGTGATGAGGACAAGCCTCATGTAAGCCACTGAGCGGTTGATACACAATCTCTACTTTGGCCTTCGTGCCTTTCGGAGTGAGCAATTCCACCATTTTGGCAGAAATCTCCTCATCGGTGAATGGGGCATAGATATCCTTTACGTAATTCACCAACTGCTCTTTAGGTAGGCCAACCTGATCTTTCGACTTACGATAGGCAGCAGCAATCACATCTTTCATATCACGCTCTTTCAGGAGTTCTACAGCTGCTTTAAAGGCAATAAACTCACTCATCTTTGCCATGTCAATGCCGTAATAATCGGGATAACGCACTTGTGGCGAAGAGCTTACAATAACAATCTTCTTCGGATTCAGACGGTCGAGAATACCGATAATGCTCTGCCGGAGTGTTGTACCGCGCACAATACTGTCATCAATAATCACCAGGTTGTCTATACCGGCACGGAGGCTGCCGTAAGTGATATCATATACATGCGCAGCCAGGTCGTTACGGCTATTGCCCTCGGCAATAAAAGTACGCAACTTGATATCCTTGATAGCAACTTTTTCACTACGAATGCGCCGTGAGAGGATACATTCAAGTTCTTCCATATCAGGATTGTGTCCCAAAGCAGCTATCTGCTGTACTTTCTCTTCATTCAGATAATTGTCCAATCCCTCAAGCATTCCGTAGAAAGCTACTTCGGCTGTGTTCGGAATAAAAGAGAACACCGTATGATCAAGGTCAGAGTTTATCGCTTTCAGAATACGGGGAATCAGTTTCTCTCCCAACAACTTACGCTCTTTATAAATGTCTGCATCGCTACCACGAGAGAAATAAATACGCTCAAAAGAGCAGGCTCTCTTCTCACGGGGTTTATTAATCTGAGTAGTACGAATCTGCCCCGCTTTGTTGATAAAGAGTGCTTGTCCAGGCTGCAATTCTTTAATTTCCTCCACAGGCACATTGAGTGCTGTCTGAATCACAGGACGTTCAGATGCCAGGACAGCTATTTCATCATCCTGATACCAGAAAGCAGGACGGATACCCCACGGATCACGAATAGCGAAAGACTCACCACTTCCGGTCAGTCCGCAGATAACATATCCCCCATCCCACTCTTTACTGGAAGAACGCAGCACATTGGCAAGATCGATATGCTCTTCAATAAAACGGGTGATGCCCATACCCGTCTGCCCTTCTGCTTCTGCAAGATTAAAGAGGCGTTCTACTTCCCGATCGAGACGATGCCCTACCTGTTCGAGCATAATATAAGTATCGGCATATTTGCGCGGATGCTGTCCGATAGCTGTAATGCGGGTAAAAATCTCATCCACATTCGTCATATTGAAATTACCGCAAAGGGCCAGGTTCTTGGCACGCCAGTTGTTCCTTCTCAGAAACGGATGAACATAAGAAATACCGGATTTTCCGGTGGTAGAGTATCGCAGATGTCCCATATACACTTCACCGGCAAAAGGCAAGGTACGTTTGGCAAAATTAGCATCGTGCAACTGTTCAGAGGTCAGATCTTTAAAATTGCCTTGTACGGTCTCAAAAATCTCAGTAATGGCACTCGATCCTAATGCACGCTCACGGAACATATATTCTTCTCCCGGATTGGCTGCCAGTTTCACACAAGCCAGTCCGGCGCCTTCCTGTCCACGATTGTGCTGCTTCTCCATCAGGAGGTAGAGCTTATTCAATCCATACATCCACGTTCCGTACTTCTTCTCGTAATATTCCAACGGTTTGAGCAGGCGTATCATGGCAACGCCACATTCATGCTTTAATTGTTCCACCTTACTTATTTACTATTTGACAATCTATTTTGATTTACGATTAGACGATTGAAGGAATTTACAATTAGACGATTTACTATTTACAATTGAAGTTACCTTAATCTATAAATGGGAAGTAATCCCAATCGTAAATTGTCAATCGTCTAATCGTAAATCCCTTTATTCTACCGTTACCGACTTCGCCAGATTCCTTGGCTGATCCACATCCATCCCTTTACATACCGCCACATGATAAGCAAGCAATTGTAAAGGCATTGTGGTAATAAGCGGATCAAGACACTCCAGTGTTTCGGGAAGTTCGATACAATAATCAGCTACTTTGCTGATCACTGTGTCTCCTTCGGTGACAACAGCTATAACTTTTCCCTTACGGGCCTTTATCTCTTGTATGTTGCTGAGTACTTTTTCATACATTCCATTTTGAGTAGCAATAACTACCACAGGCATTTCGGCATCAATCAAAGCAATAGGGCCATGCTTCATCTCTGCTGCCGGATAACCTTCAGCATGAATATATGAGATTTCTTTCAGCTTCAAAGCTCCCTCCAGAGCTACCGGATACGAATACCCGCGACCAAGATAGATAAAATTATGCGCATACGTGAATATTTTAGATAATTCTGCGATTTTATCATTCAGTTTCAGGACTTTTTTCATTTTTTCAGGGATGCGGCTCAATTCGTGTACTACACCAAGGAAATGGGCCTCATCGATGTTTTGCTTCTCCCGCGCCAATGTCAGTGCAAGCATAGTGAGCACCGTAACCTGTCCGGTGAAAGCCTTGGTAGATGCCACACCTATTTCGGGACCTACATGTATATAAGAACCTGTGTGCGTAGCACGCGGTATAGACGAACCGATAGCATTACAAATGCCGTAGATAAATGCACCACGCTTTTTGCCAACTCAACGGCAGCCAGTGTATCGGCAGTCTCACCACTCTGAGAGATAGCAATCACAACATCACTTTCGTCAATCACCGGGTCGCGGTAACGGAATTCGGATGCATATTCCACCTCCACCGGAATGCGGCAGAGACTTTCAATTAAGTGTTTGCCTATCAACCGGCATGCCAGGAGGTTCCGCAGGCTACAATGACAAAACGCTTTGCTTTCAGAAGTCTCTCCTTATAATCAATGACGGCCGAAAGCACAACATTGTTACTCTCTACATTGATACGCCCACGCATACAATCATAGATGCAATCGGGTTGTTCGAATATCTCTTTCAGCATAAAATGCGGATAACCACCCTTTTCCAGTTGCCCTAAGTTTAACTCTACCTTTGTCACTTCAGGAGTCATCTCCACATTGTTCAGATTCACCACTTTCAGCTCCCTGTCCCGGTGTATCACTGCTATCTCTTCATCTTCCAGATATACTACCTTATCAGTATATTCTACAATAGGAGTGGCATCCGAAGCCAAGAAAAACTCATCTTCACCAATGCCCACCACCAACGGACTGCTTTTACGCGCTGCAATAATTTCATCGGGATGATCCTTCTCCAATACGGCAATAGCATACGCACCAATCACCTCACGCAATGCCAGTTGTACGGCTGTCAGCAAATCGAGGTTATTAGTCACTTTCATATATTCTATTAATTGTACGAGTACCTCGGTATCAGTACTGCTTTTGAATGTATAGCCTTTGGCCTGGAGTTTTTCTTTGAGAACGGCGTAGTTTTCGATGATACCGTTATGGATGAGAGCGAGAGTTTCGGAAGAGGAATAATGAGGATGGGCATTAACTGAACAAGGTTCTCCGTGAGTAGCCCAACGTGTATGTGCAATACCAATATTACCGGAAATATCTTTCTGTGTGACAAAATTTTCCAGTTCGGAGACTTTTCCTTTCGTCTTATACACATTCAACTGTTGGTTGTTACTGATTAGTGCTACCCCAGCGCTGTCGTATCCCCGATACTCCAGTCGCTTCAGCCCTTTGACAAGGATGGGGTAGGCTTCTTTTTTACCAATGTAGCCTACAATTCCACACATATTATCCTATTTTTATGTTTTCAGGGTACAAAGATATACAATTATAATAACATAAAGATTATTTTTACTATAAATATTTGACATAAGCATAGAAAAAAGTTATTTTTACGTCAAAACGTTAATTTTTCTATTATTTTATTCTCAAAAAGAAAGTAGTTTCAAATTTTAATAAAAAGACTTTCACTACCTTTCACATTAACATAAAAAACCGACATTGAACTACCAATTTATAACTTCAACATGAAGTATATGTAATTTATGTCACAATAAGCACTAATAAAGATATCAAAATGAAATTAAATCAATACTTTTGCAAAACAAAAAGACAGCATAAATAGGTATTATCATACAATAAAGCTAAACAGAATGAAGAAAAGAGAACTTTTTAACAACGAAACAAAAGAACTGCCTTACCAGCGACAGCCTGAACAACAGGGTTTGTATGATGCAGCAAACGAACACGATGCCTGCGGAGTAGGTATGCTGGTAAACATTCATGGAGAGAAATCGCACGACATTGTAGAGTCGGCACTCAAAGTACTCGAAAACATGCGTCACCGCGGAGCTGAAGGAGCTGATAATAAAACCGGAGATGGTGCAGGTATCATGTTACAGATTCCTCATGAATTCATTTTATTACAAGGTATCCCCGTACCCGAAAAAGGACGTTACGGCACAGGACTGATCTTTTTGCCAAAAGAGCCGAAAGACCAGGCAGACATTCTGAGTATTATTATTGAAGAGACTGAAAAGGAAGGACTTACACTCATGCACCTGCGCAATGTGCCTACCTGCCCTGAAATTTTAGGAGAAGCCGCACTGGCAGCAGAACCGGACATAAAACAGATTTTTATCACCGGATTTACAGAAACAGAAACGGCCGACCGTAAATTATATATAATAAGGAAGAAGATTGAAAACAGGATACGCAACTCTTCCATCGCCACAAAGGACGATTTCTATATCGTTTCACTATCAACAAAAAGCATTATCTACAAAGGTATGCTTTCGTCACTGCAACTACGCAACTACTTCCCGGACCTCACAAACAGTTACTTCACCAGTGGATTAGCATTGGTACATTCACGTTTCAGTACAAACACTTTCCCAACATGGGGACTGGCACAACCTTTCCGCTTACTTGCCCACAATGGTGAAATCAATACGATCCGTGGTAATCGGGGATGGATGGAAGCACGCGAAAGTGTTCTTTCATCTCCTACCCTGGGAGATATTAAAGAGATACGTCCCATCATTCAGCCAGGGATGAGTGACAGTGCCTCACTGGATAATGTGCTGGAGTTTCTTGTGATGTCCGGTCTCAGCCTGCCTCATGCCATGGCTATGCTCGTACCGGAATCTTTCAACGAGAAGAATCCAATCAGTGAGGAGTTGAAAGCCTTCTACGAATATCATTCCATTCTAATGGAACCATGGGATGGCCCTGCCGCACTACTCTTCAGTGACGGACGCTATGCAGGAGGAATGCTCGACCGCAATGGGTTACGTCCGGCACGTTATCTTATCACTAAAAACGACATGATGGTAGTAGCCAGCGAAGTAGGTGTGATGGACTTTGAGCCGGGAGATATCAAAGAAAAAGGACGCCTGCAGCCTGGCAAAATCTTACTGGTAGATACCGAAAAGGGAGAAATATATTATGATGACGAACTGAAACAACAATTGGCAAATGCCAAACCCTATCGGAACTGGCTGTCAGCCAACCGCATTGAACTGGATGAGCTGAAAAGTGGACGCAAAGTTCCTCACAGCATAGAGAGGTACGATTGTATGTTACGCACTTTCGGCTATTCGAAAGAGGATATAGAAAAGATTATCAGCCGATGGCTACCACCGGGGCAGAACCGATTCATTCAATGGGTAACGACACTCCATTGGCAATACTTTCGGACAAGCCGCAACTGTTATACAACTACTTTCGCCAACAGTTTGCCCAAGTGACCAATCCTCCCATTGACCCCATCCGGGAAGAACTGGTAATGTCGCTGACTGAATATATCGGAGCAGTAGGGATGAATATTCTAACACCAAGCGAGAGCCATTGTAAAATGGTACGCCTGAACCACCCTATCTTGAATAATACTCAACTGGATATTCTGTGCAACATTCGTTACAAAGGTTTCAACACAATAAAACTGCCCATGCTTTTTGAAATATCACGTGGTAAGGCGGGGTTGCAGGAAGCTTGAACAATCTATGCAAGCAAGCGGAAGAGTCAGTGGCAGACGGAGTAAACTACATTGTACTGACGGACCGTGACGTAAATGCTACACATGCAGCCATCCCCTCGTTATTGGCTGTAAGTGCAGTGCACCATCACCTTATAGCGGTAGGAAAACGTGTGCAGACAGCCTCATTGTAGAGAGCGGTGAAATACGCGAAGTGATGCATGCTGCTCTGTTACTTGGTTTCGGAGCAAGTGCACTGAATCCCTATATGGCATTTGCCGTCCTCGACAAACTGGTGGCGGAAAAAGAGATTCAACTGGACTATGCCACAGCAGAGAAGAATTATATCAAAGCCATCTGCAAGGGATTGTTCAAAGTAATGAGTAAAATGGGTATCAGTACCATCCGTTCTTATCGGGGAGCCAAAATATTTGAAGCCATAGGTCTGAGTGAAGAGTTAAGCAACGCCTACTTTGGCGGGTTAAGTTCACGTATCGGCGGTATCCGTCTGGAAGAAATAGCACAGGATGCTATTGCAGTTGAAAGTGAAAAGTTGAAAGCTGAAAGTTCTATGCAGCATAGCGGTACAGCCGGCTCTCAACCCTCAACTGGCAACTCTCAACTAAAGAATCGTGGCATCTATACTTTCCGCAAAGATGGAGAAAGACATGCGTGGAACCCGGAAACGATCAGTACCCTGCAATTGGCAACACGCCTGGGCAGCTATAAAAAATTCAAAGAGTTTACCACCATGGTGGACGAAAAAGAAGCTCCCATCTTCCTTCGTGACTTCCTTTCGTTCAAACGTAACCCGATCAGTATAGACCGTGTTGAACCAGTAGAAAACATACTGCGGCGATTCGTAACGGGTGCTATGAGTTATGGCTCTATCAGCCGCGAAGCACACGAAGCCATGGCTATAGCCATGAACAAAATACACGGACGAAGCAACACAGGCGAAGGCGGGGAAGATGCCGAACGTTTCACTCCCCGTCCGGATGGAACCAACCTGCGTAGTGCTATTAAACAGGTTGCTTCAGGACGCTTTGGTGTAACTGCCGAATATCTTGTTAATGCAGATGAGATACAAATAAAGATAGCTCAGGGAGCTAAACCGGGCGAAGGAGGTCAATTGCCGGGTTACAAGGTAGATCAGGTGATTGCCAAAACGCGCCACTCCATACCGGGCATCTCACTAATCTCTCCCCCACCTCACCATGACATCTACTCCATCGAGGATCTGGCACAGCTTATCTTCGACTTGAAGAATGTAAACCCGAAAGCCAAAATCAGCGTAAAACTGGTAGCCGAAAGCGGAGTAGGAACCATCGCTGCCGGGGTAGCAAAGGCAAAGGCTGACCTGATTGTAATCTCTGGTGCAGAAGGAGGTACAGGAGCTTCACCTGCTTCATCTATCCGTTATGCAGGTATCTCTCCGGAACTGGGACTAAGCGAAACGCAACAGACACTGGTGCTGAACGGGCTTCGCGGACAGGTTATGCTGCAAGTGGACGGACAACTGAAAACCGGACGTGACATTATTCTAATGGCTATGTTAGGTGCAGAGGAGTTTGGTTTTGCAACTTCCGCACTGATTGTACTGGCTGCGTGATGATGCGCAAATGCCATATGAATACCTGTCCCGTCGGAGTTGCTACACAAAATGAAGAGTTACGCAAACGCTTCCACGGACGAAGCGAATATCTGGTCAACTTCTTCACATTCCTGGCACAAGAGGTACGAGAGTATCTGGCAGAAATTGGTGTGGAAAGACTCGATGATATCATTGGACGCACCGACCTCATTGAACGCAAACCGGATAACGGAAACGAAAAGCACCGTCTCATTGATTTCAGCAAACTGCTCACACGCATAGAGAGCAGTGCAGCCATCCATCACGTCAGTGATCAGGATCATGGTATCTCTGCCGTAAAAGACGTAACAATCTTAAGTGCTGCCAAAGAGGCTATCGAACATCAAAAAGAGGTGTCATTGGAGTATACCATTGCCAATACGGATCGCGCGGTGGGCGCTATGCTTTCGGGGGCCATTGCTTCACGGTATGGCGCAAAAGGATTACCGGAACATACACTGAACATTAAATTTAAAGGTTCTGCCGGACAATCTTTCGGCGCATTCCTTACACCAGGAGTTAGTTTTAAACTGGAAGGCGAAGCAAATGATTACCTTGGCAAAGGATTGAGTGGCGGACGTATCGCTGTGCTTCCGCCCGTACGAAGTAACTTTGAGGCAGAGAAGAATACAATTGCCGGGAACACCTTATTATATGGAGCTACCAGCGGAGAGGTTTATATCAATGGCCGCGTGGGAGAACGCTTTGCTGTCCGCAACTCGGGTGCCATAGCCGTAGTAGAAGGCGTAGGCGATCATTGCTGCGAATATATGACAGGCGGACGTGTGGTAGTTTTAGGACAAACGGGCCGGAACTTTGCTGCCGGAATGAGTGGCGGTGTGGCTTATGTGTGGAACAAAGAGGGTAACTTTGACTACTTCTGTAACATGGAAATGGTAGAACTATCTCTTATCGAAGAAGCAAGCTACCGCAAAGAATTACACGAACTCATCCGCCAGCACTACCTCTACACCGGCAGTAAATTAGCCCGTATCATGCTCGACGATTGGAACCGCTATGCAGACGAATTCATCCAGGTGGTACCTATCGAATACAAAAAGGTTTTGCAGGAGGAACAAATGCGAAAGCTACAACAGAAAATTGCGGATATGCAAAGAGACTATTAAATAGTGATAAGTGGGTTAGTGAGTAGTGATTAGTACCATGCGGTATAATAGCGCAGCCACTTATCACTAATCACTTACCACTAATCACTTATCGCTTATCACTAATCACTAATTCATTATCATCATGGGAGATCCTAAAGCATTTTTAACCATACGCCGTCAGGAGGCCGGATATCGCCCCGTATATGAACGTATCACTGACTATAGTGAAGTAGAACAAACCCTTAACACCCACGACCGTAAGCTACAAGCATCACGCTGTATGGACTGTGGTGTACCCTTCTGCCACTGGGCATGCCCGTTGGGTAACAAACAACCTGAGTGGCAAGACGCCTCTACAAAGGAAAGTGGAAAGAAGCTTATGAAATACTGGCTGCCACGTGTGACTTTCCGGAGTTTACAGGGCGTATCTGTCCGGCACTTTGTGAGAAAAGTTGTGTATTGAAACTGTCTTGTGATGAACCTGTGACTATCCGGGAGAACGAGGCAGCTATCATAGAAGCTGCTTTCCGGGAGGGATATGTCATACCGGTAATGCCACAACGCAATGGAAAACAGGTAGCTGTGATTGGTGCAGGCCCTGCCGGACTGGCAGCAGCCAACCAACTAAACCGGAAAGGATACACCGTCACTCTGTTCGACAAGGCAGAGGCTCCGGGAGGACTGCTACGTTTCGGTATCCCCAACTTCAAACTGAACAAAAATATCATAGACCGCCGTATCCAACTACTTAAAGCAGAGGGTATCCGTTTTGAAATGAATACAACCATAGATCCCACCCATCTGCCGGAAGGGTTCGACGCATATTGCATCTGTACCGGAGCAGAGACGCCACGAGATCTTCTTATCCCGGGGCGTGAATTAAAAGGTATACATTTCGCCTTGGAAATGCTTTCGCAACAGAACCGGATTGTGGAAGGACAAACCTTCTCTAAAGATAAACTGGTAAGTGCTAAAGGAAAAAAAGTACTTGTTATCGGTGGTGGCGATACCGGATCGGACTGTATCGGAACCAGTATACGTCAGGGAGCTATTAGCGTAACACAGATAGAGATCATGCCACAGCCACCCGTTGGGCACAATGACGCTACTCCATGGCCGCAATGGCCCGTAGTACTCAAAACGACTTCTTCACACGAAGAAGGTTGTACCCGCCGTTGGTCGCTCACTTCCAACCAATTCATTGGTAAAAATGGCAAAGTAACCGGCGTAGAAGTTGAACAAGTGGAGTGGACACCTTCTACTGATGGAGGACGCCCCACGATGGTACCAACCGGAAAGAAAGAGATTATCGAAGCCGATATAGTATTGCTTGCAATGGGATTCCTCAAACCGGAACAGCCAGAATTCCCCAAGAATGTATTCATCGCCGGTGATGCAGCAACCGGAGCGAGCCTTGTTGTACGTGCCATGGCGGGAGGACGAAAAATTGCTGCTGAGATAGATAAAACGATCTGATTTACGATTGGACTATTTACGATTTACGATTGAAGTTACTACAAGTAATCGTAAATCATCAATCGTAAATCAAAGTAACATCAATCGTAAATTGTCCAATCGTAAATCAAAGTAATTTCAATCGTAAATCGTAAAATCGTAAATCAAAATTATGTGTGGAATAGTAGGTATATTCAAGATTAAGAGCCAATCAGAAGAGTTGCGGAACAAAGCGTTACGCATGGCACAAAAAATCCGTCATCGTGGTCCGGATTGGAGTGGTATTTACACCGGAGGCAGTGCGATCCTTGCACACGAACGCCTTTCCATTGTAGATCCGCAAAGTGGAGGACAGCCCCTTTACTCTCCCAACCGTAAACAAATTCTTGCCGTTAACGGCGAAATCTATAATCACCGTGAAATACGTACCCGGTATGCCGGACGCTATGAATTCCGGACAGGTAGTGACTGCGAAGTCATTCTGGCACTTTACCAGGACAAAGGTATTCATTTCCTCGAAGAGTTGAACGGCATCTTCGCTTTTGCTCTTTACGATGAAGAACGGGATGAATTCCTTATCGCCCGTGACCCTATTGGCGTAATACCTCTTTATATAGGACATGATGCAGATGGAACAATCTACGTAGCCAGTGAACTGAAAGCTCTTGAAGGTTTCTGTGACGAATACGAACCATTCCTTCCCGGCCATTATTTTTATAGTAAAGAGGGAAAAATGAAACAATGGTACACCCGCGACTGGACAGACTATGAAGCAGTAAAAAACAACCCTGCCTCTGTAACCGACTTACACGATGCACTTGAAGAAGCCGTACACCGCCAATTGATGAGTGACGTGCCTTATGGTGTACTACTGAGCGGAGGGTTGGATTCTTCAGTGATCTCAGCCATAGCCAAGAAATATGCTGCCAAACGTATCGAAACCGATGGAGCCAGTGATGCTTGGTGGCCACAGCTCCACTCCTTTGCAATCGGTCTGAAAGGAGCCCCCGATCTTATCAAAGCCCGCGAAGTTGCCGAATATATCGGAACCGTACATCACGAAATAAATTATACCATTCAGGAAGGTCTCGATGCACTTCGTGATGTTATCTACTTTATCGAAACATACGACGTTACCACCGTTCGCGCCTCTACCCCAATGTATCTGCTGGGACGCGTTATCAAATCAATGGGAATCAAAATGGTACTTAGTGGTGAAGGAGCAGATGAGATATTCGGCGGTTATCTCTACTTCCACAAAGCACCCGACGCCCGTGCCTTTCATGATGAAACCGTTCGTAAACTCTCCAAACTGTATCTTTATGATTGCCTGCGGGCCAACAAAAGTTTGTCGGCCTGGGGAGTAGAAGGACGCGTTCCATTCCTCGATAAAGAGTTTCTGGATGTTGCCATGCGCCTCAACCCGAAAGCTAAAATGGCTCCGGGTAAAGTGATAGAAAAGAAAATTGTGCGTGAAGCCTTTGCAGATATGTTGCCCGAAAGTGTAGCATGGAGACAAAAAGAACAATTCAGTGACGGAGTAGGCTACAGTTGGATTGATACATTGAAAGCAATCACTGCCACCGCTATAAGTGATGAACAAATGGCAAAGGCGGCAGACCGTTTCCCGGTCAACACACCGCAGAATAAAGAAGAATATTATTACCGAAGCATCTTCGAAGAACACTTCCCCAGTGCATCGGCGGCAAGATGTGTACCAAGTGTACCAAGCGTAGCTTGCTCCACAGCAGAAGCATTGGCATGGGACGCTTCCTTCCAGGGCAAGAATGAACCAAGCGGACGAGCCGTAAAAGATGTGCACGAAGAAGCTTACTAACTATTAATGTGAATCAATAGTTGGATATTCAGTTCAAAGTTGTTCAGAAGTGAACTGAACTCACCACAGAGTTTCACAGAGTACTATTTATCTGATGAAACGCAGATTAGCACAAATAAACTATCGCACGGCGTACCTTTCCATGCGGAATAGGTTTTCAACTGCTGATTCGGATTAACAAGTAAAAAACATTGATTTTTCACTCTGTGTGCAGTGTATACTTTCACTACATGGAGACTACGCCTTGCCTGCATGCAGCCAAGGCGTAGTCTGTACACCCCCTCTCAAATACCTCAGGAGCATTGTAATATTCCTGTAACTCCATTCTCCCTATCAGTCCATTTATATCACTCTTTTCACACAAATTCGCAATCCATAACTTGCAATTCATAATATCTTCTTTACCTTTGTCTCACTCTACTAACTCACAGAATTATATAGTATGAAAATAAAGAAAATCCTTCTTACCTCCGCCCTGATTCTCTCAACTTACAGTGCAATAGCTCAAACCCAGGTTATCGCCCATCGTGGTTACTGGAAAACAGATGGTTCGGCACAAAACAGTATCGCTGCCCTCCTGAAGGCTGATTCTATCGGTTGCTACGGTTCCGAATTTGATGTGTGGCTCACAGCTGATGATAAATTAGTGGTGAATCATGATCCTATTTTCAAACTAAAAAGCATGGAACGTTCCACGGCTGCAACACTCACCTCACTCAAACTGGACAATGGTGAACAGCTCCCCACACTGGAACAATATCTCAAAGCTGCCAAGAAAACCAAAACACAGCTCATCCTCGAACTAAAAGCGCATAGCAGACCCGAACGCGAAACGCTGGCTGTTGAAAAAATAGTAAATATGGTCAAGAAGTTAGGATTGGAAAAGAGAATGGAGTACATTACCTTTTCATTGCATGCCACCAAAGAGTTTATCCGGTTGGCACCTGCCGGTACGCCTGTATTCTACCTGGATGGAAAATTAACCCCGAAAGAATTAAAAGAAATGGGATGTGCCGGACCGGATTATCACCTGAGTGTTTTCCAGAGACATCCCGAATGGATCAAAGAATGTCATGACCTGGGACTGAAAGCTAATGCCTGGACGGTAAACAAACCCAAAGATATGAAATGGCTCATCGAAAAGAATATAGATTTCATTACTACGAACGAGCCGATTCTATTGCAGGAGAAGGTGAGAAATTAGTGATTAGCGATTAGTGATTAGTGATTAGTGGGCTGCGCTATTATTTGCACTAATCATTCCTTCACTAATCGCTAATCACTCCTTCGCTAATCACTAATTTCTCCTATTTCTCAGAACTCCGATAACACCAGCCGGAGCTGATCAACGGTCAATTCGCCTATCTGCCTCCATAACTCCTTGCCTCTATGCAGCAAAACGAATGCCGGCACAGTTCCTATATTATAAGAATCGGCCACTGCTTTATCGGTCTCAATATTTACTTCAATAAGTTCAACTACTCTTTTCTCATACTCATTGATAGCCGGTTCCAGCCAATTATAATGGGGAGCCCAGTCGGCATAAAAGAAAATCAAAACCAAGTGACTGGTTTGAGCTGCTGCCTCTAATTGTTTGGTTACATCATCCATTGTTTATTGTTTTTTTATAATTATACCCCACATCAACAAAAGCAATAAGAAAAGGTTTCACTATAACTGGTTTTATAACGAATATAAGCCCGATTTATAATCACATTATTAGTACTTCACATATCGGGTGATACTAATTAAAAAATAAACGATACACCGTATACCGTTTCAAACAGACAAAAAGACAGTAATCAGCACAATATCCTTTTCATTTTGTCAATTCCAAAGTACCCTTTTTTGTACCCAAAGCACCTCAATTGATCTAAATCAAGTATTCAAGCCTCTCATATATAACGGAAGAATATGCAAAACAAAATACCCCTATAATAGTTTATTAGTATATCGCCCTTTTACATTTCAAATTACAAGCATACACACCCCTATTTAACAAGATTGAAAGATTCAACAAATTAAATAGATATTAGATATGTATTTAAGCGAAACATAAAGCAAAAAGACATATCTTTGCATTGTAATAAAACAAAAGGATATATCAATTGATAAATAAAGAGCAAAATGATAAAAAGAATTCAATTCACTAAAATGCATGGAGCGGGCAATGATTATATCTATGTAGATACTACCAGATACCCAGTCACAAATCCGGAGAAGAAAGCCATTGAATGGAGTGCATACCACACGGGAATAGGAAGCGACGGACTTGTTTTGATTGGCACTTCTGATAAAGCAGACTTCAGTATGCGCATTTTCAATGCAGACGGCTCGGAAGCAATGATGTGTGGCAATGCAAGCCGATGTATAGGCAAATACTTATTCGAATATGGATTGACCAGCAGAACGGTCATTACTCTGGATACGCTCTCAGGCATCAAAATACTAAAACTTAATGTAGAAAACGAAACAGTAACGGCTGTTACAGTAGATATGGGAGAACCGTCGGAGATAGGAATCATTGACTTCAGCGATACATATTCATATGTTTCTACCAAAGTATCTATGGGAAATCCGCATCTGGTAACTTTTGTGGAGGATATTAACGGAATAGAGCTCCAAAAGATTGGTCCGGAGCTGGAAAACAACCCACTTTTCCCCGACCGTACCAACGTAGAATTTGCACAGGTATTAGACGATCATAAAATAAGAATGCGTGTGTGGGAAAGAGGTTCGGGAATTACCCAAGCCTGTGGAACAGGAGCTTGTGCCACTGCCGTAGCTGCCGTCATAAGAGGTAAAGCCGGACGAAAATCAGATATTATCATGGATGGCGGAACGCTGACCATCGAATGGGATGAGAAAACGAATCACGTGTTTATGACTGGTCCCGCAACAAAGGTTTTTGACGGAACAATAGAAACAGAAGAATAAAAGAGAATAAGAGAGAGAGAGAGTATATAAAACGATAAACTTAAAACAACAACAATATGGCACTTGTAAACGAACATTTCCTGAAATTACCGGGAAGTTATTTATTCTCGGATATTGCGAAAAAAGTAAATACGTTCAGGATCACACACCCGAAGCAAGACATTATCCGCCTGGGTATCGGAGATGTCACCCGTCCATTGCCTCCGGCCTGTATCGAAGCAATGCACAAAGCCGTAGAAGAATTGGCTCATGCCGAAACCTTCCATGGATATGGTCCGGAACAGGGATACGACTTCCTTATCGAAGCCGTTATCAAGAATGACTATGCAGCCCGGGGAATTCACTTTTCCAACTCAGAAGTATTCATCAGTGACGGAGCCAAAAGTGATACGGGAAACATCGGGGATATTCTGCGCCATGACAACAGCGTAGGAGTTACAGACCCTATTTATCCGGTATACATAGACAGCAATGTGATGTGTGGACGCGCAGGCGTATTGGAAGAAGATAGTGGTAAATGGAGTAACGTGACGTACATGCCTTGTACAAGCGAAAACAATTTCATCCCGGAGATACCCGATAAACGTATCGACATTGTGTACCTCTGCTACCCTAACAACCCGACAGGGACAACGCTAACCAAAGCAGAACTGAAGAAATGGGTGGACTATGCACTGGCCAATGATACGCTGATATTGTTTGATGCAGCCTACGAAGCATACATCCGGGAACCAGACGTCCCACACTCCATTTACGAAATCAAAGGAGCCAAAAAATGTGCCATTGAATTCCGAAGCTTCTCAAAGACGGCAGGCTTCACCGGAGTACGTTGCGGATATACCGTAGTGCCCAAAGAACTGACGGCAGCCACACTCGGAGGAGACCGTATCCCTCTGAACCGCCTATGGAATCGCCGGCAATGTACAAAATTCAACGGTACCTCTTATATCACCCAACGGGCTGCTGAAGCGATTTACACCCCGGAAGGAAAAAAGCAGATACAAGAGACCATAGATTATTATATGACCAATGCCCATATCATGAAAGAGGGACTTGAAAGCACCGGACTAAAAGTTTACGGAGGGGTAAATGCTCCCTATCTTTGGGTTAAAACCCCGAACGGAGCAAGTTCATGGAAGTTCTTCGACCAGCTGCTCTACGAAGCCAACGTAGTAGGTACACCGGGTATAGGCTTTGGCCCAAGCGGAGAAGGATATATCCGCCTCACAGCATTTGGTGAACGCAATGATTGTATCGAAGCTATGAGAAGAATAAAAAACTGGCTGTAAAGTCATTGAAAATTAGAAATTAAAACAATCCCCCACCGCTTTTTTTCTATGGTACACGGATAAGACGGATGACGACAGATCTGATTTTATTTCTCTCTGATTCCCTCAACTACTGATTCGCATGATTTTTTAATTTACAAAGATAATAATAGCGCGCTACTATATAACAGTTGGACCGTACATCCACAATTTTTCTAATTTAAAGGTAAAAAGACGATGAAAACGACGATTAACAAAAAATTAGGGGGAGTAGCAGTAGCGATAGTTGGAATACTCATTCCAACAACTACAATGGCACAAGACAAATTTGAGGTTTCACTGGGAGCCGACATAGTAAGCAAATACGTATGGCGTGGTTTCGACCAAGGCTCCGGTGCCTCTGTTCAACCTTCTTTAGGGCTGGCCTATAAAGGAGTATCACTGTCGGCATGGGAAAGCACCAGCATCACAGATCTCGAACCAAAAGAATTCGACATCACATTAGGTTACAGCATTGGTGGATTGGGTATTACAGTGACAGACTACTGGTGGTCCGGCGAAAGCGGTAAATATGGCTATTATAAAGACAGCCATTATTTTGAAGGTGCATTGAGTTACCATTTCGGAGAAAAAGTACCGCTGACTCTGTCCGTAGCAACCATGTTTGCCGGAGCAGATAAGAACCCGGAGGACAACCAGAACTTCTCCACTTACTTCAATGCCTCGTATGATATCGCCTGTCCGGGAGACATCACATTGACTCCCTCCATCGGTGTATCAACTAAATCTTATTTATACACAGGTGAGAAGATCAGCGGCCTCACGGATATCTCGCTGAAGGCAGCCAGATCAATCAAAGTAACAGATAGTTTTTCTATCCCAATCTTTGTACAGGCCACCGTATCACCCGCTATGGACAAGACATATCTGGTGTTCGGCATGAGTTTCTAAAAGAAATACAAAACACACTAATTCAAGAAGGTATATGAAAAAGATTGAAGCTATTATCCGTAAAACCAAATTCGAGGAAGTGAAAGATGCGCTTCTGGATGCAGACATTGAGTGGTTCTCCTACTATGACGTAAGAGGTATAGGCAAAGCACGCCAGGGACGTATTTACCGTGGTGTGGTATATGACACAAGCTCTATTGAGCGAATTCTTATTTCGATTGTAGTACGTGACAAGAATGCAGAAAAGACCGTTCAGGCGATTGTCAGATCAGCACAAACCGGAGAGATCGGAGACGGACGTATTTTTGTTATTCCGATAGAAGATGCTATCCGCATCCGCACAGGAGAGCGAGGCGACATTGCTCTCTATAATGCCGAACAGGAACGATAGCACAGCGTGACCGGATTCCTGATACGGACCATTAGAAAATAAAGAAAGTAGTACAATTCAAAGACATCAAAATTATGGATACATATAGAAAGCACAGCATTACAAAGCTGTGGTTGGCCAGTGCTATGCTTTTTGCACTGTGCTTCGCAACAGAAACACTCGCTCAGGATAGAACCCTTGTAAACGCTACAACAGTAACAACTGCCGTAACGGAAACAATCACTACGGCAACAGAAACTCCGGTTACGGAAACTGCACCGGATACAATAGGAGAATTGGCTAACGGACTGAACACCGTATGGATGTTATTGGCGGCAATGCTGGTATTCTTCATGCAACCGGGGTTTGCACTGGTAGAAGCCGGATTCACAAGGGTAAAGAACACCGCCAATATTCTAATGAAGAACTTTGTCGATTTCATGTTCGGTTCGTTACTCTACTGGTTCATCGGTTTCGGACTGATGTTCGGTGCAGGTGGATTCATCGGTATGCCCCACTTCTTCAACTTGTCGTTCTATGAAGGTGGCGGACTCCCTTCAGAGGGTTTTCTGATATTCCAGACTGTATTTTGTGCCACAGCAGCCACCATTGTCTCAGGGGCTATGGCCGAGCGTACTAAATTCTCTATGTACATCGTTTATACCATCTGCATCAGTGTATTGATCTATCCCATTTCAGGACACTGGACCTGGGGAGGAGGTTGGCTCATGAACGGCGAAGAGGGCTCATTTATGATGAACCTGTTCGGCACAACTTTCCATGACTTTGCCGGTTCAACCGTAGTTCACTCCGTCGGAGGCTGGATAGCATTGGTAGGTGCAGCTATTCTCGGTCCGCGCATTGGTAAATACGGAAAAGACGGGAAGTCAAAAGCCATTCCGGGACACAACCTGACGATTGCAGCATTGGGCGTATTTGTCCTGTGGTTCGGTTGGTTCGGTTTTAACCCCGGTTCTCAATTGGCGGCAGCTTCTACCCCCGATCAGATAGCAATTTCCCATGTGTTTCTTACTACGAATCTGGCAGCTTGTGCCGGTGGTTTCTTCGCCCTCGCAGTGAGCTGGTGGAAATACGGGAAACCCTCTTTATCACTTACACTGAACGGTATCCTTGCCGGATTGGTAGGTATCACAGCCGGATGTGATTGTGTATCGGCAGCAGGAGCTGTACTGATTGGTGCCATCTGTGGGGTTGTAATGATATTCTCGGTAGACTTCATCGACAAAGTGCTGAAAATAGACGACCCCGTAGGTGCAAGCTCCGTACATGGTGTTTGTGGTTTCTTAGGCACACTGCTCACCGGATTGTTCTCTACAAGCGAAGGAGTATTCTATACAGGTACTTTCGGATTCTTTGGAGCACAGGTATTTGGAGCAGTCATAGTAGGTTGTTGGGCAGCCGGCATGGGTTTTGTTATCTTCAAGCTGCTCGATAAAGTTCACGGATTACGTGTTCCGGCACGCATCGAAGAAGAAGGTCTCGACATTTACGAGCACGGAGAATCAGCATATAACTAATCTATCATAATTCCATCAATCATAAATCAAAAGATTATGTCAAAACTAAGATTCAGAGTAGTAGAAACAGCTTTCAAGAAAAAAGCGGTAGAAGTGGTTCCTCCTTCGGAACGGCCTTCGGAGTACTTTGCAAAGTACGTATTCAACAAAGAAAAGATGTTCAGATACCTGTCAAGCAAGGTATACAACAAATTGATTGACGTTATTGACAATGGTGCTCCACTGGATCGCAGCATAGCCGATGAAGTAGCTGCCGGAATGAAAAAGTGGGCCAGCGAAATGGGAGTCACTCACTATACCCACTGGTTTGCTCCACTGAACGAAGGTACTGCCGAAAAACATGATGCCTTTATTGAACACGATGGCAAAGGAGGTGTAATGGAAGAATTCTCCGGCAAGTTACTTGTTCAACAGGAGCCGGATGCCTCATCCTTCCCAAACGGAGGAATCCGCAATACCTTCGAAGCGCGTGGATACTCAGCCTGGGACCCTTCCTCACCTGCATTTATTGTAGATGATACATTGTGCATCCCAACTGTATTCATAGCGTATACAGGCGAAGCACTCGACTATAAAGCTCCGTTGCTAAAAGCCCTGAGAGCCGTAGATAAAGCAGCTGTCGATGTATGCCGTTATTTCAACCCGGAGGTAAAGAAGGTAATCGCCTATCTGGGATGGGAACAGGAATATTTCCTGGTAGACGAAGGTCTTTATGCCGCCCGCCCCGATTTGCTGATGACAGGACGTACACTCATGGGGCATGACAGTGCTAAGAATCAGCAGCTGGAAGATCACTACTTCGGTGCCATTCCTACCCGTGTAGCAGCTTTTATGAAAGATCTCGAAATAGAAGCGCTTAAATTGGGTATCCCTGTAAAAACACGCCACAACGAAGTAGCACCCAACCAGTTTGAACTGGCTCCTATCTTTGAAGAATGCAATCTGGCAAATGACCACAACCTGCTCATCATGTCATTAATGCGCAAAATAAGCCGCCGCCACGGTTTCCGGGTATTATTACACGAAAAGCCATTCAAGGGAGTAAATGGTAGCGGCAAACACAACAACTGGTCATTAGGTACAGACACCGGCATTCTGTTAATGGCTCCGGGCAAGACTCCGGAAGACAACCTGCGCTTTGTGACATTCGTTGTGAATACACTAATGGCTGTTTACCACCACAACGGCTTACTGAAAGCATCTATCTCAAGCGCCACAAATGCCCATCGGTTAGGAGCCAACGAAGCACCTCCCGCCATCATTTCTTCTTTCCTGGGCAAACAATTGTCTCAGGTACTGGAACACATCGAAGAGAGCACCAAAGATGATCTGGTAAGTCTCAGTGGCAAACAAGGAATGAAACTTGACATTCCGCAGATCCCGGAATTACTGATTGACAATACAGACCGTAACCGTACCTCACCTTTCGCCTTCACCGGAAACCGTTTTGAGTTTCGTGCCGTTGGCTCGGAAGCCAATTGTGCCAGTGCCATGATTGCCCTGAACTCTGCCATTGCCGCTCAATTGAAGATGTTCAAAAAAGATGTAGATACACTGATAGAAAAAGGCGAGCCCAAAGTTTCGGCCATCCTGGAAGTAATTCGTAAATACATCAAAGAGTGTAAAGCCATCCACTTTGACGGCAACGGATACAGTGACGAGTGGAAAGAAGAGGCTAAAAAAAGAGGATTGGACTGTGAAACCAGCGTTCCATTAATCTTCGACAACTATCTGAAACCGGAGACCATTGCCATGTTTGAAGCCACAGGCGTAATGACAAAGAAAGAGCTGGAAGCCCGGAATGAAGTGAAATGGGAAACCTATACCAAGAAAATCCAGATTGAAGCCCGTGTCTTGGGTGACCTGGCAATGAACCACATTATTCCGGTTGCAACGCAGTATCAAACGGATCTGATTGATAATGTGTATAAGATGCGCGCCCTCTTCCCGGAAGAGAAAGCTGCCAGACTATCTGCTAAAAATCTGGAACTGATCGAAGAAATAGCAGATCGTACGGCCTTCATAAAAGAACATGTAGATGCCATGATCGAAGCTCGTAAAGTGGCAAACAAGATTGAAAGCGAACGCGAAAAAGCCATCGCTTATCATGATACCATAGTACCGGCACTGGAAGAGATACGTTACCACATAGACAAACTGGAACTCATCGTTGACAACCAAATGTGGACGCTACCCAAATACCGGGAATTATTATTCATTAGATAGTGAATAGTGATTAGCGATGAGCGATGAGTGATGAGTGCCATGCGGCATATAAGTACAGTATTAATCACTATTCACTAACCACTAATCACTATTCAAACTATTTCTTTTGTTGGTTGTTTTAAGTTTGCAGGGGAGGATTGCCGTGAGGCAGGCCTCTTCTTTTTTTTTACTCTATTATCTTCGCATCCTCAATATCGTCTGATACCGGCTTTCTGGGTTTATTGCGTGTAAACTTAAACCAGTTCACCAATTCAGATATCGCATATATAAGACTACTTACTCCGATAATCATAAATGCCGTATTGCGTGCTCCCGTCGGATTGAAAAGAGCCACAATGCCTGCCAGCAAGATAAGAGAGGGTACCACATAAAACGCACCGGGAACTACCGTCCAGCGGCGAGCCATTGAAAGCGAAGCTATCTGCTGCACACCTCCTAATATAAGGATAAAGCCAAGCAGGAACATCAATACATCGGCAAAGAATCCCGGCATTACCACCAACCAGAGACCGAAAAGCAAACTACCCGTTCCTTCAATCGGAAAACGACGCGAAACACCTTGCTCTGGTTTAGCTGCAAAATAACTGATAATAGAAATAAAACCGGGAATCAGGAATAACACACCAAGAGTAATAACAAGATACTGTACCGCAGCATCCGGCCAAAGCACAAGTACCAGACCAATAATCAATGCACAGACAGTACGGATAAGGGAATAATTCATTGTTTTCATATTTTTCTATATATTTTTAACGGGATACAACCCAATCTTTTTGCGAATATAGGTGTTTCAGTTTACATATTAAAACAACAAACCAGTTTTGTAATAAGTTCATAGCAGAAATGTAACTTTTCTTACATCCTGCTTCCGTACTTTTGCAACGATAAATTTATAGACACTAAAGAGCCACCCTAAGTTATGACAAAGTGTACTAAGATAATAGGGCTTCATTGCCTTGCGCGAACAATGAAGCCCTATTATGTTGTAACTTTGTTATATAACAAAACGATTGTTTTAAAACATTGATAAGTACTACCTCTTACATAGCACTTTCCAATATCTCTTTTGCCACTGTACCTGTTACATTTCCGTTTTCGCCATACTTCACTCCACGGGCATTAAAACGACGTTCTATTTCTTCAATCGTTTCTTTGCCGATCCCCTCTTCACTCAAGCGGGTAGTGAGTCCCAAGGAACGGAAAAACTCTTCGGTACGGCGGATAGCTCATCAATACGTTCTTCTCTCGTACCGGACGTTATTCCCCACACCCGTTCACCATATTGCAGGATCTTGTCTCCTTTGAACCGACGAAGCACACGCAAGGTAGCCGGATAGACAATGGCCAATGTATGCCCGTGCGTCAATCCGTGAAGAGCTGTCAGTTCATGCCCAATCATATGTGTAGCCCAGTCTTGCGATACTCCCATGGCTACAAAACCATTCAGCCCCATGGTAGCAGAAAGCATAAAATCTGCCATCAACTGGTAGTCATGCTGGTTCTCGCGTATCTGCGGAGCAATCTCTACAAGGGTTTGCAAAATACCTTCTGCCCAGCGGTCCATAAGGCGGCTTTGACCGGGAGTAGTCATATATTGCTCTACTACGTGCACAAATGTATCGGCAATACCGCAGGCTACCTGATGAGGAGGCAGAGTAAACGTCACCTCAGGATCAAGGATAGAAAAAAGCGGATAGTTGGCATAGAAAGGATATTTCTCCTTTGTTTCGTGACGGGAGATTACAGCCCCGTTATTCATTTCCGATCCTGTGGCAGGCAAAGTGAGTACGGTAGAAAGAGGCACGGTATTTGTCACCGGACGTCCGGCAGCCACAAGATCCCAGGCATCTCCATCATATAGTAATCCGGCAGCTATCAACTTTGTTCCGTCAATGACGGAACCGCCACCTACTGCCAACAGATAGTCAACTTTATGTTCTTTTCCAAGAGCAATGGCTTTACGCAACGTTTCGATAGCAGGGTTGGGTTCAATGCCCCAGAATTCTACTGTAAAATAATCTTTGAGAGCTTCCTTCACTTGGTCGTACACGCCGTTTTTCTTAACGCTTCCACCGCCAAAAGTTATCATAATTCGTTTATCGGACGAAATTTCCTTACTCAATTGAGCAATCATCACGCCCCATAATGAGCTTGACGGGATTCTGAAAAATAAAGTTATTCATAGGTTATTACTTCTTTAATAATGATAAGTGCAAAGATAACAATCCTACTGCGATATAGGAAGAATCTTTTATAAAAAGAGATTCATTCAAGACTGTACAAGAATGAAGCAAACTCACCACAGAGTAACACAGAGTTCCACAGAGTTTAAATCTTTATTGAAACGCAGATTAACGCAGATTTTCGCAAAGGGAAATAAATGTATGATAAAGAACTACAGTCTTTTAATCTGCGTTTATCTGTGTTAATCCGCGTTTTATCAGATAAATACTGCTCTGTGGAACTCTGTGTTACTCTGTGGTGAAATACCATACAAAAACGAACAATTCATATTAGTTCACCGGAAGCCATGCGTTAATATCTTCAGCTACAAAAAGCCAGTATAGTAACAGTAAGATTAAAATAACGACAGCGATTGCAATAAGGACTTTCCTTTGTTTCATAATTTGGTTTCTGTTTAAATATTAATTGTATAATTAAACAAATCAAGAGAAGGAAATGTTTATTTAGTACTTTCTTCAAACGAAAAGAATAAAAAAAGAAAGATTTTGTTTGCTATTTCAAACAATGTGTTTATATTTGCCCCCGTAAAACATCAAAAGACAATGAGAACAATGTTAGTAAATACATATTGGTGGTGGCGCCCGTTACAACTCCGACAGTCGTAAGGGAGCAGTGCTCGTATGTATATACCTCATTAAAGATATAACAGATTTGAAAGAGCCCTGTCGCAACTTGCGACAGGGCTCTTTTCATTTCCACCCCATTTGTCGAATCCGGCTCAGCCGGCATTACAACAGAGTTTAATTATAAAAAGAAGAATATATGAAAAGTTATCAAGTTGACAAAGATGGTTATTATGGAGAATTTGGCGGAGCGTATATCCCCGAAATACTTCATAAATGTGTAGAAGAATTAAAGAATACATACCTCACCGTACTGAATGATGAGGGTTTCAAACAAGAGTTCGACCAACTACTGCGCGACTACGTAGACGTCCCTCCCCTCTCTACCTGGCACGCCGCCTTTCAGAGAAATACGGATGTAAGATGTACCTGAAACGGGAAGACCTCAACCATACCGGTGCTCATAAGATAAACAATACCATCGGTCAGATATTGCTGCTCGCCGAATGGGTAAGACTCGTATCATCGCCGAAACAGGTGCCGGACAACATGGAGTAGCTACAGCCACCGTTTGTGCACTGATGAACATGGAGTGCATTGTCTACATGGGTAAGACAGATGTGGAACGCCAGCATATCAACGTAGAGAAGATGAAAATGCTCGGTGCAACAGTTATCCCGGTAACATCGGGAAATATGACACTGAAAGATGCTACCAACGAAGCGATACGCGATTGGTGTTGTCATCCGGCAGATACGTACTACATCATCGGTTCTACGGTTGGCCCTCACCCTTACCCGGACATGGTAGCACGCTTGCAGTCAGTGATCAGTGAAGAGATAAAAAAACAACTCGCAGAAAAAGAGGGACGCGACTATCCCGATTATCTTATCGCCTGTGTAGGTGGAGGAAGTAATGCTGCAGGTACTATCTATCATTATCTGGACGACGAACGGGTACGCATCGTTCTGGCAGAAGCCGGAGGAAAAGGCGTAGAAACCGGACAAACCGCAGCAACTATCCAACTCGGGAAAATGGGTATCATTCACGGAGCACGTACCTTCGTCATCCAAGACGAAGACGGGCAGATTGAAGAGCCCTATTCTATCTCTGCCGGATTGGACTATCCTGGCATCGGACCGATACATGCTAACCTTGCATCGCAGCATCGTGCCACAGTACTGGCCGTAAATGACGACGAAGCCATAGAAGCCGCCTACGAACTGACAAAACTGGAAGGAATCATTCCGGCACTCGAATCGGCCCATGCATTAGGTGCCCTCAAAAAATTAAAGTTCAACCCGGAAGATGTAGTAGTATTAACTGTGTCGGGAAGAGGAGATAAGGATATTGAAACCTATTTGAAATTTACGATTTGACGATTTACTATTTACGATTGGGATTACCCTTATTCATAAATAAAGTAACTTCAATCGTAAATTGTAAATCGTCTAATCGTAAATCAAAGTGGTTTTAATTGTAAATAGTAAATCGTCTAATCGTAAATAACCCCATGTTTAATTATAAAACTAACAGCAAACAGGTACTTGGCGACCTGCATACTCCGGTAAGTATCTACCTTAAGGTACGCGATATGTATCCGCAATCGGTACTCATGGAAAGCTCAGACTTCCATGCCGGAGAGAATTCCATGTCATACATCGCTCTCTGCCCACTGGCAAGCGTAGGTGTCAACAACGACCTTGTCACTACTACCTATCCGGACAATACCCGCGAAGAAAAGCCGCTGACAGAAACCTTCACAGTAGAAAATGCCATTAACAGCTTCATTAACTGTTTCCATGTATCGGGAGAACACAAGGAAGTATGCGGACTCTACGGTTATACCACTTTCAATGCCGTGAAATACTTTGAACATATCCCCATTAAAGAGAGTCACGACCAGATGAATGATGCACCGGATATATTGTACATCTTATATAAGTATATCATCATCTTCAATCATTTCAAAAACGAGCTTACGCTTGTAGAAATGCTCAGCGAAGGAGAAGAAAGCGGATTGCCGGAACTGGAATCTACCATCGAGAACCGTAATTACGCATCTTATAACTTCTCTGTGACCGGTCCGGTAACAAGCCCCATCACCGATGAGCAACACAAAGCAAATGTTCGCAAAGGTATCGCACACTGTCTGCGTGGCGATGTTTTCCAGATTGTTTTATCGAGAAGATTCGTACAGCCTTATGCCGGCGATGATTTCAAAGTATACCGTGCTCTGCGTAGCATTAACCCTTCCCCTTATCTGTTTTACTTCGACTTTGGCGGTTACCGCATCTTCGGTTCATCTCCCGAAACACACTGCAAAATTGAAGGCAAACAAGCCTGTATTGATCCCATAGCAGGAACTACCCGCCGCACGGGCGACTCTATCAAAGACAAAGAACTCGCAGAGGCTCTGCTTGCAGACCCGAAAGAGAATGCAGAACATGTCATGCTGGTAGATCTGGCACGAAATGACCTCAGCCGCAACTGCCACGACGTGCGTGTAGTGTTCTACAAAGAACCACAGTACTACAGTCATGTGATCCATCTGGTCAGCCGCGTCAGCGGAGTACTCAACCAAGAGAGTAGCTCCATGAAAACGTTCATCGACACTTTTCCGGCAGGTACACTTAGCGGTGCACCCAAAGTACGCGCCATGCAACTTATCAGTGAGATAGAACCGCACAACCGCGGCGCCTATGGCGGTTGTATCGGATTCATCGGACTAAACGGAGACTTGAACCAAGCCATTACAATTCGTACCTTTGTGAGTCGTAACAATGAACTGTGGCTCCAGGCAGGAGGTGGTATTGTAGCCCGCAGCCAGGACGAATATGAATTGCAGGAAGTAAACAACAAGTTGGGTGCATTGAAGAAAGCAATAGACTTGGCAGTAACACTTAAAAATTAAAGACAATGAAGATATTACTTTTAGATAACTACGACTCTTTCACTTATAATTTGCTGCATGTTGTGAAGGAATTGGGAATCAAAGATGTAGAAGTATTCCGTAACGATCAGATTGCACTCAGTGAAATAGAACGCTTTGACAAGATCATCCTCTCACCCGGTCCCGGTATACCGGAAGAAGCCGGTCTGTTATTGCCCATCATCAAACAATATGCCCCAACCAAAAGTATTCTCGGCGTTTGTCTGGGGCATCAAGCTATCGGCGAAGCTTTCGGTGCTACACTGGAAAACCTTACAGATGTATATCATGGTGTACAAACCCCGGTTCATATCATCAAAGACGATATTTTGTTTCAGAATCTGGAGCACGAAATACCCGTAGGACGCTACCATTCATGGGTAGTAAGCCGCAACGCTTTTCCAGAGTGTCTGGAAATTACAGCCGAAAGCCAGGAAGGGCAAATCATGGCATTGCGCCATCGGATGTACGATGTACATGGCATTCAATTCCATCCCGAATCGGTGTTGACACCACAGGGCAAAGTTATCATTCAGAACTTTTTAAATGCATAAATGTATGAAACAGATTCTATATAAGCTCTTCGAGCACCAATACCTGGGACGGGACGAAGCCCGTATCATCCTGCAAAACATAGCACAGGGCAAATATAATGATGTACAGGTGGCATCTCTAATCACCGTTTTTCTGATGCGCAATATCTCCGTAGAGGAATTATGCGGTTTTCGCGATGCTTTACTCGAGATGCGGGTCCCTGTCGATCTGAGTGAGTTCTCTCCGATTGACATTGTAGGCACGGGTGGTGATGGAAAAAACACCTTCAATATTTCTACAGCAGCCTGCTTCACAGTAGCCGGAGCTGGCTTTCCGGTTGTGAAGCATGGAAACTACGGAGCTACTTCCGTCAGCGGTGCCAGCAATGTAATGGAACAACACGGTGTGAAATTTACCAATGATGTTGATAAGTTACGGCGTTCTATGGAGAGGTGTAACATCGCTTATCTGCACGCTCCCCTCTTCAACCCGGCACTCAAAGCAGTAGCTCCGGTACGCAAATCACTGGCAGTACGTACGTTTTTCAATATGCTTGGTCCGTTGGTCAATCCGGTATTACCGAGCTACCAGCTGTTGGGCGTCTACAATCTGCCTTTGCTTCGTCTGTATAGCTACACTTATCAGGCAAGCAACATTAAGTTCGCAGTAGTCCACAGCCTGGACGGATATGACGAAATATCCCTGACAAAGGAATTCAAAGTAGCTACCAGCGAGAGTGAGAAAATTTACACCCCCGAAAGCCTTGGTTTCTCTCGTTACACGGAGATGGATCTGGATGGTGGAAACACACCAGAAGATGCCGCAAGGATATTCGACAACGTACTGGCAAATACAGCTACCGAAGCACAAAAAGATGTAGTAATTGTCAATGCTGCCTTTGCCATCAATGTGATTTGTCCGGAGAAGCCAATAGAAGAGTGTATTGCCCTTGCCCGCGAGTCGCTGGAAAGTGGAAGGGCACTGGATACGCTTAAGAAATTTATAAATAGTGGTGAGTGATTAGTGATAAGTGATTAGTGCCATGCGGATGATCGCGCAGCCCACTAATCACTTATCACTAATCGCTTATCACTAACCACTAATCATTAATCACTATTTTTCCTATGCCCGATATATTATCTGAAATTATCGCTAACAAGCGGATTGAAGTGGAGTTGCAGAAGCAATCCATTACAATCGAACAATTATACGAAGGGGTTAGTGACGTCCCTCCTACCCGCTCTATGAAACAGGCATTAGCTACTTCTTCCAGTGGTATTATTGCCGAGTTCAAACGCCGTTCTCCCTCTAAAGGCTGGATAAAGGAAACAGCCAGTCCGGAGGAGATCATTCCCGATTATGCTGCTGCTGGTGCTTCTGCACTATCTATCCTTACTGATGAGAAATTCTTTGGCGGAACATTACGTGATATCCGTATCGCCCGTCCGTTGGTGGATCTACCCATCTAAGGAAAGAGTTCATTATCGATGAGTATCAGCTCTACCAGGCCCGTATCGTAGGTGCCGATGCAGTGCTGCTTATTGCTGCTGCACTCGAACAGGACGAATGCCATGCACTGACTGATAAAGCTCATGAACTCGGTCTTGAAGTCCTGCTCGAAATTCATAGTGCAGACGAGCTTACTTATATAAATAAGGAGACAGATATGGTAGGTATCAACAATCGTAACCTCGGGAGCTTTCATACAGATGTTGCCAACTCCTTCCGTCTGGCAGAACATTTGCCGGAAGACATCATACGCGTATCCGAAAGCGGACTTTCTCAACCAGAAACCGTATCTCAGTTACGCGATGCCGGTTTCAGAGGTTTTCTTATCGGCGAAACCTTTATGCGCACCGGGCAACCGGGTGAAACACTCAAAGATTTTATAGATAAAATAATCACATAATAACTCTTAATCCCTCAAGAAAATGGTAAACAACAAATTAATCAAAGTTTGCGGCATGTGTGAAGGAGAAAATATTCGTGAAGTAGAATCACCGGACATCGACATGATCGGGTTCATCTTCTATCCCAAATCTCCACGTTACTTATGCGAAATGCCCGATTATATGCCTGCCAATGCCCGCCGTGTCGGAGTCTTTGTTAACGAAGATAAGCAGACAATAGAAATGTTTGCCGACCGTTTCAGTCTGGACTTCATTCAATTACACGGAAATGAATCGCCGGAATATTGCCGGTCACTCCAGTTGTCAGGACTGAAACTTATCAAGGCATTCCCTATAGCCAGCAGAAAGGATCTGCAAAACGTACACAATTACAGTAATTTCTGCAAATACTTTCTCTTTGATACAAAGTGCGAACAACGCGGAGGATCGGGCAATCAATTCGACTGGAGTATTCTGCATATCTATAAAGGACGTACTCCCTTCATACTGAGTGGCGGTATCAATCCTTATAGCGCCAAAGCACTCAAAGAGTTTCAGCACCCCCTACTGGTAGGCTACGATCTCAACAGTCGCTTTGAAGTAAAACCGGGAAAGAAGGACGCACAACGTATCCATCTGTTTTTAAACGAATTACGCTAACAATAAAGAAAGAATAAAAACATGAATAGAATCAATCAACTCTTCGGCAGCGATAAAAAAAACCTGCTATCTATCTATTTTTGTGCCGGTACTCCTACATTGGAGGGAACAGCCAACGTTATCCGCACCCTCGAAAAGCACGGTGTAAGTATGATTGAAATCGGCATTCCATTCAGTGATCCAATGGCAGACGGTATTGTGATTCAGAATGCAGCCACACGGGCACTTCGTAACGGCATGTCACTCAAACGGCTTTTCGAACAGCTCCACGGTATTCGCGAAGATGTGAAAATTCCACTTGTATTTATGGGATACCTGAATCCTATCATGCAGTTTGGGTTTGAAAACTTCTGCCGCCAATGCGTTGAATGTGGCATTGATGGAGTTATTATTCCCGATCTTCCTTTTCGCGACTACCAGGAGCAATACCGCCCCATAGCCGAACGTTATGACATTAAAGTAATTATGCTTATCACTCCCGAAACCAGCGAAGAACGCATACGTGAAATAGACGCCCATACAGACGGGTTTATTTATATGGTATCTTCGGCTGCCACTACAGGCGCCCAGCAGGATTTTGATGTGCAGAAGCGTGCTTACTTCAAGAAGATAGACGAAATGAAACTACGCAATCCGCGCATGGTGGGTTTTGGCATTTCGAACAAAGCTACCTTCCGTGCAGCATGTGACAATGCGCGGGGAGGTATTATAGGCAGTCGATTTGTTACTTTACTGGAAGAAGAAAAAGACCCTGAAAAAGCAATCCTTCGGCTGCTGGAAGCAATTCGGGAGTAAGTTGATGAGTTTGTAAGTTTGTGAGTTGATAAGTTGATGAGTTGGTAAGTTGAAGAGTTGGTGAGTTGAAAAGTTGGTGAATTGGTGAGTTGACAAGAGGACAAGTTGTCAACTCACAAACTTACAAACAAACTTATAAACTCACAAACTTACCAACTCACAAACTCATCAACTCACAAACTTACCCAACGATAATCCATAAATCATAATAAATTTATATCTTTGTCGCCGATTTAACAAAAGAGCCACAGATATGATAGCAAATTGCCCTTCCGTTTTGTTAATATATACTGGAGGAACTATCGGAATGATAGAAAACCCGGAAACAGGTGCCTTAGAAAACTTCAACTTTGACCACCTGCTGAAACACGTCCCCGAATTGAAGCGTTTTAATTACCGGATCTCCTCCTATCAATTCGACCCTCCTATTGACTCTTCTGATATGGAACCTCTTTACTGGGCAAAACTCGTAAAGATCATCAACTATAATTATGACAACTTCGATGGCTTTGTCATTTTGCACGGTACAGACACAATGGCCTATACAGCTTCGGCTTTGAGTTTCATGCTTGAGAATTTAAGCAAACCAGTCATCCTCACCGGCTCACAGCTTCCTATCGGAACCCTGAGAACAGACGGAAAAGAAAATCTGATAACCGCTATCGAAATAGCCGCAGCCAAAAATCCGGACGGTACCGCCATAGTACCGGAAGTATGTATCTTCTTCGAAAATCACCTTATGCGGGGCAACCGTACTACCAAAATCAACGCCGAAAACTTCAATGCCTTTCGCTCATTCAACTATCCGGCATTGGCACGTGTCGGTATCCATATTAAATATGAACCTAATTTAATCCGCAAACCAGATTTCTCCAAACCACTGAAACCACATTATCTGTTCGATTCCAATGTGGTGATATTAACTCTTTTCCCCGGCATACAGGAAAGTATCGTCACCTCCCTGCTTCACGTGGAGGGATTGAAAGCAGTGGTATTGAAAACTTTCGGTTCGGGAAATGCCCCTCAGAAACCCTGGTTCATCCAACAGCTAAAAGAGGCTACAGAACGAGGTATTATCATTGTCAACATTACCCAGTGCTCTTCGGGAGCAGTAGAAATGGAACGGTACGAAACCGGAATACAACTATTGCAAGCAGGTGTGATCAGCGGATATGACAGCACCCCGGAATGTGCAGTAACCAAACTGATGTTCCTGCTTGGACACGGATTGAGTAACAAAGAAATCAGATACAAAATGAACTCTTGCCTGGTGGGAGAAATAACGAAGTCAATAGGATAAAATGAAATAGACAATATATTCCCCAACTCCGAAGTTTTCAAATCAACCGTTGTGGAGTCCGGGGAATATTTTCAGTATTTAACTAAAAATCGGGTATTGATCCTAAATGATAAATAATGCGAATCAGTAGTTGAAAACCGGACTCAACTTAATCGTATATATTTGTTCAAAACAAGGCGATATAAACTACCTTTTATCAGGAAAAAAACTACTATTCTCTCTTTTATAATCTATAACCAAAACTTTTGATTCTATAACCGGAACTTTTGGTTATAAAACCTAAAGTTTTAATCTTACAACTGAAACTTTTGATTATAGTTTATCTTTAATTGTCCGTAACTTTACTTCCTATGAAAAGGTATTAATTTAAGGAAGAAGCAGATTTTATATATAAATGTCTTGAGTGTTGCGGATAAACTATCGGCAATCCCTTTAGTTCATTCTATACAGGTTTGGACCAAATATCCAACTACCGATTCGCATCAATAATAGATTACAGACGAATATTTTTAGCCTGTTGGGTTTCAATGTATAATCATGAATCTTATTGAATAGTAACCAGAGCAGAGAAAACACAGATATTAATAGTGAAAATTCAATAAATATATCTATTGCCAACTAAAAACATAAAAGATTAAGAATTTGTCAACAAGAAGAATTTGTATAAACTATTTTCTATATACATACCTTGATCCTCCCCCAATACAGACATCTCAATCATCTATTGAAAGAAGAAACAGTCAAAATAAGCATCATAACAACAATAATCTGTTACCGTCATCCTTGCTCCTCTGCTTGTAAAGAAAGTCCAATAAGAAACAATGAACAGAATATACAACTTTTCTTATAATTCGCTTTTACAGTGCACGAACAAATATAGCATATACCACTGATAAACAAAGAAATAAAAGTTATTGAAAGAACGACTAAAGAAAGTTGCAATATCCGTCCATCAATATCTAAAAAGATGTTAATAAGCAAAACTTTATCTCCCCTAACTGGTTGTTATCATACAATAAATAGATATCTTTGTGATAAATAGTAAAGGCAATTTGTTGTTATAGCAAATTACAGTAGACAAAATAAGCAATATTTAATGTATGAAAATTAACTTCCGGGAATCACTGGCAGCTACACTTATAGTAAGTGGAGTTGTTTTTAGTAGCTGTGTAGATAGTGATAAGAACTTCTATGATCCCAATTACCGTGCTCAAAATCCAATGGGTAACATAAGTGCCCCTAATGGCTTTGACTGGTTATTATTCTCTTCGATAAACCTTAATGTGAAGGTTAACGACACATTTAACGGACAATATCATTATACGGTAGAGGTGTTCGACAACAATCCTGTAATATCTCCGGATGCAACCCTCCTGACCAAAGGATTTGCCAAATTGGGTCAGGACTTCACTACCGAATTGCCTGTATCCAATTCGATTCCGATGCTTTACATTCGCCAGATTGCTCCGGATGGATTGGCATCAATTCGTGCGTACAGCACAGAGAACGGGGTTGTTAATTGCGACTTCAGTACTCCGGTGACTACGCAAACTACCAGAAGCATGAGTACACGGGCATTCACGACAATGACAACACCAGACAGTGAAGATAAGAGTATATTTCCCGAAGTATCACCCACAAATGAAATATTCGATCAAAACAACTTTAAAGCCAACGGCAGTTATAAAGTTACTGCAAAGACAACCAAAATAAATATTTGGGCATCAGGAGTTAGTTTGTATGTTACCGAAAACATAACGCTGAGCGAAGAAACATACCTTGCTGCCAATTGCAAACTATTCATACTGCCCAATGTGACTGTAACAATGCCACAATCAAAGAATAATGGCCAAATCAACTGCTTGATTTCAGTAGGCAAAGGAGCAACATTAAAGATAGAAAACGATATGCAACTGGATAGTAACTACAAGTTGTATAACCAGGGTACTCTCACCGCCCGTAATGTCACTTATACCAACAGTTCTTTCATCTATAATGGAGAAAAGGGTATTATAAATATCTCCGGTAAACTGACCGGCACGAACGGAAACTCTAATATGCTGAATGAAGGAGAAGTGACTGCCACCGATATAACTGTCACAGGTGATAGTCATATAAAGAATATCAATAAAGTAACCGTAGCCCAACTGACCAGCCTCAACTGTACAAACGGTTCATGGGAGAATGAAGGTGAATGGACTACCACAAACATGCACATAGAAGCTGGAATGATTATAGCCTCAACAAATGCAAACTAATCGTCAATCAACTATTAGACCTGCACGAAGCTAAAATCATAAATGACGCCGGTGCATTTATTAAGACCAGCAGGCTGTATATGGACAACACATTAATAGAGATGGGTGCCAAGGCTATGTTTACAGTAGAAGAGCAAGCCGAATTCCGATATCATACAAAAAACAGAGGGTTCAAGGGTACAGGCAACGAGAAAGCACTTCTCAAAATGAAAAAAGCAGTTGCTACGAATCCCGACAACAATGACATGATTCATTATTCCGGAAATTTACAGATTGTCTGTGATGATCATCCGGATTCTAAAAGAGATCAATGGGGGAATATTCGCTGGACAATGACAGGTGGTGCCGAATGGGCAAGTGAATCTACCAATCCTGTAGAAATCGCCAAAACAGAATGTAGTGAAGGCTCTGTTACCAATCCGCTTCCTCCAACTGAACCGGAATTCCCGACTATCATAGAAACAGCCAATAAATACACACTGCTGTTTGAAGACCAATGGCCTCTCTACGGCGACTATGATATGAATGACATTGTAATACAGCTCAAAGGTTTGAAGTATGAACTTGACAGTAAAAACAAAACGAACAAAGTAACATTCACTGTTACCCTTCGTGCCGTAGGAGCAACCAAAGCTATCGCCGCCGCTGTAATGTTAGACAAAGTACCGGCAAGCAGTATAAACAGCATTGCATACAAAGCCCATAAACCCACCACATTCAATCTTCAAAACAGTGGAGTTGAAGCAGGTCAGAGCCAGGCTGTGATACCTCTCTTTGACGATGCACACAAATTAATGGGAAAGAATACAAGAGAGTTCATCAATACCCAGTCTGGCAGTGACAATAATGTAAGCAACAGTGATCTTCCCGAAATAGAAATCACTGTAAACCTGACCAATAGCATAGAAGAAAGTGCCTTCAACATCAACAATATGAATTTCTTCATCATCACCGACAGAGCCCAGCAGAGAAAAGAAATCCATATGCCGGGACGTCAGCCAAGCGATTTGGCCAATACCCAACTGTTCGGAGGAAATGATGACGGCTCAACGGGTACGAAGTATTACATAAGCAAAGAGAATCTTGCCTGGGGTATCATCATACCACAGTCGTTTAAATGGCCTTTGGAGTATCGCAATATTAAAGATGTATACAAGGAGTTTGAAAGTTGGGTAACCAGTGGTGGTACAGAGAACCCCAAATGGTATACTACCTTCGACAACAACGGCACTTTCCAGAACAATAAAAATTAAAAATAAAGTAAAAGCCGGAGAATAAGAAAATCCGGCTTTTATTTTGTCCGGGAAACAGACTTTATTTGAAAACAGAAAATAACTTTATCGTAAAAGAACACAGTTATAAAAATATTATATATATTTGCACGGCTTGAGACAAGAAAGACATCAATCACGTATCAACAAAGCAAGCAAAGTAAAAAGTTTTATTATAGACATGAGAAAAAAAATATTGCTCATTGATGACAAGGCATCCATCGCAAAAGTAGTTTCCATCTATTTGGTAAAAGATTACGATTTCACCTATCATGAAAATCCTATTAAAGCCATTGAGTGGCTGAATGAAGGGAACGTTCCGGATCTTATTATCTCGGACATCCGTATGCCGGAAATGATGGGAGATGAATTCTTACTTTACATGAAACGAAATGAGTTATTCAAATCCATACCTATTATCATGCTTTCAAGCGAAGAAAGCACAACAGAAAGAATCAGGCTTCTGGAAGAGGGAGCAGCCGATTACATCCTAAAACCATTCAATCCTCTCGAACTTAAAGTCCGTATTAAAAAAATTATAGACTAAGTCTTTCTATGCTACATCTTATCTATATCGGAAGGTACGAAAAAACGATTAAACGCTTTTCCAAACTCCCCAAAGAGGAGTTTTACAATGTAGCTACATGTGATAAGGCTATCAAAATAATAGATAAGATACGGGAGAAGTTTGATATAATCATATTATACGAACAGACTAATACACAGACAGATATCAAAGATATTGAGTCTTTGCGGAAAAAGTATCCCGGTATCTATATGGTATTAGTGATGGATTCACTTACACAACAAGAAAGTCTGCAATATCTGAAAGCCGGTATCAACAACACCATACCATTTGAAAGCCCCCAGGAGGCAATAGACAGCCTGATAAGCTTTCAGAAACGCAGAAAGCAACAAAAGATAAAAGACCTACAAAAAAGAGGAGAGAATATACAAACATTCAGGCTTCCTCTCTGGAAAAGATGTTTTGATATACTTTTTTCGGGTACTGCACTATTAGGCTTGTCTCCCCTACTCATTATTACTGCGATAGCTATCCGCCTGGAGAGCAAAGGAGCCATTATCTATAAATCAAAACGTGTAGGAAGTAATTATCAGATATTTGATTTTCTGAAATTTCGTTCCATGTATACGAATGCCGACAAGCATCTGAAAGACTTCAACTCCCTGAATCAATATCAAACCGAAGAAGAGACAACCGAAGATATCATCTGGGGAGAAATGCCCGAGCTTAGTGAAAATGAAGACGGGATAGTACTAATCTCTGATGATTTTGTCATTTCAGAAGAAGCGTATATCAACAAAAGAAGCCACGAACAGGAGAATGCATTTGTCAAACTCGAAAACGATCCACGCATCACGCGGGTAGGACGTTTCATTCGTAAATACAGCATTGACGAATTGCCTCAACTTATCAATATATTGAAAGGAGACATGTCAATAGTAGGTAACCGCCCCTTGCCACTGTACGAAGCTGAGTTATTGACCAGCGACGAATACATCGACCGCTTTATGGCTCCGGCGGGACTGACAGGACTTTGGCAGGTAGAAAAGCGTGGAGATTCAGGAAAGATGTCGGCAGATGAGCGTAAACAGTTGGATATAAAATATGCCAAAACATTCTCTTTTTGGATAGACATGAGAATTATCCTGAAAACTGTTACTGCATTTATACAAAAAGAAAACGTATAATATATACAGCTTATATGGCAGACACTCTTTTCTATACTGCAGACAGCATATTCTTTCTCTGCATTGCGATAGCCGGCATCTATCTATTTGTTTTTGCTTTGGCAGCATTATTCAGAAGATCAGAGAAATATCCGGCTACCGGGAATATGCATCGTTTTATACTTCTGGTTCCTCCGGGAACAGAAATCTGTAAACAAAAGTATCCGGAAGAGTTATATACCCTGCTCACTTACGAAAATCTGTATCAGAGTATAAAAGAACTGGATGAGTCGCTATACGACATAGCTATCATTCTGGGAGAAACAACCAATGTATCTCCGTGCCTGCTAAAAGAAATCAATAACGCATACGGATCGGGGACAATGGCTATGCAACTACACCATATCATTGAATGCCGTCCTACCCGAAAGATTCGCAGGAAAGCAATCCATGAAGAAATCCGAAATTCAATATTCAGACAAGGGCATGCCCAGACAGGACTTTCTTCGGCACTCGAAAAAACGGATATTGCCATAGACTTCAAATGGCTGAAACAAAACCTGAGAAGTCCGAAAAGCAATCTGGAAAGCAGATTATTACAGCAGAACATCTATATAGAATATATGGACCACATCCATATATATAGTAATACTCCTCGTCCCCGCCCCTATTCTATGTCAAAGCGAAAAGCCGTCTCAAAGCTTCCTGCAGTACTAATGGAAGGCAACTGGGATTATGCAGACAAATTATTCCGGCAGCTTTTGCCCTCATGGAGAATCCTACTTCTCGTCAGCAGTATCTGGTGCATCATAGCCACCTGCTATGACTGGAGAGCTTCTTTGAGTTGGTGGTTCCTGTTGTTCGTCCTGTTATTTACTCTCTGTCTGGCTATCCCCGATTATCTGGTAGAGAAGAAAAAAAAGAAGTAACCTCCCAAACCCAACAAATATATATGGACATCAGAAAGCTAAAACATAACATTAAACAACACTCGGGCTTAAAACAGGCCGTACACAGATTTATTATGCATCCGGTAAAAACACGCCCCAACTGGTGGATACGTCTGTTTTATTTTGTATACCTGAAACGGGGGAAAGGTTCGGTTATTTATCGTAGCGTACGCAAAGATCTTCCGCCGTTCCGTAGCTTTTCACTCGGCAAATACTCAGTTGTGGAAGATTTCTCGTGTCTCAACAATGCCGTAGGAGATTTGATTATCGGAGATTATACCCGCGTGGGATTAGGAAATACGATCATAGGTCCTGTACAGATAGGCAATCATGTAAACCTGGCACAAAATGTGACTGTAACCGGATTAAACCACAATTACGCAGATGCCGAAAAGCTGATTGATGAACAAGGAGTAAGTACTGCCCCTGTGACAATAGAAGATGACGTGTGGTAGGTGCCAATGCAGTCATTCTACCCGGAGTGACACTTGGAAAACATTGTGTTGTAGCTGCCGGGAGCGTTGTAAGCCGTTCTGTTCCGGCTTATACAATATGTACCGGAAGTCCTGCACGTATCATCAAACGCTATGATCCGGTAAGCAAAGAATGGAAAAAAGAACTCAAGTAACTATATATAGTGAGAAATACTACGTAATATACCTTATTTAAGGGATTGTGGCTATGGGGTAAACACTCTATCTTTGCAGTATCAGAATTTAATTAATTAGTCATAATTTTATTACGTAGCCACATTTAAGTAAAATGAAACAGTGTCCTGTCGAAGTGATTTCGCCAGGATTTTGTTTTTTATATACAAAAAATCCCCGAACAAAACAGTGTCCGGGGAGAGCATATATATAAAAAGGTAGGTTTATTGGCCTACCTCACTTAGTTTTTCCTTTACCTCATTGGCCTTATCCGCTACTTTACCTGCAACTTTAGCACCTGTTTTCACAGCTTTTACTTTTGCATCTTCCATTGCAGCTTCGGCATCTGCCTCAATTTCATGAAGGGCATTAAACACATCATTTTTCAGTTTCTTAGCTTTCGCTGTGCGCGAAAAGTGATAAACCAGCGCACCAATGGCAGAACCTAATCCAAGACCTACCAGAAATTTAGTATTTCCACATTCCATAATCAAATAATTTTATGTTAGTTAATAAAATAAATACATTACAAAGGTAACTTACTGTCGCGAATGACTAAACAAAGATGCAATCCACAGAAACAGAACAGCACCTACAACAGAAGTTATCAAACTACCGATAATACCAGTTGCCGCCAATCCAAGTAAAGCAAAGACCCAGCCCCGAGTACACCGCCAATAATTCCTAAAACAAGATTGACCAGCAGTCCAAAGCCACCTCCTCTTGTTATTTTACCAGCCACATAGCCGGCAATAATTCCTATCAGAATATACCAGATAAAATTCATAATATTCTCTTTTTGTATTGTTTATACAAGGAACGTATCTCCTCTGTAAAAAGTTCGCAAACAGAAGAGGGAATTAACGAGAATTTAGGAAAGGCATGATTATGAAAAAGGCAGTATAGAAATAAACTCCTATACTGCCTGCGTCTAATATAAAAAGGATCTTTTTTTATTTATCGCCGTACATCTTAGCTCTCAACTCTTTAATATGATCGGAAGTAATATATTCATCATATTCCATCATCTTGTCAATGATGCCGTTCGGAGTCAGTTCGATCACACGATTTGCCACAGTCTGAATAAATTCGTGGTCATGTGAAGAGAACAGGATATTACCTTTATATTTTCAGGTTGTTGTTGAATGCCTGAATCGATTCCAGATCGAGGTGATTAGTCGGCGTATCTAAGATCAGACAGTTTGCATTGCGAAGCTGCATACGCGCAATCATGCAACGCATCTTTTCACCCCCCGAAAGTACACTTACCTTTTTCAAAACTTCTTCTCCAGAGAAAAGCATACGTCCCAGGAATCCTTTCATATATACTTCATTCCCTTCACCATACTGCCCTAACCAATCTACCAGATTGAGATCGGTATTAAAGAAATCCGTATTATCCAACGGCAAATAAGCGGTAGTAATCGTCACTCCCCAATTGAAGTGACCGGCATCCGGCTTCATATTGCCATTGATTATTTCAAAGAAAGCCGTCATGGCACGTGGATTACGTGAGATAAATACGATCTTATCGCCCTTCTCAACGTTAAAGTTCACGTCATTGAACAGCACTACGCCCTCTTCGGTCTTCTTACTCAAACCTGAAACCTCAAGGATCTGATTGCCCGGTTCACGTTCGGGTGTGAAGATAATGCCCGGATACTTACGTGAAGAAGGTTTAATCTCTTCTACATTCAGTTTCTCCAACATCTTTTTACGGCTGGTAGTCTGCTTGCTCTTAGCTACATTGGCGCTGAACCGGCGGATAAATTCTTCCAGTTCTTTCTTCTTCTCCTCAGCCTTTGCTTTCTGGTTCTGTTGCTGACGGAGAGCCAACTGACTGGATTCATACCAGAAACTGTAGTTACCGGCAAACATATTGATTTTTCCGTAGTCGATATCAACCGTGTGTGTACATACTGAGTCAAGGAAGTGACGGTCATGGCTCACCACCAATACGGTATGTTCAAAGTTTGACAGATATTCTTCAAGCCATGTCACTGTCTCCATATCGAGGTCATTGGTAGGCTCGTCCAGCAGCAAGTTATCCGGATTACCGTAAAGCGCTTGTGCCAACATCACACGTACCTTCTCTTTACCACTCAGCTCACCCATCAACACATAATGTTTGTCTTCTTTAACTCCCAGGCCACTGAGCAACATGGCAGCATCACTCTCGGCATTCCAGCCGTCAAGCTCAGCAAATTTCTCTTCCAGCTCGGAAACCTTCAACCCGTCTTCATCGGTAAAGTCTTCCTTGGCATACAACTCTTCGCGTTGCTTCATGATGTCCCACAACACAGTATGTCCCATCATCACAGTATCCATTACCGTGAAAGCATCCCACTTAAAGTGGTCCTGGCTCAACACTGACAGACGTTCGCCCGGACCTAATGTTATATTTCCGGTAGTCGGATCAAGATCGCCATAAATTGTGCGAAGGAAAGTGGACTTACCTGCACCATTGGCACCAATAATACCATAACAATTCCCACTTGTAAACTTCAAATTTACATCATTAAACAATACTCTTTTACCAAACTGTACCGAAACGTTTGAAACTGTAATCATCTTTTATATTTACGATTTTAACTATTTACAATTTACGATTGAAATGTCTGTAATTCACAAACAGGTTGCAAAGATAGACATTTTTAATGAATTACATGCTATGCAGCATGTGTCAATCTGACAGAAAAGCATTACCTTTGCAGCGTTTTTTGACATGTTTAGCAGATTGGCAGAGTTTTTGCTGGGAGGCAGTTACATTGTAACGTCCTATTGACATGAAATTGAATCCATTTATTAAGAACAAAAAAGATAAAGATATGAATCCTAAAGAAAAAGAAACAGCTAAAGAACAAGAGTTGAACGCTGAAAACCTTGCAGACGAACAGTTGCAGGATACAGAAAATACGGAGGAAGCAGCTCCCCTGACTAAAGAGGAAGAGTTGGAAAAGCAGTTGAAAGAAGCTGATGCTACCATTGAAGATCAGAAAGATAAATATCTGCGCCTCTCTGCCGAATTCGACAACTACCGTAAACGTACGGTAAAAGAAAAAGCTGAACTGATCTTGAATGGAGGTGAAAAGAGCTTGAGTAGTATCCTGCCTGTGGTTGATGATCTGGAACGTGCTATCCAAATGATGGATAAAGCAACAGACGTAGCAGCCGTTAAAGAAGGTGTGGAACTTATCTATAACAAATTCATTTCTGTATTAGGACAAAATGGCGTAAAAGTAATCGAAACCAAAGATAAGCCTTTGGATACAGATTACCACGAAGCCATCGCAGTGATTCCCGCACCGTCTGAAAAACAGAAAGGAAAAATTCTGGATTGTGTACAGACCGGATACACACTGAACGATAAAGTACTGCGCCACGCCAAAGTGGTAGTTGGAGAATAAAATATATATATGGAAAAGAGAGACTACTATGAAGTGCTGGAGGTATCGAAAACCGCAACAGCAGAAGAAATAAAAAAAGCGTATCGTAAAAAAGCCATTCAGTATCACCCGGACAAGAACCCGGGCGACAAGGAGGCGGAAGAAAAGTTTAAAGAAGCAGCCGAAGCATATGACGTGCTGAGCAACGAGGACAAACGTGCCCGTTATGATCAGTTCGGCCATGCTGGTATGGGTGGTGCTGCCGGAAATGGTGGTCCGTTTGGCGGCTTCGGTGGAGGTATGTCTATGGACGATATCTTCTCCATGTTTGGCGATATCTTCGGAGGTCGCGGAGGTGGCGGTTTTGGAGGCTTCAGTGGCTTTGGAGGCGGAGGCGGTCAGCAACAGAGACGCTATCGTGGTTCTGATCTTCGTGTGAAAGTAAAACTGACGCTGAAAGAAATCTCTACCGGAGTAGAAAAGAAGTTCAAGCTGAAAAAGTATGTGCCTTGTACACACTGTCATGGAACGGGTGCAGAAGGTAACGGTGGTTCTGAGACTTGTCCGACCTGTAAAGGTAGCGGATCGGTAATTCGTAACCAACAGACTATTTTGGGTACGATGCAGACCCGCACCACCTGCCCCACTTGTAATGGTGAAGGTAAAATCATTAAGAACAAGTGTAAGGAGTGTAGCGGTGACGGTATCGTATATGGAGAAGAAGTGGTAACCGTTAAGATTCCGGCCGGCGTAGCAGAAGGCATGCAACTCTCCATGAGTGGAAAAGGTAATGCCGGAAAACACAACGGTGTACCGGGTGATTTACTCATCCTGGTTGAAGAAGAGCCACACGAAAGCCTGCTCCGTGATGAAAATGATTTGGTATACAACTTACTTCTCAGTTTCCCGGCAGCAGCCTTGGGAGGAGCTGTTGAGATACCTACCATCGACGGAAAGGTAAAAGTAAAGATTGATGCGGGTACACAGCCGGGTAAAGTGCTTCGTTTGCGTGGCAAAGGCTTACCAAGTGTTAATGGATATGGTACAGGAGATTTATTGGTAAATGTAAGTGTCTACGTGCCCGAAGCATTAACAAAAGAAGAAAAGAGTACACTTGAAAAGCTGGATACTTCTGATAATTTCAAGCCCAATACTTCTGTGAAGGAAAAGATCTTTAAGAAGTTCAAGAGCTTCTTTGATTAAGCACATTAGTATTTGTTTCATATTATTCAAACGCAGGCTAATGCAAATTTTCATATAATTCATTTTACTGTAGAGTATAGGATTTGTTTATGAAAATTAGTGTTATCCTGCGTTTTTTATCTTCCTCAAAGAACTACCAAATCCTATTATGACAAAGTGGTTCTTTCACCCAAACATATTGATTATCAATCATTAAAAAAGTACGTACTTTATTAGTCCAAACTATGCATTTTAACAGAGAGTTAAAAACGTAA
>BAJA01000038.1 GCA_000613465.1 Bacteroides nordii WAL 11050 = JCM 12987
GGTTGTACATTTTTGTATAACAAGAATGTACAACCTTGCACCACAAAGGTGTACACTCTTATATGACATAAATGTACACTCTTACAATATCTATTACTCGAGCCTTTTTGTAACCCTTATTACAAGATTGTTTTTGGCTCTTTCTGACGGGTAAAACATTGAGAAAGCAATACAGCAAACGGAGTATCATAAACCCTCGCTTGTTGTGTACATGATTTGACACAGGCACAACACTTAATACATTTTTCAGCATCTGTATGCACTTCATCTCCTTTTACAATAGCGCCAACAGGACAATGACGTACGCATGCACCACAATGCGTACAAAGACTTTCATTATCCAACCACGGAGTACGTGGCAAGGGTACCCCGCTCTTACGTAGTTTTATTACTCTACGTAAAAAACGGAATAAGGGGAAAAAAGGTTGTTGCGGACGAGGAATAGAACGAAGATTAACCGGATACAGAGTCTCCAGGCAAGAGGCTGCCTCAACTTTTATCCTCAACTTCTTACCAAATTCTCTGGCAAGCTCTAAATCATGAGTATCAGGACGGCCTGCTGCAATGGGATATTTAGTACTGCTATAAGAATGCTCTCCAATAAAAGTAGCTCCGGCTATTACTTTAAAACCATTCAGTAAAACAAAAGCATCCAACTCCGTAAGCGCATTTTCGTAAGCACGATTCCCGTAAACTACTACCAAAGCTACCGGAGTATCCGTACCACGAATATTCTCCAGACGCTCCATAGCTAAAGGAGCCACATGTCCACCATATACAGGAACAACAACAATAGCCAATGCCGAGGTAGGAAGTTCCATTTCTTCAACCGGCTTTAAGGTCAAATCCGTCGTTAACACATTTGTTGCCCCCGTTCCATGAACAATTGCCTCTCCCACTTGTTTAGAAGTATGGGTAGGCGAAAAATAAATAAGATGAGCTTCAGTAATTATCATAATGTTATAATTTGAGTAACAAAGATACACTTTATAAATGAAAAAAATGATGATTTATTTATGAAACCAAAATTATTTATTATCTTTGCGCCGTTGAAATACTTTGCCACCTCTCATAGGAGAGAAACAGGTAAATATCCAGTTCAACAGAAACATCCCTGATTCATAATAAATTAAAGCATATGTTCGCATAACCAATGACTGGTGAAGTTGTGTTGTGACGTCCGTATCCCAGCTGAACAAAAAAATATTAATAACTTACTATACTGTATGTATAACATTATCCAATTAAACGACAAAGATTTGTCGGAACTACAAACTATTGCCCGCGAACTGGGTATAAAAAAGACAGACTCACTAAAGAAAGAAGAACTTGTTTACAAAATCCTTGACGAACAAGCTATCGCAGGCGCTACTAAGAAGGTTGCTGCAGATAAATTGAAAGAGGAGCGTAATGAAGACAAGAAGAAACGTTCACGGGTAGCAATGAAGAAAGAAAATAAAGTATTCTCCGCTACTAAAAATGGTGAGATAACCAAAACTGAAACAGCCGTTCCCGTTCCGGCAGCTAAAGCACAACCTAAAGAAGCTGAGCCAGTAAAAGCAGAAGTTGTTCCTGCCACAGAAAAAGCAGTAGCACCCCCAAAAAAGAAAGTAGGTCGTCCTCGCAAAAATGCCGTAGAAAACAAACCCAAAGAAGAGCAAGTAGCTCCAGTTGCAGCAGCCGAAACTGAAAAAACGGTTGAAGTGAAAAAGGCAGAGGTAAAGAAAATAGAGACAAAACCTATTTCAAAACCCATTATTAAACCTAAAGCACCAGCAGTTATCGATGAAGAAAGCAATATCTTATCCGAGAGTGCCGATGACGATTTTATCCCAATTGAAGATCTCCCTTCTGAGAAAGTAGAATTACCAACAGAACTTTTCGGTAAATTCGAATCAACAAAAACAGAGCCTGTAGTTACGCCTGTTCCTGAACAGACACAGAACCAACAGCGTCCCCGCGTTATCCGTCCCCGCGATAACAACAATAATAACAACAATAATCCTAACAGCAATAATAACGCACCAAGGAACAATAATCCCCGACTGCCGATGCAGAGACCTGTACAACAGCAAAATACGGGAGAAAATGCTCCGGCTCCGGAACGCAAAGTGATTGAGCGTGAAAAACCCTACGAATTCGATGATATTCTCACCGGTACAGGAGTTCTGGAAATTATGCAGGATGGTTACGGTTTCCTTCGCTCTTCAGACTATAACTACCTTTCATCTCCGGACGATATCTATGTATCTCAATCGCAAATCAAATTATTCGGTCTGAAAACCGGTGATGTGGTAGAAGGTATCATTCGCCCTCCCAAAGAAGGAGAGAAATACTTCCCATTGGTAAAAGTATCTAAAATTGATGGTCGTGATGCCGCATTCGTACGTGACCGCGTACCTTTTGACCACCTGACCCCTCTCTTTCCAGATGAGAAATTCAGACTTTGCAAAGGCGGATACTCTGATTCGATGTCTGCACGTGTAGTAGACCTCTTTTCACCGATTGGTAAGGGACAACGTGCCTTGATCGTGGCTCAACCTAAAACAGGTAAAACCCTGTTAATGAAAGATATCGCTAATGCCATCGCAGCCAATCACCCGGAAGTATACATGATAATGCTGTTGATTGACGAACGTCCGGAAGAGGTAACCGATATGGCACGTAGTGTAAATGCAGAAGTTATCGCCTCTACTTTTGACGAACCGGCAGAACGCCACGTGAAGATCGCAGGTATCGTACTCGAAAAAGCAAAAAGACTGGTAGAATGCGGACACGACGTAGTTATCTTCTTGGACTCTATCACACGTTTGGCACGTGCTTACAATACAGTTTCTCCGGCATCGGGTAAAGTATTGTCCGGTGGTGTGGATGCAAATGCATTGCATAAACCCAAACGGTTCTTTGGTGCTGCACGTAATATCGAAAATGGCGGTTCACTAACCATTATCGCGACAGCATTGATCGATACCGGTTCAAAAATGGATGAAGTTATCTTCGAAGAATTCAAAGGTACAGGTAATATGGAATTGCAGCTTGACCGTAACTTATCCAACAAACGTATCTTCCCGGCTGTCAACATTGTGGCTTCAAGTACGCGTCGTGATGATTTGTTGCTTGACAAGACAACACTTGACCGTATGTGGATCCTGCGCAAATACCTTGCAGACATGAATCCAATAGAAGCAATGGACTTTGTAAAAGACCGTCTTGAAAAAACAAAAGACAATGACGAATTCCTGATGAGCATGAATAGCTAAAAATATTTATTCAATTTACAATTAGACGATTTACAATTTACGATTGAAATGTGATAGGCTTTACACAAAAGTTCGTATCATTATACAGGAGTAGTGACTCCAATCGTAAATTGTAAATCGTCTGATCGTAAATCCCCCCTTTCCTTCTTATCACTTTTGTACAATTATGTACTATTAACGTCCAAAAGTACTTTACCCTCCTTTTCCGGCAATTTTCATTTGCCTACATTTACCTTACGAAACTAATTCATAAGTTAAATTCTAACCCGGATACTGGCAGAACATCGCGCAATGCTCGATGATTATATTAACCGGACCAAAGATGACAACCGTACTCTAAAAGTAAACGCAGATAAATGTTGGCGTAACCATACTCCCGGTCATCCCAATCATGAAGATCCTGGAGCACGGGATATTATAAACAGAAAATAAATAAGTAAAAAGAGTGGAGATTACATGTTATCTTCACTCTTTTTACTTATTTTTGCAGCAAACAATGCGAACAGAACGTTAAACAGTGAGAATTTATATCTATTACATATTAGGAATGCTGGCCGGTTTTCTATATTCTGTCCCAGTCTATTCTGCGACTACGACTTCAGAACATCTTACCAATTTACAAATTCTCATAGACAACAATTTACCTTATACCCAAAATATAACAGCAGACAGTATCATTTTATGGGAAAAAGAGCTTGAACCACAATTGGAAAAAGACAAGCAATACAGCACTCTTTTCCATTTGAAACAACTCGTATCCGGTGCATATGCAATTCGTGGTGATATTACAATAGCTGTAGATAAAGCCCACATCATGTATGAGAAAGCCAAAGAAATGGACTATGATAAAGGAATAGCCCTTTCTCTTCGTGCTATCGGTGATGCCTACCTGGGTGCAAACATGAGGCAACAAGCCATCGATTTTTATATAGAAGCATTTAATGTTCTAAATACTTTAGAAGGTGCAGATCATCTGAAAATACATATCTCTCCGAATCTGATCCTCACATTGTTAAAGATAAGAGAAACCGACAAAGCACTTGTATACTTAAAACAACTTGAAGTTCTTTTCGATAAATATCCAACGACTTCCACTCTCTTTTATGTTTCGATATGCCGTGCCTACTATTATGTAGTAACCAATCAGCCAGACAAGGCACTTATATATATCACAGAGGCCACAAAAGCCAATTCAGAACATGATTATCCTTATATGCGTTTTTGTTTTGGATTATTTGTATGCCAGTTACTATAAACAAAATAAACAATATGATCGGGCTTTGGAAAAATATGGTAACCTTATTAAAGAGATAAATCCGGCCTACTCTCCTAACCAGCATATACAGCTCAATCTTCAGCAAGCCCAACTTCTGTCTAAATTAGGACAAACAGACCAAGCATGTCTCATTTATCAAACGGCAAATGTGTTGCAAGATTCTCTGGACAACCTTAGCTATGTACGTCAGATCAACGAACTGCGAACCATCTATCAAATCGATCAAATGGAAATCCAGAACCAGCAGGAACGTAACCAGACTATCTTATGGGGTATTCTAACAGTATTTTCTTTATCAATCCTTATCACCATACTCATTTTCCATATACGATCAGAGAATAAACGTTTGCGCCATTCAAAAGAAGAACAGGAAAAAGCACAAAAGCGTGCAAGAAACTCCATTAAAACCAAAAGTCTGTTTCTTTCAAATATGAGTCATGAGATCCGTACCCCATTGAATGCGCTTTCAGGTTTCTCTGCAATCCTCACGGATGATTCAATTGACAATGAAACACGGCGACAGTGCAATGACATCATACAACAAAACTCTGAATTATTATTAAACCTGATCAATGATGTAATAGACCTTTCCAGCCTGGATATGAGTAAATTGGTATTTAATTTTAAAAAGTGCGATGCAGTAGTTATATGCCGTAATGTTATTGATACTGTAAGAAAAGTAAAGCAAACACAAGCCGATGTTCATTTTGTCACAACTCTTGAATCGCTACCGCTATTAACAGATGATTCACGCTTGCAACAGTTGCTTATCAATCTGCTTATTAATGCCACGAAGTTCACTACGGAAGGCTCCATCACACTTGAGATACGAAAAGAGTCGGACGACACCGCCGTCTTCTCTGTCACTGACACCGGTTGTGGTATTCCTCCGGAAAATCAAGGCCGAATATTCAACCGTTTTGAGAAACTAAATGAAGGTGCACAGGGTACAGGGTTGGGACTTTCTATCTGCCAGCTTATTGTTGAACAGATCGGAGGAAGAATATGGATTGATCCGGAATATACAGCAGGCGCCCGCTTCGTATTCACTCATCCTATCAAACCGGATGCGGCAGCAGCCAAAAATGAAAAGTTACAATGAAACAACTGATCTTCATACTCGCCTTATGCTGCCATTTCCTGATAAGTCTGGCAGCTCCATCAGGAGTCCGAACTGATAGTTTGGAAAGATTGTTGTCTGCTATGCCGCATGATTCCCTACGCCTACAAACCATACAAAGTATCACGCGGATGGAGCAGACAACCCCCAAATGCATCTATTATTCAAATATGCTGTTAAAGGAGGCTGTTGCGCAAGACAACCCCAAGTACGCCGGAATAGCACTCTACTTCCAGGTTATTTATTACTATAATCAAAATGAACTGGATAGTGTAATCCAAAAAATAGCAGACCTGGAGCCTACGCCCGAAAAGCCGGTTTGTGGGATTATTACTTCGATTCACAAAGATGCCAGATAGATCTCTACTCCTATAGAGAACAAATAGAGCTTGCAATCAACAAATCACTTGAAATGTATAAGAAAGCGCAAGAAGCCAACAACATACGTGGCCTGATAGGTGCCAAGCAGTGTCTGGCCAATGCTTATATGGGTACTGGCCGTTGGAAAGAAGGTAAACAGGCTTTGGAAGAAGCTCATAAGCTTCTTCCTCAAATGAACAATGTAATTGTAAGAAATTCCGTACTTTGCCAACTTATCTCACTCAGTAAAGCCAACAAAGAACTTCAGGATCAGAAAAAGTATCTGGATGAACAAAAGAAGATTCTTTCTGATTATATCGCAGAAAATCCAACGATGAAAGAAGCTTTTCAGGATCCGATGATTTTCAATGACATCTACTATACCTATTATTATGTAGAAATGGAGCAGCCTCAGCTGGCTCTCCAACATCTTAAAAAAGGAAACGAGTATCTCACCCCCAATACTTATTTTATGTATCGGGTGCTTTATCATGATGCACACGCCTCATATTACCGCCTTTGCAAAGAATATAATCGTGCTATCAGTCAACTGGATTCTACTGTTATACTGTTAAAAAACGCTTTTAGCAGCGATTACGTCAACCAACTGTCTATCAAAGCTGATATTCTGACCGAGGCCGGACGTAGCCTGGAAGCAATACCAATCTATGAAAAGGTTATACAGATGAAAGATTCGTTGGTTACCGAACTATCTGACAAACAAATGAATCTGATACAAGACAACTACCATGTAGATAAAATGAAACTTGAAGAAGAACAGTTGAAAAGCAAAATTCAACTGCTCGTATTCTGTATTATCGCTATTGCCCTGCTCGTATTAATCTTCTTCACAATACGTGCCTATCAGGTGCGAAAAGCCTTAAAGACGGCAGAAAGTGAAACTCGTAAAGCCACCCTGATGATTGAGAAGGCCAATGAGACCAAGAATCATTTTCTCTCTAATATGAGTTACAATATCCGTATCCCTCTCAACGGAGTTGTAGGTTTTTCACAACTCATAGCCTCGGAACCCAATATGGACGAAAGTACACGACAAGAATATTCAGCCATCATCCAAAAAAACTCCGAAGAGTTGATACAATTGGTAAATGATGTACTCGATCTGTCTCGCCTGGAAGCCAATATGATGAAATTTCAGATACAGACTTATGATGTAATAGCTCTTTGTAACGATGCCATTTATATGGCACAGATGCACAATGAGGGAGTTATATCAATTCTGTTCAGCACTAATATTGACGCACAGAACATCACAACAGATACCGGACGAATAACGCAAACCCTGCTCAGCACATTGGTCTATCCGGACAAAAGTAAAGAGGAAAGAGAAATAATCTTTACGGTCAACCGGGATGATACGTCAAAGATCATTCATTTCCAAATTATCAACAGCCCACTGGCTGATCCGAAATACCACTCACAACAAGTAAGTATCCGCCATGAAATAAATGACTTGTTATTAAAGCACTTCGGAGGTAGCTATGCCGTCACCACCGACAAACAGGGCGGACAGGTCATTGATTTTACTCTCCCCCCCGACAGTATATCCGGATAAAAGCGTTATCTTTGCAAATTGTAAACCTAAACGCTCATTTATGTACACTAATAAGCAAATTTGGAGTGTCAGTTACCCGATACTTCTTAGTTTACTGGCACAAAATGTTATTAATGTCACTGACACCGCCTTTCTCGGACGTGTTGGCGAAGTAGCACTCGGAGCTTCGGCTATGGGTGGACTTTTTTATATCTGCGTTTTTACTATTGCTTTCGGTTTTAGCACCGGTTCGCAAATTGTGATTGCCCGCCGCAATGGCGAAGGTCGCTATTCTGACGTAGGACCGGTAATGATACAAGGTGTTATGTTCATGTTACTGATGGCATTGCTATTATTCAGCTTTACAAAAGCTTTTGGGGGCAATATTATGCGGATGCTGGTTTCTTCCGAATCCATATACGATGCCACAATGGAATTTCTGGACTGGCGTATCTACGGATTCTTCTTTTCGTTTATCAACGTAATGTTCCGGGCACTTTATATCGGCATTACGCGTACAAAGGTACTTACCATCAATGCCGTCGTCATGGCACTGACAAACGTAGTGCTGGACTATGCAATGATATTCGGACATTTCGGCTTCCCGGAAATGGGTATCAAAGGCGCTGCCATTGCCTCTGTAGTAGCAGAAGCCAGTTCCATTCTGTTCTTCCTCATTTATACGTATATCACCGTCGACCTGAAAAAGTATGGCCTGAATAAATTACGTTCTTTCGATCCTCAGTTACTGATGCGTATACTTAGTATCTCCTGCTTCACTATGTTGCAGTACTTCTTGTCAATGGCTACCTGGTTCATATTCTTCGTAGCTGTAGAAAGGTTGGGACAACGTGAACTTGCCATTGCCAACATTGTGCGAAGCATATACATCGTAATGCTCATTCCGGTAAACGCACTGGCCACCACCACTAACAGCTTGGTCAGTAATGCCATTGGTGCAGGAGGCATACAATATGTGATGACACTTATCAATAAAATAGCCCGTTTTTCATTCTTTGTTATGCTGCATTAGTCGCTATCACCGCAACATTCCCGCAAGCCATGCTCTCCATCTATACAAATGAGGCTGCCTGATAGCCGAATCAGTTCCATCTGTCTATGTTATCTGCGTTGCCATGTTGATAGCCTCCGTAGCCAATATCGTATTTAACGGAATATCCGGTACTGGTAACACACAAGCCGCCTTGTTACTTGAAGTTATAACTATCGTCATCTACGGTTCGTATATAATCTTCATCGGAATGTGGCTGAAAGCTCCCATTGCATGGTGCTTTACCATTGAGATTGTGTACTATACATTGTTACTCACCACAAGCTATATTTACTTCAAAAAAGCAAAATGGCAGAATAAAAAGATATAAATACAAGAGATTTTTGTACATTTGCATCCCGGTTTACCACAGAAGATACAGAGGGGACAGTTTTTTAGTGAGTAGCGATAAGTGATTAGTGATTAACAGGCTGCACTATCATGCTGCATGATACTAAATTACTTATCGCTATTCACTACTCCCCTAAAATTTTGTATCCTCTGTGGCAAACTGATCTATAAGTTTAGTAATCAGTAATTAGTATAAAATATGTTCGATAATTTAAGCGAGAGACTGGAGAGGTCGTTTAAGATTTTAAAAGGTGAAGGTAAAATCACTGAGATCAATGTAGCAGAAACACTGAAAGATGTGCGTAAAGCCCTGTTGGATGCCGACGTTAACTACAAGGTAGCGAAAACTTTTACCGATACAGTAAAAGAAAAAGCGTTGGGACAAAACGTACTTACTGCTGTGAAACCAAGCCAGTTGATGGTGAAAATCGTTCACGACGAACTTACTCAGTTGATGGGTGGAGAAACCGTTGAGATTGATACAGATGGTCATCCGGCTGTTATCCTGATGTCCGGTCTGCAAGGTTCGGGTAAGACTACCTTCTCCGGAAAGCTGGCCCGGATGCTCAAAACTAAAAAGAATCGCAAACCGTTGCTCGTAGCCTGTGACGTGTATCGTCCTGCTGCTATCGAACAGCTTCGTGTACTGGCTGAACAGATTGAAGTGCCGATGTACTCTGAACCAGATAGTAAGAATCCGGTAGAAATTGCACAAAATGCAATTAAAGAAGCTAAAGCCAAAGGATACGATCTTGTAATCGTCGATACAGCCGGGCGTTTGGCTGTAGACGAAGAGATGATGAACGAAATTGCTGCTATTAAGAAAGCCATCAACCCGAATGAGATCCTTTTCGTGGTAGACTCCATGACCGGACAAGATGCTGTTAATACTGCAAAAGAATTTAATGATCGCCTCGACTTCAACGGTGTAGTATTGACTAAGCTTGACGGTGACACCCGTGGTGGTGCAGCACTCTCTATCCGTTCGGTTGTCAACAAGCCCATTAAGTTTGTAGGTACAGGTGAAAAGCTGGATGCTATTGATCAGTTCCATCCCGCACGTATGGCAGACCGTATCTTAGGTATGGGTGATATCGTTTCACTGGTAGAACGTGCACAAGAACAGTACGACGAAGAAGAAGCAAAACGTCTGCAAAAGAAAATTGCCAAGAATCAGTTCGACTTCAATGATTTCCTTAGCCAAATAGCTCAGATCAAGAAGATGGGTAACCTCAAAGAGCTTGCATCTATGATCCCTGGTGTAGGAAAGGCCATCAAAGATATTGATATTGACGACAACGCTTTCAAGAGCATTGAAGCCATCATTCATTCTATGACTCCTGCAGAACGTTCCAATCCGGAAATACTGAATGGTTCACGCCGTACCCGCATCGCTAAAGGTAGTGGTACAACTATTCAGGAAGTAAACCGCCTGCTGAAACAATTTGATCAGACCCGTAAAATGATGAAGATGGTAACAGGCAGCAAAATGGGTAAAATGATGCCAAAAATGAAACGCTAATCTTCTAAAGAGTAAACGTTTGACTTTGGTGTTTTTATTTTGTGACCTTGGTTCGTTAATCATAAAGCAGATTGAAACAAAACCAGTATATAAGGAGAGAGCTATGGCTTTCTCCTTTTTTCGTACCATTAATTCACAAAAAAGTTCCAATCAAACCGATTTCAAATAAAAAGTGAGTGAGTTTCATATATAACCGTTATTTTGATGAAATACCCGTTCCTCTTCCCCAAGCTTTTCGCTCCATTAATAATCTATAAATCGGCTATTGACAAAAAATGAATTCCTTTTGGCTGATTCAGTTATTTATTTTACTTTTGTCCATCACCAAAATACTATTGAACATGACCCTTATAGATGGAAAAGCCATTTCCGAGCAAGTAAAGCAAGAGATTGCAGCTGAAGTGGCAGAAATTGTAGCCCACGGTGGCAAACGTCCTCATCTGGCTGCTATCCTTGTTGGCCACGATGGAGGGAGCGAAACGTATGTAGCTGCCAAAGTAAAAGCCTGTGAAGTTTGTGGCTTCAAATCTTCCCTCATCCGCTACGAAAGTGATGTGACAGAAGAGGAGCTGTTGGCCAAAGTACGCGAACTCAATGAAGATGCGGACGTAGACGGCTTTATCGTACAATTACCCCTACCCAAACACATCTCCGAACAAAAAGTAATCGAAACCATCGATTATCGGAAGGATGTAGATGGCTTTCATCCCATCAACGTGGGACGTATGTCCATCGGATTGCCTTGTTACGTGTCTGCCACCCCGAACGGTATTCTTGAACTGCTAAAACGCTATAAGATAGAAACTTCAGGGAAGAAGTGCGTAGTACTGGGACGCAGTAACATTGTCGGTAAGCCCATGGCTGCCTCATGATGCAAAAAGCCTATCCGGGCGATGCAACAGTGACTGTCTGCCACAGTCGATCCCACGATTTGGTAAAAGAATGTCAGGAAGCCGATATCATCATTGCCGCTTTAGGACAACCGAATTTCGTAAAAGAAAATATGGTAAAAGAAGGTGCAGTAATCATCGACGTAGGTACACACGTGTACCCGATGCTACCAAAAAATCCGGTTTTAAGCTGACAGGCGACGTTAAATTCGACGAAGTAGCACCAAAGTGCTCATACATCACTCCTGTGCCGGGAGGTGTAGGTCCGATGACTATTGTTTCTTTAATGAAGAATACATTGTTGGCGGGTAAAAAAGCCATCTATAAATGAGAAATATCTCTTTGGTAATCCTCTTCTTTCTCTCCTACTCCTGCACATCCATGTCGCAGGAAAGGAGAGATTCTGTTATTAATACTTCGGATTCTATTTCCTGTCAAAAAGATAGCATTATCACCTCACGGCTCACCCTCCTCTTTGCGGGAGACCTTATGCAGCACCAAGCGCAGATTAATGCCGCCCGTACCTCTACAGGATACGATTATTCAGATTGTTTTAAATTCGTTAAGGAAGAAATAAACCGGGCAGATATCGCAATTGCAAACCTTGAAGTAACATTGGGTGGAAAACCCTATCGCGGTTACCCAGCCTTTAGTGCACCGGATGAATATCTTTTCGCCATTCGCGATGCAGGTTTCGATGTTTTGATAACGGCCAATAACCATTGTCTTGATAAAGGTAAAAAAGGATTAGAGAGGACCTTGCTAATGCTCGATTCATTACAAATTCCACATGCAGGAACTTATGTCAATACTGAATCACGAGAACAGCAATACCCTTTATTGCTGGAAAAAAACGGCTTTCGCATTGCCCTTTTAAATTATACTTATGGTACAAACGGTATCAAAGTAATCTCTCCCAATGTGGTAAACTATATCGATAAGGCAGTAATGGCACAAGATATTGAAGCTGCCAGGGCACAACATCCCGACGCCCTCATTGCCTGCATGCATTGGGGTGATGAATATCAGTCACTTCCCAATAAAGAACAAAAGAATCTCACAGACTGGTTATTACAGCAGGGAGTTACCCACATTATCGGCTCGCATCCACACGTAGTGCAACCCATGGAGCTCCGTACGGACAGTATAACCGGAAATCAGCATGTGGTAGTCTATTCTCTCGGAAATTTCATCTCTAATATGTCTGCCCGGCGTACTGATGGTGGTTTACTATTTAAGTTAGAACTCGAAAAAGATAGTGTCACTCGTGTAGCCAATTGCGGTTATAGCTTAGTGTGGACATCACGTCCCGTTCTCTCCCGAAAAAAAAATCATATATTATATCCCATTAATTATCCGGCAGACTCACTTTCTGTTACAGAGCGTAACCACCTGAAAATCTTCATAAATGATGCTCAATCACTATTTAGGAAGCATAACAAAGGAATAAAAGAGTACACTTTTTATTAAAAAAATCTCATGGAATATTTGCAGATTAAAAGTTTATATCTATCTTTGCACCGCGTTAGAGAAACGCAAACATGGTGGATGTAGTTCAGTTGGTTAGAGCGTCAGATTGTGGTTCTGAATGTCGCCGGTTCGAGTCCGGTCTTCCACCCAAAGAGAATCCTTGATAATCAGTAGATTATTGAGGATTTCTTCGTTTTAAACGGTTTGTTTTCAAGTATCACATTAGCTTCATTTCGGGTCAGTCCGAAAAGAGACAGAAATTGACTAAAATTGCTTTGCTGTTGACCCCACATAACCCCATCCACAAAAATATTGCAGCAATTTATAATAAACAAGACTTTATATAGCCCTCTATTTCTTGGGCAGTTACATCATAAGTAGGTTCAAGTTGTTCAAAATGAGCATCTCTCATAAAACGAGACCCATTGGTAAGCATAGCTAATAGGTTTTTAGATTTCAACTTATGTCCAGAATAGGTTAGAGCCAAAGAAATTAAATCATTGACAAGTACGCCAGACTTTAAGATAGAATAAATGTCGTAGTAATCGCGAAAATTACTCCTGCGCAACATGACTTCCATCTTCATAGCACCAATAGATTTTACATCTGCCAATCGCAAATTATTCAGATATTCGACAGGCTCACTGACAGGAGAATATTTGGAACAAGCATAAAAGGAGAACTTTACTCCGGATACCAGATACTCCACATGGTCTATATCCAATATGTCCTTATGTTGAATTTCTCCAATCGTAGCAAGCTCTTTCTCTATCTGAAACCAAGCCACTTCCATTTTCTCTGTTTTGGAAGTTCTCCATTTCATAAAATCCAAATCTTCACTTTGACGAGTGCCAATTTGCAAAGATAAGGCAGTACCACCTACCAAGAGATAGGGCTTGATGCAGTCTAATTTAGAAACAGTTTCAAAGACTTGCAAGGTATGTGGAGCTAAACCTTTCATGCGAACATTTTATTAAGGTGGCGAGTAGCCATCGACTTTATATAAGCATCCGGTTTCTTCACCTTGAAATAGTACCAAGCAAAGAAACGATTCAGCGTGTAGAGATACTCCCCTTGAGGAACAAGATAGTCCAACCATACTTGCTTGATTTTCTTGAAAGGGTAAATAAGAAATAGTTGGCTGATTTCGTCCAAATCAAGATGCAACAAGGTCTTCTCAATCAGCATATCATCTGGAATATCCTTGATTGAGTTTTCATTGTACGACCAGAAACAATGTTCCTGCTTCAACTTCGCCAATAATTCTTGTTTCACCACCTCACTTGACATAACTCTCTGTTTTAGAATAATACAAAAATAGTAATTATTCTTGTTTGAAGCAAATCACAAGATCAAATGTTTCATTGTGAATAAGATTTTTAGTAAATTTGTATAGTAAGTTCAATGTTGACTAATTGTTGACTAATGAACTTCCAGAGAGATTATTAACGCGTTGACAATAAAAGGGTTCAGTTGGTTAGAGCGTCAGATTGTGGTTCTGAATGTCGCCGGTTCGAGTCCGGTCTTCCACCCCCAAAGAGAGGAATTTCAGTAATGAGATTCCTCTTTCTTTGGGGGTGGAAGACATTTGCGGATGTATTTCTACTTTTTCATACTTTCGTAGATTAGATTCAACAACAATTATTAGATATGATAAAGACCAAACTACTATTGAAGCTTCTATGTTGCCTTCTTTCCCTATCAATTCAGGCACAAAACACAAAAAGAACTCTTCTCCCGGCTCAATATGCTCCATAAAAACGGGTGATACTTTGACATTACGTCAGATGTTGAATGAGGGAGTCCCGGTGGATGCTGCAGAGGAAGACGGAAAAACACTGTTGATGAAAGCTGCTGCCAAAGGCGATTTAGCACAAATAAAATTCTTACTCGAAGCCGATGCCGATGTGGAGCAAAAAAGCAATAAGGGGTATACTCCATTATATTATGCAGCCAGTGAAAACCAGAAAGAAACCATTGATATGCTACTGAAGGCTGGTGCCGACCTGAACAAAAAAGGACCATTAGGATTATCCATCACTGCAGAAATCAGTTTTTTCCACAACCTTACTATGACGTGTTATCTGTTGGAAAAAGGAGCCAAAGTGGATGAAAAGGAGATAAAAGAATTATTGTGTTACCTGACCTACCAGCATAATGAAAAAAAAACACATGAGAGCAGATGATTACACGCCGGCATTAAAACTCTGGTTGCAACAGGGTGAAAAAATAACAGTCAGCCCACAGGACATTAAAAACAGTAAACTTCTGAGCATGTATGCTATTTCTTCCGAACAAGCTACGGAACTTAGCCTTAAGTTCAGATTGCTTCGACTGCAATTCATAGAAGAGGCCAAACAAGAACAACAAAAAGAGCAACAAAGAAAAGAACGAAAACTGGCAGAATTGCGCGAACAGGATAGCTTGCGCAATCTGATGGAAACCGGAAACTATGATCATAAAAAGTGGGAACTAAATACATCTATCCGCATTATCATAGAAGAAGACGGGACGAGCAGGACGGGAAGCTGGATTCATGCTTCGCCCCGGGTAGATTACCTGCACAATCATATTGGAGAAGGTGCTACGCCAACGCTCGTGCTACTTTCAATACTCGTTGCAGTCATCTTTGTCTGGGTGATGTCCAAAAAAGTATTCCCTTCTATCCGCAAAGAAGAAGGCATGTTTTTTCTCATGCTATACTTTGTCGTCATACAAAGTATCATACTTTATTTTATGTTTTCTTCCCTATATACTGATTTTGACGAACTGATCGTAAGGAATACAGGAAAGGAATATGCCGCCAAGTATGATTACACTGGTTTCCACTTTGTCACAGCAGACAGTATCGCTGTTGTAGTAAAAGGAGTATGCACATTCGATGGCGGAGTAGACTCAGAGACATGCATTCCCATTCGTTACGATGATACAGCAAGGAAGCTGGTTGTCGATATGCAGAAATACACGCTTCGAAATTGGAACCAGATACTCCTTACCGGTATTCTCCTGCTGCTGAACTTCCTGTTGTGCTATGGTAAATTCAATTTCCTATTAAAGAAAGTATTTCGCACCCGGCATTCAAAACATGATACTCCCTATCAAGATTATATCTATTTCCCATGGCACTTCAAAAATAAGAAGTACGAAACATTCGACCAGTTCAAGAGTGAACTGGAACATTGCCGTGCAGAATGGGACATGGAGGATTATTCTGATAAAACATATGAGACACCCTGTATCCTAATCCGATACAATAGAATGACTGAAAAGAACTCACCTCACTTTGAAATAGAAATCCTTCCCGATAACGGAAAATACATTTCTATGGACGAATGGATATATAAACTTCAGAATGAACTCGCTCCTTATATGGAAAGCCTGGGAGAACCTGACAGTGCGAATGTATGGATTCTCAAAGGATGGACAGCAGGAAAGGAAATGAAATGCGATTTGTCACTCTTCTCGTCTTTGGAAGATAGTGATGTGATATTGGCAGATGTCATCTGGAAGTTTACAGAAACGGAATATACGGATTACCGCACCTTTATAAGAGAAGTAATCGTATTTCAATCGGAACACGGAAACCATTTCTGGAATCCGGATGTTGTCGTGATTAAACAACCATCCTTCACCCTTTGCTATTACAACCCGCAAACAAGGCACATGGAGGTATATGATATGGAAGCAGATAACGGTGTAACCTTCACAGAAGGAGAAATTCTGTATAAGATACACAACCGGATGAAAGATATACTGCCCGGTCAGGAGTTTTGCTATCTCCAGTATCTTATCTTCAGATCGTTCGAAGCAGATACGCTGGAAGAATTAGAAAAAAAACAAAACGAAAAGGAACTTTATGACCTGTTTACGACAAATGAGATATAAGCATCTGATGAATTGAAAGGGACGTTTCTAAAAGCATGCAACTCTACAAAGCAGCATTAAATATAATGCCCCGTTACATATATTATTATCCATGATAACATATATTGTAACGGGGCATTACATATATTGGCTTAATCTTTACAACGTACACTAATATAATTCCAACCCGAATTCCTCCTTCAAATGCAATAACGCTTCGTTTTTCTTTGCCATCATCTGGAACTTCTCCACACGACTAAACGCCCGTACATTTTCTGCTGCCTCACTGACACGGACCGTCATTCTCACTTTCCGGTTCTTTAAACGGCTTCGAAGATAGTTCTGTATATCCGGAATCATAGAAGTGAAATCCTTTGCTACAATCTCATTATCTACCACAACCTCGAAAGTTATAGCATCACTAAGCAATGTCAAACGTATATTCTGCATACGCATAGCAAGTGCTTTATGCTCCACAGGAAGACGACCGGCATACTCCTGCCAGTAATAATTCAAATCCTTTTCATTGAATATATAATCCTCTTCAGGTTGAACCTGTGCGTGAGCAGGTGTCTGGACAGCTGTTGTACTCTGTGCAGCAGCTTCCTTTTGAGGATGCCTGATAGACACTCCAAGACTGGACTTACTCATTACAGGAATTTTCTTCTCTTCCTGCACAGCGGCTTTCACCACAACATCAGATACACCCGCAGCAGACGAAGTAGAAGTTCCGGTAGCAGAAACAGATTGAGCCGGAGCAGATTGAGCCGGATGAACATTTGCAGTTTGTTGCTGAGCTTGGGGTGCAACAGGAGCATTCTGTGGTTGCTGAGCAGCTACAGATTGCGTAAATATGGGTTTTATAGCTTGTTTAGGGCCACGCCCACCACCCACATCATCCCCCTCGATGGTAAGCTGGGCAACCTGTATCAAAGTCAGTTCTACCAGCAAACGCTTGTTTTTGCTGGCCCGGTAATTCATATCACAATCATTACAGAGCTTCATAGCCCGATATAGAAAAGGTAGCGGACACTTTTGCGCCTGCTCCTGATAGCGCTGACGAATACTGGCTCCTACTTCAAGCAATGCTAAAGTAGCGGGATCTTTACTCACAAGCAAATCACGAAAATGCGACGAAAGCCCTGTTATGAAATGGCTACCATCAAAGCCTTTATTCAATACATCATTGAATAACAGCAGCGCATCACTTACTTTATTTTCGAGAAAACAATCGGTCAGTCTGAAATAATATTCATAATCCAACACATTGAGATTCTCAATAACACTCTTATAGGTAATATGCCCACCGGTGAAACTAACTACCTGATCAAAGATAGAAAGAGCATCGCGCATGCCACCATCTGCTTTCAGTGCTATGACATTCAGCGCTTCGGGTTCAGCTGTTATATTCTCTTTGGAAGCAACATAAGTTAAGTGCTGTACCGTATCGTCCACACTGATACGATTGAAATCATAAATCTGGCAACGCGACAAAATAGTAGGAAGTATTTTATGCTTCTCCGTTGTAGCCAAAATAAAAATAGCATGACGGGGAGGCTCTTCCAGCGTTTTCAGGAAAGCATTGAAAGCAGAAGCAGACAACATATGCACCTCATCAATGATATACACTTTATACTTACCTATCTGAGGCGGGATGCGCACCTGCTCTACCAACTGACGGATATCATCCACCGAGTTATTGGAAGCTGCATCAAGTTCATGTATATTATACGAACGTTGCTCATTGAAAGCCACACAAGACTCACAAGCATTACACGCTTCCCCATCGGCAGTAAGCGACATACAGTTGATAGTCTTGGCAAAAATACGGGCGCAAGTTGTTTTTCCTACTCCACGGGGACCACAAAACAGATAGGCATGAGCCAGTTTCTGTGTGGCAATGGCATTTTTCAGTGTCGTAGTCAATGCCCGCTGACCTACCACCGACTCAAAGGTGGACGGACGATACTTACGGGCAGATACAATATAGTTTTCCATACGTCAGAATCTCTCTGTTTTTTTGAGTTTCTACAAAAATAGTGCAATGAGAACAAAGTCAGGGCTGCCTAAGCTATGTCAAGTACAACCTATTTTTGCTTTCACTGCAAATGTACGCAAAAAAAGTAAGAAGTAATAAGTGACGAGTGAGAAGTTTTAGGCAAGAAGTGGCAACTTTTAAGTTATAAGTTTTATCTTTGCATTCAGAATTAAAGGAGAAATCATGGGCAATTTACTAACAATCTGGGAGTTCATCGGTAAGCATAAATACCTTATCACTATTCTGATTTTTGCAGCCATCATTGGTTTTCTGGATGAGAACAGTGCCATTCGTCGCATTGGATACACACGTGAAATCAGTCGCCTGCAAAGCGAAATTGATAAATATCGTGCCGATTACGAAGAAAACACAAAGAAGCTCAACGAACTAAGCAGTAATCCGGATGCCATTGAGCAGATAGCACGTGAAAAGTACCTGATGAAGAAACCGAACGAAGACATTTACGTATTTGAAGATAAATAATGAAGCAACTCATACCCGCACTTTTCGCCGTAGGCGCTCTCATGGCTCTTATTGGAGCAGCAGTATTCATCACCGGATGGATTTATGCACCTTATATATATACCATTGGTGCAGGCTTTGTAGCACTGGCACAAATCAACACTCCCGTTCACGGTAAAAGTAAAACACTGAAACGCTTGCGCATTCAGCAGATATTCGGAGCAATTGCACTTGTACTGACCGGAGCCTTCATGTTTTTCACGCGTGGCAATGACTGGATCGCATGTCTCACTATTGCTGCCATTCTCGAACTCTACACAGCTTTCCGTATTCCACAGGAAGAAGCCAAACTACAACAATAATATTTCCGGCATCGGAAGGTACATCAGCAATGGTTATTATTGACGCAGATTAGTGCGATTTTGATCAATATGTCACCACAGAGAACGCAGAGAACACGGAGTTTTAAATCTTTACTAAACGCAAATGAACGCAAATTCTCGCAAAGGGAAATAACAATAAAATAAAGAACTACCGTTTTTTATCTGTGTTCATCTACGATCATCCGCGTTTCATCAGAGAAAATAATATCTCTGTGCCCTCCGTGTCTTCTGTGGTGAACTGATTTATTTCCGGTCAGCTTTGAACTCATTACTAATAAAAAAAGGCAATCCCGTTTATCACGAAACTGCCTTTAACTCTAAGTTTTTTATCTATTACTTCTTAGGTGCAGAAGTATATCTTGCATTCAAACCGTCGATAATCTCTTGTGTGATATTGAATGAACTATCGGCATAAAGCAGATTATCAAAACCTGTATTACTCAAAATCAGATTGTAACCTTTAGTTTTGTTATACTCTTTCAAGAAAACGTTGATAGAGTCACGCAACTGCAAACTATTCTTCTGATTCTCTGTAGCCAGCTGATTGGACAGGTTATTTTGTAACACCTGCAGATCTTGCTGCATCTTCATCAAACGGTTATACTCCTGTTGAGCTCTTTCCGGAGATATGAATGCATTGTTTTCATATTTCTTTTGGAACTCTTTCTGTTCCTTATCAAGAGCAGCAGCCTTCTGATTCAACGTCATACGGATGTTCTCTTCCTTTTTCATCATGGCCTCATTCAGGTCAATGCAAAAATTATATTTGGAAAGCAATGTATCTACTTCAACGTAAGCGATTTTTAAATCACCGGATACAGTAGCAGCCGCTGCTTCTCCGCCAGTTGTCGTAGTTTGTGTGTCAGCCTTACCTGCGCATTGTGAAAATAAAACGATAATCGCAAGAGCAGCAAAACCGTTAATGAGGCAATTTATTCTCTTCATAACTTGTAAAATATAGTTTTTAATTAATTAGTTCATACTATCGTTTAAGGCTTTTTCAAGATCAGCAATAGAACGACGCCTTTGTTGTGCTTCACGGTCCTGAGACTGAGCACAGCCAATTCCCTTTTCTCTCAGTGATTTATTACCACTCACATGTCCATTAGGGAATTTTCCACCCTTTACAAAAAAGACTTTGAGACCTAATAATACGAGACAAATAGCAACTATTAACAGAGTAAACAGTATTGTATTAAGCATTTCTATTAATTTTGTGGGTGCAAATATAGACTTTTGTATGGACTCAACCGCCTTTTTTATTATAAAAAAAGAGAAACGTGCTCATAAACCTCAAGAGTTTTAACCATATTTAGCAGTATGACGTTAAATTTGAATCATTCACTTAAATAAAAAGAAAAAGAATGGAAAAACAAGAACTAAAGCCAACAGGCGTATTCAAGTATTTTGCAGAAATATGCCAGGTGCCACGTCCTTCAAAGAAGGAAGAAAAAATTATCGCATATTTAAAAGCATTCGGAGAAAAACATAATCTGGAAACCAAAGTAGATGAAGCCGGAAATGTATTAATCAAGAAGCCCGCTACTCCAGGCAAAGAAAACCTGCAAACCGTAGTATTACAATCGCATGTAGACATGGTATGCGAAAAGAATAACAATGTGGAGCATGACTTCCTCACCGACCCTATCGAAACAGAAATAGATGGTGAATGGCTGAAAGCAAAAGGTACAACATTGGGAGCAGACAACGGCATCGGTGTAGCTACCGAACTTGCTATCCTTGCCGACGATACTATTGAGCACGGACCATTGGAGTGCTTATTCACTGTAGACGAAGAAACCGGACTCACCGGAGCATTTGCCCTGAAAGAAGGATTTATGAACGGAGATATCCTGTTAAACCTCGACTCAGAAGACGAAGGAGAACTGTTTATCGGGTGTGCAGGAGGAATTGATTCTGTTGCCGAATTCACATATAAAGAGGTAGAAGTACCAGCCGGATATTTCTTCTTTAAAGTAGAAGTGAAAGGCCTGAAAGGTGGACACTCCGGTGGTGATATCCATTTGGGACGTGGCAATGCCAATAAAATACTAAATCGTTTCCTCAGTCAGATGAGTACGAAGTACGACTTATATCTGTGCGAAATCAATGGAGGAAACCTGCGCAATGCCATTCCTCGCGAAGCATATGCTATCTGTGCTGTTCCTGAAGATGCAAAACATGACGTACGGGCAGACCTTAACGTATTCACAGCTGAGGTAGAAAACGAACTTGCCGTAACAGAACCTGATTTAAAACTTGTATTAGAATCAGAAACTCCCCGTGCTAAAGCAATTGATCAGGATACCACCGCCCGTTTATTCAAAGCACTCTATGCAGTACCCCACGGAGTATATGCCATGAGTCAGGATATTCCCGGATTGGTAGAAACATCTACTAACCTGGCATCTGTCAAGATGAAACCGGATAACGTTATCCGCATTGAAACCAGCCAACGCAGTTCTATCCTTTCTGCCCGTAACGACATGGCAAATACAGTCCGTGCAGCTTTCCAACTGGCAGGTGCAAAGGTCAGTTTCGGAGAAGGCTACCCAGGCTGGAAGCCTAACCCGCACTCAGCCATCCTTGAAGTGGCGGCTGCTTCTTACAAACGCTTGTTTGGTGTAGACGCTAAAGTGAAAGCCATCCATGCCGGTCTGGAATGCGGACTTTTTCTCGACAAATATCCCTCATTAGACATGATTTCCTTTGGTCCTACATTGACCGGGGTCCACTCACCGGATGAGCGTATGCACATTCCTTCGGTAGATAAATTCTGGCGTCATCTGCTGGACGTACTGGCAAATATCCCGGAAAAGAAATAATAAACCAACGCGTTTGCCGTTAATATTAGGCACGGATTCCTCTATCCGTGCCTGATTTTTATATATAAAATTAAGGTATGAAAAGAAATCTGATACATATTCTCCTCTTTCTGTTTACAGGTCTGGCATTGTTTTCAGCTTGTGACGATGAGAACTTTTCTACCGATTCTTCTCTCAAACTGGCCTTCTCTTATGACACCCTGCGTATGGATACTGTGCTGGCAGGTATCGGTACTTCCACTTACCAGTTAAAAGTGTACAATCGCAATAAGGAATCGCTGGTCATTTCATCCATCACCCTGGCAGATGCAGCCAACTCCGGTTTCCGCATCAATGTAGATGGAGCTAAAGGCAACCACTTTTCAGACGTTGAATTACGGGGTAAAGATAGCTTGCTTATTTTTGTAGAAGCTACGTTAGCTCCCGAAGACCGTGATGTTCCTTTTTTCAAAAAAGACTCCATCGTGTTTATCACGAATGGCAACTGGCAGGATGTTAAATTACAAGCATACGGACAAGACTTTCTCTCTTTACGTAAAAAAGAAATCACCCAGGATACACTAATCAGTTCATCCCGCCCTATCGTTATTTATGATAGTTTGAGCATAAAAGAAGGTGCCCGGCTTACTCTTGCTGCCGGAACACGCCTTTATTTCCATGGTAAATCAAGTATACAGGTACATGGACAACTTGTGGCAGAAGGTACACTTAATGCTCCCGTTGTATTCCGGGGCGACCGTACTGATAAAATGTTTTCTAACCTCCCCTACGACCGTTTGCCGGGTCAATGATGGTATTCGCTTCCATACCTCCAGCTATGAGAACTCACTGAACTTTGTCGATATTCACGGAGGAATATATGGTATCCGCTGCGATTCGGCTGCTGTAGACCGAAAGAAACTCACACTTACTAATTCTGTTATCCGCCAGGTATCGGGCAATGGGTTGGAAATGACTTCCTGCCAGGCAACCATAGGAAACAGTGAGATTAGTAATGCCGGTGGCCACTGTGTCAGCCTGCTTGGAGGTGATTATGAATTCGTACACTGCACACTGGCCAATTATTACAGTTGGGATATCAAGCAAGGGGTCGCCCTTGCCCTCAGTAACGAGAAGAAAGAAATTGCTTATCCACTGACATTAGCTGCGTTCCGTAATTGTATCATAGCCGGTTCGTCCAGTGATGAGATTAGTGGCGGACGTTCAAAAGACTCTTCTATACCTTTTAATTATTATTTCTCCTATTGCCTTATAAACTCAATAGAGGAAAAAAATGATAAGATAGTGAATGTTATATGGAAAAAAGATGATAACTTCCAATTGATAGACAAACGGGGAGAACAATTGTACGATTTCCAATTAACTCCTAAATCGGCCGCCATCAATATAGGACTGGCTGATGATGCCCGCAACTATCCGCAGGACTTAAAAGGAATGCCCCGTCTTGAAGATGAAGCACCGGATGCCGGATGTTACGAATGGAAAGAGAAAACAGAAGAAAATGAATAAAGGGATAATTATCTTATTATTACTTTTCTTATCCCCCTCCTTACTCACAGCGCAAAAAGAAAAGAATTTCCGTGTGATGTGCTGGAATGTGGAAAACCTGTTCGATATCCGTCATGACTCTCTAAAGAATGATTATGAATTTCTCCCCAATGCGCTTCGTCACTGGAATTACACCCGTTACAAAAAGAAACTGGTAAGTATAGCACGTGTTATTACAGCGGTTGGAGAATGGACTCCTCCCGCATTAGTAGGACTTTGCGAAGTAGAGAATGACAGTGTCATGCGAGATCTTGTACATTACTCCCCTTTAAAAGAACATGGATATCGTTATGTTATGACTCACTCTCCCGACGAACGGGGCATCGACGTGGCCTTGCTTTATCAGCGTGACCGTTTTAAATTATTATTCCATCGATCTGTTCCAATAGACAACGTCCATTTACACAAGCGCCCTACAAGAGATATTCTACATGTTTGCGGACTTTTATCCACCGGTGACAGCCTGGACGTATTGGTAGTTCATCTTCCTTCCCGTTCAGGAGGAGCCAAAGAATCGGAACCTTATCGCCTGTCCGTTGCAAAGAAAATCAGATTAGAAGCAGACAGTATACTAACCTCCCGCCGTCGTCCACAACTGATCATCATGGGAGACTTCAATGACTATCCGGATAATAAATCTATTACGGAAGTCCTTGCAGCCATTGCGCCTCCTCCCTATCCCGAAGCATTAAAACTATATCATTTATTAGCCGGAAAAGCCAAAGCCGGAAAACATACATTCGGCTCTTATAAATATCAGGGAGAATGGGGGCTATTGGATCACATGATTGTTTCCGGCACTCTCCTGAATATTTCTGCACCTTTTTTTACCAATGAAGAAAGGGCAAACGTAAGCCGCCTGCCCTTTCTGTTATCCGATGATGATAAATATGATGGAAAACAACCTTTCCGCACTTATTATGGTATGAAATATTTAGGCGGATACAGTGACCATCTACCTATATATACCGATTTTGAGCTGAAAGAAAATCAAAACAGTTTCTAATGTTCCATTATTCCACTCCTGACCCATCCGGGTATTTCACAAAATCTCCGGTAACTTTTACTACAGGCATGGTAGCATTTGTCTTCTTTAAATGGCGAGTCAAATCCTTTGCCAGTTTCAAAGCTATCTTCTGATATGCTTTTTCGCCGATGAGATTTTGTTGTTCCGAGATATCTTCTTTCAGATTGAACAGAGCCGACGTCTGCGATTCATAGTAGTAAATCAACTTCCAGTCTCCTTCAATAACAGCACTTTGCGGAGCACCGGTCGTTTCGTACCGTTCTCCCCAGTTATTAGGATAATGAAAATACAAAGGTCTCTTCTGATCTCCCTGTTTCCCTTTTAACTGTGCAACAAAACTTCTACCATCAATAATCTGTGGAGTATGTATTCTCCCTTTCATTCCGGCTAACTCCAGTATACTGGGAAAGAAATCTTCTATTATCACAGGAGTTACATTCACTGTAGCAGGTTGTGTGACTCCCGGCCAACAAACAATCATTGGCTCACGAATCCCACCTTCTTTTAACGAACCCTTTCCCTCACTCAACGGATAATTTTTATTTGTACGTCCAATGGTATATCCCCCGTTATCGGACATAAAAATAATAACTGTGTTTTGAGCAATACCTTTTACTTCCAGATAGTCCATAAGATCTCCCAAACTCTTATCCATGCCTTCCACCAATCCGGCATACTGCGCTTCCTTATGCGAAAGCCCTTTGGCTATGTATCTATCATAAAATCTTTTGTCAGTAGCAAAAGGAGCATGAACAGCATAATGGCTCATATACAAAAAGAAAGGTTTTTCTTTGGCAAGTGCTTTATCCATAAGCCCTTTGGCTTCTAAAGTCAAAGCCTCAGTCAGGAAAGTATCCGTACCATGATATTTTTCCAGATCCGGTACTGCCCATATCTTTGCCCATTCCGGATTTCCGTTCGCACCATATCCTTCTTCTCCCAGATAACTTCCCATAGCCCCGGCAGCATGTCCGGCGATGTTATAATCGAAACCAATAGTCAACGGATCAGCAGCCGGAGTATCCAAGGAACCAAAATGCGCCTTACCTACCATCATGGTTGTATATCCGTTTTCACGAAGCAATTCCGGCAGACATTTAGCATAAAAAGTGTAAGGTATACCTTCCTGCGGGCACAAGCCATTATAATTCCAATCACCGAATGCCAGCAAATCGTTCTTCCTGTCTGTCGAAACATCTTTCTTCAAGGTCCAGTTAGTCACCCGGTGCCTTGCTGCATTAGCTCCGGTGAAAAGGCTCACCCGTGATGGTGAACTGATCGAGTTGGCATAAGCATGAGTAAACTTAACCCCCATTTGAGAAAGTCGCTCCATATTGGGCGTATGATAAATCTGGTTTAGTTCCGTTGTCTCCGTCCAGAAAGGAACCGAAGTATCCTGCCACCCCATATCATCCACCAAAAAGAGGATGATATTAGGCTGTTGTTGGGCTGTTAACGGTCCGGATAAAATCAAGACAGAAGCAGCAGTCCATAATTTACGCTTATCTACATTCATGGTATTTTCTTGTTTAATAGTTTTTTTCTGTTACAACTTGACAACTGCTTTAATTTACTTTTCAGTAGTTACGCCAATCTCATTCATTTCCACCTTTGCAGGAGTATCAGTCGGCGTAGTAGCTACCAACCTGATAAAACGTGCCTTCACTTTTTCCTTAAATGGTACTGTTTGCGGAAGCGGGTTGTGCATGATGTTACTAAATTCACCATTTACAGGCACTTCCTGCCAATTATTTCCATCAGTACTTACAAAGAATTTATACTTGAATGCCATGGTCGGTTTTGCCTCAGCCTTAGCAGGAGCATATGTAAAAGCACTTAATATTACCGATTTACCTAAATCAATGGTAAGTGGAGAATCAGACACCTGTTTCCAGGTAGTACGCGGCAAATTATTCCAATCCACCTCTTCACTTTCTTCTTGCAAAGGAGCCACATAGAAAGCTGTTACCCGGCTGATATTAGCAGTCAGACGACAACTTTTAATTTTAATTCTTAACTGATTGGCTTTTACATCAGGAAAACGTAACAAACGCTTATAACCAACCGTAGTCCCCTGAGCTATCTCTTTCCAACCATCAGCAGTCTGTGCCTCCACAGAAAAAGCTTCTACACGTTGTCCTCTTGCGATATCTTCCTGCAACATCACTACATTAATTTCCGAGCCGGATTTCAGTTTATAGGTACGCTCTCCATTCGAAATAGCTTCCCATAATTTCTGTCCCTCCTTCACCCTGTCATCGGCAAAAGCTGTTTACGATATTCGGCAAACTCTTTCAAACGAGTCACATCCGCCTCATTAATCAATCCGCGACGATCCGGCGGAATATTCAATAACAAGACAGAATTGTAACCAACGGATTGGAAATAGATATCCGCCAAATGTTTCAGACTTTTCACCTTGTTATCCTCTTCTTTATGATAGAACCATCCCGGACGAATAGAAACATCCACCTCAGACGGGTACCAGAAGAGTTCGGTTGCATTCTTCAGTATATCACGACTCCCTAAATCTTCTGCCTTACTGAACACTCCCAACCGTTTATTATTTTCCTCCGAACGGGCATAGATTCCCGGAGTAAGTACCGTAGCATTCCATTCCGTTTCACGGCCAATTCCTTTTTCATTACCAACCCAACGCACATCATCTCCCATTATAGCCATCACAGCCTTAGGCTGCAACTTCTGAATCGTTTTATAAAACGCATCCCAGTCATAGACCTGTTTTTTCCCGTTAGGACCTTCACCATTTGCACCATCAAACCACACCTCGTGTACTTCTCCGTAGTTAGTAAGCAACTCCGTCAATTGTTGAATAAAAAACTGATTATATTTCGGAGAATCGCCATAACATGAAGCGTTTCTGTCCCATGGAGAGAGATAAACACCGAACTTCATTCCATATTTATCACAAGCATCACGAAGTTCTTTCACAACATCCCCTTTACCATTCTTCCAGGAAGAAGAAGCTACGGAATGGGTTGTAGTTTTGGTAGGCCACAAACAGAAACCATCATGATGTTTAGCCGTTAAAAGGACCATTTTAAAACCAGCATCTTTCAGTGTACGTACCCACTGCTCTGCATCCAACTGTGAAGGATTAAACAAAGCCGGATCTTCTGTCCCGTCTCCCCATTCACGCCCGGTAAAAGTATTAATACCGAAATGCAGGAATGCTGTCAGTTCCATCTGTTGCCAGGCCAATTGCTGTGGAGTCGGCACTAACCTCGCCGCCATATCTACTTTCTCCTGAAGTGTGGCATTCTGTGGAAACTCCAAATGCTTCACATAATACCCTTTCTCATTTTGTGCCTGTCCACTACAAATCGAAGCGAACAGAATGACTAATAATAAAAGTTTTTTCATTGGTTGTATATTTACGTTTACTTCACTATATTCACCATAGAGCACACTACAGAGTACTATTGTTGAAACTAAAATAAATAAAACTCTGTGTGACTCTGTGAAACTCTGTGGTGAATATTATCTTTTTTCTCCGAAATCAGTTTGTTGCTGTTCCACTTCTTTCAATTTATATTGATTCAATTCCATCTGCAATTTCTTTACTTCACGGGCACAATCTTCATCTCTCACTTTATCTACACTTTTTTCCCGAACCATTTTAACAGCTGCGTTTTCTTCCGCTACATCAAAAATTAAAGGATAAATGACCGGATGTGTCTCTATCTCAATCGCTTCACTGGCAGGCATCTGCTTACCTTCTATCAATACAGAAGCACGAATTTTAATCTTCCCCGGAGTGGTAGTGGACTTCACAAGCACAGGTGCCGTACCCCACTGTACGGGACGAGGATTGGCCATCACATCCTCTCCACCCAAAATTACACCTTCACCCTCTATTTCAAAACGAATAAAATAATTATTCAAACGCTTAATATTTCCATTATCATCAGCAACAGCTGCAATCACCGTCACAATATCCGAACCGTTAGCCTCCATATTCATACCCTCATTATCAACCATAACAAAAGCCTTGAAGGGCGACGTGACGGTGACACCTTATGAGTAGCCACTACTTTTCCATCCATAAGTCCTTCTGCAAGCATATATACATCTGCTTGTTTTCTCTGACGGGACAAAGCCTTATCCTGCATAAAATCATATACATCCTTAAATGTTATCACAGGCGAAGGCATCCCTTTCTCTCTTTTTTCTTTTTTATAATTATACTGTTTACCATCCTTAAATACCGTCAGGCGAACTTCTTCACAATTGGAGTAAACCGTCACATCCTTTGGTGAGAAAGGAGTCATAGCATGCGCAATATATACCATTGGCCCGGTTTCGGCAATCAAATCTGTCTTTTGCAGACTACGCTGTGACTTAAACATATAATATGAATATTTGGGCTGGCGGAAAGCATCCATAATCCCTCCATAAAACGGATCGGGATGATATCCCCGCTGATGATCGAATGAATGCCATAAACAGCCTCCGATATGTTGACGGGTTGTTTGGAACAACGTTTCATAACAAGTATACGGATAAGAAGGATTAGCATATCCCTGTGCCTGAATCAACATAGGTGTTTCTCCCCAGGCACGACTGGCACGACTGGGAGAATTATGCGAACTCCAATCATCCACATTGTCTCCCCATTCACGAGTGAAATACGTTATTTCCGGATGTTCTGCTTCTTCTTTATCTACTCCTCTCAAATGAGGATGTTTGAAAAGCACAGGGAAGTATTCATGCCCTTTGGCCTCTGAATCACAACCTGTATAGCAATAAGGGTATGGATATTCTTCCATCACAATATCTCTCACTTTCTGTGCAAAGTCGGCTGGATACCAGGTCTCATTCAGAATAGGTTCCCACATCCATACAGAAGGATGGTTACGATCTCGCCGCACCATGTTCCGGATATCCGAATATACCCGCTGAGCAAACTCGGGAGCCTCATTCCAGAACTGCCATCCCGGAGTATTGACAATCACGAAAAGTCCAAGTTCATCACAAGCATCCATAAAAGCCGGGTCTTGTGGATAATGGGCGTTCCTGATCACTTTCAGTCCTGCATCTCTCAACTTCTTCGCATCCCGCCAGTGCATACTGTTAGAAAGTGCATTGCCTACAACAGCAAAATCCTGATGGCGATTGGCTCCAATCAATGGAGCATCATAAGGTTTCCCATTGAGCCAAAAACCGTCTTTTCCTTTAAATTCGATACTGCGTACACCAATACGACGTTTATATCCATCAATCGTATTTCCGTGGTTATCCTGTACATATACATGCAGTTGATACAAATAAGGAGAATCCGGCGACCAAAGGTGAGGGTCAGAAATTCTGATCTTATTGGCAACAACCGCAGCCTTTTGTTTTCCAACAGAAAGTTTGTGAGTAGCTTCACCAACCTTTTCAGCATTAGCATCCAACAGTTCATAGACGACCCTCCCGTTAAAAGACTGTTTACGGTCATTTCTAACCTGTATATTCAGTAAAATATCCGCTGTCTGCTCTGACACTTTATCAAAAGCCACAAACAAACCACCTCCTGCTACCTGATTCTCATAATTCGGATCAGTTATATAAACATCATTGTGAGCTATCAACCAGCAATCCCGGTAAATGCCCCCGCAATAAGTAAAGTCCAATACATCCTGTGCCTTCCCGGGAGGATAAGAAGGATCATCGCTATTATCGGCCCATACCGCTATTACATTCTCTTTTTCAAAAGTCACATAAGGAGTTATATCGGCAATTACGGGCAGAAATCCTCCGAAATGTTCATTAATCAACTGACCATTTATCCATACCTTTGACTTCCCCATAATAGCTTCGAAATGGAGAAACAGCTTTTTACCTTTAAGACTATTGTCAGGAGTGAAATGCTTACGATACCATACTTCCCCCTGATAATTTATACATCCGCTTGCTTCAGTCGGTAAATATTCTATCCCGTCCGGTAATGAAACAACCGCCCAGTTATCATCATCAAAATCTACCCGATAAGCCTCCGGAGCACTTCCTTTATAAAAACGCCAGGCCGGGTTCATCGAATATACTTCACGCCCTGTGTGCTCCAGAGGATAAAAACCAGCCACAGAATATTGAGGCTGAAAAGCTGCCTTTACCGGAACGATCGACATCAGGAGTAAGAGCAATAAATAAAAATCTTTCCTCATAATCATTTCGTCATTTATTATTGTTTTTCATCAATTATAATTCAATACATCCCCTCAGTTAAAAGAATAAATCAATACTCTAAATAGAGTAACCACCCTTGCCGGGGTTGAAGTGTAATCTTATCTCCTACTTTCCATTCACCCGCTGGTTGGAAATCCGGTATTTCCGGTGCAATTATCCTCACTTTGCCCGGTTCCATCCCCAACTGTTTCCAATCCGGATTTAACTCTACCACCTTCACTTCATCCGAATAATTACCCAAAGAGAGTAACACCCTATCGGATTTACGATAAGCCGTAACTTTCACAGCCTCATCAGAAACAGTCACTGCCGGTGTATTTTCCCAAAATCCCAATACGGTAGCATCGGCTATTCCAAATTCATCCCAAATACGCCATACCGCACGCGGATCACAATTGACTCCCTCCGTAAACCATGGATAACGTACTGTCATACCATACTGCATTCCTAACCACGCATTTCCACCTCTGAAGAGCATATCTCCTGTCAGTCCGAAAGGAATACCCGATGATTCAACCAGCCAGTTGGCTGCCGACATTTTATCATATAAGAAACTTTCTCCAAACCACAGTTTATCTATATACGGGAAAAATTCCATATACTGATTGACAGGCCCTTTAGAGAAACCAGTATTAGAGTGAAGGTCTATCAGACAATCCGGCTTTACACTTTCCATAGCCCGGCGCATACGTTTCAATATACAACGATCAAAAGAAACATCATCCAGATAAATCCCGTCAATATCATAATTACGTACCATCCAGGCAAGTCCTTCGATGTAGTAATTATACCAACGAGAATCACTTTCTGCTGTCAAAATAGAAGCATCGGCAGTAATCCCCAACTCATTTGTATATTCAAAATGCTCATACCATTGTGGTGTATAATCTGTCACAAAATGTTCACGGCACCACGGAAACCCTCCTCCCTTACCGTCTTTCAGAATTTCATGTCCCAAACTCCTTATAGCCCATATCTCAGCAGTCGCATTACTCAGTTCACGAAGTGTATAATAAATTTTCACCTTGCATCCCTTTTGATGCCATTCTTTTGTGAAATTCTTTATTTTACCTCCGGTCAGGAACGGATAATTAATAAACGGATTATACTCGTTTCCCTGATGCATATTAATAATGCGTATGCCAGCTTTCAGATCTTCAGCCTGTGGAGTTGGTTTAGGGCCGTTGTGATAATAACGGTCTGTAAATTGCCTGTCAAAATGAATGGGTTTCACCGGAGTAATAATCATAGCAAAATCAAAATGAATGGGTTTCTCCGCTTCCAAAGTCCTGCTACCACTATATGCGGTAACCTGCACTTTTCCCGCCTCCTTTCGGATGGAGAATCCTCCTTTCCCACTATTATACCAGCTTTCAGGATATGCCGGACGATACAAATTCAATAACGGTCCGCTATAAGTACTCCCCCTGAATTCACAATGAATACCAGCATGTGCATTCCCGATCCAAAAACTATCAAATGGCCATAAACCGTGTTGCTCTTTAGAAGTAGCTAAAGATATTCCCGGCTCCTCTACTTTTCTCTCCGCAGCCATCCCACTTCCCGTTATATTGTTGCGGTGTCTCTTGTCCCAGTAATCCTGCTCCCAGAAAAAAAGAACCGACTTCAGCTTTCACCGGAATCTCCAATCGAATATCTTCTACTTCAACTGTTTTTTTAGGGGTAAGTGTATATACATAATTCATCCAGCCATCAAACTCCATCACACTTCTGCAAGTCACAATCAAATCGTTATCTTCCGCTTTCCAGCTCCTGCTCACGTGTCCATTTGTCTGTTCTGTCAGTAAAGCAGAACCTTTCAATTCTTTATCTCCTTCAGTGGTCCGGATAATAAATTTCACCGGACTTTCAAGAATTTCCGTATTCCATGCTTCTATTTGTCCCGGTAGCCCTGTTGGCTCATCAATTGATACTGTACGTCCCAAACAGCCCACCTCATTCTTGCTCACCGTCATCGAAGCATACGGTTGAGTCGCATATCCGATATGCCCAAAGTAGAATTCAGCCATCTCAGCCTGCTATGTCTCCACAGTTCACTATCCCCTCTGTCAGCAAGAGGCTCTCCTTCGATACGAATGCTCAACGGTACTACTCCTTTTCTTCCGGATTCGTCACTTATCACTATCGTACCCTGATACAGTCCCGCTTTTTGCCCGGCAGGGACATCTATTCCAAACCATAAAGGTTGTACATACCCTTTGCCTACATTAACCTCTTTGCGGAATTCTTTTCCATAAGGATCGATACCTTCTACATTAAAACAGGTAATGGCCTGTTGTGGAATACGCTCCGCACCGCATTGCAATGCAGAGGCTTTATAAGATATTTTATTAACTTCTCCTCTACCGGCCCATAACCCAATCTGAAAAGTATAATATTCATTGGGAGCTGCCATACCTCTGAAAACCTGTCCCTGTGGTTGGTCCATCCATTTCAACGGAAGATGATCACGCATCCGGATCGGATTAGTCCGATCCTCCGAAAACAGATAGAGTGGCGTTCTGTACTTTTTCATATACTGCTCTTTCTCTATCCCGGTAGCTGTAACTTCCATCGGATAAAAGCTGTCAAATTTCGTTCGTGATTCTACCTTTGTCACCAATGCCTGCGGAATATCTTTTACTCTGTCTATCTCCGTCAACCAGACCGAATCAGGTGCTTTCTCTTTAGCTATATAATCACCATTATAAGCACCATATCCATGCACCACTTTATAAGGCAGATAATAAAAGTAATACAATCCTTTAACGGCTGGTCCAAACATCAATTTACATTTTTCAGCAGATACATCCACTCTTTTTATATTCTGTACCGTATCACCCGTTTCCGCATGTAAAATCAAAAAACACGTCTCATCTATATTCCGGTCCGGACGACGCCAGTCAAAATCAAGTGTAAACACTTCCGATGATTCATCTATTTGTAATATGGCACGATGATTCCCCAATGACTCCTCCCAGGGAATATTCGGTACACTATATACATACCTCGCACCTTGTGCATTCAACAATCCGGCTATACCAGATAAAACAATAAAGAACAAATATACTTTACAGCTTTTCATAACATTTATTTAATCAAACCTTCAAAAAGAACCTACATTTATACATTACTCTCAAAAGTAGAAAAAGAATAAGATAATTGGCAAAGGTCAACCATACTAAATAATAATTTCCTAAATATTGCTCTAATCCGTAACTGACCGAAGCTGCAATACAACGGAAATTCACTACCTCACCGAGCACGTAGGCAGTAATAGAATTCATACCATACACTTTCAACCAATTCAATCCCCGTGTATGCCCTTTATAATCAATCCAGTAATAAAACAATGCCATGAGCAAAAAGCAATATCCACCGGACAGTAACGTCATACTGGCTGTCCATAAACGCTTAATGACAGGCATTTGCAAACTCCACAACTCTGCCAGACCGATCAATAACAGACCAATAAGCAGTAATATTTGTACCACCTTTTTCCGGTTCGCCTTGCCTTCTTTCATTATCTTTCCGGCAAAAGCTCCAAGCATCACAGTAACCCCAAATGTCAGGCTACTCCATATCCATGTATAATTGTATTGAGATGAAAAGCTCCAGGTTCCGTCTTCATTCCAAAAAACTCCATCCCGGAAACGTCCCAGAACCCATCGATCTACCTGCTCTGCAAAATTTCCTGCCGGGGTAAAGTCACCCAGAAATGTCATAGGAATCCAGTAGGCAAGAAGCAATAACAGCGTTATTATTATCTGCCATCCGAATGAAAAATGTAATTGGATAACTGCTGCAATAAAATAACCAACAGCAATCGATTGTAATGTATTAGAATAGAAATAAATGTGCTTACTATCAAATCCAAGTAAATTTCCCTGGACAATCATTCCGAAGATAAAAAGTAAAATAACCCGTTTAAGAATCCGTCGGTAAACAGGCCAATAATCTACAGAAGCAGTTTTGTATTTAGATAAGGAAAAAGGCATTGAAGCCCCTGTCATAAAGAGAAAAAGCGGCATTACAAGATCCCAGAAACGAAACCCTTCCCAGACTTCATGGTCGAACTGATATAGAACCTCATCGAGAAATGGCAGATTCAACTGTCGTGCCAGTGCAACGAACACCGGCTGAAAAAAGACAAGAAGAAATAAATCAAAACCTCTAAGTATATCCAATGAGGCTAATCGGGTAAAATCATTTTCCGGTACTTTGTTCATGGTATTTTATAGATTTAATTCCGGAAGAAAAACAGAAAAACCAATGAGGTACCTCCTTCCGGAGATATCCTCATTAGTATATATTACTCTCTCTTTTTTACTTCACAGGATAAATAGTGAAATCAAAGGTTTGCTTTGTCAATGGAACCAGATAGGAAGGCAAAACTCCCGGACCACAAGTAGCAGTACCTACTCCAGCTTGTTCTGCATCCAGATGTATTGTTATTTTGCCGTCCCGTTTCAATTCATTAATATGACGTGCCTTCTCTAATATTACATCTGAGAAAGGAAAAGTGCTAAACTGGAAGAAAGAATTTGCCTCTATCCAGCAACCTTTCCCATGTTCGTCAGTCAATTGCAGCCACCGGACATCCGTCCGGTTACCTGTAGACTGAGGAACAACGTAATAATGGAACATCCGTTCAGGAGTTGTTTTATAAACACCTATTTTTCCCGATTGATTCCGGTCAGTATAGGTTTCATGTTCCCCACGGCCCAGATAAGTTACATTTTCGTAGGTATCCTTCATTTCAAAAGTAATTCCCAATCGAGCCATCGATTTTACCAATGAAGTATCCGGCTCAAAAGTAGTCTGCACTTTCATAGAACCATCACGGTTCAAAGCATATATAAACTCGGCATTTCCTATTTTCTTTCCTTCGGCATTCAGAATATCAGCTTTCACAGTCGTCTTATTCTTACCTTCTTTCAAAGAAACCACCTTTTGTGTCAAATGGTCCAAACCAGCCTGTCTCCAGAGTTTAGCTCCATTCTGATCGCGGTTATCATTATCCGTAGCCGGACGGAACAGGCTCAAAGTTATCGGACTTGCCAATAATTCTTCTCCATCCAGACAAAGAGATTTCAAAGCACCGGTAGCCTCATCAACAACAAACGTTGTGTTCCCCGCTTTGGCAGGTTTGCCGGACCAACTGTTTTTAGATACAGGAAGTACAAACTGATCATAGGCAACCTCCCAATCGGATGTTACTAACGGAGTAGCCTTCACCCGCGTCCAACTCAGATTCAGATAAGCTTCGCGAAGCGTTTTAGGAATTTTCACAGCTCCCAAAGTGATATCCACTACGGCATGCGGAGCACAAGTCACCTCTTTACTTCCTTCAGCAACAATCGTTCCGTCATCTCCCGTCACGCTCCAATGAAGAAGATATTCATTCAAATCCGAAAAATCAAACCAATTCTTCACACGGATAGTCAGGTTCTTCTTATCAACCAATGTACTCTTGATATTCTGATAGATCTTCTTTACCTCCAACAGATGCGGATGGGGCTCACGAACGGCATTCACCAAACCGTTACAACAGAAGTTACCAAAGCTCGGCACATCTTTAGGGCCGTAATCGCCACCGTACGTCCAATACCAGTTGCCATCCTTGTCTACCTCACGGAAAGACTGGTCCACCCAATCCCAGATGCAACCACCCTGAGCCATCGGTTCATTTTCAAAAACATCCCAATATTCCTTCATGCCACCGCAACTATTCCCCATGGCATGCAGATATTCGCAAAGAATAAAAGGACGGTAAATATCCTTACGGGCTACGTACTCTTTAATGACATCCACACTGCGGTACATACGGCAATAGATATCCGTATTGTAATTTTCTTCCGCACGTTCATATTGTACGGGACGGTTCTTTTCTACCGACTTCAGCCAGTCATACGTACGCTCAAAATTAATTCCATTGCCGGATTCATTGCCTAATGACCAGATCACAATGGCAGGATGATTCTTTGAACGCTCATACATACGATGCGTACGATCCATATGAGCCGTAAGCCACGTACTGTCTTTTGCCAAAGAGGCAGGTCCGTAGCCCATACCGTGAGATTCGATATTTGCTTCATCAATCATATAAAGGCCATACCGGTCACAAAGCTGATACCAGTAAGGATGAGCAGGATAATGGGAATTACGGACGGTATTGATATTATGCTGTTTCATCAGCTTGATATCCTCTTCCATCAGTTCCTTACTTACTGTACGCCCCAACTGTGAATGCTCATGACGGTTTACCCCTTTCACCAATACAGGCACACCATTGATGCAGAAACGACCGTCCTTTATTTCAGAAGTACGGAAACCGACTTTCGTCCCGGTCACCTCAGTCACTTTTCCATTAGCGTCTTTCAATTCCAATATCAATGTATACAGATTCGGATGTTCTGCACTCCATTTTTCAACATCCGGAATACGTTTCTCATCAAAAGTAATCAGATTGCTCAAACCACGGGATTTAACCGGTTGACTACCATTCAATACCGTCTTTCCGGCCTCATTCTGCAATTCATAGGCAATGGTAGTTATTCCGGCTGCCGCTCCTTCTACAGTCACATCAAGTTCGAAAACGCCGTCTTTATAAGTATTCTTTTCAAGGATAGAGGTCACTTTATAATCGGAAATATATTGCTTGGGAGTACTGTAGAGATACACATCCCGCTCAATACCGCTTAACCGCCACATATCCTGACACTCAAGATAAGCACCTGCACTCCAGCGGTAGACTTCAAGGGCTATTGTATTTTCACCTTTTTTCAGTTTGTCGGTAATATCCCATTCGGCAGGGGTCTTAGAATCCTGATTGTATCCTAAAAACTTTCCATTCACCCATGCATAATAAAATGAAATGACCCCTTCACAGCAAAGTATCACGCGACGGCCTTCCCAACCGGCAGGAATCGTAAAAGTCCGACGATAAGACCCCACCTCATTCTCTTCAGATGGAACCAACGGCGGATTCTTCTTGAAGTTGAACATCTTATCATCAAATTCATAAGTCTCGTTTACATAAATAGCCGTACCATACCCCTGACGCTCCCAGTTACCCGGCACATTGATATCGGCCCATCCTCCGGTATAAAACGAAGGTTTATAAAAATCTTTCGGACGGGTATCGGGATTCTTCACCCAATGGAACTTCCATTTGCCATTCAGACTCATATAATAAGGAGATTCTTCATAAGCTCCTTTCTGTACATCAGCAGCAGTTGCATACGGCCAGACATAGGCATGGGGATTCAGCTTATTCAGTCCTACCGCATACTGGCTCTGCCATTCGGGCTGTTGTTGTGCCGCAGCGGGAATGATAACCAGCACTGCCAGCATCATCAGATAAATTCGTTTTAATAAGTTATTCATGGTTTTATGTTTTATAGTAGTTAAGTAGTCAAGTAGTTAAGTAGTAAGTAGTCGATAGTATTGATACTTACTACTTAACTACTTGACTACTTAACTACTAAAATACTTACTACTGGGCTAGTTACTACTAAATTACTTCACTATCACTTCATCAAACATCACTCTGGATTCCTGTCCCGGACGTACATGATCTTCCGGGCAAGCCCCTGGTCCTTTGGCGGTCACACGGATATAGCGTGCCTGTTTCCCGTTGATATTCAAAGACAGATCTTCCACAAAATTCCACTCCCGGAAGATCTCCTGAGGAGTAAAGCTTAATGTACCCACCTTCCTGAATTTACGGTTATCATCTGATATTTCTACTTCTATCGATGCCGGTTTATGTATTGCCATGCCATAATTTGTAATACAACCTACTGTAACCGTATGGAGTGTTTCCTTTTTCAATAAATCAATTGTGAAAGATACCGTATCACTTTTTTCCCAGGAAGCCCATTCATAATCTGTTTGTTTCAGGCTTCCACGTATTCCGTTGGTTACTACTTCCACATTTTTATTATCTCCAAAAACAGGTTTACCGGTAGCCTTATTCCAGATAACAGGTAAAATCAATGTTTTTCCCATTTTCTTATCCCCCACAAAGGTAGCACACTTTAAAGTTTGTACGCCCCGAATAGTCAATTCTTTGATATAGCGGGGGGATTTTGCAGAAGGCTCACTATCATCCAGCGTATAACGAATTTCCACATCCGGACGTATACATTCCAAATTAACCTTTAAAGCCCCGTTTTCAGGTGTTATTGTATGCTGAATATTATACATTGAACGGGAATACCCCACTCCTTTAGCTGCAATATGGCAGTTATATACATCCAATCCTTTTAAAAAACGGTTCCAATCTTTCATTTCCCGTTTAGCCCAGCCCCCTTCGGCCACTGCTGCCAGACGCGGAAAGAGCAGATAGTCCACATCTTCGGGTTTATTGCAAAACTCAGTCCACATGCAACCCTGTATCCCCATCAAAAGAGACTTATATTCAGGTTTCCAATCATCCTGTATCGGTTCATAATCAAATACATCCCTCAAAGTTATATTACCAAAATAAGTCACAGGTTCAAACCACTGAGGTCCCTGATAGCGTATCAGATACATTATACGCGCCGGAGTCATAATAAACCGGTGTCCCTGCTCTGCAGCTTTCAAGGCAGCAGTACCCAATCCCTGCCAGCCTAAGATGATGGTTCCGTCCGGTATAGTCGTATTCGTCAATTCATCCCAGCCTATCACTTCACGGCCTTTACTCTGTACATATTCGCACATCCGTTTCATAAAGTACCCCTGCAAATCTTCTTCATTGGCCAGATGTTCTTTTTTCATTCGTGCCTGGCAAAGCGGACATTTTTCCCAGTTCGTCTTTCTGGCCTCATCACCCCCCAAATGAATATAACGGGAAGGAAACAACTCCACCACTTCATCAATCACATCTTGTAAAAAAGTAAACACACTGTCATTTCCGGCACAATAGATAACCTCAGCATGCGCACCTCCCAACCCGGGTAATACACCTATGAAATTCTTTACTACCGGACAAGCCAATCCGGGATAAGAGGCCAAGGCAGCATTGCTATGTGCCGGCATCTCTATTTCAGGAATTACTTCTATCTGGCGATCGGTAGCATACGCTATTATCTCCTTCATATCTTCCTGAGTATAAAATCCACCAATTGGAGTAGATTCTCCTAACATCGGATTCCTCCGGGAATGAAAAGGAACGTCGGTACGATCTACCCGCCATGCACCTATATCTGTCAGACGAGGGTGTTTCTTTATTTCCAGGCGCCAACCGTTATCATCACACAAATGAAAATGCAGTTTATTTATTTTCAGCATCGCCATACAATCTATGATGCGCAATACATTCTTTTTGGGTATAAAAAAACGGGCAGCATCCAATAATAACCCGCGATAGCCAAAACGAGGTTCATCACTGATTTTTACCGAAGGAATGGCCCAGTCAACATCTCCGCCTACATTTCTTGCATTCTCTATAGAAGCCGGCAGCAACATACGGATCGTCTGCAAGGCATAGAAGAAGCCTTTTACATCCGAAGCATTAATCACAATCTTATCCGAAGTGACATCCAACCGATAGGCCTCACTCTTCAAGCTACGATCTGTTATAAAACAAACATCCCCGGTGTTACTTCCTTCTTTCAACAACGGAGTGAATCCGCCAGCACAAGTAAAAAGACCGATAAAATTACGAGCGATTTCCGCTTGCCCTGCATTCTCTACAGCAAATACCGTATTCTCCGAAAAACGATAGCTCCCCTCCCCTGGCACAACTTGCACAGGGGTGGGTACTATAGAGATCGTTTGTGTTAAATCTTCAGCCTGTACTGCTATGATAGGGGAAAACAGTAACGCTATTATAATTGATAAGGTGTATTTCATCATAAATCAATATATTCCTTTTTTACTCTTTATCTCTTTCCGGTGAAAAACGAACCGGATCGTTGTATTGCTCCTGCAACTTCAGCATTTCTTCTTTAAGTTCTCCCACTACAGGTTCATACTCTGCTTTTCCATATAAGTTATGCATCTCAGCAGGATCTTTCTGAAGATCATACAACTCCCACCAGTTTATATCATTATAAAAATGAATCAACTTATATCGTTCTGTACGAACACCGTAATGGCGTTTTACCATGTGTTCGGCAGGATATTCATAAAAATGATAGTACAATGCTTTTCTCCAATCTTTGGGATGCTCTCCTCTCAGCAAAGGCAACAAAGATACCCCCTGGATATCATCAGGAACAGGAGCACCTGCCAACTCAAGAAAAGTAGGTGCATAATCAATATTCTGTACCATTTCTGTTATATCACCTTTCCGGTCGAATCCCTTAGGCAAACGCATTATAAGCGGAGTACGCATAGATTCCTCATACATAAAGCGTTTATCAAACCAGCCATGTTCGCCCATATAAAATCCCTGATCGGAAGTATAAACCACCAACGTATTGTCCAACATTCCCTTTTCTTTCAGATAGTCAAGTACACGCCCTACATTATCATCCAGAGATTTCACTGTCTTCATATAGTCACGCATATACCGTTGAAACTTCCAGTTGGCCAATTCTTTTCCTTTTAGATTCTGCTTATAGAAATCATCAATCACCGGACCATAAAACTTATCCCAGGCAGCCCGTTGCTCCGTATTCATACGTCCGAGGAATTTCTCATACAAAGATTTCAGTCGCGAGTTCTTCTCCGGACGAAGCATTTTCAGGTCATAGATCATGTCCATATCCTTCACAATACTCATTTCCTGTGCAGCAGCAGCCGGACGGCCTTCATAATCATCAAAGAAGTTTCCGGGAAGAGAAAATGTCTTATCTTCATACAGTGCCAGATTACAGGTATCCGCCATCCAGTTGCGATGAATAGCCTTATGGTGAATCAACAGGCAGAAAGGTTTATCCTTATCCCGTTTGTTCTCCATCCAGTCAATAGCCTCATCCGTGATAATATTTGTGACGTAACCTTGTTTCTGAATCGTATCATTATCCTGGGTGATAAAATCCGGATTATAATAATCGCCCTGTCCCGGTACTATCTCCCAGTAATTGAACCCTGTAGGCAGACTTTCTAAATGCCACTTCCCTACCAAAGCTGTCTGATAACCAACTTTCTGTAACAGTTTCGGAAAAGTTTGTTGTGCACTATCAAAAACACAAGTCGTGTTATCATAAAATTTATTGGCACAACTATGCTTACCGGTAATCATACAGGCACGGCTTGGACCACTCAGCGAATTAGCAACAAAACTATTGGTAAAGCGTACACCATCATTGGCTATACGATCCAGATTAGGAGTCTCCATATAACGGGTATCATAACAACTCATCATTTGAGCCGTATGATCATCCGTCATAATATATACAATATTATATGGTTTTGCTTCTTCCTTTTTTTGTTGCTGACAAGAAGTTACAGTAGCCAATGTCGCCAATCCGGCAAAGGGATAAACTATTTTTAAGTCTGGTCGGTTCATGGTAAAACAAGATTAATATAAATACAATAATTTCTCTACCCTTTATTATTTAGTAGTTCTATGTTTCTTTTAAATACAAATTTACGACAGCAGGTACTAATCCAATGTTCGAAAATAATTTTATATATTCCAAAAATGTCCAAAATGCGTCCTTTTTGAATTTTATTTGAAAAAAAGAACAAAAACAATAAACGATAGCTTTTAAATAGAGTAGTAGCAAATCATGCTACTACCCCTGTTGCAGAAAACAAAACTCTTTCGGATGTTTCTGCTGCTTCATTACAAATCAACAGAATAATAAAATTAGTATCCGTAATTTTGATCGCCGGCAGATATTGACTCGTTAGTATTCAATTCTTCCTGTGGTATAGGCAACCGTAAGTTTTTCTTCAAGAAATTTTCCGTTAAATCTCCATTGTTAAACAGACGTTCTTTAAATCGATGTTCACCTAATTCCTTGTTCTCAACAATGGCTCTTGTAATATGATGATTATTCTGAATCTCCAAAACCTTCTTCAAATATTCAGTTCCTCGTCTTCGTGCGTCACAATACATCGTTTGTTCACCAGCCAATTCTACCAAACGTTCCCAGAATATTTTATCTCTCACCTGATCTTTAGTAAGATTAGTTTCCCAGTCTTTAGGGTAAACAGCATTCGGCGTACCTGACTGCCGCGCTCTCTGTAATACTTCTTTCACCAGACTAATAGCCTTTCCTGTTTCACCAGATTCATTCAGCACATCCGCCATCATCAATAAGAAATCAGCATAACGATATACAATAAGATTCATATGCGAATTTTGAGCTGTAGAATTCAAGTCCATCGCTTTCTTATAATAAGACCATCCGTAATGTTCTCCGGTAGGCTGTACAAAACGTTTCACCAACTTATCATCAACCGCCTCTAACTCTTCAACTGTAGGATTGGTAGGATCGTTACATATACTATAATTTATTTCTACATTATGAGTAACCCGACCCTCTTTGTAACTCAATTTCGGATAAGCAAACTGATTTTCACCATTACTCTTATTTACCCATGTCGAAAGAACAGTTGCACTATATCTCGGATCGTCCGGATAGGTACCTTTCAGATAGTCATGAAAAGCTTTTGAAATACGAATACGTCCCCATGATATACCGGCTGTAGAGTTTTGAGGAGCAAATATCCAACTTCCACGATTACCGGTAGTAGAAGATTCTGTTGAAAAATTGAGTTGAAATATAGATTCTTTCGAGTTTGAATGTTGTACAAACAAGTTTGAATAGTTTGGTTCCAATTGAAATTTTCCATATACAAATTCACATTGTTCCAAAGCTAACTCCCAATAAGTCTTATTACCCGAAGCTTGTTTTCCCTGACATGCCAAATACCAATATAGTTTAGCTAAATAAGCATGCGCTGCAAGTCCCGAAGCTTTTCCGGCATCTGCGGTTTCAGTCAATCCACCAATAGCATCTTTCCAGTCACTTTCAATCTGTGCCGCAATCTCTTCTTCAGTAGCTCTCGGAATAGAAAGCGACTTGAGAGATGGAATTGTATTACGCAGAGGTACTCCACCAAAAGTAGTCAACAGATGGTAATATGAGAATCCCCTCAGAAATTTAGCTTGTGCTACCAATCCGGTTTTAAAGTCCTCGTCCAATGGGCTCTCTTTCATATTCTCTATAAAAAATGTTGTCTCTGAGACCGTTTTATATAACTTCTCCAAAACATCTTGGTTATCACACAACCAGAAGATACATTCAGAGATACGTAACGGTCCTGATCACTGGCATTTGTCTGTGCCCATCCCAAACCGGATGCTCCCACCAGTAATTCCTGAGCAGCCTGCCCAAAACCATCATAAGTAGTCAACTGTCCATAACAGGAAAGCAGTGCCAACTGAGCTGTATTCTCATCCAAAAACACAGATTCACTATTCAAAGCATATTGCGGATCTTCATCCAGGCAGGAAGAAAAAGTACAAATAGCTAATAAGAAATATATTAATTTTAATTTTTTCATAATACCTGATTAGAATGTTACACTTAAACCAAAAATATAAGAACGTGACTGAGGAAATGAGTTCATATCAACGCCTCTTTTTAAACCATCGAATGCAAAAGTATTCACCTCCGGATCATATCCAGAATAATTGGTAATAATGAATGCATTTTTTACAGAAGCAAAAATGTTTATATTCTCGAAACCTATTTTACTGACAATACTTTTCGGCATAGTATATCCCAATGTTATATCCGAACATCTCAGGAAGCTACCATCTTCAATATATCTGTCAAGTACAGCTGAAGACGGATTTGTACTATTTACTCCCGGATAAAGGTTTGTAGGATTATCAGCCCTCCATATATTAGCATAAACCTCTTTACGAATATTATTAGATGAATTCTTGGCAGGCATAGCTTCATAGCGCAGATTACTATTTAATAAATCATTTCCGTAAACTCCATTAAAGGAAGCTGATAAAGAAATGTCTTTATAAGTCAATCTGGTTTGGAAACCATATGTAAAATCCGGATTCGGATCTCCCAGAATCACTTTATCATCTTCAGTAATCATACCATCACCGTTACTATCGACAAATTTAATATTACCCGGGTCCGTACTACCTGCAATCGTATTCTTGTTTTCACTTTTCTGAGGAACATCATCTCCCTTCTGAATTATACCATCTGTTTTATATCCCCAAAACAACCCCGGAGCTTTTCCTTCAATAAAAATATTTGCAACACCAAAATGGTCACCTATTGAGTTTCCTAAATAAGCAGAATATTGATTATTGCCATAAAAAGCAAGAGGTAATCCTAATTTTCTGATCTTAGAACTATTAAAGCCAATATTACCCGATACATTCCAGGTGAAATCTTTAGAACGGATAACATCTGCATCCAAAGATATTTCAAAACCTCTATTTGACAAAGAACCTTGATTCATCAGAATATTCGCAAAACCTGTAGTGAAAGAAACAGAACGATCGATAAGTAAGTCATCTGTACGTTTGTAATACCAGTCTAATGTACCAGACAGGCGATTATTGAATATAGCAAAATCAAGACCAATATTATAGGAAGTGGTCGACTCCCATTTCAATTCAGGATTTTGCAAATTACTTACAGCCAAAGCCAACTCTTTATTACCGTTAGCATCTGCATAATCAATTGTCTTTTTATAATTATAAAAACTATTATATGGATCTATAGACTGATTTCCTGTCTGTCCATATCCTAAACGAAATTTCAACTGATCAATCCAAGGAGTATTTTCTCTGATAAAGTCCTCTTGTTCCATACGCCATGCCAAAGCTGCAGAAGGAAAGTATGCCCAGCGGTTGGATTTCACAAACTTACTTGTACCATCAGCACGGAATGTTGCCGTTAACAAATAACGTCCTTCAATAAAAGATAAGTTTAAACGTCCCAGATAAGAGAGTAACTGATAGTCTTTCTGAATGGGTTGCTCTTCATTAATGGTACCTGCCATATGTAACCCTTTGGTACGGAACGAATGATTTTCAAAATTACGAGCCGAAGTAACTTTGTTCAAATATCCATAGTCATCATAAGTGACACCTACAGTGGCTGCAATATCAACAATGTTTTTAATCTTCGTATTGTAATTTACAATATTCTCAACCGTATAATGGTTCTTTTCCAAATTTGTCAGACCAAGAGAACCATTATCATTTTCTCCTTTAAATAATTGGAGTCCAAACCAGCGTCCACGATTTTGTGTAAAGATATCACCCCCTACACGTGCATTATATGAAAAACCTGCACCGATATTCCATGTCAGATCTGCCGAAGCTCTGAATGTTTTTTCTGTCGTAATATCATCATAATCATTAATCCAGCTCCATACAGTTGTTTTTTGTTCTGCCGACAGATTTTGCTCACCAGATGGAGCCACATAAGGTGCCGAGTCAAGGGCTGTACGAGTAACAGATCCGGTTGCTCCCCCTCTGGTATCTCCTCCCGACATCATATCATTCTGTTTGATAGAGCCATTCAGTGCCAAATTAAGTTTCACGCTCTTAGACAAATCCATCGAAAGATTTGTACGCAGGTCGCCCTGTTTTAAACCTGTATTATAAACAATACCATTGATATCTTTAAAAGAAGCAGAAACATAATAAGTAGTTTTATCGTTACCACCATTAATAGTGGCTGAATAATTCTGAGAAAAAGCACTCTGATAGATCTCTTTTTGCCAATTATGATAAGTTAATACATTGTAAGATTCCGGATTTTCAGGATCATACTCTCCACCGGAATAAATATAACGCACTTCATTATTTTCAAAAAAGAATTGTGCAGCCTTTTCTCCCAGTTGCTCGTTACGAAAACGTCCATACTCTTCCAGATTCAACATATCTTTCAGTTTCGTAGCATTCGCTATTGTAAAGTTGGCACTTAAACTTACTTTGGGTTTCCCGCTCTTTCCTTTCTTCGTCGTGATAAGGATAACTCCATTAGCACCGCGCGAACCATAAATAGCCGTAGCCGATGCATCTTTCAGAATCTGGATATCTTCAATATCCTGTGGATTCAAACTGGTCAATGGATTTTGAGCTGTCTGAAAATCACCATCACCAAATGCACTGGCGGCAAACTCACCGGTTGAAGCCTGCGGTATGTTGTCAATTACATACAAAGGCTGATTATCGCCACGCAGAGAGTTGGCACCACGAATTGTCACCGAAGAAGCTGCACCTGGAGTAGCTACAGTGGCTCCAACATTTACACCGGCTATTTTACCTTGCAACAGATTATCAATGGAAACAACCTTTGCCACTTCGTTCTGATCAGGTTTCAAAGAAGAAATAGCACCGGTAACATCGCCCTTACGAACTGTTCCATATCCTACAACTACTACTTCATCTAACACTTCTGAATCCTCAACCAATTTGACATTAATAGTTGTTTGATTACCAACTTTTATTTCCTGAGTTTTATATCCGATAAATGAAATTACCAAAACAGCATTATTACCAGATACAGAAATTGAATAGTTACCATCAATATCTGTAATAACTCCATTTGTAGTCCCTTTTACCAAAACATTTGCACCAATAACTCCTTCATTTGACTCGTCTGTGATCTGTCCTTTCACTACCTTAGACTGCTGCACATCGTCAACAGCAGCATGTAACGATAGAAAAGGAATAATCATAAACAGAGCAAAAGCCAATAAACTAAATTGCCATTTGTTTTTCATACGTTATTATATTAAGTTTCACTGTTATTTTATCTGTACTTTCGCTGTAGCTCCACCCGTAGAAGAACTTACCTTCAGTACGTATAATCCCTCCAAAAGGGAGTCTAATGAAAATCGAATTTGTTTTTCACCTATTGTACTATATACTTTATTACCGGATATAGAAAACAGATCACACACAACCTTGCCTTCAAAAGGTACGTCTACCTGAAAATTACCATCAGAAGGATTGGGATATACATTGATCTGAGTTGAATGCGGATACTTTTCTTTTATTATGCCTACAGGGTCTTTATCCACCTTTGTTACTAATGTATCTACATTGGAATGAATAGTCAGACTCAAAGCACGAACCAGACTCAACTCATTCTGTACACTCAAATCATTTCCCATATCAAAATACATACATCCACCAGTATTGTTATCAACCAATAACTGCATTTTCTTTTGTACCTCCTTCACACCATTGAATGTATAACTCACACCACCAATAGTACCTGTATTCGATTCTGGTGTCACTGTAGAAAAGTCCAAGTCCTTATATCCTTTTACATTTTTTGCAGAGTTATCACTCATAACAGCCGTTGTTGCCATAGAAAGGCGAATCTTTTCTGCAGGATAACCATAATTCACAGCAGTAGTATAAAATGAAGCATAAGCATCCCATACCAAACTACTCTTTCGTGGTCCATAATTCTGGAAAGTAACAAAGTCAACTGCTCCAATAGCATCCAAAGGCATTGTGTATGAAACCGGATGCAAACTTACACTAAAAATTTTATTATCCGGCATTACTGCACGTATAGCTTTTACCATTGCTCCATAAGATGCCCATTTAGAATTATTCGGATTATTATCCAACCACTCCAAATCAATATCCACACCATCACAATAAGGAAGTAACGCCTCAATTCCTTTAGCTATATTAGTGCGCCAAGATTCATTACCTATATAGTTAGGCCAGTTTTTATTTCCATTCGCGTCACTATCCGAACTGATCAGGCCTATTCTTATTTTAAATCCTCTGTAACCCTCATATAAATTCCGGGTCTGCTCGATCATTGCTTTCCAACCTCTGGAATTATATCCAATATTATTTTCCCGGTCGAATCTCCAATAACCATCAAAGAATATGGCATCGCTTCCACCACCCGGAAATTGCAGCAGATAATGTTCCATCCATATCTGAAGCAAAAGAAGTACGCGCATTTCTCCAAACCATCAAATCATCCATCTTTCCTATAAAACCGAAGCCTGCCATAGCATCGGCATTAATATCTTTGAGGGTATACATTACTCCGTTAGAAGGTCTTGTTATCGTTCCACTTGTAACTTTATTATTCACATAAAGGCGAATCGGATTACGGGATGAATTGGGATCCATTGTCACAGCAATATGTTGCCATTGGCCTACATTGAAAACGTCATTACACTCCATCTGCCATCCATCCGCTTTAATAACCAACTGTTTATTTTCATCTTTTCCCAGATATATACCAAATAAATTAGTATCACTCTCTTTTTGCTCAAATAAAACAGCATTCTCTGCCCATTCTTTCACATTAAACCAGCCTTCAATAGTTGCCGCTGCACTTGCTGGTGCCCCTTCACGAAGCGCTTTACCTAAATTCACTTCACCGGTGCCATCTAAAACTAAAATACCCGAACGTTCTCCATCCATGGCCAGATAGGCAGCTCCTCCTGTCACAGTAGCATCATCTAAAGCTGTCATCGTCACTTCACCGGTTTTCCCATTTACCGAAGCATTCAAAAAAATCAGATCATTTGTCAGTAAATGCATATCTTTATCTATCTGCAAACGATCAGAATGACGATTAAAATCAGAATATCCACTCACAACACGATAACGGAAATAATCGTTATCTGTCACTTTTTCACGTTGAGCAATACCATTACTTAAAGTACCATGATGTGTAAATTTGTAGTCCACAATGTCCGGGCACTGTTCCTGGTCAAACTTGTAATATAAAACAAGATGTTCCCACTGCGGATGAAATTTATTAACCGTATTCTGAAACATCAAAAGCTCCTTACTATCACTCGGCATTGCAGTATTCCACAAACGAAATTCATCTAAACGCCCTTTAAAACCTTGACCTAACACCAGATTTTCATTTGATGAAGGCATTTGTAGTTTATTATTAGCATTCCACGTCTTCACTCCATTCACCCATGTATCTGCTCCATTTGCAAATACTCCTAACGAAACCTGTGTCCATCCATTGACAGAAATTCCTGTTACCGAAATTTCCTGATCTGCTACTTTGAAAATGATATTTCCCTGAACAGAGGATAATCTAACTGAAAATTCACTGGTCCCAGACCCCCGCTTAAAAATATAAGCACCCGTACTCCACTCCTGTGGAGACATCAGAAACTGAACGGCATATTCATTTTTTCCATCCACTTCAGATACTTGTCCACAAGTAACATAATCACTTCCTGAAAGTCTTAAAGCATAATTAACAACTTGTGCCTGTACCCAAGAGAAACAGAAACAACAGCCCACAACCAATGAAAATATCTTCCCTACCTGTCCCATAGTTATATTAAATTTAAAGAAATAGAAATTAAAAGAGGCCGGAACTATACCGGCACTCTTTTTCTTTGTCACCTGAAATAATATTCAATTGATTACAATACTACTTTAGTTGATTTAGTACCTACTTTTACAATATAAGCTCCTGAAGTCATTGGAATTTCCATAAATCCGGGTGTTGCTTCAGCACTGTAAACTAACTGTCCAACCAAATTATAGATATAAACCTCTTCGCCGTTATTTGCATTATTTACATAGATTGAATGACGATCCCAAGCAACAAACGGAGCATTTGCATCTTCCATTGAGCCAATACCTACAGAACCACCACCTTCTGCCCCATTCGGTTTGTCCATACCATGCATAGAACCATCTGCATTCGAAGTACCTTCTGTATTTACAAAATCTCCTTCCGGATTTTTCACAAAAGTAATTTCATAAAGATACAAAGCGGACTGTCCCATCATTTGCCCTTCAAAACCAACACGAGCACGGAAAGGATCTGTAGTGCCAGTAACTGCACCAACTTGACATTGCCACCAACCGGTATCTCCAGTATACAATACTTCATTTTTTGATCCAAGCAGTTTATTATTACCACCACCGGAAACTAACTCTAAATTTATTTTTTTAGCACCTACAGCCAGACTGGAAGCTAATTTCATCTGGAAAGTGACACGATAATTGTTTCCTCCCTCAGCACTTGCCGGTCCAACAAATGCCAAGTTAAACCAACCCATAGATAAATTTCCCGTAGAAGCCGGACCTGCTACAGATGTAGGAGCATCCTTACCTTTTAATAATAAAAGATGTCCAAACTCACTATCAACAATAGAGAGGCCAGAGGATATGGCTTCTTCAGTTGTAATGTTCGCAGGAGCAACACCTGCCACAATAGAACCTGCTACATTCAATTCTGCAACACTGGGATTAGCCCCGGTTCCCCAATACATCTGGACGGGTCCTACCGGAAGATCTTTAAACTTAAATGATGCAGGAGTTACATCTTCTTGTGCGAAAACATTAGCAGCCATCATCAGTGCGACTGCTGAAAGGAGTACATTTCTTCTCATAATAATAGAAAATTAAAAGTTAATAATTTGACTCCAATCGCCCTTTCTGAAATTTCATTCAATCCATTTCATAAACGACTTTTGTCATCGCAAACATACGATGCTACTCACAAATCAATGTTCAAAAATAGCTTTTATGCTTCCAAAAATAATTAGAACAAGCTAAAAATGTAAAATAGAGACACTACTGGAAGCAGGGTAAACAAAAATTGGAAGTCTTTTAGAAAAAGAGAACTGTAGTAGAACAAGCTCAGAAGAAAGGGGTGAGACACCCAATTACACACCCCAAATTACTTTTTTAACAACTATTTCTTATTCAGTACTTTTCCGGATAAACTGCTTTTATCCGGAAAAGTACTGAATAAACGACATTTAAACACTTATATTCAATACCTTAAGAAATACATAATTTAGACTGCCAAAGTACGTATTTAATAGCGTGTT
>BAJA01000037.1 GCA_000613465.1 Bacteroides nordii WAL 11050 = JCM 12987
CTGATAGATGGTATTGTCCTCTTTGGAGAGGAAGAGCGGTTTCTCACCCGTGACGAGCAGGGCATGGTGGTCTGTCACCTTGCCGTCGTCCACGCTGCGGCGTGTCGGGGCGGCTTTTGCCCGCACCTTGTCTTTCCATTCGGGCTGTGTGCCGATGAAAGCGAGCAGTTTGGGAATTTCGGCAAACACGTCTTCGGGGATGTAGCGGCTTCCCGTTCTCGGATAGGTTATCAACTTCTTTTCGTAGAGTTTCTGCGCGATTTCAAGCGTCTGTTCCGCCGTGAAGCCGTGCTTGGCGTTGGCTTCTTTCTGGAGCGTGGTCAGGTCGTAGAGCAAGGGAGTTTCCTCCGTCTTCTCCTTGCGCTCGGCTTTCGTGACAGTGGCGCAACCTGCCGCCTTTACCTTATTATATAGTTCCATCGCCGGTTCTTTCTCTTTCCATTTCTCGGAGGATGAGAATTTCACGACTTCGCCGTCGCAACCGTCCGTTGCGATATGGAGCAGCCAGAATGCTTCGGACGTAAAGCGGCGGTTCTCCCAGTAGCGTTCACATACCATAGCCAACGTTGGTGTCTGCACCCGCCCCACGGAATACGTGCCGTGTCCGGCGGCGATGGATAACGCCTGTGTGCCGTTGATGCCCACGAGCCAGTCGGATTCGCTCCGCGCTTTGGCGGCGAGGTAGAGGTTGTCGTATTTGCTGCCGTCTTCGAGTTTCCGCAGTCCCTCACGGATAGCTTTGTCGGTGAGAGAGCTGATCCACAGGCGCACGAAAGGAGTGGTGCAACCCGTATAGTGGTAGAGGTAGCGGAAGATAAGCTCTCCCTCGCGTCCGGCATCGGTCGCCACGATGATATGTTCGCTTGTGTCGAACAGTCTTTTGATGACTTTTATCTGCGACACCACGCCGCTGTCGGGCTTGTAACCTTTCTCCGTCCTGACCTGACGGGGGACGAGCGTGAATGTGTCGGGAATAATCGGGAGGTTGTCACGGACAAATCCGCGCACGCCGTAGCCGTCGGGCATGGCAAGCTGAACGAGGTGTCCGAATGCCCATGTCACGGCATAGCCGCCTCCCTCGAAATATCCTTCCTCTCTCTTTGTCGCGCCCACGATGCGGGCGATTTCACGTGCCACGGAGGGCTTTTCTGCAATGATTGTCTTCATGTTTTCTTGCTTTTTTGTTGATACTTTGGATTTTATTTTGGATTCAGTGGCGGACACGGGATTACATTTTCATGCCTTTGTTGTTCTTCTTTTTCGGCTTCTCCTGCTGCTGTTGCTGGCGGTCGTCCTTCGGGGCGGTCTGACCTTTCTGCAAAGGCTCTTTCAGGTTCTTTGTCGCCTCGTTGGTTTTGCCCTCGTTGTTCACCGCCACCTGTGTGCGGCTCTCGTTGGACGGGGCGACCTGCTGGGCGTTGTCGGGGTTCGTTTCGTAGCGGTACGGGCGGCCCTTCTCCGGGTTGAACTTGATATACATCGTGGCATGGAAGCCCTGCTTGTCGGTCACGTTCTCCAGTTTCACGGCTTTACCCGCCACGTAGTCGGCTTTCTGCTTGTCGGTGAAGTTCACGCCGCTCCATTTGCTGATGGGGCGGATGCTGCCGTCCTCGTTCATCCACGTGTTGCGGCGTTGCTCCTTCTTGGTCTGTGCGGCATTTTCCCCGCCTTGCGCCTGACTTTTCGAGGTGTCACCTTTGGCTTCCTGCGTCTGTGCGGTACGGGGCGACCTTCCGGTTCCCGGCACGAACTCCACGCCGCGCTGCTCCACGTTCACTTGAAGGGTGGTGACGAACTTCCTGCCGTCGTTGCGCTCGATGAGCTTGTCGCGCACGGGCAGTCCGGCGCGGAGCATGTCCTGCTCCTGTTTGGTGATTTCCGTCTTGCCGATGCGCTCCGGGATGCGCACCTTGTTTGCCGGAATGTCCGTGATTTCATTCGTCTTGCGGTCGATGCTGATGTAGGAGGGGATGATTTCGCCCGTTTCCCTGTCCTCAATGTCCACGACCCTGCCGAGGTTGCCCGTTTCGCGCAGGTTCTTCCGGTCATCGTCGGAGAATTTGTGTTCCTTGTACTCATCTAACTTCTGCTCCTTGCGGATGAAGTGCGGCACGAGGCTGACATTTCCCTCACCGTCCTTCTTGAAGGAGAGGCGGGCGTCCAGCTCGAATGATTCGCCGCCGAAGGTGGGCTTGACCTTTACCAAGTCGGACTTGCCGTAGTGGAGCATCTTCGTAAGGTCTCCGGACTTTTCAAGGTCGTCACGCTTCACGCCCCATCTGTCCTCCAGCTCCTGCCAGTTGATTTTGCTCTCGTTGATGGTTGGTAGCCCTGTCTGCCCTGCGTCTGTTGCGGGCTTTCCTGCTGTTCTTTCTGTTGTTCCATGTTTTCCTGTTTTTGAGGTTCTTGTTTCTCTGTCTTTTGTGCCGCCATCTCTTCCTGCACCTGCTGTTGATAAGGGAAGGTGTCGATTTTGTGCGGTGCAAGGATTTGTTTGTTCTGGTACGGATGCTGAAGCAGGTCTTTCATCACGCCAAGCATGGAATCCACTTGGTCTGCCGCGATGCGGTAGAAACCGAAGCGGCTGGGTTCCTTGCACTGCCGGAAGAAGTTCTTGAAGAAGTTGTCCAGCACGTCGCCTTGTCGGTCGAATTGCAGGAAACTCTGCGCGTTCTCAGCTTTCGCAGGGGTACGCTTGGGTGTGCCGTCTGCATTCAGCCCGGCTACCACGCTGATCTCGCCCGTCTTCTCATCACGGACTACCAGCACGTCCTTTTCGTCTTTTTTCTTTGCCATTTGAAAAATGTTTTAATGGGTTATTTATGAAAGAAATTATGGATACGAGCCTTGTAGAAGGCTATATCTTCTTTTTTGAAGTCCTTGATATGGTTGGAAAGGAATGTCAGCACATCCTCCTCGCTGTAATAGGTTTTCTTGCCCAGTGTCTTGTAGGGCAATGCGCCGACACTGCGGTAGCGTTGCAGTGTGCGCTTGCTTATCTGGAGCAGCATGCACAAATCCTGATTGTCGAAAAGGCGGATGCTTTCCGTGATAGTAGGCTGTTTCCCCTCAGCCTTCATCGCCAGCAGCAGTTCGTCCTGACGGTCGAGCCGTTCCATCAGCTTCTGCATCCAGCCCTCGAAGTTGTTTCGTGTGAGCAGTTCCATGACCTATGTCCTCCTTCCTTTTGGTTTGCCGCCAGTGCGCAGCGTGTGGTTGCGTTTCAATTCCTGCGGTGTCGCCGCGTCCTCGTTGACGGCACACGCTTCAAGCAGGCGGTCTATTTCCGACTGCCGGTAGCGGCATTTACCGCGAAGCACGACATAACCGATGCGTTGCTCGCTGCGCATACGCTGGAGGGTGCGGGTACTCACGTTAAGCAGGTGCGCCGCCTCGCGTGTGGTGAGCAACCTGTCGGGCGATGCCGCTTTCTTGTCGCCGGAGGCGGCACGGACGTGTGCCGCAATCTCCGCTATCTGTTCCGTCAATGACCGGAAGGCGGAACTTTCCATCGTTATCACTTTCATATTCAGTCCTTTCTTTTTGTTTCTGCAGCAAAAATCGGCAATAAACAAAAGGGGCTTTAACAACTCACTACGTGACTCACGTAAGATTTTTACGGAAGATGGCTCCGTAACCCGGTCAAACGGCGCAACAGGCAGCCTTTCAGCGGAAAACGGCACGTGTTCAGGACCGTACCGTTACCTTTGCGGGCAAACCGATAATTGCATGAATATGGAAATAGTATCTATCGAGAAAAAGACTTTCGAGATGATGGTGGCGGCATTCGGCGCACTCTCGGAGAAGGTCGCCGCCCTGAGGCGCAAAAGCGACACGAGGCGCATGGAAAGATGGCTCACGGGCGAGGAAGTCTGTAGGCAGTTGAGAATAAGTTCGCGCACGTTGCAGAGCTGCGCGACAGGCGGCTTATCGGCTACTCGCAGATAAACCGCAGGTTTTATTACAAGCCGGAGGAGGTGAAGCGGCTGATACCGCTTATCGGCACGCTCTATCCGCACGGCAGATGATTTGATTTATTCACCCACTGAATCCGAAGTTATGATGAACGAGAACAACGATGTTTTTACGATGGAAGACGAGCCGATAGCCTCTGTGGTGCAGGATATGCGCAAAGGCTCGAAATGGCTGTCCGCCTTTCTGGAAAGTTACCGTCCTCTGCTGGACGGGGAACGTTACCTGACGGACGGCGAGGTGGCGGAACTGCTCCGCGTAAGCCGACGCACATTGCAGGAATACCGCAACAACCGCGTGTTGCCCTTCATACTTTTGGGAGGGAAGGTGCTTTACCCGGAAACGGGGCTGCGTGAAGTGCTGGAAGCAAATTACCGCAAGCCGCTGGAGTGAGCGCGGTTGGCAAGAAAAAAGGAAACGGGCGACACTTTTTGTGGTGCTGCCCGTTTCCTTGTCTTATGTGGTATGCGCAATCAGCAGTACCCGGCTTTTCCGTTCTGTATGAACATCACGTATGCCTGCCGTTTCTCTTTGGCGAGAGCTTTTCCCACCAGCCATGTGCGGAACAGGTGGGTGTTGTAGGTGTTCAGCCGGAAGGCGACGGGATGATGATTTCAAGCGCGTACACATCTGCGTACAGTCCGTTTTCAAGTTGCATGTAGCGGCACACCTCGTAGTCGTTAAGCACGTCCGACTTGCGGATGGCTTTGATGGCGGCGTTCACTGCCGGGACGGTCGTATGGAACAGTCCGGCGATTTCGGTGGCGGTCATCCACACGTCGTTACCGGTTACGCTGACCGCCTTGTCCTCTATGATGATTATGTCACGTTTCATGGCTTCTCTTTTTTAGATGGTGCAACCTGCAAATTCCTCAACACTGTTCAACCTTGCGGCAAGGTTCTTCATGTCCTGATTGAGTTTTTCTTTGGTTATCTTCGCGTAAATCTGCGTCGTCTTTATGCTCTTGTGTCCGAGCATGGAGCTGACGGTTTCGATAGGTACGCCATTAGAGAGAAATACCGTCGTGGCTGCCGTGTGGCGGCTCTGATGCCACGTGATATGCTTGGTGATGCCGCAACGCTTGGCGACGGCACGGATACCGGCAAGGCACGTGTTATAATGCGGGACGGGGAATATCTTGCCGTTCTCGCACAGCCCACGGTATTTGCCGATTATGCGGTTGGCGATGTCAAGCAGGCGGATGTTGGACACCACGCCCGTTTTCTGGCGGTTGATGTTTATCCACTCGTGTTCGTCGAAGTAGGTGCGGATATTCTCTTCCGTGAGGTTGCGCATATCCGAGAACGACAACCCGGTGAAAGCGCAGAACAGGTAGAGGTCACGGTACAGTTCCTGTTTGGCGTTTTTCAGTTTCCCGTCCATCAGCAGGCGTATTTCCTCTTTGGTCAGAAAACTGCGTGTTGTTTCCTCCTTCTTGATTTCATACTCGCGGAACGGGTCGCGTGTCAGCCACTCGTTGTTGATGGCGATGAACACCATCGTCCGTAGCGGGCAGACGTACAGCCACACGGTATTGGTGCAGCAGTGTTTGTCCGTGCGCAGGAACATCTCGAAGTCGGAGATGAAAGCGGGGGTAAGCTCTTTCAGTGCGATGTCCTTCACATGGTAGCGGATGTCGAGGAACTCTTGCAGGTGCTTGTAAACGATACGGTACTTTTCCAGTGTACCTTTTGCTTTCATGCCTGCTTCCACCTGTTTCTCATAGTCCTCATTGTGACGACGGTACACCTGCATCAGCGTGTGGTAGCGGTGTTCCAGTCCGAGAAAAGCGTTCTTCACCTTCTCAGCCGTGACGAAGTTGTCACGTTCCATGATTTCCTGATAGTGCCTATTGATGCGCACCCGCATCTTGTCAAGCATACGGTTCGTTTCGAGTGCCGCCGCGCTTCTGCCTGTGACACGTCCACCTTTGGTGTCCCACAGTTTCGGATCGACTGTCAGCTTGCAGCTGAACTGCGTCTGGCTGCCGTCCACCGTGATGCGTCCCATGACGGGTACTGTCCCGTCCTTTTTCACTACCTGACGCTTGAGGTAATAGATTACTGAAAATGTACTCTTCATCGTCCTTAATTTTTTGGTTTCAAAATTAGTTGGTGAAGAGTCCGGTGTCGGTACGCAAAACGGGGAGGAACGGAGCAATCTTTTTCCGTAACCGAAATTTTTGCGTGAGTTATCGGTAACTCACTATTCCTTAACGTATTGTTTCGCTATCCGTACCCGTTTGTCGCATTTTCGGGCATGGTTACGAACAAGTAACGTTGCGGCGTCAGGATTTGGCTTCGGCAGGGATTGTAATGGCTTCACGAATTATCGCCACTTCAACTAAAACCCTTGTAACTCAATTCTATCACTATAACTTTCCGCATTTCACTTTTTTGTAGTAACTTTGTACCCCAATTATGAGTAGAATATTAGCAATAGATTATGGTAGGAAACGTACAGGGCTTGCTGTTAGCGATACAATGCAGATTATCGCAAATGGGCTGACAACTGTGCCTACGCATGAGTTACTGGACTTTATAGCAGGTTATGTACAAAAAGAACCGGTAGAACGTATCATTATTGGTTTGCCCAAACAGATGAATAATGAGGTTTCTGAAAATATGAAGTATATTGAACCTTTTGTCCGTTTGCTGAATAAAAAATTACCGGAAATGCCTGTTGAGTTTGTAGACGAACGTTTTACTTCTGTGTTGGCACACCGTACGATGCTGGAGGCCGGGTTGAAAAAGAAAGATCGTCAGAATAAGGCTTTGGTAGATGAAATCAGTGCTACTATTATCTTGCAAACATATCTCGAAAGTAAACGTTTTTAGTAAAGAGACAACCGTATAATATAAATAAGGAATAAGAAAGAAATATGATTTTACCAATTTACACATACGGCCAGCCTGTATTGAGAAAGGTGGCCGAAGATATTACGCCCGATTATCCGGAGCTGAAGAAACTGATAGAGAACATGTTTGAAACAATGGTTCATGCCGATGGGGTTGGTCTTGCTGCTCCTCAAATCGGACTCCCTATCCGGGTTGTAACCATAACATTGGATCCGTTATCAGAAGATTATCCGGAGTTTAAAGATTTTAATCGTGCTTATATTAATCCTCACATACTCGAAGTGGGAGGAGACGAAGTAGCAATGGAGGAGGGCTGCCTCAGCCTTCCGGGTATTCATGAAACAGTGAAAAGAGGAGACCGTATACATGTGAAGTATATGGACGAGAATTTCGTTGAACACGATGAGGTGGTAGAAGGCTATCTGGCTCGTGTGATGCAGCACGAGTTCGATCATCTGGATGGTAAAATGTTTATTGATCACATTTCTCCGCTTCGTAAACAGATGATAAAAGGAAAGCTGAATACAATGCTGAAAGGAAAAGCCCGTAGCTCATATAAGATGAAACAAGTGAAGTGAGGGGGATTTACGATTGGACGATTTGACGATTTACTATTTACGATTGATAAATGTTTTATTTATAAAAAAAAGTAACTTTAATCGTAAATTGTAAATCGTCAAATCGTAAATCTTCTTGGCTAAATACTCAAAAAATATAAAAAGTTAACCGATATCCCTGTTTAATAGCCGAAAAGCATTACTTTTGCTTCACTTATTAAGTAGTATTCAAAGGCCAATGATAAAAAAGATATTAGTAGCACTTATGCTACTGCCCACGCTGGTGTATGCTCAAATAAATACAGAGCGGGTAATGATGATTGCCCGTAATGCGCTTTATTTTGAAGACTATGTGCTTTCTATCCAATATTTTAATCAGGTAATCAATGCGAAACCCTATTTGTACGAGCCATATTTTTTCAGAGGCCTGGCTAAAATAAATCTGGATGACTTTCAGGGTGCGGAGGCTGATTGTGATAAAGCTATCGAGCGTAATCCTTTTGTAGTGGGAGCTTACCAGATTCGAGGGTTGGCCCGTATCCGGCAGAATAAGTATGGTGGTGCGATTGAAGATTATCAGAAAGCCCTGTTTTATGCCCCGGAGAATGTTACGTTGTGGCACAATCTGACTCTATGCCATATTCAGAAAAAAGATTATAAAGCTGCAGAAGAAGATTTGGGTAAATTATTGGCTATATCTCCCAAATATACACGAGCCTATCTTATGCGTGGTGAAGTGGCTTTAAAGCAGCAGGATACTATCAGGGCACTGAATGATTTTAATACAGCTATCGAACTGGATAAATATGATCCGGATGCATGGTCGTCACGGGCTATTGTACAGTTACAACAATCCAAGTATGCAGAGGCCGAATCCGATTTCAACCAGGCTATTCGCCTGAGTGCCCGGAATGCCGGGAATTATATTAATCGTGCTTTGGCTCGCTTCCATCAAAACAATCTGAGAGGGGCCATGAGCGACTATGACCTCGCTTTAGATATAGATCCAAACAATTTTATCGGGCATTATAACCGTGGTTTGCTGCGTGCACAAGTAGGAGATGATAACCGTGCTATTGAAGATTTTAACTTTGTGCTTGAAATAGAACCGGATAATATGATGGCTACCTTTAACCGTGGATTGTTGCGTGCACAAACGGGAGATTACCGGGGAGCGATCAAGGATTATACTACAGTTATTGATCAGTATCCTAACTTCCTGGCCGGTTATTATCAGCGTGCTGAAGCCAGAAAGAAAATAGGAGACCGTAAAGGAGCCGAAGCGGATGATTTCAAAATTATGAAGATGCAGCTCGATCGTCAGAATGGTGTGTCAAATAAAGATGTGGCACAAAATAATAAAGATGATAAGGCTGAGAATAATGAAGATGAGGAAGACGAAGGCAAGACACGTAAGAAGTCGGATAAAAATATGAATAACTATCGTAAGATAGTGATAGCAGACGATTCTGAACAGGAACGGCAGTACAAGAGCGATTACCGGGGCAGGGTACAGGATCGCAACGTGAATATCAAGCCCGAACCGATGTTTGCACTTACTTATTATGAGAAGATGAGTGATGTGAAGCGTTCCGTAAACTATCATACCTACATTGATGAACTGAACCAGACGGGTATATTCCGAAGCGCCTGCGTCTCACTAATATGGAAGCGCCATTGACTGAAGAGCAGGTTAAGTTCCATTTTGCATTGATCGATGCTCATACTTCTGCCATTGTGGAAGATGAGAAGAGTGCTGCGAAACGTTTTGCCCGTGCGCTCGATTTTTATCTTGTACAAGATTTTACAAGTTCGGTTGACGACCTGACACAAGCCATCTTGCTGGATGATACATTCTTCCCTGCTTACTTTATGAGAGCTTTGGTGCGTTGTAAACAGTTGGAGTATCAAAAAGCCGAAGAAGCTACAAGTGCCAAACAGGGTATCGATTCGTCTCATAAGGAGATCGGCGCGGTAGATTATGATGCGGTAATAGCAGACTTAAACCGTGTGATTGCTTTGGCACCCGATTTCGTTTATGCTTACTACAATCGTGCCAATGTGTCGGCAATGTTGAAAGATTATCGTTCTGCATTGGTCGATTATGACAAAGCCATCGAGTTGAATCATGATTTTGCAGATGCGTATTATAACCGTGGATTGACCCATATTTTCCTGGGTAATAATAAGCAAGGTATTACAGATTTGAGTAAGGCAGGTGAACTGGGTATTGTTTCGGCATACAATATTATTAAACGTTTCACCGATCAGATGGAATAACATTTTTTTTATAAATAATAGAAAACTCAAAAAGATTTAGCTATTTTTGCACCAAAAAGTAAATATAAACTGCACCTTGGCATAAAAAATGAACGAGTTCATTTTATTCTGCTCTCGGTTTGCACTATCTTTGCGTGCTAAAAAGAAAAATATAACATCACATTATGATAAAGATAACATTTCCCGATGGCTCTGTTCGTGAATATAACGAGGGAGTGAACGGTTTGCAAATTGCAGAAAGTATCAGTTCGCGACTGGCACAGGACGTACTGGCTTGTGGCGTGAACGGTGAAATTTATGATTTAGGTCGCCCTATTAATGAAGATGCTTCTATCGTACTTTATAAGTGGGAGGACGAAGAAGGTAAACATGCCTTCTGGCATACAAGTGCTCACTTGCTGGCAGAAGCATTGCAGGAACTTTATCCAGCATACAGTTTGGTATTGGGCCGGCTATTGAGAATGGTTTTTACTATGATGTTGATCCGGGTGAAGCTGTGATCAAGGAAGCTGATCTGCCGGTTATTGAAGCCAAAATGGCAGAGTTGGTGGCAAAGAAAGAGGCTGTGGTTCGTGCAGACATTGCAAAAAACGATGCTTTGAAAATGTTTGGTGATCGTGGTGAAACCTACAAATGCGAATTGATTTCCGAATTGGAAGACGGTCATATTACTACCTATACGCAAGGAGCTTTTACAGATCTTTGCCGTGGTCCTCACTTGCTGACAACCGCTCCGATCAAGGCTATCAAACTGACTTCTGTGGCAGGTGCATACTGGCGTGGTCATGAAGACCGTAAGATGCTGACTCGTATTTATGGTATTACTTTCCCGAAAAAGAAAATGCTGGATGAATACCTGACACTGATGGAAGAAGCTAAAAAGCGCGATCATCGTAAGATTGGTAAGGAAATGCAGCTCTTTATGTTCTCTGATACAGTGGGTAAGGGACTTCCGATGTGGTTGCCAAAGGGAACTGCACTTCGTTTGCGCCTGCAAGAGTTCTTGCGTCGTATCCAGACCCGTTATGATTATCAGGAAGTGATAACTCCGCCTATCGGTAATAAATTGTTGTATGTAACTTCCGGACACTATGCCAAATATGGTAAAGATGCTTTCCAACCGATACATACCCCTGAGGAAGGCGAAGAGTACTTCTTGAAACCAATGAACTGTCCGCATCATTGCGAGATTTATAAGAATTTCCCGCGTTCGTACAAAGACCTTCCTTTGCGTCTTGCAGAGTTTGGTACGGTATGCCGTTACGAACAAAGTGGTGAGCTTCACGGTTTGACTCGTGTACGTAGTTTCACACAGGATGATGCGCACATTTTCTGCCGTCCGGATCAGGTGAAGGGTGAATTCCTTCGCGTAATGGATATTATCTCCATTGTGTTCCGTTCGATGGACTTTACTAACTTTGAGGCTCAGATTTCTCTGCGTGATAAGGTTAATCGTGAGAAATATATCGGTAGTGATGAGAATTGGGAAAAGGCAGAGCAAGCCATCATTGAAGCCTGTGAAGAAAAAGGTTTGAAGGCTAAAATAGAATATGGAGAGGCTGCTTTCTATGGTCCTAAGCTTGACTTTATGGTGAAAGATGCCATCGGTCGTCGTTGGCAGTTGGGAACAATCCAGGTAGATTATAACCTGCCGGAGCGTTTTGAACTCGAATATATGGGATCTGATAATCAGAAACATCGTCCGGTGATGATTCATCGTGCTCCTTTCGGATCGATGGAACGCTTTGTGGCAGTGCTTATTGAGCATACAGCTGGTAAGTTCCCGTTGTGGCTGACACCCGATCAGGTAGTCATTCTGCCAATCAGTGAAAAGTTTAATGATTACGCAGAACAGGTAAAGATGTATCTGAGAACACACGAAGTCCGTGCGATTGTTGACGATCGTAATGAAAAGATTGGTCGTAAGATACGCGATAATGAAATGAAACGTATTCCTTACATGCTGATTGTGGGTGAGAAAGAGGCCGAAAACGGTGAAGTTTCAGTTCGCAGACAAGGTGAAGGCGATAAAGGGACTATGAAATTTGAAGAATTTGCTAAAATTTTGAACGAAGAAGTTCAGAATATGATAAATAAGTGGTAACTTTGCGCGCAATTAATAAATTAAAATAAATTGGTAGACAATAAAAAACAACAAGGAAGTAAACGTTATTTGATGAAGAATGACAGCTTAAAAGGGCAGTACAGAATCAATGAACAGATTCGAGCCAAAGAAGTACGCATCGTAAGCGATGATATAGAGCCTAAGGTATATCCTATTTTCCAGGCCTTGAAGATGGCTGAAGAAAAAGAACTTGACCTGGTGGAAATTTCACCTAATGCAGAACCCCCTGTTTGTCGTATTATTGACTACTCTAAATTTCTTTACCAGCAGAAGAAGCGTCAGAAGGAACAAAAGGCCAAGCAAGTGAAGGTGAACGTAAAAGAAATACGTTTCGGACCTCAGACAGATGACCATGATTATAACTTTAAGTTGAAGCATGCGAAAGGATTTCTGGAAGATGGTGACAAAGTGAAGGCTTATGTATTCTTTAAAGGACGTTCTATTCTTTTTAAAGAACAAGGTGAGGTGTTGTTATTGCGTTTTGCCAATGATCTGGAAGATTATGCAAAAGTAGATCAGTTGCCTGTTTTGGAAGGGAAGCGTATGATTATCCAGCTTTCTCCTAAAAAGAAGGAAGGGACTTCTAAAAAGCCTGCTGCTCCTAAGGTAGTTGCGCCCAAAGTTGCAGCTCCGAAAGCGAGCGAAGAGCCAACTGAAGAATAAGAAAGAAATGCGTAACGCGCCAGGTATAGTGCGTTGCCATATAATTTAATAATTTAAAATCAAGTAAGATGCCAAAGATGAAGACTAACTCCGGTTCTAAAAAAAGGTTTACCCTTACCGGAACAGGTAAAATCAAAAGAAAGCACGCTTTTCACAGTCATATTTTGACTAAGAAAACTAAGAAGAGAAAAAGAAATCTGTGCTACTCTACAACTGTTGATGCAACAAATGTAAGCCAGGTTAAGGAGCTCTTAGCTATGAAGTAATCAAAAGCGTAAAAGTATTATTAAAGTATTAACCGAATGCATTAGCTTTAAGTTCGCTACGTGAAGTAACGGCGCTAACATTCAAAAAAGAGTAAAACTATGCCAAGATCAGTAAATCATGTTGCTTCAAAAGCAAGAAGAAAGAAAATTTTGAAATTGACCAGAGGTTACTTTGGTGCAAGAAAAAATGTTTGGACCGTAGCTAAAAACACTTGGGAGAAGGGTTTGACATACGCGTTCCGTGACCGTAGAAATAAGAAAAGAAACTTCCGCGCTCTCTGGATACAACGTATCAATGCTGCTGCACGTCTTGAAGGAATGTCATATTCTAAGTTGATGGGTGGTTTGCACAAAGCCGGTATCGAAATAAACCGCAAGGTTTTGGCTGATTTAGCAGTAAATCATCCGGAAGCTTTCAAGGCTGTAGTTGCTAAAGCAAAAGCTGCTTAAGTCACACAGTGTAAGAATTATAGGTGCCGGTTGCTGTAAAGCAACCGGCATTTTTCTTTTCCGGAACTCCCTCTGGATGGGAGGAAAAGTTACTTTGAGGGTAAACAAAAAGCGGCTTTTCCTTGTTTATATCATACAAAGTTGTTACATTTGTGTAGTTAAAATATTAGCCGTATCGACTTGATCGGGAAACTCTTCAAATTAATCTGATAAACCGAGAACGCTTCAGCTCTCAATGGCGGGCCACATCCTTCGGGACAGCTTAATGCCGGTGGATTACAAAGGGGGCGAGCACTCAAATCTTGTTCTATCAGAGTTTCATCACATCGTCGGTGCGGCTTTTTTATACCCCTCCTCTTTATGATATTTTATTTTTCTGGTACAGGAAACTCTAAGTGGATTGCAGAGCAGCTTGCTGGTGTGCTGAAAGAACAATTGATATTCATTCCGGAAGCTATGCGGAATGCAGTTACCCATTACGAGTTGGCCGATAAAGAGAAGGTCGGTTTTGTGTTTCCTATTTATTCCTGGGGGCCTCCTCCTATTGTTCTCCAATTCTTGCAGGGTTTATCTTTGTCTAATTATCATAGTCAGTATTTCTTTTTTGTGTGTTCGTGTGGTGATGATACCGGGTTGGCTCAGCAGGTGTTTTGCGACGCGGTGGCTGCGAAGAGATGGAGATGTGATGCGGGATTCTCGGTTACTATGCCTAATAATTATGTACTGCTTCCGGGGTTTGATGTAGACTCTAAGGAGGTGGAGAAGCGGAAGCTGGATGATGCTGTTCAAAGAGTGGCCGAAGTGGGAGAGATGATTGAGGAGAGAACTAAATCTTTTCAGTGTAACGAAGGGCGTTTTCCTTTTATCAAAACGAAGTTGATTAATCCTCTCTTTATCAAGAAGGGCATATCAGTAGGAAAATTTCATGTAACGGATGCTTGTATTGCCTGTAAGCGGTGTGAGAAGGTTTGTCCGATGTTGAATATCGTGATGGTGGGTTGGAAACCGGTTTGGGGAGCAGATTGTACTTCCTGCCTGGCTTGCTATCATGTATGTCCGCAGAAGGCTGTGCAGTATGGGAAAGCTACAAAGAAAAAGGGGCAATACTTTAATCCGAATGTAAAATGACTGACGGCGGCCGGATTTCTAAAATCCGAATATAAAGTGTTCCCTGTAGTTCGCGCTACAGGATTATCTGATTTTTATCTGGCAGTTTGATAAATCTTCGATGATGGCCAGGCTTTCTACACGTACACCTTGTTCTTCAAGTGTTTTCCGGCCATGTTGAAAGGCTTTCTCTATAATGAATCCCATTCCTACCAGATTGGCGCCCGATTGCTTGATCAGGTCCAGCACGCCGAGGGCGGCATTTCCATAGGCGAGAAAATCGTCGACAAAGAGCACATTGTCTTCGGGGGTGAGGAAATCGGAGCTGATAACTACTTCATAGTCACGATCTTTGGTGAAGGAGTGTACGGTGGTGCTCAATGCGTTCTGAATGGTTTTGGGCGATTTCTTTTTGGCAAATACAACGGGGAGGTCCATGAGATAGCCGGTCATGATGGCGGGGGCAATGCCGCTGGCTTCTATGGTCATGATTTTATTGACATTGGTGGCGGCGAAGCGGCGAACAAATTCTACTCCGATGGATTTCATTAATACAGGGTCCATCTGATGGTTGATGAAGCTGTCTACTTTGAGGATACCGCCTTCAAAGCATCTTCCGTCTTGCTGTATTCTTTTCTTTAATAATTGCATAATGAATAAGGAAAATGGGGACATATCAACGTGTCATTTGCTAAAGAAGTTGATATGCCAATGCGCAATTCGGGGAGGGAGGGCCTCCTGATTGGCGCATTGGTGTATTTATTATATATTGTTTCTCAGGTCTTTTACCCTTACTGCTTTGCCTTCGCTTTGGGGGAGAGAGCCTTTTTTGACCAGTTTAAGTTTGGGGGTAACCAGTATTTCATCTTTAAGCTGGCGGGTGATTTCTTTGCGGATGCGCTCCAGTTCGATGTAGTTATCGGTAGAGAGATCGCTCAGTTCTACTTCGACGATCATTTCGTCTTGGTTGTTGACTGTCTCCAGGGTGATGAGGTAGTTGCTGCCCAATTGTGGGAATTGCACGAGTATCTTTTCCACCTGCATCGGGAAGATGTTGACTCCTTTGATGATGAACATGTCGTCACTGCGTCCTTTGATGCGGTCTATGCGCAGATGAGTGCGTCCGCAGGGGCATTTCCCGGGTAGGATGCGGGTGAGGTCGCGGGTACGGTAGCGGAGCAGGGGCATCATTTCGCGGTCGAGGGTGGTGAGTACAAGCTCTCCGATTTCTCCTTCCGGAACGGGTTCTCCTGTTTCGGGATCGATGATTTCTACAAAATAGCAGTCTTCCCAGAAGTGCATGCCGTTTTGTTCGGTGCACTCGAAGGCTACACCGGGACCGTTCATTTCTGTCATTCCGAAGCTGTTGTAGGCTTTGACGCCCAGCATGCGTTCTATTTTCCTCCGTTGTTCGTCTGTGTGAGGTTCGGCTCCGATGACGAGGGTTTTCAGGGTGGTGCCTGTGGGGTCTAGTCCTTCTTCCTGAAAGACTTCTGCCAGGCGTATGGCATAGCTGGGAATGGCATGTAAGGCGGTGGTTTTGAAGTCGTTGATGAATTTTATCTGCCGTTTGCTGTTGCCTGCGGCGGCTGGTACGGTGAGTGCCCCCAGGCGTTCGGCTCCGTACTGGAATCCGAGGCCACCGGTAAACATACCGTAACCGGAACTGTTTTGAAATACATCCGTTTTGCGGATGCCTACCATGTAGAGGCAACGGGCAACGAGGTTTGCCCAGGAGTCGAGGTCGTGCTGTGAATGTACGATGACGGTGGGGTTTCCGGTGGTTCCACTTGAGGAGTGGATGCGTACGCCATCTCTTTGCATGTTGCCGGCTACGAGTCCGAAGGGGTAGTAGGCGCGCATGTCGGTTTTGGTGGTGAAGGGTATTTTCCGGATGTCGTCCAGTGTCTGGATGGACTGGGCGGTGATGCCGTGTTCTTTAAAGACCTTTTGGTAATAAGGAGCATTTGCTGCTATTGAAACTGTTTTCCGGAGCCGTTGCAGTTGTAGTTCGTTCAGCTTTTCGCGGCTCATGGTTTCTATATCTTCTTCCCAGTATGTTGTATTCATGGTTTTTATTAATTGGAGCAATGGAGTTGATGTGCCAATTGTGCTGCGGTGGTTTGGACGCGGACAATTGGCACATTGTGTTGTATCACATTGGTGTTATTTGATTAATTTTTCGGCTATTTCCTTGCCGGCTTCCAGTGCCTGGAGGTTCATGTCTACGATGGCCTCTCCTTTGCGTTGGAATATCTCACGAATGCTGTCTTGTATTTTCTGGTAGTCGATGCCCAGGAATGGGATGGTGGCTCCCAGCAATACGATGTTGGCTACGCGTGCCGAGCCTACTTCTTTGGCTACTTTGTCTACATTGAGCACTACTTTGTGGGGGAGTTTGCCGATTTCGGCCAGTACGTCTTCCTGTGCGGGATAGTTGGGGATGTTGACGAACGGTGTTTCGTTGGTCACCAACCAGCCTTCGGGGCTGAGGTAGGGCAGGTACCGTAGTCCTTCCATGGGTTCGAGTGAGATGATGAGGTCGCACTTTCCGGAGGGGATGAGGTCTGACGCAATGGGTTGGTCGCTGATGCGGAGGTTGGATTGTACGTCTCCTCCGCGCTGGCTCATGCCGTGTACTTCGGCTTGCTTCATGTATAGCCCGTCTTTCAGGGCTGCCTTACCGATGACTGTGGCGATTGACAGAATGCCCTGTCCGCCTACTCCTGATAGTATGATGTCTTTTTTCATGGCTTACTTGTTTCTTTTTTTACGTGCTAATGTTTGGATACACTCTCTGCGGGGGATGATGACTGACACGCGTGGTAGTTGAGTTCTTCGCGTAGGGTCTGTTTCATTTCTTCGTAGTTTTTTTTCAGCGGGGTCATCACACGGATGTGTGCGGGGTCAACTCCCAGTCCTGTGCAGATGGCTTCGATGCGTCCTGTTCCGGCAGAGTCTTGTCCACCGGTCATGGCGGTGGTTTCGTTGTCGGAGATGATGATGGTTACATCGGCATTTTCGTTGACGCAGTCCAGCAGTCCGGTCATGCCGGAGTGCGTGAAGGTGGAGTCGCCGATAACGGCTACGGCGGGGTAAAGTCCTCCGTCGGCAGCACCTTTGGCCATGGTGATGGAGGCGCCCATGTCTACGCAGGAGTTGATGGCGTTGAAGGGTGCGTTGGCTCCCAGTGTGTAGCAGCCGATGTCGCTGAATACTTTGTGTGTGGGGTATTCTTCGGTCAGCACCTGGGTGAGTGTGATGTACATGTCACGGTGTCCGCAACCTTCACACAGGGCGGGTGGGCGCATTTCGACTACGGAGGGTACGCTGAATTCGGATTTGTTTTCTTTGCCCACGGCACGTGCCACGGAGTCTGGGTTCAGTTCTCCATCTTGTGAGAGTGTGCCGTCGAGGCGTCCTTTTACTTTGAGTCCGATGCCAGATAGCCTTTGAGTTGTTTTTCGACGAAAGGCTGGCCGTCTTCGAGGACGAGTATTTCGTCACAGGCTTCTATGAGCTGCATCAGTTGTTTTTTGGGGAGTGGGTATTGGCCTATTTTGAGTACGGGGTATTCGCAACCTTCCGGATAGTTTTCCATGAGGTAGTTGTAGCCGATACCGCAGGCGATGATGCCCAGTTTTTTGTTGGGGCCGTCGGTGTATTTGTTGTAGGGTGATGCTTCGGAAGCGCGGATAAATTCGTCCTGGCGGGCCAGCAGTGCTTTGTAGCGTTTGCGTGCATTGCCGGGCAGGAGGATAAACTGGCGGGGATCTTCGGCAAAGGCGATTTCGTTTTGTGGTTTTTGCGGTTTCTGTTCTACGCCGGAACGTGAGTGTGCCAGGCGGGTTACCATGCGCAGCAACAGGGGTTCGCCGGTTTTTTCGGAGAATTCAAATCCATTGTACACCATGTCGTAGGCTTCCTGCTGGTTGCTGGGTTCGTACATCGGGATGAGCGAGAAGTCGCCATAGAAGCGGCTGTCTTGTTCGTTCTGTGAGGAGTGCATGCTGGGATCGTCGGCGGCTACTACGATCAGGCCACCTTTTACGCCGGTGATGGCTGAGTTGATGAAGCAGTCGGCAGCTACGTTCATGCCTACGTGTTTCATGCAGACGAGTGCGCGTTTGCCAACGAAGGACATGCCCAAGGCGGCCTCCATGGCTGTTTTTTCGTTGGCTGCCCAGCGGTTGTGTATGTTTCTTTCACTCGTAATGGGAGACATCTGGATGTATTCCGTTATCTCGGTTGAAGGGGTGCCCGGATAGGCGTACGCGCCTGAGAGTCCGGCATCCAGTGCAGCTTGTGCAATGGCTTCGTCGCCAAGTAAGAGTTGCTTGCTCATATCTTTGTTTTTTAATTAGTGTTAGTCACGGTTATTTTTATTTAGTAGTCAGGTAGTTAAGTAAGTAGTAAAGCGAGTAGTTAAGTAGTTAAGCAGTCAAGTAGTTAAGTAGAAATGTTTCATTTTATCTATTCTACTTGCTACTTGACTACTTGACTACTTAACTACTTACTTTACTACTCGCTTGCCTACTTCTAGTCTTTGGCAAAGATACATTTTTACGGTCATTTTATCACAGAATTACTTGAAAATCTTTCTTTCGTTCAGTGCTTTCCAGTATTTTCTGGCATTTGCCATGTGGTCGGTATAGTTGGATGCAAAGTTGTGGGTGCCCGAGAAATCTTCTTTGGCACACATGTACAGGTAGTTGTGGCGGGTGTAGTTGAGCACGCTGTCTATGCCTTTGGCTGAGGGGATGCGTATCGGTCCGGGAGGGAGCCCGGTGTTGGTATAGGTGTTGTAGGGCGATTCTACGCGCAGGTTTTCGTTGGAGATTCTTCTCAGTCCGAAGTCTTGCAGGGCAAATTTGATGGTAGGGTCTGCCTGAAGGGGCATTCCGGTGTGCAGGCGGTTGATGTAGAGTCCGGCTACGGTGGGTTTTTCGGCGTTGTTGTTCGTCTCTTCTTCCACAATGGAGGCGAGGGTGCACACCTCTTCGGGGCTCATGCCGATGGCCTGGGCTTTGGCGAGGCGTTCGGCGTTCCAGAATTTCCGGTGTTCCTTCTGCATGCGTTCAAAGAAATCGTCGGCGCTCATGTCCCAGTACACTTGGTAGGTTTCGGGGATGAAGAGGCAGGGCATGGTTTCGGGGTTGTAACCCAGTTGCTGCTGGAAGGCGGGGTCGAAAAGGGGGGCAGCTATTTCGGCAGAGTCTATCATGAGTTGGCGGGCTACGCTGCGTGCCAGGCGGTCGAGGGTACGAACGCTGCCGATGGTGAGGTTGATGGGCTCCTGATAGCCGCGGGAGAGGCGGCTGTAGACGTGGTAGGCGTTGTCGCCGGGGCGAATGGGGTATCGTCCGGTGTGGATTGTTTTTTCGAGTTGCCGGTATTTGGCCAGCCAGCGGAATCCGGTGAGGGTGGTGGGATGGCCGTAGGTTTTCACCTTATTATATATGGAGTCGGCTGTGTCGTCGCGGTCGATGTATACGTAGACGGTGCGGGCCGGATGAAACTGTGGATACAGAAGGTAATAATAAACGATTCCGGCAGCTGTTGCGCAGGCGATAAGGAGGATGGCCAGGAGGCTGATGAGGATTTTTTTCTTTTTCTTTTCCATAGGGAATGTTGACGTTATAAAAACGGGTCAAAGGTAACAAGAATCCGAGTAATTCCGGAGGTTTTGCAGGGGAAATATTTGGAGGGGAGGAGCGGAATTTGTAGAAAATAGGCAAGGCGTTGGCTGCATGGAGGGAAGGCGTTGGTAGATGGAGGCAAGGCGTTGACGTTTTCACCACGGAGGACACAGAGTTTTTTAGATCTTTGATGAAACGCAGATAAATAATGAGCATATTGGCAAATTATTCATACTTCACCACAGAGTGACACAGAGTTCTTTAATCTTTATTGAAACGCAGATAAACGCAGATTTTCGCAAAGGGGAACAAATGTATGATAAAGAACTACAGTCTTTTAATCTGCGTTTTATCAGATAAATACCACTCTGTGGAACTCTGTGTTACTCTGTGGTGAAATACTATTTATTTTTTCCCTTTTGCGAAAATCTGCGTTTATCCGCGTTTCATCAAAGATCTAAAAAACTCTGTGTCCTCCGTGTCCTCTGTGGTGAAATACACTTGAAACTATTTCCACAGCCTGATATCCGCTTTTGCCTCTATGCTATCTTCCAGTTCATCGGGTAGCGGGGCAAAGAAGTCCATCCCCGTCAGCGTTTCGATGCTATCTACGCTTACGACGTAGGTGCCCAGAGGTTCTACCGAACGTTCATTGTCGAAAAGGAAGCCGATGGCCCGGGGATTGTCGACGAAAGGCGAGAGAATCACTTTGAAGAATTTCTGTGGCACAACCACTCGGTTTTTCCCTATTTTCTGTGCAGAATCCTCTACGATGGGGCCGCAGATGATAATGATGGCACTGTCGGCTATGGCCCAGTCGCGTATCTTTTCTTCGAGGTCTTTCCATTTCCGCCTGTTCAGTTCGGGGTGTTGCGGGCACATGTTGCTGAAGTAAAACGACTCCTTCATGGCCGTTACGCTCCATTTCATATCGGCAGCCGGGGCCATGTGCCCCTTGTCGTAGCCAGAGCGGGTGTAATCTGCATTGGTGGCGATGCCCCCCTTCACCTGTGGGTCGGCAATGAAGCGGTCGGTTCTTTGGGCGTTGCCCTGCGTTTCCTGGCGGGTAAGTTCGTAAGTTACCCAGTTGGGCAGTCGCAGGTTTTCATTATAAGATACGGTATATCCGGTGTGACGGATGATCTGTCCCTTTCTGGGGGCGGTCATTACCGGGATTTCCAGTTCCTCGGCTGTGGGGATTTTCTGCTTCTGGGGAATTGAAGCTTTTGAATCTTTATTTAAAGAAGCTTCTGTTTTTTTACCAATAGGTTCTGGTAAGTCTTTGTAGATAGCTCTTTGGGGGTTATTTACTGCGACAATAGGTTGTAGCGTTTTATTATTGTCGTTGTCTTTTGCTTCAGATTGTTGTATGTAGAGATACAGTCCATAAAAAAGTGGTATTAAAGCGATGAAAATGATGATGCAGCCTAACTTGAGTTTGTTCTGAGGCTTTCTTTTTTTTAAGGATTTTCTTCCACTCACGATATAATATTTAAGAATTATATATCCTGTCTCTATTTAAAAAAAAGAGACAGTTAGAAATAAACAAAGCGCTGACTATATTTTTATAATCAGCGCTTTTATAAATGAGCCGCTAGCCAGACTTGAACTGGCGACCTACGCGTTACGAATGCGTTGCTCTACCAACTGAGCTATAGCGGCAGGACTCGTTTACGGCGTGCAAAATTACAGCTTTATTTGAAAAAACAAAAAGAAAGCTAATCTTTTTTTGATAATAATTATTATAGTGTATTTGTAGTCACTATAAAATCTGGTTTCGGCGATTAGTTTTACATTTCTAATATCGATAAAATATAGGTAGAAGGGAGGAAGTTAATGGGAAAATTTGGTATAAACAGGGCTATGTAGATAAAATAGAATTTACAATATTATGAAATATAGGAGAGCAATAAGACTTAATGTTAAATGTCAAAGAAAATATTTGTTTTGCTAACTCAGAAAAAAAAGCTGATATAAAAATAACTGAAAGATAGTGATTGTATGGAAGATTTAAGTTGCCTAACAATTGTTTTACTTTAATATAATGTTGATTTTCTGTGGATTGATAGTTGCTAGAAAAAGACTTTTATCTTTATGGATCAAGATTTCATTATGTACTATTTTTGGACATATTTACTCGTTTTAGGTATTTTCAGAAACTTCGGAATGAAATAAATGTATATTATGAAAATAATGTATTATATTTGCGCCCGATTTAAAGAAGAAACTCAAAAAAAGATTTATCAGAATATCTTATGCGTAGATTTATCACACTGTTCTTTTTAACGTTTACTTTGACTGGGGCAGTAATGGCACAAATGTCCGATGATCAAGTAATTCAGTATGTGAAAGATGGACAAAAATCGGGAAAGAGTCAAAAGCAGCTTATAACAGAATTGACTGCACGAGGCGTAACCAAACAACAGGCTGAACGAATAAAAGAACGATACGAAGAGGGCCAAGGAGCCGATGTTGCCGTTGTAGATCAAAGTGTTGCATCACAACAAAGAGAAAGGAGGCAGGATGCTTCTGATGAAGTGACAGCCGGAACATTTGATGTTATTAGTACAGAAGTGAGTGACCCTACTACTGAAGGTACAGCTGCTGCAGCTCGTTTGGTGTTTGGTCGCAATATCTTTAATAGCCGGAATTTGACATTTGAACCTAATGTCAATATGGCTACTCCGCCTAATTATCGTTTGGGTCCCGGCGATGAAGTTATTATTGATGTATGGGGAGCCAATGAGGCCAGTATGCGAAAGACCATTTCTCCGGAGGGAAATATAATGGTTAATCTGTTAGGTCCGGTTTATTTGAATGGGATGACCGTTGCAGAAGCAAACAGCTTTCTCAAAAAAGAATTCAGCAAGATTTATTCACAGGTATCAGGTACCAATCCGGAATCTGAAGTACGACTGACGTTAGGACAGATACGCTCCATTCAAATTAATGTAATGGGTGAAGTTGCTGTCCCGGGTACTTATATGCTATCCTCTTTATCTACGGTATTTCATGCGTTGTATCGTGCGGGAGGGGTCAACAATATCGGTAGTTTGCGTAGCATCAGAGTGATGCGTGGCAGTAACTGCATTGCCGATCTGGATGTATACGATTATATTTTAAAAGGAAAATTGTTAGATGATATTCGCCTGATGGAAGGGGATGTGATCATCGTTCCTCCTTATGAGAAGTTGGTTGATATATCGGGTAAGGTGAAACGTCCGATGTATTATGAAATGAAGAAGAACGAAACACTTGCTACTTTGATAAAGTATGCTGGTGGGTTCTCTGGTGATGCTTATACAAAAGGAGTCCGTCTGGTACGGCAGAGTGGACGTGAATACAAGCTGTTCAATATCGACGAAATGGATTATTCCGTATTTCATTTAGACGATGGTGACGCAGTGACTGTAGGTTCGATTCTGGATCGTTTTGAGAATCGTGTTGAAGTTCGCGGAGCTGTTTACCGTAGTGGTATGTATGAGCTAAGTGGTAATATGAATACGGTGAAACAGCTGATCCAGAAAGCAGAAGGTTTGAAAGGTGATGCATTTTTGAATCGTGCACAATTATTCCGTGAACATGAAGATTTGACATTAGAAGTTATATCTATTGATTTGAAAGGTATGATGAATGGTTCGGTGGCCGATATTCCTCTTATTAAGAATGATGTATTGGTAATCCCCAGTATCCATGAACTTCAGGAGCGTGGAGCATTTACGATTGGAGGACAGGTTGCGCGTCCCGGTACATATCCTTATGCAGAAAATACTACTTTGGAGGATCTTATTATACAAGCAGGTGGTTTGCTGGAAGCTGCATCTACAGTTAAAGTAGATATCTCCCGTCGTTTGAAAGATCCTAAGGGAATGACGTCTACCAGCCGTTTGGGTGAGGTATATACTTTCTCTGTAAAAGATGGCTATGTTGTTGACGGAACTCCCGGATTTGTGTTGGAGCCTTATGACGAAGTTATAGTACGTCGTAGTCCTGCTTATCAGGTGCAGCGTAAAGTCAGCGTTTCGGGTGAAGTTGTTTTTGATGGTGGATATACCCTGTTGAAGAAGAGTGAGCGCTTATCTGACTTGGTAGCCCGTTCGGGTGGTTTGACTGCTGATGCTTATGCAAAAGGGGCTCGTCTTATTCGTCGGATGAATGATGAAGAACGTGCTCTTCGCAGTGCTACTTTGCGTATGGCTATTCATAGTAGCGGTAAAGATTCCGTAGCTTTGGGAAGTCTGGCACTAAGCGAACAATATACGGTAGGTATTGAACTGGATAAAGCATTACAGAATCCGGGTTCTGATTATGATATGGTATTACGTGAGGGAGATCAGTTGATAATACCGGAATACTTGAGTACAGTCCGCATTAATGGTGAGGTGATGTATCCCAATACCGTATTATATAAGAAAGGAGCTAAGTTAGGACATTATATTGATCAGGCAGGTGGTTATGGAGCCCGAGCCAAGAAGAGTAAGGCTTATATTGTATATATGAATGGTACGGTGTCAAGGGTGAAACGTTTGCGTAAAGCGAAAGTAGAGCCGGGATGTGAAATTATTATTCCGACGAAACGTGAACGTAAGCGTGTGGATATTGCACAGATTATCGGCTTGACTACCTCGGCTGCTTCAATCGGTACAATGGCAGCTACGGTTGCAAATTTATTGAAGAAATAATATAAAAAAACCGTGGATAACATGAACGAAGAATTTGATAAAAATAAAATACCTCAGCCTGTTGAGGAGCAGGAAATAGATTTGATAGAGTTGGCCAAAAAGGTTTGGGCTAACCGTAAATTGGTTTTCAAAACTTGTGGAATTGCTGTAATAGTAGCACTTGTAGTTGCTTTTAGTATCCCTAAAGAGTATGCTACCAGTGTGACACTTGCTCCTGAGACAACAGGAAAATCAACAGGTGGGAGCATGGGAGCCTGGCTGCCATGGCAGGTGTTAACTTGGGTAATTCCGGAGGTGATGATGCTCTTTTTCCAGAGTTATATCCGGATATTGTAAGTTCAACCCCTTTTCTGACGGAGTTGTTTGATGTAAAGGTAGAAGATCAAAAAGGTGAGTTAAAGATTCGGCTATACGACTATCTGGACGAACATCAGAGAAGTCCGTGGTGGGGGGCTATCGTGTCTGCGCCGTTTAAAGCTTTGGGGTGGGTGGTTTCTCTGTTTAAAGATGAGCCTACCGGGCAGGGAGATGGTAAAGTTAATCCATTTATGTTAACTAAAGATGAGGCTGCTATTGCCGATGCTTTGAGTAAGCGCATTTCTGTGTCTGTAGACAAAAAGACTGGAGTGACTACCCTGTCTGTTACTATGCAGGATCCGTTAATATCAGCTGCATTGACTGATACTGTGATGCGCCGTTTGCAGAATTATATTACAGATTATCGTACCAACAAGGCACGGCATGACCTGAAGTTTGCTGAAAAATTATATGATGAAGCCAAGGCTAACTATTATGCAGCACAACAAAAGTATGCCCGGTATGCCGATGGTAATCAGAATATCGTTTTGCATAGTGTTCGTACAGAACAAGAGCGTTTGCAGAATGAGATGAGCCTTGCTTATGGGGTATACAATCAGGTTGCTCAGCAATTGCAGATGGCCAAGGCTAAAGTACAGGAGATTACTCCTGTATATACAGTAGTACAACCAGCGACGGTGCCTTTAAAGCCCGCTAAACCAAATAAAATCATGATTCTTATTGGCTTTGTATTTCTGGCAGGCGTTGGTAGTGTGGGATGGATTCTTTTTGTTAAAGACTTATTAAAGGGATGGAAACAACAAACAGAGAAATAGAAGGAAAAACTTCTTGCTGGTATGCTGTCTATACAGCTGGCAGAGCGGAAAAAAAAGTGAAAGAACGGCTCGATAAAGCTGGCATTGAAAGCTATTTGCCGCTTCAGTCTGTAATTCGTTTGTGGAACAATCGTAAGAGAAAGGTAATGATTCCTGTTGTTCCGGGTTATATCTTTGTGCATCTGTCGGTGGGCGATGTTGCTAAGGTTAAAAGTGTAAAAGGAGTCTCTTTCCTGTTACGCGAAGAAGGGCGTTATGTCTCTATTCCGGAATGTCAGATGGAGGTCTTTCGTTCGATGGTAGAGAATACAGGTGAATTTATTGAATTTGCTGAAGAACTGACTCCGGGGATAACGGTTCGGGTAACTCGGGGCCAACTGGAAGGGGCGACCGGTGAGTTGCTTGATTGTCAGGGTAAGAATAAGTTAATGCTTCGTATTGCGGGGTTGGGATGTGCATTGGTCACTGTTGCTTCGGATGCTATTGAGAAAGTGAGGTAAGCATTATGAAGTTAATTACTGAAACTCTGCTGAACACGGTATCCGGACAGGCTAAGGAGAATCCGCGTCTGCGTATGAATTATAATTTCCATGAATCTATGGATGCACCGATTCATCGTATGCTAAATGCGCTGGAACCCGATACATATTTACCTCCGCATCGTCATAAGAATCCAGATAAAGAAGAAATATACCTTGTTCTCCGCGGTAGCTTGCTTGCCATTCTGTTTGATGAAGAAGGAAATGTGACAGAGAAGGTAAACCTGAATCCGGAAAAGGGTATGTATGGAATAGAGATTCCACCTTGTACATGGCACTGTATTGTAGTGCTTGAACCTGGTACGGTGATATATGAAATAAAGCAGGGGCCTTATGCTCCATTGACTCCTGAAAACATGGCTCCTTGGGCACCAGATGTGACCGATGAGGAAGGTATAAAAGCTTTTATGAAGCGGATGTCCGAGGTTTAATCCTCGAACATTCTGCTTCGTGCAAGCATGCAAGCTCCTACTATTCCGGCTTTGTCTTTCAGCTTTGAAGTGAGAATAACCGAATCTTTATTCACCAGGTTGAGAGAATATTTTCGAATCGCAGTTTTTATCGGTTGTGTGATATAATCTCCGGTAAGTGACAGAGTTCCTCCGATAATTACCAGTTCCGGATTGAAGATATTGATAAGTCCGGCAATTTGCTTTCCTAACTTTTGACCAATTTCTTCTACTATTTCGATACAAAGGACATCTTCCTTATTGACAGCTGCAATGATCTCGTCCAGGGTGATAGGATCTTCTGATGAAATGCGGTCGGACAAGATGGAGTTCTCTCCGTTTCTAATACGCTCCAGTAATATGCGATGTAGTGCCGAACCTGATGCTTCAGTTTCGATGCATCCTTTTTTCCCACAGTGGCAAATGATTTCGTTTTCATAAGCACTTACGTGTCCGAACTCACCCGAGAATCCCGATTTTCCGGTGTATATTCTTCCGTCAATGATGATCCCTATACCCAGTCCCCAGCTGACATTGACGAATATAATATTCTTTTCTCCCTTTACGCATCCCTGCATATACTCTCCGTAAGTCATGGCGCGCGTATCATTGTCTATTGTTACTTTATAGCCAAGCTTTTCTGTCAAGACATCCGCCAACGGGCGTTCTTCAAAATTGAACTGACTGAAACTATAACCCGATTCCGGATTTACCCGCCTGATACATTTACATTGATATTTAATATTTTCTCTTTATTGATATTGAGTTTTTTTATAAAGTTTGCTATGAGTTTGCACAGTTCATTCAGTCCTTCTATTGAATTTTCAAATTGATAGGGGATATTCATTTTGAGTTCCATCATATCTCCTTTAAAGTTGATAAGTCCGATATTGATGGCAAACTTCTTGATATCTACTCCGATGAAGTAGCCGGATTCCGGATTGAGTCCGTACAGATTGGGGTGTCTTCCACCACTTGTTTCCAGCTTACCATAGTCGTTGATATATCCGTCTTCACACATTTCATCTATGAATTTGGTAACGGTTGGTACGCTCAAATCCATCTCTTTTGAGAGGTCGGTAATGGTTGAACTACCGTTGTATATATAATGTGTAATAATTCTCTTCTTCACAAGGGCATTTTTGGAGCCCATTTCTATTTCTTTAAGCAGATTATGTTTCATATATGCCATGTTAGTGGTTAATGCTGAACAAATATACAAGTATTTTAAATATTTCGTTTCGTTTTGCATCTTTAATTTATTAATATTCTTTCTTTATTGGTTTATATAAGGAGATATAATAAATAATATAACTTTTGTACAGGTATAATAATAAAATAATTTAGAAATATGCTTGCTGTTAATTAAGAAGTTTTTATATTTGCAGCATGAATGTTTAAATAAATTGTTTGATATATGAAAACTGTATACTTATGGAAAAGATTATTGGATTGATTGATGCCCCTTTTACTCCTTTTTATGAGGATGGGGAAGTAAATTATGAGCCGATTGCAGCCTATGCCGCTATGTTAGCAAAGAATGGTTTGAAAGGTGTTTTTATCAACGGTTCTTCCGGCGAAGGCTATATGCTGACGGAAGAAGAACGCATGAAGCTGGCCGAACGTTGGATTGAAGTAGCTCCCGAAGGCTTCAAAGTGATTGTTCATGTGGGCAGTACTTGTGTGAAGTCGAGCCGGCGTCTGGCAGAACATGCACAAAAGATAGGTGCATGGGGAATTGGTGCAATGGCTCCTCCTTTTCCTAAGGTAGGTCGCGTAGAAGAGTTGGTGAAATATTGTGAAGAGATTGCTTGTGGTGCCCCCAATCTGCCTTTCTACTTTTATCATATTCCTGCTTTTAACGGCGCCTTTCTGTCTATGGTAACTTTCCTTGAAGCGGTAGACGGACGTATCCCCAACTTTGCAGGTATTAAGTATACGTACGAGAGTTTGTATGAGTATAACCAATGTCGTCTTTACAAGAACGGTAAATTTGATATGTTACATGGACAGGATGAAACGATTCTTCCTTGTCTGGCTATGGGAGGTGCTCAGGGAGGAATTGGTGGTACTACCAATTACAATGGTTGCAACCTGGTTGGTATTATCGACGCATGGAATGCAGGTGACTTGGAGAAAGCACGCGAACTTCAGAACTTCTCTCAAGAGGTTATCAATGTGATTTGTCACTATCGGGGCAATATTGTTGGTGGTAAAAGAATAATGAAATTGATAGGTCTGGATCTTGGCAAGAACCGTACTCCGTTCCAGAATATGACTGATGAAGAAGAAGCACGTTTGAAAGCTGAGTTAGAGGCCATTCACTTCTTTGAGCGTTGCAATAAATTTTAAATTTACTTTTATGAATGTAACTGAATACCTACAGACATGGTCAGCCTCGTACAAGGCTGACATGCTGGATAATATTATGCCTTTTTGGTTGAAGCATGGTCTGGACCGCCGGAATGGAGGTATATATACTTGTTTAAATCGTGATGGTTCGCTGATAGACACTACCAAATCCGTTTGGTTTCAGGGGCGTTTTGCTTTTACATGCAGTTATGCATACAATCATATTGAGCAGAATCTCGACTGGCTGGCTGCGGCAAAGAGCACACTTGATTTCATAGAACATCACTGTTTTGATTCGGATGGGCGCATGTTTTTTGAAGTTACAGCATCCGGAGAGCCCATTCGTAAACGCCGTTATGTATTCTCCGAAACCTTTGCAGCCATTGCGATGGCGGAGTATGCGATTGCTTCGGGCGAAAGGGCTTATGCAGAAAAGGCTTTAAACTTATTTAAAGACATTCAGCGCTTTCTTCGGACTCCCGGCATTCTGGAGCCAAAATATTGTGAAACGGTGCATACAAAGGGGCATTCGATTGTTATGATCCTTATAAATACAGCTTCGCGCATTCGGGCTGCCATAGCCGATCCCATACTCGACCAGCAAATTGATGACTCTATTGCTTTGCTGAAAAAGGACTTTATGCATCCGGAGTTTAAAGCATTACTGGAGACAGTGGGTACTAATGGTGAATTTATTGATACCATAAACGGACGTATCATCAACCCGGGCCATTGTATTGAAACCTCCTGGTTTATCCTTGAAGAAGCCAAGTACCGTAATTGGGATAAACAGCTTACTGACATGGCTCTTACCATTCTCGACTGGTCTTGGGAGTGGGGATGGGATAAAGAACACGGTGGTATCATCAACTTCCGCGATTGTCGTAACCTGCCCCCACAGGATTACGCACATGATATGAAATTCTGGTGGCCGCAGACGGAAGCTATTATCGCTACACTCTACGCTTACCAGGCAACAAAAGATGAAAAATATCTTGCTATGCATCAGCAAATCAGTGATTGGACATACGCTCATTTTCCTGATAGCGACTTTGGCGAGTGGTATGGATATCTTCATCGCAACGGAACAGTCTCACAACCGGCAAAAGGTAACATTTTCAAAGGTCCTTTCCACATCCCCCGGATGTTAACGAAGAGCTATGTACTTTGCCAGGAATTACTACCTTAAAACAACAATATATATATTGCCATACGAATTGTTTATGGTTTTTAATGGCATTTTCTATTAACATTATTAACGTAGATGTTAAAGATCGGATTCTTCCTTTGTAAAAGTACGTACTTTTGTAGTATGAAAGTGTACACTCTTGTATAGTAAAAGTGTACATTTAACACTCCATTAAATACGTACTTTTATAATATAAAGAATAGTACTTCTGAATGTGTTGACTATCAATAGATAACCTCACTGAATAGTGAGGTTTGAAAGAGAAAGTATATTCTTATATTTGCGGTTGATGAGAGAGATACTTGTTTTAGAGACAAGTATAAACCGTAGCAGGAAGTACGCAATAATAAATAAAAAGAACTACATATTATGAAAAACTCAAAAATTTATCCATGGATTGTGGTAGCTCTTCTTTGGGGAGTGGCATTACTCAATTACATGGATCGTCAGATGCTTTCGACAATGAAAGACGCCATGCAACTGGATATTGCAGAACTACAATCAGCTACTAATTTCGGCCGTTTGATGGCTGTGTTTCTTTGGATATACGGATTTATGAGCCCCGTAGCCGGTATGATTGCCGACAGGTTGAATAGAAAGTGGTTAATTGTAGGGAGTCTTTTCGTATGGTCTGCTGTCACTTTTGGTATGGGATATGCCGAAACGTTCAGTCAGGTATATTGGTTGCGTGCTTTGATGGGAGTTAGTGAAGCACTTTATATTCCCGCAGCTTTCACTGATTGCCGACTGGCATCAGGATAAATCCCGGTCATTGGCAGTAGGTATACACATGACGGGGCTTTACACAGGGCAGGCTATCGGTGGCTTCGGTGCTACGGTGGCAGCGGCATACTCCTGGCATACTGCTTTTCATTGGTTTGGTATTATCGGCATTATCTATGCTTTGATTCTGGTGTTGTTCTTACATGAGAATAAAGAGCATATTGAGATTGAACGCTTGCGCAGAGAGGAGCCGAAGCAGAAATCATCTGTATTCAAAGGCCTTTCTTTGCTGTTCAGTAACATTGCATTTTGGGTAATATTGTTCTATTTTGCCGCACCGAGCCTTCCGGGATGGGCTACAAAGAACTGGCTGCCTACATTGTTTGCCGAAAATTTGAATATTCCGATGGCCGAAGCGGGACCAATGTCAACTATTACGATTGCTTTGTCTTCTTTCGTCGGTGTATTGCTTGGGGGTGTTCTTTCGGATAGATGGGTATTGAAGAATATCCGTGGTAGAGTTTATACCGGTGCTATCGGATTGGGACTTACAATTCCGGCGCTGATGTTGTTGGGATTTGGCCACAATACAGCAGGCATCGTGGGAGCAGGTTTGCTGTTTGGTGTGGGCTATGGCATTTTCGATGCGAACAACATGCCTATTCTGTGCCAGTTTGTGTCAACTAAATATAGAGCCACGGCTTATGGTATAATGAATATGACTGGTGTATTTGCCGGAGCAGCAGTTACCAGTTTGTTGGGACGCTGGACCGATGGTGGCAATCTGGGATTGGGTTTTGCATGGCTTAGCGTTGTTGTTCTGATAGCATTGGCGTTGCAACTCTATTTTTTGCGGCCTAAAACAGATAATATGGAATAGACTTTATATATGCTAAATAACTTAATTATTTCCATATCCTAATAAAATGAAAAATAGTATCTTTGTCCTCAATAATATTCATACAATTTTAATCATTACCATGAAAAATACCCCTCTTATGTTTCTCCTTTTCTGCTTTTTATGTACTACACCTGTACTTTATGCAGCAGATACTATATTCGTTAAGGAAGCGCGTATCCCTGTCTTGATCGAAAGACAAGACAACGTTCTGTTCTATCTGCGCCTGAATGCACAAGAGAGCAAAAAACTGAATAATGTGGTTTTGAAATTTGACAAAGGAACAAGGCTTTCAGATATTCAATCGGTGAAACTTTATTATAGCGGTACAGAGGCGTTGCAGAATGAGCATAAGAACCGTTTTGCACCGGTTGAATACATTTCCAGCCATGCTGTGGGAAATACGCTGGCTGCCAATCCGTCTTATTCAATCAAAAAAGCCGAAGTGAGTAATCCTAATGCCGAAGTAACATTGAAGGGCAGCCAAGATCTGTTTCCAGGTGTCAATTATTTCTGGGTCAGCTTGCAGATGAAGCCTTCCACTCCGCTGGCCGCTAAGGTTACGGCGAGTATCGCCTCTGTGACAGTGGATGGTAAACAAGCACTTATAGATATTGTATCTCCAAAAGAAACAGAACACCGCATGGGGGTAGGCGTGCGTCATGCCGGAGATGATCAGTCGGCCGCATTCCGTATTCCGGGACTGGTGACTACCAACAAAGGTACGCTGTTGGGAGTGTATGACGTGCGTTATAATAGTAGTGTTGATTTGCAGGAGCGCGTCGATGTAGGTTTAAGCCGGAGTACGGATGGTGGAAAGACATGGGAAAAAATGCGTTTGCCACTGGCATTCGGAGAATATGGAGGACTGCCTGCTGCACAGAATGGGTAGGAGACCCGTCTATTCTGGTAGATACAAAGACCAATACAATATGGATTGTTGCTGCATGGACGCACGGCATGGGCAATCAACGGGCGTGGGTGAGTTCGCATCCGGGAATGGATATGAATCATACGGCGCAATTGATGATGACAAAGAGTACTGACGATGGAAAGACGTGGTCGGCTCCGATCAACATCACGGAGCAGGTGAAAGATCCTTCCTGGTATTTCCTGCTGCAAGGACCGGGGCGTGGCATCACTATGCAAGACGGTACGCTGGTGTTTCCTATTCAGTTTATTGATGCCACACGTATACCCAATGCCGGTATTATGTACAGTAAGGACCGGGGACAAACCTGGAAAATACATAACTATGCCCGTACCAATACCACCGAGGCACAAGTGGCGGAAGTAGAGCCTGGTGTATTGATGCTGAACATGCGCGATAACCGGGGTGGAAGTCGTGCAGTATCTATAACCAGGGATTTAGGCGAAACGTGGACAGAACATATTTCTTCGCGGAGTGCTTTGCGTGAGCCAGTGTGTATGGCAAGTCTGATAAAAGTAGAGGCAAAGGACAATGTGCTTGGCAGAGATCTTTTGTTCTTCTCCAATCCTGATACAACGAAGGGAAGAAACCATATCACTATAAAAGCCAGTCTGGATGGAGGCGTAACCTGGTTGCCTGAACATCAGTTGTTGATAGACGAGGCCGATGGTTGGGGATATTCCTGTCTTACGTTGGTGGACAATGAAACGATTGGCATTTTGTATGAGAGCAGTGTGGCGCATATGACATTTCAGCAGATTAAAATAAAAGATATAGTGAAATGAGGCACATTGTATATAGCGTTGCATTTCTCCTGTTGCTTTGTACATTTCCTACAGTCCGGGCAGGTGAGATTCATTTCCTGCCAGAGCCGCAGCAAGTGAAACTGAGCGGTGAGCAGTTTGATATGAAACGGGTGAGGCTCGTCTCTTCCGTACTTGTTCCGCAACTGGAAGCATGGGTGACCGAAGCGGGAGGGACTGCCGATGAGTGCGCCTCTTCTGTAATTGAAATCCGGTTGGTTGAGAAACTGGAGGGGATACCCTTGAATGAAAATGAAGCATATCGCCTGACGGTACACAGAAACAAGATCAGGGTTGAGGCTATCACCGAACAAGGAGCTTATTGGGGATTACAAACATTGAACCAATTGTTGCAGCACCGGAGAGGAAAGACCTTTGTTCGGGGATGTGAGATTGTAGACTGGCCTGCTTTTCGGGTACGGGGATTCATGCAGGATGTAGGCAGAGGCTATATTTCTATGGACGAATTGAAGCGGGAGATCGACATGCTTTCTCGTTATAAAATCAATGTGTTTCACTGGCATCTGACAGAGAACCAGGCATGGAGGCTTGAGAGCAAGCTCTTTCCGGTATTGAATGACAGTTGTAATGTGACGCGCATGCCGGGCAAGTTTTATACGCAGGAAGAAGCCAAAGAGTTGGTTCGGTACTGTAAACAGCGTCAGGTATTGCTGATACCGGAGTTTGATATGCCGGGGCATAGTGCCGCCTTTGTACGGGCCTTTCGGCACGATATGCAGAGCGAAGCGGGAATGAAAATTCTTAAACTGCTGATGGATGAGGTCTGTGATGTTTTTGAGGTACCTTACCTGCATATCGGCACGGATGAGGTAGCCTTTACCAATCCGCAATTTGCGCCGGAGATGGTAGCCTATATCCGGGCAAAAGGCAAGAAAGTGATTTCCTGGAATCCGGGCTGGCACTACAAACCGGGAGAAATAGATATGACCCACCTCTGGAGCTACCGCGGAAAGGCGCAGGAAGGTATTCCTGCCATTGATTCAAGGTTCCACTACCTGAATCATTTTGACGTATTTGCCGATATAATAGCTTTGTATAACAGTCGCATTTACAATCAGCCTCAGGGTAGTGATGATATAGCCGGGGCTATCATGGCAGTGTGGCAGGATAGGGTAGTAGTGCCCGAGGAGAATGTGATCAGAGAGAATGCCTTTTATCCTAACATGCTGGCTTTTGCCGAGCGTTCGTGGAGAGGGGGAGGCTCCGAATATTTCGACCGGAACGGTACAGTTCTTCCGGGTGAAGACTCGGAGGAGTTTAAGAGCTTTGCTGATTTTGAAGAAAGAATGTTGTGGCACAAAGAGCATCATTTCAAAGGATATCCCTTTGCTTATGTGAAGCAGACAAATGTGAAGTGGAACATTACGGATGCTTTTCCCAATGGAGGAAATCCGGAACAGGCATTTCCACCCGAAGCCGGACTCAAAGATCAGTATATATATGATGGCAAAGCGTATAATGTGCGGCAGGCTATCGGTGCGGGTATCTATCTGCGTCATGTATGGGGTACGCTGGTCCCCTCTTTCTATAAAGAGCCGGCAGAAAACCATACGGCATATGCCTATACATGGGTATATTCGCCCAAAGCACAGGATGTGGGGTTGTGGGTGGAGTTTCAGAACTACGGACGTTCGGAGAAAGACTTACCTCCTCCAGCCGGAAAGTGGGATTATAAAGGGAGCCGCATCTGGCTGAACGATAGTGAAATACTTCCTCCTGTGTGGACGGCTACCCACACAAAGCCGGATAATGAAACGCCTTTGGGTAATGAAAACTTTACAGCCCGCCCTCCTTTGAAGGTACACTTGAATAAGGGGTGGAATAAGGTGCTGCTGAAACTTCCGGTAGGGAAATTTACGACTCCTCAGGTCCGTCTGGTGAAGTGGATGTTTACAACTGTTTTTGTCACGCTTGATGGCGAACATGCAGTAGACGGGTTGATTTACTCGCCGGAGAAAAAACTAAAATGATTTTGTATCTATTGAATTCAGATAAAAAAGGATGACGATGAATAAAGAAATTGACTTGTCCGTATCATGCTACGGGAAAACGAGAGAGTTAGTTTATGATTTGGTACTGCTTCCCTGGGGAGCTACCGAACCGCACAATCTGCATCTGCCTTATTTGACAGATTGTATCCTGGCACACGCCATTGCCGTTGATGCGGCAGAGCGCAGTAAAGAGTTGTATGGTGTGCGCTGTATGGTGATGCCTCCTGTAACTATGGGGTCACAAAATCCGGGACAGCGCGAGCTGCCCTTCTGCATACATGCCCGGTATGAGACTCAGAGGGCAATTCTTACGGATATCGTGGCTTCACTCCATACACAGGGCATTCGCAAAATGGTGATTATCAATGGACATGGCGGGAATAATTTCAAGAATATGATTCGCGACTTATCTGTTGATTACCCGGACTTCCTGATAGCTTGCAGCGAGTGGTTTGCGGTGCTTCCGGCAAGGGAGTACTTCGATCGGCCAGGCGACCATGCCGACGAGGTGGAAACTTCTGTGATGATGCATTATCACCCGGAGTTGGTTAATCTGGAAGAAGCCGGTGAGGGTAAATACAAACCATTTGCCATAAGTTCACTGCAAGAAAAGGTTGCATGGATTCCGCGAAACTGGCAGAAAGTATCTGAGGATACAGGTATCGGAGATCCCCGGCTGGCTACGGCAGAAAAGGGTAAAAGATACGCCGGGGCTGTGGTAGAAAAGTATGCGCAGTTGTTGGGGGAATTGGCGAAAGGAGATATATACTGAGTTTTACCACAGAGTAACACTGAGTTAAATCTTTATTGAAACGCGGATTAACGCGGATTAATGTAGATTAAAAGCCTGTAGTTCTTTATCATCTATTTGTTTCCCTTTGCGAAAATTTGCGTTTATCTGCGTTTCAATAAAGATTTAACTCAGTGTTACTCTGTGGTAAAATCTTCCATGATTTATATATTATGAAAAAGTCCTCCCTCATAGTCCTGTCACTGATCGCCACTGTAATCACGGGCGGTCTACTTCCGGCATGTACCTCCTCTTCCGGGCAGGAGGCCGCCTCTTGTGCCATACGTATAGAGCATATCTCCGGTTTTCCGGATTATGAACCCGGATACTCTCTGGGAGTGTCGGCATGCTATGCCGGTTTTATAAACGACGATCTAATCATTGCAGGCGGTTGTAATTTCCCTGATATACCTGCTTCCGAGGGAGGTGAAAAACGTTTTTATAAAGGCATATATAGGGGCCTGCCCGCCAACGACTCTACATTGACATGGACCCAAATAGGTGAACTCCCCGTTGAGGCTGCCTATGGAGTAACGCTTTCACTGCCTCATAAACTAATCTTTGTAGGTGGCAATCATTCCGCAGGCGGGCTTTCTACTACCTACTCTTTGTCATTGAATGCCACAGGCGACGCTGCTATTCTTGACACATTGCCCGCGTTACCTTTTGCTTTAGATAATATGGCAGGCGCTGTTCTTGGGAATGTTCTTTATGTGTTCGGGGGTAACAAAGCAGGTGTTCCCTCTGCTTCTCTGTTCTCTTTGAGCATGGAGAATCCTGTTGAGGGCTGGAAGGAAGAGCCAGCCTTGCCCGGAGCTCCACGTGTGCAACCGGTTTGTACTGCTCAGGAGGATGCGCTCTACATTTGGGGAGGCTTTTCACCTTCCTTAGGAGAGAATCAGGAGGCCACGGTTGCTACGGATGGCTATCGGTATCTTCCGGCGTCGAAAACATGGGAACCCGTATCGGCACCTGTGTCCCGGCCACAGGCGAACTTCTTACTTTGACGGGAGGGGCCTCCATAGCCTGCTCGGACAGTCTTATTCTTTGTGTAGGCGGAGTGAATAAAGAGATTTTTCTGGATGCAATCAGCGGAAGTTATAGCCGGGTTACTAAAGAAAATTATCTGACGCAACCCGTAAGCTGGTATCGCTTTAACAACCGCTTGATGGTATATGATATCCACCGGAACGGCTGGGATGAATGGGGACAATCTTCCGGTCTGGCACGTGCCGGTGCTGCTTTGGCAGGAAGGCAACAAGAAGTCTTCGTTATAGGTGGTGAGACAAAGCCCGGCATTCGTACAGCACAAATTTGCAAGATCGTAATTGAATGAACATTAAGAAGGAATAATTTATGAAGAACAAGTGGATTTTTATTGTGCTATTGCTTGTATCTGTTGCAGGCAATGCCCAGGAGCGGAAATACTCAACGTTTTATTATCAGCGGGCTACTTTGTTTGAAGAGTTACCCGTCACCTCGAAGGATATTATTTTTCTGGGAAACAGTATCACAAACGGAGCGGAGTGGGCCGAGTTGCTTGGCAATAAGCATGTCAAGAACAGAGGGATTAGTGGGGATGTCTGCATGGGAGTGTATGATCGTCTGGATGCGGTTCTGAAAGGGAAACCTGCAAAGATCTTTTTGCTGATCGGTATCAATGATGTAAGCCGGGGCACTCCGGCAGACACCATTGTGCAGCGCATCGGCATGATTGCCTCTAAAATAAAGGCAGATTCGCCCCGAACGAAGTTATATCTGCAAAGTGTACTCCCGGTGACCGATCATTATGGACTGTTTAAGGGCCACACTTCCCGTTGGGAAGAAGTAGAGAAGATCAACAAAGGGATACTCCGGCTGGCTACGGAGAGGGGGCTTACGTATATCGACCTTTACGCTCATTTTGTTGATCCGGTAACGGGGAAAATGAATATGGATGATACGAATGACGGATTACACCTGTTGGGTAAAGGTTATCTGAAATGGGTGGAGATTGTTAAACCTTATGTTAACGGAAAATGAGAAAGATAGTACTGAGTTATTTGCTGGTTCTTTGTAGCCTGGTTGCCGTAGCCCAAACGCCGGTAAGGGTGGCTTGTATAGGAAACAGCATTACGTATGGAGCCGGGATTGAAAACCGGGAACGGGATGCGTATCCTGTCCAGCTGCAACGGATGTTGGGAGAGGGGTATGTGGTAGGAAATTTTGGTAAATCAGGAGCTACATTGCTGAATAAAGGGCATCGTCCCTATATCGAACAGAAGGAATTTCAGCGGGCATTGACCTTTGCGGGAGATGTTGTTGTGATCCATCTGGGCATCAATGATACTGATCCGCGCGACTGGCCCAATTATCGTGATTATTTCGTCAGAGACTATCTGGCGCTGATCGACTCTTTCCGTGTAGCCAATCCGAAGGCGCGTATCCTGGTGGCGCGAATGACTCCCATAACCAACCGTCACTCCCGTTTTGAGTCGGGCACGCGCGACTGGCACGAACAGATACAACAGGCCATTGAAAGGGTGGCCGAGTTTGCCGGGGCACAACTGATAGACTTTCATACTCCCCTTTATCCTTATCCCTTTATGCTTCCGGATGCGGTACATCCCACTGCCGAAGGAGCAGGGATTCTGGCACAAACGGTTTGCTCGGCCATAACCGGTGATTATGGTGGCCTTCGTCTGCCGCAGGTATACAGTGATAACATGGTATTACAACGTGATTGTCCGTTGGAAGTGCGGGGTATTGCCAATGCCGGAGAGGAAGTAACGGTAAGCATTGCCGGACAAAAGCAACGGGCTAAAACCGGATCTGACGGACAGTGGTGCGTGCGTCTGAAACCCATGCAGGCGGGAGGCCCTCATACACTTGCTGTTGCTGCCGGAAAGACCCGGTTACACTTTTCCAACGTGTTGGTAGGAGAAGTATGGCTTTGTTCGGGGCAGTCCAATATGGAGTTTATGTTGAAAGAAGCCTCTACGGCCCGGATGGATATTCCTCAAAGTGACAATAATAACATTCGTTTGCTGGATATGAAAGCCCGTTGGCGTACCAATCCAGTAGAGTGGGAGGAGTCCGTACTCGATTCTCTAAACCATTTGCAGTATTATAAAGATAGCCAATGGACGGTTTGTACGTCGGCCAGTGCTGCTGATTTTTCTGCTGTGGCATACTATTTCGGGAAGATGTTGCAGGATAGCCTGCATGTACCCGTTGGTTTGATTTGCAATGCAATTGGTGGTTCGCCCACAGAAGCGTGGGTGAGCAGGCATGCATTGGAGTTTCACCTTCCTATCATGTTTCGCAATTGGACGAAGAATGATCCGCAAAACTGGATACGCGCACGCGCTACGCTGAATGTTAAGAAATCGACGAATAAGTTTCAGCGTCACCCCTATGAACCATGTTATCTGTATGAGTCCGGCATCCTCCCGTTGGATAGATTTCCGGTGAAAGGAGTGATCTGGTATCAGGGAGAATCCAATGCTCCCGATTACGAGACGCACGAGAAGCTGTTCCACCTGCTTGTAGATAGCTGGCGCAAGAATTGGGAAAATCCGGAACTTCCGTTTTACTACGTACAGCTCTCTTCCATGGACCGTCCTTCGTGGCCGTGGTTTCGCGATAGCCAGCGCAGGTTGCTGAAGGAGGTATCTTATACGGGTATGGCTGTTTCGAGCGATCAGGGTGATTCGCTGGATGTACATCCTAAGAATAAGAAACCGGTGGGCGAGCGTCTGGCACGTCAGGCATTGAACCGTACGTATGGCATGAAAGCGGTTGTACCTTCCGGACCCTTGTTCCGCAGTGCAGAGTTCCGCAAAGGGGCTGCTTATGTTTCGTTTGATTTTGCCGATGGAATGTCTTCTTCGGATGGCAAAGTGTTGCGGACTTTTGAAGTGGCAGAAACCGAAGGGCTCTTCTATCCGGCCAAAGCCGAGATCGTTGGCGATCGGATAAAAGTATATAGCGATCAGGTGAAGCATCCCCGTTATGTGCGTTATGGCTGGCAACCTTTCACCCGTGCCAATCTGGTGAATGCTCAGGGGCTGCCGGCTTCTACTTTCCGATCTTATTAAGAGAGAGGAAATACCTGCTGTATAACATCTCCGAATACCCTTTTACAGGCAAGGCGTTGCCTGTATGCTGTTCATATAGCGTCTTTTTGCTGCTGATTTCATAGGCTCTGTTCTGTGATATTCCGGAAGCCGGAAGAAAACTCATTACTTCACGAACCCCTCTATCCTTTTTTTTGTTATAAATGTATATTGAAGATGTATATACCTTAAAAAAAAGAGATATCATGAAACAACACCACACTACACATTTGAGATTTTTTCTCTTATGTCTCTTTTCTCTGTTTCTTTTTTCGGATGTCGTGGCCCAGAAGCCCGGATTAGTTCCGCTCGATTCTTTAATAACCGTAGGATATGCCACCGGAAGTATTAAAAATCTGTCTGGTTCCGTTGAGAAGATCACCGAGTTACAGATGAACCGGGATCAGATCACGAATCCTCTCGATGCAATCCGTGGCCGTGTGCCGGGGTTAACCATACAACGGGGAACAAACGGGCAGGCCGCCCTGGATGCCGTTCGCTTGCGGGGTACCACCTCTTTGACCAGTGGCAACGATCCGTTGATCATCGTCGACGGGGTATTTGGCGATTTGAATATGCTTACCTCCATTTATCCCACTGACATCGAAAGTTTTACTATCCTGAAAGATGCCTCCGAAACTGCCCAGTACGGTTCCCGTGGGGCTTCCGGTGTCATAGAGGTGACTACCAAAAAGGGTATTAGCGGCAAAACCCGCGTCAGCTATAATGGTAGTTTCGGTATAACCTCCGTTTACAAGAATCTCAGCATGCTATCGGCAAACGGCTTTCGGCAGGTGGCCGGTGAGCGGGGACTTTCCATTCTGGATTTGGGAAACAATACCGATTTTCAGAAAGAAATAGAACAAACCGGATTTCAGCAGAATCATCATGTCGCCTTTTATGGCGGTTCCGATGCCTCCAGCTACCGTGTCTCCCTGGGATATGTAGACCGGCAGGGGGTGATACAAAATCAGGATATGAGGAATTTTACATCCAACATGAATATGAGCCAGAACATTTTTGGCAACTTTATCCGTTGCGAGTTAGGCATGTTTGGCTCCGTGCAGAAGAACCATAACTTGTTCGATTACCAGAAGACATTTTACTCTGCGGCTACTTTCAATCCCACCTTTCCCAATCATAAGAATACGGAAACCGGTTCGTGGGATCAGATCACAAGTGCCAGCCAGATCACCAACCCGCTGGCATGGATGGAAGTGAAAGACCATGATGCTACTTCTCACATCAGTACACATGCCCGGCTGACGTTCAATCTGATGGATGATCTAAAGCTCGTCATGTTTGGTGCATACACCTACAATATTGTAGAGAACTCCCAGTATCTCCCCACATCGGTCTGGGCACACGGGCAGGCATACAAAGGGACGAAGAAGATGGAGTCTCTACTTGGCAACCTGATGCTGAGCTATAAAAAGAACTGGCGGAAACACTTCTTTGATGTGCTGGCACTTGCCGAACTTCAGAAGGAGACCTATACCGGATATTATACCACCGTCACAAACTTTAGTTCCGACCAGTTTGGATATGACAACCTTCAGGCAGGTGCAATCCGCCTTTGGGAAGGTACGAATTCTTATTATGAAGAGCCACATCTGGCTTCCTTCATGGGGCGTTTCAATTATACCTATGCCGACCGCTATATTCTTACCGTGAATGCCCGTACAGATGCTTCCTCCAAGTTCGGGAGCAATCATAAGTGGGGCTTTTTCCCTTCCGTATCCGCAGCATGGGCGGTGAGTGAAGAGGAGTTTATGAAGCGTATCCCTCTGGTTGACAATCTGAAACTACGTGTAGGTTACGGATTGGCGGGAAATCAGAACGGGATAGATTCATACACCACCCTCGGATTGGTGAGACCCAACGGGGTAGTGCCTGTGGGCAATTCGGCAGTAGTTACCTTGGGAGAGATGCAGAATATAAACCCCGATTTGAAGTGGGAGGTGAAACATACGTTTAATGCCGGGGCAGACTTAGGGATGTTTGGCAACCGCCTGCTACTCTCTGTCAATTACTACAACTCAAAGACCACCGATATGCTCTATCTTTATAACGTCAGTGTGCCTCCCTTTACCTACAACACGCTGCTGGCAAATATCGGTTCCATGCGTAACAGCGGTACCGAGATAGCCATTGGTATCACTCCACTCAAAACGCCGGATATGGAACTGAATATCAATGCCAATATTACCTTTCAGCGCAACAAACTACTCTCTTTGAGCGGTACCTATAATGGCGAGAATATCTCGGCACCGGAGTATAAAAGCCTGGCAAGCCTTGACGGTGCAGGCTTTCATGGAGGATACAATCACATCGTCTATCAGATAGTGGGACAACCGCTCGGTGTTTTTTATCTTCCGCACAGCAACGGGCTTGTATCCGATGGCGATGGCGGATATACCTATGGCATAGCCGATCTGAACGGAGGAGGCATCAGTCTTGAAGACGGTGAAGACCGCTATGTGGCAGGGCAGGCAGTACCCAAAACTTTACTGGGGTCTAACATCAGTTTCCGTTACAAGCGTTTTGATATTTCGGTACAGATCAACGGAGCTTTCGGACACAAGGTCTACAACGGCACTTCGCTGACTTATATGAATATGAACATCTTCCCCGATTATAATGTGATGGAAGAGGCCCCCCGGCGAAATATAAAAGATCAGACCGCCACCGATTACTGGCTGGAAAAGGGAGATTACGTCAACTTCGATTATCTTACCATCGGCTGGAATGTCCCGTTAGCAAAGGCTCAGAAGTATATCCGGTCACTTCGTCTGGCATTTACGGTCAATAACCTGGCTACCATCAGCGGCTATTCCGGACTTTCGCCGATGATCAATAGTTCCACCGTCAACTCTACATTAGGAGTAGATGATAAACGTGGTTATCCGCTGGCGCGGACTTATACAGTAGGTTTGAGTATTAACTTTTAAAAAGGAGCTACGATGAAACGTTCATTTATATATATAGCATGTTTTCTGCTGTTATCACTGGCGCAACTATCCTGTGATGACTTTTTACGTGAGAAACCGAGAGACCGCATCTTTGAGGAAGAAGCATATAAAAACTTGTCCGACTTGTATCTCAATGCAGTCGCCTCATTGTACAACAATATTGGCGGATACAGTGACAGCCAGGGCTTGCAGGGCACCGGACGCGGTATCTACGATCTGAATACCTTCACTACCGATGAGGCTATAATGCCCACCCGGGGTGGCGACTGGTATGATGGTGGTTTCTGGCAGGGGCTTTATCTGCACAATTGGGGTGTCAATAATGATGCTATACAAGCCACCTGGGAATATTTGTATAAAGTGATAGGTTTAAGTAATAAATCGCTGGAAAGAATAGCGCAGTATGCCGGGACGCACAACGACAGGGAGTTAGTGGCCTATGAAGCAGAGGTGCGAGCATTACGTGCCCTGTATTACTATCATCTGGTAGATTTGTTTGGAAATGTTCCGTTGGTATTGTCTTCTTCTATGCCGGTGAAAGAAGTGAAACAGTCCACCCGCCAGGAGGTTTATGATTTTGTTGTACGCGAGTTACAGCAGTCGGCTCCCGAACTGAGCACTGCCCATAGCAATCTGCCCGGTACTTATTATGGACACATTACCCGCCCCGTTGCCCATTTCCTTTTGGCTAAACTGGCTCTGAATGCAGAGGTATATACCGATAATGACTGGACGGACGGCATACGCCCGGATGGCAGAAACATCTATTTTAATGTAGGTGGTGAAGAGCTTAATGCCTGGCAGACCGTTGAGGCTTATTGTGATTCTGTCACGAAGTCCGGTTACCGGCTTGAAGAGGATTATACCACCAACTTTGCCGTATTCAACGAATCATCGGCCGAGAATATCTTTATTATACCGATGAATAAGAACCTGTACACCAACCAGATGCAATATCTCTTCCGTTCGCGTCACTACAACCATGCCAAGGCATATGGCTTGAGTGGAGAGAATGGTTCAAGTGCCACCATTGAGGTTCTGAAAACCTTTGCCTATGGCACTCCTCAGGTTGATCCCCGTTTTGACAAGTGCTACTTTGCCGGCATTGTTTATGACTTGAAAGGAAACGTTGTGAGGCTGGACGACGGTACGATACTTGAATACCTACCCTGGGAGGTGGCTTTGGATATATCCAATGAGCCTTATGAGAAGACAGCAGGAGCCCGTATGAAGAAGTACGAAGTAGATGATACGGGCACGAAAGACGGTAAACTGATGGAGAATGATATTGTGCTTTATCGCTATGCCGACGTGCTGCTGATGAAGAGTGAAGCAAAAGTCCGCAACGGAGAGAACGGTGATGAAGAGTTGAACCGGGTACGTTCCCGTGTGGCTGCTCCTTACCGGGAAGCTACCTTGAATACCCTTCTTGATGAGCGCCAACTGGAATTTGCCTGGGAAGGCTGGAGGCGACAGGATCTTGTGAGGTTTGGATTATTCACCCGTCCGTATAGCAGCCGGCCACAGTTGGCTGGCGAAGCGAGTGGGTATACTACGGTATTCCCCATACCGGATAAGGTGAGGCGTATGAATCCGAATCTGGTTCAGAATCCGGGGTATAAATAAGGATATAACGTATTCCGGAGTAAGAATAGCTACCTGTCGGTACATTTTCTAATGTTAACAGGTAGCTGTTTTTTTATCTGTATATATCAACAGAACGTTGTTGGGTGGTAGAAAAGATGTTAATAAACATATGCCGAAAATGTAAAAAAAAAGCATAAATAGTTGTTTGTTAGCTTTGTTTTCGTAATTTTACAAATTCCTTTTTCCCTTTGTTCTTAATGAACTCGTAACAAGAGCACTGACTTAACTTAATAGAAGATATGAAAAATTGTACTTTGTTATTCCTTTTGTTTTTTATGATAACACCAGGCTGCTTAGCTCAGCAGCTATCAAAAGAGGCTTCACAGCCCCGATCTGGTGATGTGCTTTATAAGATACAACAAGACTATACTACTTCCGGGGCAAAAGGTTCAGGAGTAGTATGGGATTTTCGTACACAAAAAGCAGATAATGACACCTACAGAGTTGGTTATACCGGTAAGATTGATTCTGTACTTTGTCTATCAGAATCCCGTACACAATACAAGTACCGGCTTTCCACTGATTCGTTGCTTCTTATAGGCTATGAGAATGCCAATGCCCGGGTAGACAACAGGTTTCCGATGATTGCCCTGCACTATCCATTTGCCTATGGCGATTCTATCAGCTCTTATTTCTATGGTGAAGGGAGTTATAGCCATTCTTTAGGCATCTCTTCCTACGGTTTTTCTTCCGTTGTGGCCGATGGATTAGGGTGTTTGCTACTTCCCGACACGGATACTTTGCGGCAAGTTCTTCGTGTTCGTCGTGATCAGTATATAGGGCAGACTTACTATGCCAATAGGCATTCTACTCCCTGTATTGACAGTATTCCTCATTTATCCGATACTATACAGGTATGGTTGCAACGAGACCCTGCTACCTGGCATGTTGTCCATTGCCAGTGGTATGCTCCCGGCTATCGTTATCCGGTATTCGAAACCTTTGAAAATTCTATATATAAGTCCGGTATTTTACACAAACACTTCAATACCTCCTTTTATTATCCCCTTACAGAACAGCAATATCTGAAAGATGATCCGGAAAACCGTGCTATTCGTGAACAGTTAGCGGTCGTTGCAGAAAAAACTCCCGGACAGAATTCGGAAAACAATCCTTCCGTATCAAGACCTGGGTACAGGTCTTTTCTGTTGGATTATACGTTGGTTCCCGGGAAACAATTGACACTGAACTATCAAATGAATGAACCGGTACAGTTGGAGGTGATTCTTACTACAGTTTCGGGTATTGTTATCCACTATCAGTCTCCTCACATAGTTTCTGCGGGGGGGTATTCTGAGAAAATAGATGTTTCGCAGAGCGGAGACAAAGAGTTTATTCTTAGTACTATTGTGAATGGAAAGCAAGAGTCCCGAAAAATAATGTAATAGTGACCTTAAAACTAATTATGTATGAAGATAATAACAATATTTATTTCTGCACTTTTGTACTGTTGTCTTTTGGGAGCACAAAAAGGGCAATCGTTATTTAAAGATATTACTCCTTCTCCCAATTCGTGTGCATTAGCGCAATATGTTGACTATCCGGTATCCCTGTATACCGGAACTCCTTCCATCAATATTCCTATTCATACGATTGAAACAGGGCCTTATAGCTTTCCGATAAATCTTAGTTACCACGCTTCGGGTATCCGGGTTGCACAAGAAGCTACTTGGGTGGGATTGGGCTGGTGCTTGAATGCCGGCGGTGTGATAACACGTACAATCCGGGGGAAAGATGATCTTGGTACCGGATATTATTATAATGAGACGGATATTCCTGATGTAGTGGATGGTTCGGTAGATTCGGAGTATATAAGAATGTCTCATGAATATGGTACTCCTTTTCCGTTTCTGTTCCCCAGATTATCGCGGGATGCCGAACCGGATGTATTTTATTATAACTTTGGTGGATATACAGGCCGTTTTTATTGTAAATTGGGAGGGCATAAACTGCAACAGGAGAATCCGGGAAGCGGGTTTATCTATTCTAATCCGGAAGATAATCTGAAGATCGAGGAGATTGAACTACAAGGAACGACTACTTTTATCGGATTTCGAGTAACTGTTCCTGATGGTACCAGTTACAGTTTCGTGCAACCGGAGATAAAATATTCTCGTTCATATACAGAGTCGAATGCCAGTATGTCAAGTATTGAAGGTAATTTTGAACAAGGTGATATAGATCCCAGTAATCCGGCAGATAATCATGTGACGGCTTGGTATCTGAAAGATATCTACTATCCAAATGGCGACCGGATTACTTTTGAATATGATGAAGAGTTGAATGCTTATGTGTCTCCGGTGAGAGTATCGCAACATATATATACAATATTGGCACAAGATGGAAAGAAATTTCCGTATGATACATTTACTCCCAAGGCTACTTACTCTGCTGACCTGACTGTAGAATATCCCCGTCTGAGGCGTATTAGCTGGAAAAACGGGCATATTGATTTTGTTGCAAGCCAGGATAAAAGAGAAGATGTACGTTCTTTGTATTATTATAAACATAACGCTGATTGGGGTAATCATTTCCCGGCTCGTGCATTGCAGGAGATTAAAATTTGTGGCTCAGATAAAGAACCTCAGCCTTTGAGTAAGTACTACTTTCATACCTCCTATTTTACTTCATCAGATTCGTGTAAGAATTACCTGTCGCTTCGGCTGAGACTGGATTCTATAACTGTAACCGGGACAGAGGCACGTAGTGTTATGTATCGCATGGAGTATGACACAACCCATCTTCTTCCTCGTAAGAATAGTTTTTCTTGTGATCATTGGGGATATTACAACGGTATAAAGAACAATTGCCTTTATCCTTCGATGATTACGGATCAGGATTATGAGGGTTTTGCACATAATATCATTATTCCAAAAGGAACTCATTTGCCTGGTGCCAATCGTGGCACACTGCCCGATTATGTAACTTCTTGCATGTTAACGGCCTTTGAGACACCCGAGGGCGGACGTACTGAGTTCACTTACGAACCAAAAGCCATTGATGGAGAAAAAGTAAAAATACCTTTGTCTGATGAAGGTACCTGGAAGGAAACATTACGGTTTGTAAAACCTGCCAGTGAGCATTTGAAAACCAGCCGGTTTTATATGCCGTTTGACGGATATGTGGATTATGATTTCATGTATGGTGGTAATGAATTTCACGCAGAGGAAGAGAAGGGAACTGTTATTTTTGGTTTTCGTGATCGCAGGCATACGGCAAAAGATATAAATTGGGATGACCGGTCAATCCGGGGGCGTAAAGTTTATCTGACAGAAGGTTTTTACACTTTTGATATGCAGTCAAATACTACTGTTGTGGAACAAACGGCAACTTTAAAGTTATATAAGGTTCCTTATTATAAAGGGTTGCCTCTTGCTGGTGGAGTTCGTATAGCTCAGATCAAATCACCGTCAACTCTCCGGAAATATCAATATATGAATGATAATTGGAAAAGTTCGGGCATTCAGATACGTAACCCTTTATACGCTGTCCGTGAAGTCTCTCTTTGCTATGATGTTTCACCTGCAGATCCCGGTAATTATTATGTGGCTGGTCGTACGGTTGTATTGAACCGTTCTTCCGGTTCTGTTAATCCAATGGAAAGCCCGACAGCCGGAGTAGCGGTTGGTTATAGCCAAGTAAGTGTATTGACAGATACATTGCGGGAAGACTTTTATTATTATAACAGGAAAGAGAAAGATGGAGCAGTTCCCGGATTTCCGGGAGAATTCATTTTTCAAAATGGGAAATTGCGTCGACATTGTATCTATGAAAACGAAAGAATGACAAAAGCTACTTACTATACTTATCAGGAACGGGAGATTATGAGATTAAAGGCGCTTCGGGAGGACCCGGGTAATTTCTTTGTTATTTCGAAGTACCATATTCCGATCACATTCTGTGCTGTGTCTCATCAGTATGATTCAATTATCGATATTCACGGAACGACTCCGGTTGTTCGTAATTTGATGAATAGTTATCTATACAACACAACCAACTTCCAGCCTCGGACTATAACTAAAAAAGTAACAGACCGGAATCTGAATGAAACTCATGAGATATTTTATTCTGTTGATTTTAAAGATCGTTCACCTTATAAAGAGATGTGTGAGAAGAATTTAGTCTGTACACCTGTTGAAGAGAATTTTCGTAAAGGGGCACAAAATCGATTAGTTCGGAAAACGCTCCATACATACAAGGAGAATAATAAGAATAGTCAGTTTGTTCCGGAAGCCGATTATATTTATTATCAACCATTTGGTAAGGAAGAACCTTCTTCTTTATATGGCGATATGAGCTTGTTTGGAAAAGCGGAAACTACCTATGCAGACTATGACCCTCAGAGTAATTGCACCTCTATACAAAGCCGGATGGGGCAGACGGCTGTTTATGTGTGGGGATATAAGTCACAATATCCTATTGCACAAATTTTTAATGCGACTATAGAAGAGGTAAAAGCGCAAGGAATTGATGTTGACGTTATCGGGCGTTCCGATGAACCGACTCAGGCACAGTGGCAGGCTTTGCATACCCTTCGCACTAAACTTCCACGTGCGGAAGTTATTATAATGACTTATCGTCCGTCAGTGGGCATCACTTCAAAGACAGATGGACGGGGTATCACCACTTATTATGAATATGATGATATGGGACGCCTGAACTGTATACGGGATAATGACCATAACATCATTCAAACAAATCACCTTAAAATGGCTACTGAAAAATGAAACGCACATTAATTATATATAGTCTTTGCTTGCTGCTTGTTCATGTGGCAGTACGCATTTGCGCTCAGGAGAATAGTATCACTTCTCACATTTTGCGTGAGCCGGTTCAGGAGTTGTCAGCAGTTAATGAAAACAATTCCCTCACTACTATTGAGTATTATGATTCTGCCGGCCGGTTAATTCAAAAGCTTCAGAAAGGGATTAGTCCTGATAAAGGGGATTTGGCAAACTATATCGTTTATAATACGGTTGGCCAGAAATCACAAGAGTATCTTCCGTTTCCTTTTTCCGGTAATAACGGGGCTTTTGTTTCTCATGCAAATTTTGAGTCTTCAGGTAGTGCATGGTCTCATGATTATTGTTATGAACCTGTTATCGGAGGGCAGTTGCGAGAAGTTTCGGGGCTTCATTTAGGTGGTAAAAATGTTACTTATAAGTATCGGCTGAGCACTTCTGCTATACCGGAGTTGAATGCTTTTGAATTCAGAATGCAAGGGCCCACTACACTTGAAAAACGTATAGCAGCGACAGGGGCCTATCAGGTTACCTGGGAAACGGATGAGGATGGCCATCAAACTTTGCTTTTTGTGGATAATAACGAACGTACAGTGTTGAAGCGTCAAATAGGAGAAGACGGATATCATGATACTTATTCTGTATACGATAATTATGATCGTCTTTGTTGTGTTCTTCCCCCTGCTGCTGTAGACGGATATACCTCTTTCAACAATCAAAGTCTGTCTGAGGGGAATTATCTTGATTTATATGCCTATTTTTATATCTATGATGATGATAACCAATGTGTGGAAGTGAAATATCCGGGTGCAGACTGGATCTATACAGTATATGATGGAGATCATCGCCCGATTCTGATACAAGATGCTAACAGGAGAGTAAAAGGTGAATGGAGTTTCATTAAATATGATGGGCTTGGACGGGCCGTTGTAGAGGGGACGGTCAAAGATAGCCGTAGCCGTGAAGAACTGGCAGCACTCTACCGGGATGTACTGATACGCGAAAATTACAGGGGCGCTTCCGGTTCATGCATGGGTTATTCCGACAATGTGAAACTGGGGCAGGGAGGATATACATTCATTTGTGTTCGGTATTATGATACCTATGATTTTACAGAACTTACTGCAGAGTGGCCCTCTGTCGACATTTCCACTTCCGTTTCTGCAAAAGGATTGCAGACAGGGGTGTTTGAATCTGTATTGAATCTTCCGGATAAAGGGCGGTATACAGTCAGTCGGTATGATGATAAAGCGCGGTTACTTACTCAGTCTTCAAAAGAAACATTATCTGGCAACAGCCTGTCTGTAAATTATAATTACAACTTTCAGGGGGCATTGATACAGAGTGAATCGCATTATGACAATCGTTACTCTTTGAAGTCGAATTATACCTATGACCATGCCGCACGTGAAAAAAGCAGTACCTATGCTTTAGGATATGGGGCAACTCGGCATACTTCTCCTTTGCGTACATTTAATTACGACTCTTACGGACGTGTTATTGAAAAGCAATTGCAGGGTGATAAAGTTGCAGTGATGTATAATTACCAGAATGATGGGACTCTATATAATATTATCAGTACGAGCCGGTTTAATGAAACTCTTTATTATGGGAATTCTATGTTGCCCTATCAACTCTCTCGTTGCTACAATGGTAATATAGCCGATATCTCTATTAGTCAGGATGGCCGTTCTTATTTTTATCATTTTGATTATGACGAATTCAATCGTTTGACTTCAGGCATGATGTACGGGATGAGTGGTAGCCGTTTAAAGAATGATGAGTTCTATAGTTATGATAAGATGGGTAATATCACGTCTTTATATCGTTTGGAGGAAGCAGGAACTGTAAATGGTTTGGATATTCATTATCGGGGTAATCAGCTATTGAAGGTGACCGATGACAACAAAAGTTTTCATGGCACTTATGATTTCGCCATTTATCCCGATCTTGCTGATAGCGAACAAGAGTATTATTATGATGGTAATGGCAATGAAACAGCTAATCTTGACAAGAATATTGTGGCAGTACGCTATAATATCCTTAATCTACCAGATACGGTACAATTTGGTGATGGCAACCGTATCGTAAATTATTATCTGTCAAGTGGTATCAAGTTGGGCAGTATTTCCCGTACTTATACCACTCCGCTCTCCGTACCCTTGGATAAGATAACCAATAGTACCGATCCTTTTGTAGAAACTAAAGAGTGGCGTAATGGAGAAATGCACTACAAAGGTGATGTTGCGGAACGGATAGATATTCAGGATGGTTATTTGCAATTATGTGTAAATAAAACATCCGGCAATTTGGATTCTCTTAAATCTTATGCGTATGTTTGCGATCATTTGGGTAGTGTCCGCCAGGTTTGCGATGCTGTGACAGGCAATGTAGTCCAGAGTTTAGAGTATTACCCGTCCGGATTGATCTTTCGTAGCACGAACTATGATCTTCAACCAGATAAATATACGGGCAAGGAGTTGATTTCCATGCATGGTCTGAATCAATATTATTCAAAGGCACGCATGCAAGAGTTTCAGATCCCTCATTTTACAACCCGGGATCCGTTGTGCGAGAAATATTATGATGTAAGTCCATATGGATACTGTAATAATAACTTAATGAGATTTATAGATCCAAGTGGTATGAATTATACTGATTATAGAAATGACAAAGGGGAACTGTTATTTAAAACTAGTGATGGAATTTCAGATATTATAATCGTTAGAGATCCTGATGTTGCTGCTTTAGAAAAAAAAGGAGAGAAATTAGAGGAAGAAGGTAAATTGAATGATCCTCAGGCTAATAAGGAAGTATTACATCCTTTAGGAAAGGATATTACTGAATATAAAAATAGTTATAAAACAGGTAATGATAATGTAGATAATGGTTATGTGATAGGCTATGATGTTACTTATAATGGTAAATCAGGAATTGCTACTACCATTTGGATGCATATTCAAGGTGTTTCAGATGAGGGTGCTCAGATTCTTGGAGGGTACCACATAGGAAAGTCTGAAGGTCAAATAGATAGGATACAAGGGAGAATTAATAGATTAGAACCTTTTAAAGGATTAAAGAATAATAAACCACTTATAAAATTTGAAAAATGAAAAAGGATATTTGTTATGGAATAATATTGTTCTTTATAATAAGATCAATTTTGGGATTTACTGAGTTAATCGGGTATGAAATAATTGTGAATTTTGTTCATAATATTTATATAGCTCCGTCTTTATTGGCAATTGTTGCATTTACTTTATTAGTAACATGTTTTCGCGTAAAGAAACTTCCTTATATACGGTTCTGGATTATCCCTTTGATACTTTTCATTAATTTACTATCTGCATATTTAAATTATTCAAAAGAATTAATTGAAATTTATTCAGAAGTAGAAAGAGCATTATTATTCTCTCTAATGACTGGTATTCGAGAAATATCACTTATACTTCTTGTTATTATTGCTTATGTAAAATATTATCGATTAAAATAGTATTGCACTATAAATTTGATGTAGAAATAGAAAATGATTACTTTACAATAATAATATTCTTAGATAGAAAAGTAGTAATTCTTATTTATAGAAATACGTATTTAATTGCACGTTAA
>BAJA01000036.1 GCA_000613465.1 Bacteroides nordii WAL 11050 = JCM 12987
TTTGAATACTCTCTTTTAATCGTATTAAAGTTTATGCGAAAATAGTTACCCTCTTTTGAAGAGGGCTGGATTTGTTTTATCATATCTGATTGCATCCCCCGTCTTTGTACGCACATGAATAGTCTAAATAAGTATATAGAATAAAGTTTAATTAAAAAGAACGCAGAAGATGAGAAAAAGTATCCTTTTGTTTGTACTTTTTTCAGTTTTGCATATCTCAATGCTCTATGCACAGGGGTATGTCGTGAACGGACATATCATTTCGGCTGAAGATAATCAGCCTTTGATAGGTGTTTCTGTTCTGGAAAAAGGTACAACGAATGGTGTAATTACCGATATGGATGGTAATTACAGACTGAATGTAACAAAGTCTCCGGCAACCTTGCAATTCTCTTATATAGGAATGACAATGGTAGAAAAGCAGGTGACAGGTACTTCAACAATTAATGTTACAATGGAAAATGCCACTCAAATGGTGGACGAAGTTGTGGTGGTGGCTTACGGGGTAAAGAAAAAAGGGACCATAGCCGGTTCGGTTTCCGTAGTTAAAGGTGATAAGATTGAGAACACACCCACAGCCAGCTTCGATCAGGCACTACAAGGTAAGTCTGCCGGATTAACCGTTTTACAGAATACAGGGGAACCAAGTGCTGCTGCCAGTTTTCAGATTCGTGGAACGAATTCAATCAATGCAGGTACTGCACCTCTCTTTATTATGGATGGAGTTGCTATCTCTGCCGATGATTTTTCGTCTATCAATCCCAATGATATAGAAAGTTTTACAGTGCTGAAGGATGCATCGTCTACTTCAATTTACGGAGCTCGTGCCGCCAATGGTGTGATTGTGATTACAACAAAGAGGGGACGTACGGCTGAAAAAGGAAAAATCATTCTTCGTGCTCAATATGGTTTTTCTGACCTGGCGTATGGTAAGTGGGATCAGATGAATACAACGGAACGCCTCAATTATGAGGAACAGATCGGACTGCGTGTGCCGGGCACGTATGATCGTGAAGCATTAGAGCGCATTGATATAAACTGGCGTGATGTAATATACAATAATAATGCTCCCATGTATTCTTATGAATTGAGTACATCGGGTGGAAGTAACAAATTCAACTATTTTGTTTCGGCAGCTTATTTTGGTCAGGAAGGTATTGCAGTAGGATCTGATTTTGAACGTTATTCGGTTCGTGCCAACCTGGAGGTCCGTCCGGTGGAATGGTTGAAAATCGGCACGAATACTTCTTTATCATATGAAAAAATAAAGGAAGCAGACGAAGGTGATTATAATGTAGTGACTCCGGTTTCGGCTTCTAAGTTTATGTTACCTTATTGGAATCCTTATAGGGAAGACGGTTCTTACACATCTGTAGGAGACGGTTCTTGGAATGGTACGAATCAGAACCCCTTGGAGTGGCTGGATAATAATCCGGTAAAACGGAATCGTATGAAGGTGTTGACCAGTCTGTTTGCTGAGTTGAGACCCATTGAAGGGTTGGTGCTACGTACTGTCGGAGGTCTCGATGCATCAGACAACCGTCTGACCGCTACCTCTAATCCTTCGTATGTCCCTAATTATGGTTCCGGTACGGTAGCCAAATCATTTGAGCGTTATAGTAACCTGACATGGACAAATACTGCCAATTATACATTTACAATAAAGGATGACCACAATATTAGCCTGCTGCTTGGACAAGAGGCGGTTATTAATCAGTCTGAAGGATTTAATGTAACCACAAGAGGACAATCCAATGATAAATTGTTGACTATGGCTACTGCCACCTCTGCCACTTCATGGGACGACATTGTATCAGAGGCCACTTATTTGTCTTTCTTCGGTCGTGCGGAATATAACTATAGCAATAAGTATTATGCCGATTTTTCAGTTCGTAGAGACGGTTCTTCCAAGTTCGGCAAGGATGCACGCTGGGCCAACTTCTGGTCGGTAGGTGCGATGTGGAACCTGAAATCGGAAGACTTCTTAAAGGATATAGATTGGCTGACCAATCTTCAGCTGATTGCGAGTATCGGAACATCGGGAAACTCTTCCATTCCTAATTATGATCATACGGCCTTGTTTGCAGCCGGACCGCAGTATTCCGGTAAAACCGGTATCGCACCCTATTCACGTGGAAATGAAAACTTGACCTGGGAAAAATTAATGACTACCAATATTGGTGTGAAGATCGGGCTTTTTGATCGTCTGAATCTGAACGTTGAATTCTATAATAAAAAGACAACTGATATGTTGATGGAAGTTCCCGTCACCTTTGGTAATGGCTTCAATACTAAATGGGACAATATCGGAGCCATGATTAACAGGGGAGTGGAGTTTGATGTGGATGCAGATATTATTCGTACGAAAGACTTCACATGGAATGTTTCAGCGAATGCTTCTTATAATCACAATGAAATAACAGAATTGTATAATGGTCTGGATGAATATGAAATAAGTACGACTGGGCTACTTTTGAAAGTTGGACATTCTTATGGTGAATTTCATGCAGTGCGTTATGCGGGAGTTAATCCGGCCAATGGTGATGCTTTATGGTATACTAAAGACGGAGAACTGACAAATCGTTTTAGCAATGAAGACCGTGTGTTATTGGGCAAATCTTATGTAGCCCCTGGCAAGGTGGTTTTGGTACAACCTTTTCTTATAAGGGTATTCAGTTGTCTGCCTTGTTTAGCTGGGTGGCAGACCGTTGGATGATGAACAATGACCGCTTCTTTGATGAAAGTAACGGTACATATGCTGTTTATAACCAATCTGCTAAATTATTAAATCGCTGGCAGAAACCTGGTGATATAACAGAAATTCCCCGTGATGGAGTCCAGACGCAGCTTGATAGCCATTTGGTAGAAGATGCTTCGTTTATGCGTTTGAAAAATTTGTCGCTTAGTTATACTTTCCCGCAATCGTTATTGAAAAAGACAAAAGTGATAGAACGTGCTAAAGTATTTGGGCAAGCACAGAATTTATTGACTTTCACTAAGTTCACAGGTCTGGATCCGGAATCTAATTTGAATATGTACCGGGCGTCGTATCCGTTGTCCCGTCAGTTCTCATTCGGCATTGAAGTTACATTCTAATAAGTAGAAGAAAAAGTATGAAAAAGATAAGAATATATTTATTAGTGGCACTATTGTGTGGAATGTCCTCCTGTAGTGATTTTCTGGACAGATATCCCGATACAGCTGTACCCGAAGAAGAGTCGATGACCGATCTGGTATCCAGTGAGCAGATTGTAATTGGTATTTATAGTAGTTTTAAGAATTCCGCTTTGTATAGCGGAACTTTGACCTTGGCACCCGATGTGCAGACTGATCTGGTATATGCTGTAAAAGGGTATACGAATGTATATGGTCCGTTGTATCGTTGGGATTTCCGGGACAGTGATACAAGTATTGAATCGGTATATTCGGGGTTGTATCAAGTGATCGCCCGCTGCAATTTCTTTATGGATCATAAAGATGAAGTATATGGTAAACTAACAACAGAGGCCGATAAAACTACTTTCAAGAAATACGAAGGGGATGTTTATTTTTTCCGTGCGTTAGCTTATTCTGATTTGATACGTATGTATTGTGAGGCTTATGATCCGGATAACGCGGAAAATCAGCTGGGAGTTTCTTTGTATTTGCGCTATCGTAAAGAGGGTGAGGATAGCTCTATTGAGCCTCGTGCTTCATTAGCTGATTCTTATAAACAGGTATTAAGTGACCTGGAACAGGCGGAGAAATATGCAACCCGTAAGGAGCAGACACGCAGTGGATTACAATAGGAGCCGTGCAGACCTTGAAATCAAGAGTTTATCTTCATATGAAGAATTGGGAAAAGGTGATAGAATATGCTACAAAGGTAGTTGACTCCAAAGTATATACCTTGGCCGATGCAATGAAAGTAAAATGGGTAGATGAAGAAACTGGTAATACGATGACCGATTATCAACGCATGTGGAAATATGATGAAGGTGATGAAGTGATCTGGCGTGTGCAAATGAGTACGACGGATAGAGGGGGCGCACTGGGAACGGTCTTTCTGAACTATAATAATGTGGCTTATCTGCCCGATTATGTACCGGCTAAGTGGCTGCTTGATTCGTATAGTACAAATGATATGCGCTATTCTGCTTTCTTTTATTCCATTAAGACCGGATATTCTCATGGATTAACCTGGCCTATTGTGATCAAATATTTGGGTAATGCGGATATCGATGCCGGTGTTGGTAAGTATTATACAAATATGCCCAAAGTATTGCGTTACGCTGAAGTCTTTTTGAACCGTGCTGAGGCTTATGCACAATTGGGAAAAACGAAAGAGGCCAATAATGATTTGACTAAGTTGCGAAGAGCGCGTATTGCAGATTATGGTAGTGCATCCTATACTCAGGATAAACTGATGAAGGCAATTCAGGATGAACGTGCAAAAGAATTATTTATGGAAGGTTTCCGTTTGTCTGATTTGAAGCGTTGGAATTTAGGTTTTGAACGCACGCCCCAAACCGGAACGATAGATGGATCTTTAAATAACTCATTGAAAATAGAAAAAGGTAATCCAGCCTTTATATGGCCTATCCCGAAACATGAACTTGATGCTTCGATGGGATTGGTTAAACCAAATGAAAGTAATAAATAAGGGAGATGATTATGAAGAAAAGCATATATAGTTTATGTGTACTGTTTGCAATTCTGTTTGTGAGTTGCGATGGCAAGGAAATATTGTATTCCGGCGATTCGTATGTCATGTTTGCCGACTCTGCATGGTAATGCCTGTAACGGTGAATTCGGAAAGAACTTTTGATATTGTAGTTGCTGCTACCCAGGCAATGGATTATGACCGGAATTACGTGGTAAGTGTAGATGTAGATCATACAAATGCCATTGAAGGATATCATTTTGAGCTTTTGAATAAGAATGTTTTGATAAAGTCAGGTGAGAGGACAGGAGTGGTGACGATGAAAGGGTATTTTGATAATATGAATCGTACAGATAGTCTGGCAGTCACTTTGAAACTGATCAACGATAAGAATGAAACGATGAGCCTGTACGGGAATACGACAAATATCTTTTTATTTAAATGCTATCCGTTTAATATAAATGATTACATAGGTGACATGCGTATGACATGTACATTCCCGTTCAGTGAAGATTCTAAGAGCTTTTTAGTGAAAAGCGAGAAGATAGACGATCATACAATGCTTATCAAGGCACCGTTTGATGACAGTTATGATTTAAAGGTCAAATTCAATGCATCGGATGATGAACCGATGAATGAGGAAGTAACTGTTGTGGAACAGGAAGCGTTTCTCGACGCAGGATACGGGTTGGTTTTTGCACAATCGGTGGCAAGTAACCCGAGCTTTTTCATCGCAGCAGACAGAGGAGTAGTTCTCTATTTGAACATATTCCTTCCTAAAGTGGGCTCATTTGGAACATACCTGTATATATTTGAATGGATCAGCCTTATGAGGCCGAAGCAGAAAAGAACAGTATTACTCCTCCTTATGACATTAAGGTACAGCCTACAGGATATTCATTGAAAAAATAATCGATTAAAAGAAAGAAAATATGAATACAATCACCCATTTGAAAAATCGGTTGGGCTATTGGGCGTTACTCGTAATGACCTTTGCCATTGCAGCCTGTTCGGATGATAAGGAAGAATCACCGGAGGTGCAGGGAAAAACAACGTTTGATGTTGAAGATATAGTTTTTGTAAGTGAAAAAGGAGAACAGGAGACAACCTTCTCTTTTGAAGCAGGAAATGAATGGACGGCTTCTTTTTCGGAAGGTGGCAGTGTGTTTTTCTCGGCTTCACAAACTAAAGGAAGTAAAGGCAAAGCGGAAATTACCATACAACCTTTGAGAACAAACCTGGAAGCACAGGTACGTACAGCGGAATTCCGTATATCAGTTGTTGGAGATGAAATGGTATATGTGGTGAAGATCTCTCAATTAGGCAAAGGGGCTAACCTTGTGGTCGACACAGAAAGCTTGGTTTTAGAGGCGGATAATGTTGGTGAGTATTTTGTAGATACACTGACTGTAAGCTCTGATCAAACTTGGGAGTTGACCGATGCAACAAGCGGAATACTTTTCTCTTTTATAGACGAGCATCAGTCCGGTCAGATTACTACTAAGAAAGTAGAAGTGAAAGTACTGTTTACAGACTTTGAATCAATGGTCCTGGAAGGTGGGTTTAATATTAAGGCCGGTGCTACTCCGAAACATATTTCGGTGAAAGCTACAGCCGAATGTAAAGCTTATCTGACAGAAGAAATGGATGCGGAAGTTGAAAAGTTGGAACTGTTGATAGACCCTGCTACCCCCGGAGTCTATATGGCTCCTCTGTATGTCTCTTCAAATATTCAGTGGAAATTGGAGTTGCCGGAATGGTTATCTACTCCTCAACCCACTAATATTACTGTATCAGGAACGTTGGCTACGAACCCTTTATATGTAGAAGTACGCATAGCTGACGGTATGATTCCTGCGTCAGAAAAAGAAGATGTGATTATATTGTCGGATGTTCGTTCCAAGCAACTGATTATTATTCCTATTCACTTTGCCGGAATCAGTGATGATTATATTAATCATAATTTTGAGTTCCCGGCATTTGATCCGTATGGAAATGATTTTGCATTTGATCCGATACCAGGTACGGCACGGATACTCGAATTGCCATTTATGATTGAAACAGGTGAAAATTATACAGATGTAACTGATGCACCATTCAAGTTACTTTTATGTAAATGTGTGAATGGAGCGCTTGAGCGTACAGCTGTCCATTGGGCTACTTTGCGTATGGGCGATTCTTCCAAAGATAAGACATCCAATGGGATATATACAAAGGAACTTTATCTGGTAGCTAATCAGCGTGGCGACGAGGATGATGTGAATAAGCTTACCTCTATGGGAGAAGATAGAGAGGCTTATCTGTTTATTGTTCCCAATTCGGTAAGTTTTGATGATTTGTTTGAAGATCCGGTTTCTACTACTTTGAAGAGCCAGTATATAGGGTCATATATACGGCAAAAAAATGCTTTTCTGGAATATAAGATGAGTGTAACCGGTATTGAAAATGGAGCAACGATCACTCTTCCGGCAGCAGGTGAAACAAAATCTTTTGATATGCTTTCTGATGCGGTGAAAATCTTTACACCCCGGTTGGATGTGACGGAAGTCATAGCAGGAGTTGAGAATCCACGTACTTTTGTCCCTAATGATGTAAATGTTGAATTTAAAATGAAAGATGGTGTGGTCGATTTAACTAAGTTCGTACTTATCGTAGGAAAGAATAAGGATAAACGGGATCGTGTAATCAAGATTGAATTTAAGGCATTTAGAGGTGTTAATCCGGAAGATGGTAGTGATAATACCTTTACGATGTTTACTTTCTATGTTAAACAACCATTTCAATAATTAAATATACTGTTAATAATGAAGTTATTATATCAAATATTAGGAGTGTTTGTGGCTTTTCTGGGGCTTGTTCTGGTCGGAAGTTGTTCTGATGATGAAATAGTCGCCTCACAAGAAGGTTACGGATATATGCAGCTTCAGTTGCATAAGAAGGGTGCGGACTCCCGCGCATTGGATAGCGGAAAGGAACTCAGCTATCTGAAGGATGTACGTAAGATTCAGATTACCTTAGCATCTGCCGGTAATCAATCTTTCAGTATGGCATTGATGCCGAAGTCTGTCAGTGAAGAGGGTGCTGAATTTGGATTATCTACTGTACCGGTGCAATTGATGCCCGGTACTTATAAGATCACTTACTTTGTTGTTTATGGAGATGAGGTTGTGGATGGACAGGCTGAAATCTTACAGTCGGGGACACCTGATGAAGAGGTTAACTTCCGGATAGAGAATAACCGTCTGACAGAGGTTGATTTTGCGTTAGAAGCTGTATTGTATGGTAAATATGCGGCAGTATTTGGCAAAGACTTGTCTGCCATTGAGTCTCCTCTTTCTCGTGCAACTGTTGATAACAGCGAGATAAAATACGATGATATTGCTTCTGCTGTGTTCACGTTTAAGTATTCAAGTAATGGCGTTAGCTATGTTGAGAGTTATCCGGTAAAGGCAAAAAAGGAAAAAAAAGCTCAGCTGTTTTCTACCGATACGATTCAAATGAAACAGGGAGATTATGTTCTGTCTCATTATAAATTGTATAATAAGAATCAGGAACTGATCTATGCAATGGACGAAGAGCAGAATGTGAAGATTGAGCATTTTAAGCTTTTGCGTGATACGGTGGATGTGAAACTATATGAAACGGCAGCGATTCGCGATTACATTGCTTTGTATAACATTTGGAAGGCAATGGGAGGTGAAGAGTGGTCATGGAATGGTGAAGGTTATAATATCGGTTCAAACTGGGTGTTTAAATTTGCTGATGGTACTCCGCGTCCTATCGATATGTGGGGAGATCAACCGGGAGTAGGGCTTGGTGGTAATGGCAGGGTTACTTCTTTAAATCTGGGAAGTTTCAATCCTAAAGGTTTCGTTCCCGATGCTATCGGCGATTTGACTCAGCTTGAAACTTTGTATCTTGGAAATCATGATGAAACAGTTTCGATTGTTGGAGATGAGGGTATGGAGGGCATACTTAGCCATTATCTGCTTGCACGTGAAGGAGTGGATGTACGTGCCCACCGTATGGATATTGCACGCGAAAGGTTTGCTTTGAGAAGAGCGCAGCTTCAGATAGCTTCTAAATTGAACTATGAGAGCAGAAATGCACGTCCCACCGTATATACAAAATATGCAGGTAGGAATAAGGGTTCTATGTCAAATCGTATTACAGGTATTTCTGAGCGTATTGGTGAATTAGCAGGTACATTGACTATGCTATACATAGCAAATGGCTTTATAGAAGAGTTACCAGAATCATTTGGCAAACTGGAAAATCTTACAGATTTGGAAATTTATAACTGTCGGATGACTACTTTTCCGGAACAGTTGAAAGAATTACCCAATCTGGTTTCCTTAAATTTTTCCATGAATGGGAGTCTTGATTTGGAATCAACCTATAAGAATCTGGATGACTTTTTTACGAATGGAAAGTCTCAGGGAACGGTTCAACTTTTATACTTGAATGACAATAAGTTAACTAAACTACCACCCAGTATTCGTAATATGAAAAAGCTGGGAATGCTTGATTTGGCTTATAACAAACTGGTTGAACTTCCTGCTCTTGGTAATGTATCTCCTGTTCAGTTTATGGTTGATTGTAATGAACTGGGCAATGAAGATTTGGGAGCCGGAGCTACTCCTATTCCTAATAACTTCTGTATTACAGATGATTTAGAGTTGTTCTCAGCTTCTTGTAATAAGTTAAAGAAGTTTCCGGTATTGTTGTCTAATATGAAAAATGACGGTAAATATTCCATTGAAGAGATAGACCTGTCTGTCAACCAGATCGATGGTTTTGAACCGGGCTTTAAAGGAGTGCGTGCAGAGAAACTTAATTTATGTTCCAACAAGTTTACCAAGTTGCCTACTGAATTTTCTGAATATTCATCTGTGATCAATTTCCTTCGGTTGTCTTACAATGGAATAACAGAAGTCCCATTTGAATCATTTAAGAACCTGAAAGCACTGGAGGCACTGGAGTTGGCTGGTAATAAGATAAAATCCATGCCCAATGAATTTAATTCGGAATATCTTCCTCACTTTTCCGGAATAGATTTGAGCCAGAATCGTTTTGATAAGTTTCCTGTCAATATCTTATATGTGAATAGTCTCAATCAGCTGATTCTTAACTCTCAAGGATATTATACCGATGCTGCTCAGAAGAAATTCAAACGTACATTGGTTGAATGGCCTACCGGTTTGGATCAGCATATGGCTCTGAAGATATTGGAGGTATCCGGTAATGACCTGCGTATGATACAAACTTTTCCGGACAATCTTAATAAGTTTGATGTTTCGGATAATCCGAATATCAAGATGACTGTTCCTTCAGCGATTATTGCCCGTATCAATGATGGCTCGTTCCTGCTGGTTTATGATGAGACTCAGGATATTACGAATGTAAACAACTAATGACAAAGAAGATGAAATCAATCAGATATAAAAATAGAAATATCCAGGTTTTCCTGTTAATCTGCCTGGGGATAGTTGCTCTCTTCTCTTGTAAGGATGATGACGATGTTCAGCCTTCTTTCTTTGGAGTGAGTGAGGAAGAATCGGAGTTTGTTGTTCCGGACTGTGGTGATACATGTGCTGTCAATCTGTCCGCTGATCAGGATTGGTATGTAGAATCGAATGCTGAGTGGTGTATGGTATCACCAGCCAATGGGAACGCTTCTACTGTTTGCGAATTGCGCGTGGATACCAGTTATTTGTATAAGGAACGGGAAGCGGTTATTACGTTCCGTTCCGGCTCAAAAGCCTCTCAGGTAAAGGTATTCCAGTATGGTTATGAGAAAATTATAAAACTGGATAAAGAAGCGGTTGAAGTGGAAGATTTTGTAGACTACGAAAAGATGTTCACAGAGTTGAATGTAACCTCGAATGTTAAGTATGAAGTGATACCGGTTGATGCTACTCAGAAATGGGTACGTGTGAGTGTACCGGAAAAAAAGGTCGGTTCGGTACCCCGTCCGGATAAGGTACGTTTCGACTTCGACATTTACACACAGTCAGATGCAGATCGGGTGGCTGAATTTACGTTTCGCCAGACAGATGCAAAAGAGGGTGAAAAACCTATAGAGAAAACATTTACTTTCCGGCAGAAGAAGTCAGAAAGAATAGTACCGTCACGTCGGGGAGATTCGCTTGCCTTATTGGCTATCAGCCGTATGATGAAGTGTTACACCAGTGGGATGGCAGTCAGCCGATGATTTATTGGAACAATGTAAAGACGGAAGAGGTCGACTATAAATATGTGGATGGCGATTTCGTACGAGATACCACCGAGCTGCGTGTCGTTGGCGTAAACTTCTATATATTCAATACGGATAATAGTATTCCTTTTCAGATACGTTATTTGAATCAGTTGAAAACCTTGGTCTTTACGGGTAATGAAAATAGTTATCGTAAGTCTATTAAGCTGGAAGATGATGTAACCTATTTGGATAGCTTGGAGAGCCTTGCCTTTATTGGTTATGGAATTAATTCACTTCCTGCCCGGATGACCAACCTGAAGAAATTAAAGGAACTGGAGATGACTGGTAATCCTTTGCAGGAATTTCCGATGGATATTATTGAGACTTTGGATAAAGACAGTCTGCTCTATGTGAGTTTAGGGAATTGCCGTCATTATGAAGTGGGTAGTAATCTTTTTACTAATAAAAAAGACAGTATTGGCTTGAGAGGTGAACTTCCGGAGCGCTTGTTTCTGTTGAAACGGGTGGCTTATCTTCATCTGTCATACAACTATTTTGAAGGTTCTATTCCGGCTATGGAAGGCGTGGCTGATGTGATGCCTCAATTAAAAGCCTTATCACTGAATTTGAACTACTTGTCTGGTATGATTCCTGAATGGATATTGAAGCATAAGCGATTGAAATGTTGGAACCCATACACAATGGTGTTTAATCAGACTTATAACGGCAGAGATAGTAAGAACCGACGGGTTGGTTTTGATAATGAGCCGGATTTTATAGATACTCCGTGTCCAGATTGGGAAGAGGATACGAACAACACGGCTCTGACTCCATCTTCATTTGATAGCACTTTCAGATGGTTTCACTATTATGATGCAAGTAAGAAACAATATCCCAAGCTTTCACTGGATGGAAACTGGGGTGAAATAGATGATTAAAACTAAAATGATTATGAGGAAGATTAAGAATATACTGGCGATTGTCTGGGCAGCTTGTTTTTTACTGGTCTTAATTTCGGCTTGTAAAGAGGATGATAAGGATGCTTTGTTACCTAATCAGGGAGAAATTTGTTTCCAGTTTACCAAAATAACAACCTATACATTGGCTGATCTGGACGATATTGCTACCGTAAAGATTGTGTTAGAGAAGGACGGGGTAAAAATAGAACTGCCCAGTTACCCGCTTACGGGAAACACTGAATTACTGTCTACTGAAAAAGTAAGATTAGAAGAAGGACATTATAAACTTTTAAGTTATCGGGCTTTTGGTAAGGATGCTAATTTAATTGAGAATCTGGATATTACTTTGACAGAAGATAATGAGTTTGATGTGAAAGTAGGAGAACTACAGGAATATATTTTACCGGTAAAGGTAAAAACAGTTGTTGATCCTACTAACAATTATACCAACGTCCTTTTTGCTATTTGCAAAGAGGTATTGGGGGACGATAGAAGTAAGTGGCCACCTTCTTGGGATGTGGAAGAAACATTGGATACCTGGGCCGGACTCTCGTTTGAGACGGATGATTATGGAAATTTGCTTTATATTACTGATTTGGATATTGACGGCGACGGGAATCTGCCTGAATTCAAACATATGAAAAAACTGTCCCGGGCGATTATCAACTTCCCGAGTATGACAGGACTGCACATCAGTAATTGCGATCTGGAAGAACTTCCTGATAATATTGGTGAATCGAGGATTGCTTCTATTTACATTGAGAATACTAATTTCAGCACCTTTCCAAAGTCTTTCTGGGATATGAAAAAACTGAATGATCTGACACTGATAAACAATAAAGTGACGGAACTTCCAGAATCGATAGGTGAGATTAAGACGCTGAGAACCATTGATGTGATTAATGAGAAGGTTAGCAAAATACCGGCAAGCATTGTCAATCTGACGGAATTGGTCAGCTTGCGTTTTATAAATACTGAAATAAGTGAACTCCCCGATGTATTTGATCAGTTGTACAAAATATCAACGTTGGATATGCGCAATAATAAGAACCTGAAATCGCTGCCTCCTTCTATAGCCAATACAGTAATTGGTGAAGAAGGCAACCGAACCCGTAAATATCTGCGTGGCATGTTATTGGATGGATGTTCTTTTACCTCTATACCTAAAGAGGTACAGCATGAAAATATGCAACTATTGTCTATGGCTGATAATCAGATCCAATCTGTGACAAAAGAAGAATTAGAGAAAATGCCCAATTTGCATTCATTGATATTAGATGGTAATAAATTACCATCATTTCCTGCTATGAAAAGTGATAAGTTGTTGATGTTGAGTTTGATTAATTGCGGATTGAAGGCTGCTGATATAGATCGGAGTAATCTGCCTAATCTGAGGTTCCTGTTTATGACACAGGAAGAATATGATGCGGTAATGAAGGGTTACGAAGTGAATGCGGATTATCTGCTTAAATAATAAATTACTCTCTCTTGAAGAAAGTTGTTAGGAAGGTTGTCGTTGTGAAACCATAGGCCTTCCGAAGCAACTTTATAGAGAGTTATTTTAATATAAGAATAAGAATGAAGACTTTAAACTGTACTATTACCATACTATTAGGCTGTATATGTGCGGTCTTTACTGCTTGTAAGGACGACGACCTTATTGTGCAACCGGTTACTCCATATGAAAAGCAATATGGTGAAGCAACTGTTGTGTGGGAGGCTACTCATCAGAGCTTGTTCAATTTTAAGGGAAACCCACTCTATGTGCAGGTGTCAGAAGAGAGCACGAACGAAGACCTGGCAGTATTCAATACAACCAAGAAATATTTGTTCGACACACGCGGACACTTACTAATCTATAATCCAATTAATGAACTTGTTGACGCATCCTCCGGCTTAACGAGAGGATGGGGGACTACCGGTGACGCAACGAGATATTCTTATGGATATGATTCTGCAGGGAGGTTGGCGGTAGTTACCGAAACGGAGTTGGGAGGTACTTCCGTCGTTTATGAATTGAAATACGGCACTCATGCTGTATACGTACCTTTTCCTTTCTCATTTGCTGGTTTACCTCTCTTCTTGCTGAAAGGATTGGTCTCGGTAGAAGGTGACAATGGCTTCAAATACGAATTTGATGGAGAGAAAGCTGTTTGTGAAACAGATAGCTGGATGGGGATTGCCCGAACAGAGTACTTGTTTCGGAACTCTTACCCGTCAATGTGTACCAAGCAGCTGATCAGAGGAGACGAGGTACTTCAGCATGAAGAAACGGTCTATGCTTTCGGAGAGAAAGGTGTGTTACTTGGAATGACAACTTCTGCTCGTACCAATGATGATCCCGACATGGTTCAGAAGCGATCAGTGGTTTATGCTTCTCCCCGGTTGCAGGTACAGGTAACGGAAGTTGCCTATGAAGCCGGATTGGCACAGGAAAGAACTGTGTATACATATACAGAAGAGGGTTTTCTACTCTCTGCTACGAAGAGTGATAACGAGGGAAATACGGCATCTGTTCATTTGAACGCTTATGAACTGGATGCGCAAGGAAACTGGATTTCTGCGGAACGTGCCGTCGAGGGCTACTTTAATGATTACTGGCCGGAGGGCACGATGACTTTGAAACAAGAATTTTCTTATAAATAAACTTAGTATTAATTAAAATTTAGTGTAACATGGGAAAAAAGAACTACTACTTCTTGCTAATGTTTGTCATGATGAACATTATGGCAGTGGCTACATCTACCGTAAAGGCGGAGGCGTGGGATGGTTCGTGGAGAACTATCAAATTTGAATCCGGGGAGGATGAGATAAATTTAGAGTTTACAGCTCCTGAAGCTAAAACTTATACTTTTAAGAGCAATACCCAAGAGTTTGGGATAAAAATTAAAGCTGTATGTGGAGATGTGACCGAGTGGTCTGATGCACTTTATGATTGGTTTGGTGCAACAGTCAGCATTGGGGCTAAAGCTAATGAAGTTATTAAGTTGACAGTTGTAACTGATGGAGAAGAATTTTTCCCTGTAATAGTGCCAATGGAATTGGTTAAAGACAGTGGGGATGATACTGCCTGGATGGTACAAAGAAAGATATTACTATTACCGGAGCTGATGACGCAATAACTTTAACATTTACTCCTACTGAATCAAAACAATATACTTTTAAGTGTGATACAAAAAGTTATGCAGTAAAAATAAAGGCTACTTGGGAAGGACAGAGTTCTGCAGCATGGTCTGAGGGACTTTTCGATTGGGCTGGCGCAACGTTAACAGTAGATGCTGTTAAAGACCGGGTTATTACATTAACAATAACCGCAGCAGATGAAGAGTCATATCCTGTAACTTTCCCGCTTGAACTGAGTGATGGTAGCGGTGATGATGATACTCCCGCTGGGCCTTGGGATGGAACTACTATGGCTATTACTTTAAACGATGCTAATACTTCTAAAACATTCAGTTATACAGCTACTCAAAATGAAATGTTCTATCTCTTTTCTAAAGCTGAGGCTTATGATGTGAAATTTGCAGGTGGAGTAGTTGGAGAGCCTGATCTTGTATTAGAGTGGGAGGCTTATGATAATCTGGTCGGTGGCTATTCGGCCATAAAGCTGATGGAAGGCGATGTTCTGAAATTTACTGTGACTTCTACCGAGTTCTTGGAAGGACAAGGTGCAGATTTTCCTCGTAAATTTTCAATTAGTAGTTTAGTTGTACCGGTATCAGGCTTCTTCCTGCCGGGATCAACTTTTGAGAATGCAGTCGGCTTGCAACCGGATGTAGAGACAATTATTCCTGTAAACGAGAATACTAATGTAGATGAATTTCCTGATTTTGCAAGTTATTCGGAATTGTCCTGGTTGCAATTTACAGCACCGATTACAGGGCTTGCCAATATAGATATTGAGCAGTATGTACTGTTTGTATATGAAGGAGAAGATAAAATTGGAGCTTTAGATTATAAACCGATGATGGTTGTACAGGATGAAAATAATAATAGCCATAAATTTGCAGTAAAAGCCAATACTACTTATTATGTAGTAACTACTAATAATCGTCCAACAAAGGCAACTTTGAAGCTTACGGAAGTTGAAGAAGGTAATGATTGTATCGTACCTATTCATATCAATTCTACGACTTCAGCTCTTTCTGTGAAAGCAGGGGCTACCTGGTATAACTATACTATAACCAAGAGTGAAGATAGTGCACTTAATCTGTTGGAATTGGCTTCTAATAAGGGGTGGACAGGAACAATCAGCTATTATGTGGATTGTTCAGATGCCGAGCCTGTGGTAAATGAAGTGGCAGCTGGTGCTAAATCATACTTTGAAATGGAGACTACCAGAACTAATTATCTTATCTGTGTAAACAGTGCTAATGCTGTTGAGGATGCTATTAAGTTAGTGCAGCGTGATCCCAAACCAGGTGAGGCGAAAGTCAATCCGTTAAATGCTAAATTAGGTGATAACGAATATGGTGGTGAAAAACGTAATTATTGGTTTAAGTATATTGCTACTCAGGATTGTATGTTGAAACTTACTTATCCGGAAGATGCATTGACTATGATAACTTTGAATTCCGGTACAACGAATATTGCTAATTATGGTTCTACAAGCTGTATAGTGAGAGTAAATGCAGGCGAAGAGTATAGAATGAGATTTGTGGCATCAAGTACAGATAAGGCTACATTCACAGTTGTTGAAGATGAGAATATTCCATTAGGAGATTATTGCGATTATCCGAGACCGTTTAATCTGGATGAAGATATTGTAATGAAGAACCGGGACGCTCGGGAAGAATGGTATCTATTTACCGCTCCTGATGATGGTACTGTAGAATTTGAAGTGGAAGATAAAATATGGGTTAGAGATCACTGGTCATGTGGCATAGTAAAAGAATGTGGTACTACACAGGATAAATTGTCGTTTGAAGAATTGATGGGAAGGCTTACTTACCGTTATTCTGTAATCAAAGGCGAAACATATCGGTTTACTGTTTATCAGTTTAAGAATGAAGAAGGAGCAGATATTGTAATCAAAACTAAGTTTACTGCAGCAGGTGAAGGCGAATCTTGTGACAAAGCCATCAGTATCGATTTTGATAAAACTGTGATATGCAAAGATGTTGCCAGTGAGACATGGTATGAATTTGTTGCTCCTGAAATTGGCGAATACTACCTGGTAAGTTCATTGGGACAAGGTGCTGGTGTATCTTATAAGATTAATGATTGTAGTACAAAAGCTACAGCCGCAGAAGTGAAAGACTTTATGTATGGAAGAGCGTATACAACACTAAATCTGGTAAAAGACCAAGTTGTAAAAATATGCGCTATTATATCAAAGGATAAGCCGGAAGATCAGGATTATGATTATTCATTAATTGTAAGAAAGAAAGCTCAGGGCGATGATTTGGAAACTCCGTTTGTTGCTAAGGCTGGAGAATATTATGCATTGGGTGCCGGAAATGTAACAACTGCAGCTACTCTGGAAGGATATGTTTATTCTATCACTACCACAGATGATAAACTGGAATTTACTATTCTTACTAAAGAGGCATATTTTAGTGGAAACTTCTTCGTTTATTATGAAGGAAACAGAATTGGATTTACTCCGGCCAAGGTCAAAACAGATAATGGGGATGGTACATATACTTATACCTATACGTTGACTAATACAGCTATTGAAGCGGGTAAAACTTATACTGTTCTCTTCCCGTTCACTGTAGATGGTTTCAATCTGGGTACTTCGTTGATTACAGGAATCGAATCAACCGAATCTTCTGATAAGATTATTGTTTGTCCTAATCCGAATGACGGAAACTTCCGGGTTACTTTAGGTGAACTGGCTACCAATGGTGCTTTGGTTGAAGTTATTAATATGGCAGGTGTAGTTATTTATAAAGAATATACAACGTCAACTATGTTTTCTGTAAATCTGAAAGGTATTACAGCAGGGGTTTACTTTGTCAGGGTATATGCTGATGGTAAAAATGCAGTTGCTAAGCTGATTGTTCGTTAATCGTTTGTCTGGTTATATTATAAAGAATCCTCTTGCCTTCTGGCAGGGGGATTTTTTTATTTCTATTTTTGTCTGTATTGAATAAAAACCGTATATTTGCACGCAATAAATTTTAAACGCATAGCCCTATGTCATTTATTGCTGATAAGATTGTAATGGATGGATTAACGTATGATGACGTTTTGTTAATCCCTGCCTATTCAGAAGTTTTACCGCGCACTGTCGAGCTCTCGACAAAGTTTTCAAGAAATATTGAGTTAAAAATTCCTTTTGTTACCGCCGCTATGGATACGGTTACCGAGGCTAAAATGGCTATTGCTATAGCTCGTGAAGGAGGAATTGGTGTAATTCATAAAAATATGCCGATAAAAGATCAGGCTAAACAGGTTGCCACTGTGAAGCGTGCTGAAAATGGTATGATTTATGATCCGGTGACTATCAAAAAGGGGTCCACTGTACGTGATGCACTTGCTTTGATGGCTGAATATAAGATTGGTGGTATTCCGGTAGTAGATGATAACAGATATCTGGTTGGTATTGTAACCAATCGTGACCTTCGTTTTGAACGTGATATGGATAAACATATCGATGAAGTAATGACAAAAGACAGGCTGATAACTACTAATCAGTCTACTGACTTGGAAGCTGCTGCACAAATCCTGCAAAAATATAAGATAGAAAAGCTACCGGTAGTTGATAAGGATAACAAACTTATTGGATTGGTAACCTACAAAGATATCACCAAGGCAAAAGATAAACCGATGGCTTGTAAAGATTCTAAGGGGCGTTTGCGTGTAGCTGCCGGTGTTGGAGTGACTGCCGATACGATGGAACGTATGCAGGCTTTGGTCGATGCCGGAGTGGATGCTATTGTGATTGATACAGCTCATGGCCATTCTAAATTTGTAATTGAAAAATTGAAGGAAGCAAAGAACCGTTTTCCGAACATTGATATTGTTGTAGGTAATATTGCTACCGGAGAAGCTGCTAAAGCTTTGGTTGAAGCTGGGGCTGATGGTGTAAAGGTTGGTATTGGACCAGGCTCTATTTGCACTACACGCGTAGTGGCCGGTGTGGGTGTACCTCAATTATCTGCTGTCTATGATGTAGCAAAAGCTTTGAAAGGTACAGGTGTTCCTTTGATTGCAGATGGCGGACTTCGTTACTCAGGTGATGTTGTAAAAGCACTTGCAGCTGGAGGGTATTCTGTCATGATCGGTTCTCTGGTTGCCGGTACAGAAGAAAGTCCGGGTGAAACTATTATTTTTAATGGACGTAAATTTAAGTCATATCGTGGCATGGGCTCTTTAGAAGCGATGGAAAACGGATCGAAAGACCGCTATTTTCAGAGTGGAGAAGCAGATGTGAAGAAACTTGTTCCGGAAGGTATTGCTGCACGTGTTCCTTATAAAGGGACACTGTTTGAAGTGATTTATCAGTTGACCGGTGGCTTGCGTGCAGGTATGGGGTATTGTGGTGCGCAGAATATTGAAAAGTTACATGATGCTAAATTTACACGTATTACGAATGCAGGTGTGATGGAGAGCCATCCTCATGATGTAACAATTACAAGCGAGTCGCCTAACTATAGTCGTCCGGAATAATATAATTCTCGATAACGTGGGAGCTGCTAAGTTACCACGAGTTGATGCGGAGTCTCACAGAGTTATTTTTCTTCTATCGCATAGTAGGAAAAAGAATAATACTCTGTGGGACTCTGTTTTACTCGGTAGGAAGTCCGGCTTTTTATTATCGTTAAATACAATTTTTCCAATCTTTCAGCGTTTAATAAAACGTATGTATATAAACGAAGCTTTGTATGAAAAGAAACTTGGTTTTATTAGTAACCTGTCTATTGGGACTTTCTGCTGTAGCACAGCAAGATCCTGTATTGATGCGGATAAACGGAAAAGATGTAACTCGTTCTGAGTTTGAGTATATCTATAATAAGAATAACTCTCTTAATGAACAAGAGTCAAAAACGCTTGATGAGTATGTTGATCTTTTTGTCAACTTTAAGTTGAAAGTTGCGGCTGCCGAAGCTGCTGGCATTGATACCACCCGGACTTTCCGGGAAGAACTGGAAGGATATCGCAGGCAATTAGCGAAATCTTATTTGACGGATGAAGAAGCCGAAGAAGCTTATGTGCGTCAATTTTATGATGAAATGAAAGCTAAATCCCGGGCTGGCTATGTACAGGTGATGCATATCTTTAAATACCTTCCTCAAACTGTATCAAAATCGTATCTGAATGAAACGGAAGTTCGGATGGATTCAATTTATAAAGTGCTATCTGCTGCGCCGAATACGGATGACTTTGCAACTTATGTAGAAAAGTTCTCAGATGATAAGAAACCGTTTTGGGTGGGGTTTCTTCAGACACCGGAAGAGTTTGAAGATGTTGTTTTCTCTTTGAATAAAGGAGAAATATCCAAGCCTTTTTTCACTCCTCAAGGCATGCATATAACAAAAGTTCTTGATACTAAAGAGTTGCCTTCGTTTGAAGAAATAAAGGGAGAAATAGCCCGTCGGCTTGCTCGTAAATTCGGAGTTGACAAAGGCACGGAGTCAATGGTAGAAAAATTAAAGAAAGAATATAACTACCAGGTGGATGATGAAGGAATGAAAGAATTGTTGTCTAAGGGTGAAACAGACAAAACGCTCTTTACATTGGATAATCATTCGTATACCGGTTTGGATTTTAAAAGTTTTGCAACGTCGTTTCCCAGAGGGCTTAAAACACAAGTGGATGCTTTTGTTTTAAAAACTGTATTGGATTATGAGAATGGACGTTTGGAACAGAAATATCCGGCTTTCCGGTTGTTGATGCAGGAATATAAAGAGGGGATGTTGCTGTTTGAGATTAGTAATCGTGAGGTTTGGGAGCGCGCAGTGGCCGATGAACCCGGACAAATAGCTTATTTTACTTCTCATAAGTCAAATTATAAATGGAAAGAGCCGCGTTATAAAGGCGTTGTAGTGCATTGTGCCGATAAAAAAATGGCCAAGCAGATTAAGAAATTAATTCGGAAACTTCCTGAAGAAGTATGGACAGATACGATAGCAAAAACTTTTAATGATTCTGTAGAAGTTGTTAAAGTGGAGGGAGGCGTGTTTGCTAAAGGTGATAATAAATATGTAGATAAACTGGTATTTAAAACCGGAAGCTTTGATTCTCTGGAGTCTTATCCTTTTACTACTGTTTTTGGTGAAAAACGGAAAGGTCCTGATAGCTATACAGAAGTGCGAGGGCCGCTTGCAGCCGACTATCAGAACTTCCTTGATTCGCTTTGGATAAAGCGTTTACGCGAAGAAAGTAAGGTTGAAATTAACCAAGAGGTTTTAAAAACAGTTAATAACCACTGATATAACCGATTATTGCATTATCTTCGTACCTTGAATATAAGTATAATTTCAGTTGACAATGCGAATAACGGGCCTCTTGCTGGTTTCTCTCTTTTTCTGTATATCATGTACTGAGAAGCATGATCATAGGGGAAAAACACCTCTGGTAGAGGTTAATGGAACTTTTTTATACAAAGAGGACCTTCAATCTGTGCTTCCTGCCGGGTTGACTAAAGACGATAGTTTGCTTTTCGCTGAACATTATATACGCACTTGGGTTGAAGATCTTTTGTTGTATGAAAAGGCTCAGAATAACATTCCCGACAATGAGGAGATAGACCGTCTGGTGGAGAATTATCGTAAAGCATTGATTATGCATACTTATCAGGAGGAGTTAATCGGCCAGAGACTTACCAAAGATATCCCTGAACAGGAAATCGCTGAATATTACGAGAAAAACAAAGAACTTTTTAAACTGGATCGTCCTTTGGTGAAAGGATTGTTTATAAAAGTTCCGTTGACAGCACCACAGCTTACCAATGTGCGTAAGTGGTATAAATCCGAAGCACAAGAAGCCGTAGAACATTTAGAGAAGTACAGCTTTCAGAATGCGGTGAAGTATGAATACTTTTATGATAAATGGGTTTCATTGGCAGATATCCTCGATTTGATTCCTTTAAAGACAGATTCACCGGAAGAATATATCAACAAGAATCGGCATGTGGAGTTGAAAGATACCGCTTTTTATTATTTTCTTAACGTCAGTGATTATCGGGCGGTAGGAGAGCAGGAACCCTATGAGTTTGCAATGCCTGAAGCAAAAGATATGCTTGTTAATATAAAACGCGTAGACTTTATGCGCCAGGTAAAAGATGACTTGTATAAGCGGGCCATAGATCGGAAAAAGATTATATATAATTATTAAATACAAAGAATGAAGAAGTTTGTAAACTTTAGATTTGTTGTTTTATTTGCCTTAGTAATGCTTGCTAATGTGGTAGCATACGGACAGGACAACGTGATTGATGAAGTGGTCTGGGTCGTAGGTGATGAGGCTATTTTGAAATCGGAAGTAGAAGAGGCACGTTTGAGCGCCCTGTATGAAGGACGTAAAATAGATGGCGATCCTTATTGCGTAATTCCGGAGGAGTTAGCTGTGCAAAAGTTGTTTTTGCATCAGGCGCGTCTTGATAGTATTGATGTTCCCGAAAGTGAGGTTATCCAACGTGTAGATGCTATGACAAATCACTGGATACAGATGTTGGCTCAAGGGAGAAAATGGAGGAATATTTCTTCGAACAGCAGAATAAAACTCCGTCACAGATACGTGAAACTTTGCGTGAGAATGCGCGTGAAGGACTTACTGTGCAAAAAATGCAACAAAAACTTGTAGGTGATATCAAAGTGACTCCTTCTGAAGTACGCCGCTACTTTAAAGATTTGCCACAGGATAGTATTCCCTATGTACCAACTCAGGTGGAGGTTCAAATAGTTACTTTGCAGCCCAAGATTCCTATCGCTGAAATAGAGGATGTAAAAAGTAGGTTACGTGAATATACGGATCGTGTAAATAAGGGAGAAACAGAGTTTTCTACTTTGGCTCGTATGTACTCGGAGGACCGTGGCTCTGCTATGCGGGGTGGTGAAACGGACTTCATGGGTAAAGGTATGATGGACCCAGCTTATGCAGCGGTTGCCTTCAGCCTGCAAGATCCTAAGAAAGTATCTAAGATTGTAGAGTCTGAATATGGTTATCACATTATTCAGTTGATTGAAAAACGTGGCGACCGTGTGAATACTCGTCATATACTGTTACGTCCCAAAGTTTCAGAGAAGGAACTAATAGAGGCTTGTGCACGTTTGGACTCCATTGCTGATGATATTCGTGTTGGTAAGTTCTCCTTTGATGATGCTGCAGCAGCACTTTCTCATGATAAGGATACAAGAAACAATCATGGATTGATGGTGAATACTAATTCTAATGACGCCATGGCTACTTCTAAGTTTGAAATGCAGGAATTGCCACAGGACGTGGCTAAGGTGGTAGATAAATTGAACGTGGGTGAGATTTCGAAGGCATTTACAATGGTTAATGAGAAAGATGGAAAAGAGATTTGTGCTATTGTAAAGTTGAAAACCCGTATCAATGGTCATAAAGCAACGATTACAGAAGATTATCAGAACCTGAAAGAGATTGTTATTGCTAAACGCCGGGAGGAGATGTTACATAAGTGGATTCTGGAAAAACAGAAACATACGTATGTTCGTATCGATGAAAACTGGAAGAATTGCGATTTCAAATATCCAGGTTGGATTAAAGATTAATGAGAACTAACAACTTCTTTTTTAAATGCATCCTCACGGGGATGCTATGCTTGTTTGGTGTATACCTTCTTTGGGCACAGGGGCAGAAACCACAACAGAAGCCTCAGAAGAAAAAAACGAAAGTGGATCTTCTGCATGCTGATGAGGGGAGGGCAGACAAATTGGCCCGTCCGGATGTGCAGGTGCTTATCGGTTCAGTAAAGCTGCGTCATGATAGTATGTATATGTATTGTGACAGTGCATTGATCTATGAAAATACGAACTCATTTGAAGCATTCAACAATGTACGTATGGAGCAGGGGGATACCTTGTTTATTTATGGTGATTATCTGTATTATGATGGAATATCCCAGTTAGCCCAGCTTCGTGAAAACGTAAAGATGATTAATCGGAATACAACTTTGTTGACTGATAGTCTGAATTATGATCGTATTTATGATCTTGGATATTATTTCGAAGGTGGTACATTGATGGATGAAGAAAATGTACTTACCTCTGACTGGGGTGAGTACAGTCCTGCTACGAAGCAATCTGTTTTTAATCACGATGTAAAGTTGGTAAATCCACAGTTTATTCTTACCTCAGACACTTTAAAGTATAATACTTTGTCTAAAGTGGCCACTATTCTCGGTCCGTCTGAAATAGTAAATGAAAAGAATCATATTTATTCGGAACGGGGTATTTATAATACCTTGACGGAACAGGCTGAGTTGCTTGATCGTTCTGTGCTGACCAATGAAGGGAAACGAATGACCGGAGACAGTTTGTTCTATGACCGTAAGTTAGGTTATGGAGAAGCTTTTGACAACGTGATAATGAATGACAGCATTAATAGAAATATGCTGACTGGTGATTATTGTTTCTATAATGAATTGACTGACAGTGCTTTTGCTACAAAACGTGCAGTCGCTATTGACTATTCACAAGGAGATAGTCTTTTCATGCATGCTGATACTTTGATGATGGTTACATCTTATCTGAATACTGATTCTATGTTTCGTGAGATGCGGGCTTATCATAAAGTTCGTATGTATAGAACTGATGTTCAGGGCGTTTGTGATTCATTGGTTTATAATTCAAAAGACTCTTGTGTGACAATGTACCGTGACCCTATTCTTTGGAATGAAGGACAGCAGTTACTGGGAGAAGAAATTAAAATCTACCTGAATGACAGTACGATTGACTGGGCACATATTATCAACCAGGCATTGACGGTAGAGATGAAAGATTCGTTGCACTATAACCAGGTGTCCGGAAAAGAAATTAAAGCGTATTTTGATGAAGGGGAAATGCGGAAAGTCGATGTTATAGCCAATGTGCTTGTGATTTTCTATCCGCAAGAGGAGGATAGTACTATGATTGGTATGAATACTTCGCAAACCAGTTTGTTAACAATGCATTTGAAAGACCGTAAAATGAAAAGGATGGTCATGAGTCCGAAATCGGATGGAGTGCTTTACCCGATGGATCAGATCCCTCCGGACAAGATGAGGTTGCCTACATTTGTATGGTTTGATTATATACGTCCTCAAAATAAAGAGGATATATTTGAATGGAGAGGTAAAAAAGAGGGTGAAACATTGCGTAAATCTACCCGAAAACCATTAAATTCGCCCAAGCGTGAATTAATTAATATGAAATAGCTCTATGGGAATGTTTAACAGTGGTATGAGAAAGCCGCGTCGCTTTAATCATCAGTACATTTACGTGAATGAGCGGAAAGAGAAGCTTGATAAAATGGAAGAGCAGGCCAAGCGCGAATTGGGTATGCTATCTGAAAAAGAGTTCTCTCCGGAGGATATTCGTGGGAAGTTTGTGGAAGGAACTACTCATCTGAAACGTCGTAAGGAAAGTGGACGAAAACCCGTACATCTGGGAGTGATCCTTTTGATTATTGCCCTGTTGCTTTTTCTTTGGCATTATTTGCAAACCGGTAGTTGGGCGTTCTGATTAATGAGGAAGGTATGAATAATGATTTATAAAGTGAGTGTTTTCTATCTCCTAATTCCTGAATTCTAACTCCTAACTCCTAAATTCTAACTACTAAATATTATGAGTGATATCATTCATTTGTTGCCAGATTCAGTTGCTAATCAGATTGCAGCTGGTGAGGTGATACAACGTCCGGCATCTGTCATTAAAGAGTTGGTAGAAAATGCGATTGATGCTGAGGCTTGCAATATACATGTATTAGTGACTGATGCAGGCAAGACCTGTATACAGGTTATTGACGATGGGAAGGGGATGTCTGAAACGGATGCCCGTTTGTCTTTCGAACGTCATGCAACTTCCAAAATTCGTGAAGCATCCGATCTTTTTGCTTTGCGTACAATGGGATTTCGTGGTGAGGCGCTGGCATCTATCGCGGCTGTAGCACAAGTAGAACTTAAAACCCGCCTTGAGGCTGAAGAACTCGGAACGAAATTGGTTATTGCAGGTTCTAAAGTTGAAAGTCAGGAAGCGGTGTCCTGTCCTAAAGGGAGTAACTTCTCTATTAAGAACCTTTTCTTCAATATCCCGGCACGTCGAAAATTTCTGAAAGCCAATTCTACAGAGCTTAGTAATATACTTACTGAATTTGAACGTATTGCTCTTGTACACCCCGAAGTGGCTTTTTCACTTTATAGTAATGATTCGGAACTATTCAATCTTCCGGTGAGTTCTTTGCGGCAACGTATTCTCGCAGTTTTTGGTAAAAAGCTTAATCAGCAATTACTGAGTGTGGATGTGAATACAACGATGATAAAAATTTCGGGTTATGTAGCCAAACCTGAAACTGCTCGTAAGAAAGGTGCCCACCAGTATTTCTTTGTAAACGGGCGCTATATGCGGCATCCCTATTTCCATAAGGCCGTGATGGATGCCTATGAACAGTTGATTCCGATAGGCGAACAGATCTCTTATTTCCTTTATTTTGAGGTGGATCCTGCTAATATTGATGTAAATATTCACCCTACAAAGACCGAAATCAAGTTTGAGAATGAACAGGCTATCTGGCAGATTATTTCAGCAGCTGTCAAAGAATCATTAGGTAAGTTTAATGCTGTTCCTTCTATTGATTTTGATACGGAGGATATGCCTGACATTCCGGCTTTTGAACAGAATCTTCCACCGGAACCGCCGCGTGTACAATATAATTCGGACTTTAATCCTTTCAAAACTTCTTCTTCCGGATCGGGAGGAGGCGTTGCGGGGTATTCTCGTCAAAAAGTAGAGTGGGAAGATCTTTATGGCGGATTAGAAAAGGCCAGTAAAATGAATCGACCTGTTATCAATGAACCAGAGGCAGAACCTGACTATTTTTCCCCGGCAGAGCCAGAGGCTCCGGCAGTGGTTCCTTCGACTTTGTATGCTAATGAACCTATTGTGGAAAAGGGAAATTTGCATTTACAGTTTAAAGGGCGGTTTATTCTTACTTCTGTAAAATCCGGGCTCATGCTTATTGATCAGCATCGTGCTCATATCCGGGTGTTATTTGATCGCTATATGATGCAGATCAGACAGAAACAAGGAATGTCTCAGGGAGTTCTTTTCCCGGAAATATTGCAATTGCCTGTTTCAGAGGCTGCCGTATTGCAAAGTATTATGGACGATCTTTCTGCTGTGGGCTTTGAACTTAGTGACCTGGGTGGAGGAAGTTACGCTATTAATGGTATTCCTGCTGGTATTGAGGGGCTGAATCCGGTAGAACTGGTGCGTAGTATGTTGCACACGGCAATGGAAAAAGGTAACGATGTGAAAGAAGAAGTACAGAGTATTCTGGCACTGACTTTGTCTCGGGCTGCTGCTATTGTTTACGGTCAGGTTTTGTCAAACGAAGAGATGGTGAATCTTGTAGATAATCTGTTTGCCTGCGTGGCCCCTAACTATACTCCCGATGGCAAAGTGGTACTTTCCACAATAAAAGAAGAAGAGATAGAGAAACTCTTCAGATAGTGCTTCCCGCACGGGGAGGTACGCCAAGCGGTGGTTAATTGATAAAAAAATGAGCTAAATAGATTTGTGTTTTCTATGTGGCACACGGATGAGCCAGATCAGGCAGATGACGACGGATCAAATTTTCTTTTCCCTGATTACCAATAAATGAAAAGACCTGTTGTCATCTGCCTGATCTGGCTTATCTGTGTGCCATAGAAATAGAACGCAGTTTTACTTAAAGCTGATTAATAATGTGTCAATATGCCAATTCATCAATTAGATTAAAGCTAATCATAAAGTAGTATGCCGACTGCTTCATCAGGCTCTTCACTCTCCTTTTCTCACAAGAAAAAACATAAAATCATCTATTTTCAGAACCTTTTATTTCCCTTGGTGTTATTTAAACAGTTTCAATAGGAAAAATAATAACCACTTTAACTATTTAGGTATATGAAAAAGATTCTAATGTTGCTGGCATTTGCCGGCGTTACTGCTGTAGCTTCTGCTCAGCAAGTTACTGTAACTGAATTCGAAGAAATTCAGGTTCAAGACAAATATCAAGTGTTGACCAACCCGTTCTGGAGTAACTGGTTCTTCTCTGTTGGCGGAGGTGCTCAGGTGCTTTATGGAAATGGTGATAAAGCCGGAGCGTTCAAAGACCGTATCAGTCCTGTATTAAATGTTGCAATTGGTAAATGGTTTACTCCCGGATTGGGATTGCGTTTGCAATATAGCGGACTTGAAGCTAAAGGTTTTACATACGATAAAACTGCTCCTTACGTAACCGGTAATGAACTGGGTGACGGATATTACAAACAGAAATTTGACTACATGAATCTGCATGGTGATATCATGTTCAATCTGAATGCCCTTTTTGGCGGTTACAATTCACACCGTGTATATGAGTTGATACCTTATTTAGGAGCTGGTTTCACTCATGCTTACACAAGACCTCACGTAAATGCATTAACAATAAATGCAGGTTTGATAAACCGTTTCCGTATTTCGAGTGCAGTTGATATCAATCTTGAGTTAAGTGCTACGGGAGTAGAAGGCAAATTTGATGGTGAACATGGTGGCAAGCACGACTACGATGGTATTTTCGGAGCTTCTATAGGTTTGACTTATCGTTTCCCGAACCGTGGATTCCAACGTCCGTTCCCGCAGATTATCTCTGAATTGGAATTGAGAAATATGCGCGAACAGATGAATGCAATGGCTGCTGCCAATCTTACATTGCAACAGCAACTACAGGAAGCAGAAAGTCAGCCAACAACAGAAGTTGTGGAACAAGAGGTTATCGTAGATGCTAATATCGCTCCTCGTACCGTATTCTTTAATATTGGTTCTGCCGAGATATCTCCTCGTGAAGCAATGAACTTGTCTTATCTGGCTGAACAGATGAAGAAATTCCCGGATACTAAATATGTTGTAAACGGATATGCAGACTCTGCAACAGGTACTCCAAGCTTCAATAAAGAATTGAGTATGAAACGTGCACAAGCCGTTGTGAATGTATTGGTTAAACAATATGGTATTTCAGCAAACCGTCTGAGCGTTGATGGTAATGGTGGTGTAGATAAATTCGGACAACCTATCCTGAACCGTGTTGTATTGGTGAAATCTAACAATTAAAAGATAGGATTATATAAAAAAAAGAAAGCCCCGCTACCGGTTTACCGGTAGCGGGGTATTTTCATAAACGATACTTGACGTTTGTTTATTTTTCAGGAGTACTGAACTTCTTTACTTGTTCCGCTATCAGATCCGCATCGTCAAAGTAATTGATCTTCATAGATCTGCGAACGTCTGCCAGTGTATCGGCAGCGGCGGCTCTTGCCACTTCGCATCCTTGTTTCAGCATCTCATAGATGGCAGGGATATCTTTCTCAAACTCTTTCCGGCGGTTACGGATCGGCTCCAGTGTCTCCTGCATAATGGCATTTAAGAAGCGTTTTACTTTCACATCTCCCAGTCCACCACGTTGATAGTGGGCTTTCAGCTCATTCAGGTTCGGATAATCCGGCAGATAACGCTCGAAATGTTCCGGACGACAGAATGCATCAAGATATGTGAATACAGTGTTACCTTCTATCTTACCCGGGTCCTGTACACGCAGATGGTCGGGATCGGTGAACATGCTCATTACCTTTTTCTGTATTTCGTCGGCACTTTCGGAGAGGTAGATACAATTACCCAATGATTTACTCATTTTAGCCTTACCATCGGTGCCCGGTAGGCGCAGACAAGCAGCATTATCGGGTAACAGGATTTCCGGTTCTACCAAAGTTTCACCATAGATATAATTGAAGCGGCGTACAATTTCTCTTGCCTGCTCAATCATCGGTTCCTGATCTTCACCTACCGGAACAGTTGTTGCGCGGAATGCAGTGATATCAGCAGCCTGACTGATGGGATAAGTAAAGAAACCTACTGGGATACTCGTCTCAAAGTTACGCATTTGGATTTCCGTCTTTACCGTCGGATTGCGTTGCAAACGTGACACGGTCACCAGATCCATGAAATAGAAAGACAATTCACAAAGTTCCGGAATCTGTGACTGGATGAAAATAGTAGCTTTGGCCGGATCGAGTCCGCAAGCCAGATAATCGAGAGCTACTTCGATAACATTTTGACGTACCTTTTCGGGATTATCAATATTGTCCGTCAAAGCTTGCGCATCAGCAATGAAAACAAACATCTTACTGAAGTCGCCGGAGTTTTGGAGGTCTACCCTTCTTTTCAAAGAGCCCACGTAGTGTCCGATGTGAAGTCTACCTGTCGGGCGGTCGCCCGTTAATATGATCTTTTCTTTTCCCATTTTCTTTATACTTTTATATATTAGGTGCAGCTTATTTTCGCTTTGGCAAAGATACGAATAAAAAAGGATAAAATAAAAAGGTGGCTATTGCATCGTTTAGAAAGTCCAACCCAATCGGAGAACCGGTTCTATATAAGTCTTAACCTTTGTTGTAATAGCTTTATCGGTCGTTTCTTCGAGATAATTGGTCTTATCTGCCACTGCTCTGTAAGTCATTTTGCTTGATTTACGGTTTTCCAGTTTCAGCCCAAGCTCTGTACCTACATAGAGTCCTTTGTATACGTAAAAATCCAGACCGGTGAAAATTGCTGCATTGATTCCCCAGTAAGCTCTGTCATTCACGGCTGGCAACATATTTTCAATATCCAGTTCGTCTGCTTTTGAGTCAGGGGTAATGGCCCCATTGGTGATTTCACCTTTGAATGTAGTTGAGAGTTCATTAGAAACAGTTTCTAACTTAGTGGAGGCGAAATGACGGGTGAACCCAAAAGAACCTCCAACATAGACATTTACTCTTTTGCTGATATCGAAATGGCGTTCGTAACCTGCATCCAGACGGAAGTCTCCCACATTATATTTAAATTTGGTCGAAGTGTAATCCGCCTGTGTTTCGCCTTCTTCTTTATTTGTAAAGTTAGAATGGTCCAGATTGAATCCCAGTTTCAGGCGAATAGCGTCTTTGTCTGTTACGAAGTAGCGGAACTTTAGTCCGTCCAATTTGAACGTTTCTCCGTTTTGATCAAATGGGTTAAACTGAACTTCAGTACCAAATGAACCTTTACCTGGTTTGTTTTGAGCAGATAGGTTTGCTGCAATACATAATGCGGCAAACAGAATAAGTGTAAGTCTTTTCATGTTTTGAAATTATTGATGTTTACGAGGTGCAAATATAGGAAACAAAATGATGTCGAATACTACTTTGTAGGAAATATTCTTTCCCGAATCTTTTGTATTTATAGAAATAAGTCGTTACTTTGCACAAATTTTAAAAATAGCAATGAATCAACAGGAAATAAGAAGTAAGCAATATCTTCGTTCGGATGTTTTCCATCCGGAATCTGTATACTTCTTCTATTTTCTCCAAAAACGATATTTTAGTTCTTTGGTAATGCGTTAGTCCTTTTGTTAGGGTAACGCATTTTTTATGTGGTAACTTTAAGAAACAACAACATTATAACAACAAGAGAAATGGAAAAGGAAATGAAGAAAGTCCTGGTTCTGGGTTCAGGAGCACTCAAAATCGGACAAGCCGGGGAGTTTGACTACTCTGGTTCGCAGGCACTGAAGGCCTTGAAAGAAGAAGGTATCAGTTCGGTATTGGTTAATCCGAACATTGCAACCATTCAGACTTCTGAAGGAATTGCTGATAAAGTGTATTTCCTTCCCGTGACAACCTACTTTGTAGAAGAGATTATAAAGAAGGAACGTCCTGATGGAATTCTCCTTGCATTTGGTGGTCAAACGGCGCTGAATTGTGGTGCTGAACTTTACACAAATGGTATTCTCGACAAATATGGCGTGAAAGTATTAGGTACTTCTGTTGAAGCTATCATGTATACAGAAGACCGCGACTTGTTCGTGAAGAAGCTCAATGAAATTGAAATGAAGACTCCTATCAGCCAGGCGGTGGAGAATATGGAAGATGCCATTGCTGCTGCACGTCGCATCGGATATCCGGTAATGGTTCGTTCGGCTTATGCATTGGGAGGTCTTGGAAGCGGTATTTGTGCCGACGAAGAAGAATTCCTGAAACTGGCTGAAAGCTCATTTGCATTCTCCAAACAAATTCTTGTAGAAGAGTCTCTGAAGGGATGGAAAGAAATTGAGTTTGAGGTAATTCGTGATGCCAACGATCACTGTTTCACAGTGGCAAGCATGGAAAACTTCGACCCGTTGGGCATCCATACAGGTGAGTCTATCGTGGTAGCTCCTACCTGCTCGCTGGATGATAAGGAACTTACATTATTGAAAGAACTTTCTACAAAATGTATTCGTCATTTGGGCATTGTAGGCGAATGTAACATTCAATATGCTTTCAATTCCGAAACGGATGACTATCGCGTTATCGAAGTTAATGCCCGTCTGAGTCGTTCTTCTGCCTTGGCTTCCAAAGCTACCGGTTATCCGTTGGCATTTGTTGCTGCCAAAGTTGCTTTAGGCTATACACTCGATCAGATTGGTGAAATGGGAACTCCGAATTCTGCTTATCTGGCTCCGCAACTTGACTACTATATCTGTAAGATTCCCCGTTGGGACCTTACTAAGTTTGCCGGTGTATCCCGTGAAATCGGTTCGAGTATGAAGTCGGTGGGTGAAATCATGTCTATCGGTCGTTCTTTTGAAGAGATCATCCAGAAAGGACTTCGTATGATCGGGCAAGGTATGCACGGATTTGTAGGTAATGATGACGTGACTTTTGATGACCTCGACAAAGAACTGGCTAATCCTACTGACCTGCGCGTATTTGCTATTGCACAGGCTTTGGAGCAAGGATATACGATTGACCGTATCCACGATCTGACTAAGATTGATCCGTGGTTCCTTGGTAAATTGAAAAATATTGTTGACTATAAAGTGAAACTTTCTACTTATAGTAAAGTAGAGGATATTCCTGCTGATGTGATGCGCGAAGCGAAGATTCTCGGTTTCTCTGACTTCCAGATAGCTCGTTTCGTATTGAATCCGACCGGCAATATGGAGAAAGAAAACCTGGCTGTTCGTGCACATCGTAAATCGTTGGGTGTTCTTCCGGCTGTAAAACGTATCAACACAATTGCTTCTGAACATCCGGAACTGACCAATTATCTCTACATGACGTATGCTGTAGAAGGGTATGATGTAAACTATTATAAGAATGAGAAATCAGTAGTCGTTCTCGGTTCGGGTGCATATCGTATCGGTAGCTCGGTAGAGTTTGACTGGTGTTCGGTAAATGCTGTACAGACAGCTCGTAAGTTAGGTTACAAATCTATCATGATCAACTATAACCCCGAAACGGTATCAACTGACTATGATATGTGCGACCGTCTGTACTTTGACGAGCTTTCCTTTGAGCGTGTACTCGATGTGATCGACCTCGAACAGCCTCGTGGTGTTATTGTTTCCGTGGGCGGACAGATTCCGAACAACTTAGCAATGAAACTTTATCGTCAGTCGGTTCCCGTACTGGGTACTTCTCCGGTTTCTATCGATCGTGCCGAGAACCGTAATAAATTCTCTGCTATGCTCGATCAGCTGGGCATTGACCAACCGGCATGGATGGAGCTCACCAGTCTTGAAGAAGTGAAAGGCTTCGTTGAAAAGGTAGGTTATCCGGTGTTGGTTCGTCCGTCTTACGTACTTTCGGGTGCGGCAATGAATGTTTGCTATGACGATGAAGAGTTGGAGAACTTCCTGAAGATGGCTGCTGAGGTTTCAAAAGAATATCCGGTAGTTGTTTCTCAGTTCCTCGAAAACACGAAAGAGATAGAATTTGATGCAGTAGCTCAGAATGGTGAAGTGGTGGAATATGCCATCTCTGAACATGTTGAGTTTGCAGGTGTTCATTCCGGTGATGCTACATTGGTATTCCCTGCACAAAAGATCTACTTTGCAACAGCTCGCCGCATTAAGAAAATCAGTCGCCAGATTGCAAAAGAACTTAATATTTCCGGTCCGTTCAACATCCAGTTCCTGGCTCGCAACAACGAGGTGAAAGTAATTGAATGTAACCTGCGTGCCTCACGTAGTTTCCCATTCGTGTCTAAAGTACTGAAACGTAACTTTATCGAAACAGCTACCCGTATCATGCTTGACGCTCCGTACAGCCGTCCGGACAAGTCTGCCTTTGATATCGACTGGATTGGTGTGAAGGCTTCTCAGTTCTCATTCTCTCGTCTGCATAAGGCCGACCCTGTTTTGGGTGTAGATATGTCTTCTACCGGTGAGGTGGGTTGTATCGGTGATGACTTCTCCGAAGCCCTGCTGAATGCAATGATTTCTACCGGATTCAAGATACCTTCAAAAGAGAAAGGTGTTATGTTCTCTTCCGGTGCCATGAAATCAAAAGTTGATTTGCTGGATGCCAGCCGTGCTCTGTTTGCACAAGGATATAAGATTTATGCTACTGCCGGAACGGCTGCTTTCCTCAATGCACACGGTGTAGATACCACTCCGGTGTACTGGCCCGATGAAAAGCCGGGAGCAGAAAACAACGTGATGAAGATGATTGCCGACCACAAGTTCGACCTGATTGTCAATATCCCGAAGAATCATAGCAAGCGTGAGCTGACGAACGGTTATCGTATCCGCCGCGGTGCTATCGACCACAATATTCCGTTGATCACCAATGCCCGTCTGGCAAGTGCATTTATTGAAGCATTCTGCGAGTTGAAACTCGAAGATATCCAGATAAAGAGCTGGCAGGAATATAAATAAGCTTTTCTTGCTATAAAGAGTTCAGGGTGGTAATGCGTGGCATTATCACCCTGTTTTTTCTTATGTGGAGGTACGTTGGGCAATCAAAGGGAAGGTAATTTATTTAAGTCGTAGTCGAACTCACAGAGAGTCGTAATGAAGCGTTGTTAAACATGTAGATGTTTAACAACGTCCCTCATCGGGAAAGATAGACTTCCTTTGCTTGGTAGAGATCGTTCATCGGTGAAGGATAAATAACAGCATTAGACTGGTACACCTTCCTTATCTTTTAGATGTACCTTCTTGAAAGAGGATTTGTTTGTAAAATAGTATGTTAATACTATATACACTATCATTGCGGGGCTTCATCTTCCTCCGAAAGGGTGAGGGTAAAGGGTAGAGGAGATATACTGACACAACATATTCATTTTTGAATTCATAGTAGATCGAAATTCGTATGAATTCTGAAGAAGAAACAAGGGTTTTTGAGGTGGATAAAGTACGTGAAATTTATGGGCCAAATGTAATTGTAGAAATGATTTTCTTTTCCCCTGTAGAATGACTGCCTATTGATATTCTTTTGCAGTGGTTACTTTCTACAAAAAGCGTAAGCGGTTTATTTATATAATTTAGCCGTAATAGTATTTTGCCTTCTTTGTCTGCTGAAGCACTTTGATCCGGAAATATAGTTTTTCCCTCTTTTGTTAATTTCCCATCTTGGAAGGAATAACCTGTAAAACCTGTAAAATGCTGATCGTAATATATATACAGTTTAGAATAAGAATCGGGCATTAAAATATTAGGATTTTCTTTTGTTGTATAGAAAACACTAACTTCAACGAGTCCGCTCTCATCTTCAGTCTCTATATCTATGCTTTCCTTATTGCAGGATATGCATAATAAAAATAGGGTGGTCAATAGTAATAACAGCTGTTTCATAATTTCATCAAATAAAGCAAATTATTAATCTTGTTCTGTTATTTTGATTAAGGTGTAGAATTCTTCCTAACCTCGTTTGTTTACAAAGTTATAAAAAAAAATGAGTTTAGCTTTAGTTTGATAAAAATATTATTGTTTTAAATGAATATTCTCTGTTGTTTCTTAAATAAATCTGATGTCTAAAGTTTGCATTCTTCTTCATCCTCCGAAAGAACAACCGGGTTGGTTACTTTCTTAGATACCTCCTTAAATTCTTCTTTCTGTTGTTCTCTATATTGCCGTGGAGGATATTATACTTCTGTGAGAATATCTTATAGAAAGTTCCGCGATTTATAAATCCCGATTTGTCCATGATTTCTTCTATTGACAAATTAGTAGTAAGCAATAGATTTTTCGCTATGGCCAATCGATATTCTTTGATGATATCGGCAGGAGTCTTTTCTGTAATCTCCTTCAGCTTTCGGTAAAAATGCCGGGTACTATACCCTAAGGAACTGCTTAAAAATTCAACAGACAATTCATCGTTGGTAATATTCTTATCAATCAATTGCATCATTTTCTCAAAAAACACCTTATTCTCTTTGTGTAAGAATTGCCCGTCGTCCAGCTTGAAAGTACTGAGTATTGAATTATAATACTCCTTCAATTCTTTTTCCCGCAGGATAAGCCGTTCTGCCAGTTTCATCAGATACTCCGCATTGAAAGGTTTGGTGACGTAGGCTTCTGCTCCGGACTCAATGCCCTTCATCTGATCGTTCACACTATTGAGCGCCGATAATAAGATTAATGGGATATGTGTAAGCAGCTTGTTCGATTTCACTCTTTTTGCGAATGATATTCCGTCTATATCCGGCATCATTACATCTGAGATAATCAGATCGGCAGATTTGAGTTCCAGTTGTTCTATCGCTTTTGTTGCATTATCGAATGAAAGCACATTGTATTTGCCTGCAAACAAATCGGAAATAAACCATAACATAGAAGGATCGTCATCGATAATGACTACCGTTTGTTTGGAAGGGTCATAAGTTGCCGGTATATTTTCTAATTCAACCGGTTTGTTATCTGCCTGTACAGGTGGTTCTGTGAGTATACTTTCTTCGGGAACAGAAGCTGTTGTAACAGCCAATGCCGGCAGAGTAACTTCAAAGGTGGTGATCTGACCGGGGATACTTGTTACCTGAATCTGCCCGTTCAGAAGGTTTACCATGCTATGGCAAATGGCGAGTCCCAATCCGTTTCGGGGGGAAATACCATTCTTGTTTTGCACTTCAAAATTGTCCAGTATCTTGTAGCGGTCGAATATCTTGGTTAGATTCTCCTTAGCAATTCCCTTCCCCGTATTTGAGATACGAATGCAAAGCTGTCCTTCTGCTATACGTTGTTCTACGATTATGCTTCCATTCTCCGGCGTATATTTGAAGGCATTGGACAATAGATTATTTACTATCTTATTGAAGCAACTGGCATCCGAATTCCAGTAAACATCTTCTTCTATTTTCAATTGATAGTTTATCTTTTGACTCTCGGCCAGTTCACAGAAAGATTCGGCTATGTCCTTCGTCTGTTCGGATATAGGGAGCTGTTTTATTTCAAGTGTTTTATTTCCGGTTTCCAAACGACGGAATTCTATTAACTCCAGAATCAATGCATTCAGCTTCTGAGCGTTCTGTAGAATCATCGTGGCATATTTGTGAACATAATTATCCGCTTCCGTATGTGATAATATCTTCTGGCAGGGACCATAGATCAAGGTTAACGGAGTGCAGAACTCATGAGTGACATTGGTAAAAAAACGAAGTTTAGACTCATACAATTCATTGCGTTGTTGGCGGTTCATTTGCTCGATCATGCGATCCCTTTTGTGCCGATACCGCTTAATTAACATGTAAATACACCCGGATACGAATCCGATAAATAGTATAAAGTAAATAGAGTAAGCAATAGTTGTTCTATACCAGGGAGGGATGATACGGATAATGAGGGATTGGGGCGTGCTTTCTTCTCCCGTGATATTGCTCCGGTATTTTACTAATAGCGTATACTGCCCGGGGGAGAGATTAGAAAAGACAGCTGTGTAGAAAGTCCATTCTCTATCCAGTTTTCACTCAAACCGTCAATCTTGTAAGAGTAAGTGTAATTATTTCCATTGACATAGTCGATAGCTATGAATGACAGGCTGAAGAAGTTCTGGCTATAGTCCAGCTCGAGTACCTTCTGTTTGTTGTCTTCCCTGAAGAAATCATATATATCATATTCCTTGCCAAAGATAGACAAACGATTGAATTGCAGGGCAGGCATATATTCTATGGCAGTGGAGTTGTTCTCATTAATCGTTATAAAACCGTTCGTACCACCAAAGAAAAGAGTATTCGTACGTTTGTCTTTAAAATAAGCTCCGTCACTGAACTCCGTTACTTTCAGATCATTTCGCTGATGATAAGTCTGCACAGCATTGGTTTGGATATTAAATCTCACCAGACCTTGGTTGGTACTGATCCAAAGATTCTGTTCCCTGTCTTCAAGAATACCATGAATGGTGTTATTGAGAAAACCGTTGTTCTCATTATATATATAATAATCACCTTTATAAATGCGTGTCAGTCCGAAGCTTGTACCGAACCAATATCCCGCATCATTTTTCAGAATAGCAAAGATATCATTTACAGTCTGGCTTTTTATCGCCTGATCAAACAGATAGGTTTTCATTTGCCCCGTATGTGTATTGATCCGATAGGCTCCGTATCCGCGGTTGCCAAACCACATGACGGAATCACTTTCCTGGAAAGAGACAAAAAAGTAGTTGGATGCGCGTTTTCCTTTATCCAGGACAATTCTCTCCGCACGCTTCACAGCGAGGGAACTACCGGAACCGTTTAAGGACACTTTCACAATACCTTCTCCTACTGTGGCAATCCAGAGGGTACTATCGTTTTGTTCGCAGATAGAATGGACATACTTTACTGTTTTTCCTTCTGCCAGAACGGGGAACTGTTTTATTTTCCGGTCCGGATACGAATAGTAGTTTATACCGTTCTCGGTTCCTATCCAGAGTCTTTTCCAATGACTCGGAGCAAAACAATAGACAGAGTTGTCTGTAAGTGTACTGTTATTGGTCAGCAGTTGTTCTGTTTTGAGGCTTATATCCGTCTCTGCCTCCGGATGATAGTTGAACATGCGTAATATCCCATTTCCTTTCGTTCCGATCCATAGCGTTTGTTCATCATCAAGATAGAGTGCGCGAACCGGATTGTTTATCTGATAGGCCGGTGTATTTAGCAGTGTATTCTTTATCGAAAATGTATCGGCAAAATACATGTACAATCCTTGTCCGTCTGTACCTATCCAGATGATGTCCTGGAATTTATCTTTCAGCAGACAAAATATTCCGGTCCGGATATCGGTAGGTTGTATGATATACTTTATTTTCTGGTCGGGCTGATACTTCAGTTGGATCAGGCCGCTACTCTTAAATCCGATATAGTAATCATTCTGTTTCTTTATGATAGAGGATACTTCTCCACGTTGATGTATCTCGGACTCAAGGTCGACAATATAATATTTCTTTTGGCTGTTCAAGTCATATTCATAGAAAGCGTAAGTATTATCAATGAAGTAGAGCAGATTATTTTCGGCTGAAGCCCAGAGTAACTTCTCCGGGTGATTGAAATGATTGTGTGGTGAGAGTTTTATTTCGTCCTTCTCTTTTTCTATCGCATAACTTTGGTTGCTACCGTCTGATGAGAAAATCCAAAGAATGTCTGAACTGTCTGCAACTATTTGCAGGACATTCTCAAAAACAACCGTTCCTACATCTAACTTCCGGAACTCATTGTCGCGCCGGTTGAAATAATAGATGTTGCCGTCATCTTTGATGATATATACATCTCCCGCGGCACTTTTTGTCATTTTATTGATGTCTTTGAACTCCTTGAAGCTCTGAATTGTCTGCTGGTGAGAGTCGAAACGGTCAAGACCATAATTGGTCTGTATCCATAATACATCTTTTTCGGTCTCCATTATGTTGCCTATAATGTTGCCGGAGAAACCAATGCGGGAATTTGTAGGTTTGTACAGTCGTGGGGTAGTACCATCGAAAATGTTTAATCCGTCACAGGTTCCTATCCACATTAAGCCATTGTTATCCTGGCAAAGGGATAGAATTGCACTGTTTGACAACCCGTTCTGACTGGAATATTGCCGCAGGTTGTATGCGTTGATTTCACTCGTTATACTAAGTAGGAATAGTAGAAGTGAAAAGGTATAGTATAGATAGGAGGTTCTCATAAAATGTAGTTGTGTGTCACGATTAATATAAAGAGTTCCTGTACTTGCTGCAAAATTAAATAAAAAAGAGTGATAATGGCAGAAAGGGAATTTAAAAAGTATACGATTTTATGACATATATGTTTATTTCTCTGTCTTTCGGCTCTTTAAGTACACTAATGTCATAAAATTGTATACTGATAATCTATCTGAGCCATAGTTTTGTGACATCTGATTAGAATAACAATAGGGTATAGTATAAAGGGGTAAAAAAGATTGTTGCCGGGATAACAATTCTGTAATAAGGTGGGTATGATGATACCCCGTTTTTTTTAGATTTAATATACTGGTTTAATAACATGAAGAACATTCTTTTCTTTATCGGTCTTATTTCGCTGATAACTTGCCGACTTTCGGTACAAGAGTTAAAATCATCGGATTGCAATTGGTAGCGGATTTGCCATCAGCTTATTCGAAATAATGGATAGCAAACAGAAGAAATGAATTATTTAATGAATATCAATACTATTAATTAATAAAGTAAATATGAAGGCAGGATATTTTTTAGTAGGCTTGTTATGTGCTGCTTCTTTGGTAGGTTGTGTCCACAAAGAGCAGGTAAATATGAATCCTAATTTAGCCAGAGCGCAGGAAGCATTAGATTCTATCTATCAGTGTTATTCACGGCCGGGTGTTAATCTGTTGCGGGAGAATTACCCTTTTGATGAGCAAAGTAATGTTACTTATTTAGCATCCGAAGAGCAGGCAAATCTACCCAACCAGTATTCTTATCTTTGGCCTTACTCCGGCATGTTCTCTGCGGTAAATGCGATGTATGAGGCAAGTGGTAAAAAAGAATATAAGGAATTGTTGGATGAAAGGATTTTGCCCGGATTGGAAGAGTATTTTGATATAAAAAGAAAGCCTCACGCTTATTCATCTTATATTCGCACCTCTTCTCCTTCAGATCGGTTTTATGATGACAATGTATGGTTGGGTATTGACTTCACGGATATTTATCAAATGACCCAAGAGGCTGCATACCTTGAGAAAGCTCAGTTGATATGGAGATTTATCCAGAGTGGAATGGATGATCAGCTGGGTGGAGGTATCTACTGGTGCGAGCAGAAAAAAGAAGCTAAACATACGTGCTCCAATGCACCGGGATCTGTTTTGGCATTGAAACTTTTTAAAGCAACAAAAGATAGTATCTACTATACGCAGGGAAAAGAATTGTATGAATGGACGAAAGCCCATTTGCAGGACTCTACAGATTATCTCTATTTTGATAACATTCGTCTTGATGGTAAGATAGGAAGAGCGAAGTATGCATACAACAGCGGACAAATGATGCAGTCTGCCGCTTTACTTTATCAGTTGACCGGACAACTGGAGTATCTGGCTGATGCGCAGAATATTGCTAAAGAATGCTATAACTATTTCTTTATGGACTTTACACCTGCTACCGGTGAATCTTTCAAGCTACTGAAAAAAGGAGATATCTGGTTCAGTGCTGTCATGCTGAGAGGTTTCATCGAACTCTACCAACAGGATCAAAATAAAACGTATCTGGATGCATTTAATAAGAGCCTGGAATATGCCTGGAACAATGCCCGTGATGATAAGGGGTTGTTTAGCGTAGATTTGAGTGGAAACGACAAAGATGATAAAAAGTGGTTGCTGACACAGGCCGCTATGGTAGAAATGTATGGTCGGCTCGCTGGTATTAAAGAATTGATTAACTAAAATATAAAGACGAATGAAAAAGAAAAACATCAGTTTGTGTGCTATCACAGCCGCTCTATTTTTCGGAAACCATGCAAATGCAGCCGACTTTGTTGTGGCAAAAGACAATACAGTTGTAATCAACCAGGCATGTCTGGCGGCCGCTTATAAGAGTAACCGCCCGGAGATGAAGAAGCGATTGTTTACCTCTAAAGCGGTAGAGGCTGAAATTGTGCGGGTTAAGAAGTTGTTGACTAACCGGAAATTGTCCTGGATGTTTGAAAACTGTTTCCCAAATACGCTCGAAACGACTGTACATTACCGTACAACGGATGGTCAACCCGATACTTTTGTATATACGGGAGATATTCATGCCATGTGGTTGCGTGATTCCGGGGCACAGGTTTGGCCTTATATACAGTTGGTAAACAAAGATCCGGAACTGAAAAAAATGCTTGAAGGAGTCATTCGCCGTCAGTTTAAGTGTATCATTATTGATCCGTATGCAAATGCTTTCAATGATGGAGCGAAAGGTGGCGATTGGATGAGTGACCTGACGGATATGAAACCGGAACTCCATGAACGTAAATGGGAGATTGATTCTCTTTGTTATCCGCTTCGATTGGCCTATCAATACTGGAAAGAGACAGGAGATGCCAGCGTCTTTGATAACGAATGGATACAGGCCATCACCAATATTCTGAGAACATTTAAAGAGCAGCAGCGTAAGGATAAGGTGGATTATTACAAATTCCAGCGTAAAACGGAGCGTGCGCTCGACACGCTGAATAATAATGGGTTGGGAGCTCCTGTAAATCCGGTAGGATTGATAGTCTCTTCTTTCCGTCCGTCGGATGATGCTACAACACTGCAATTTCTTGTTCCGTCAAACTTCTTTGCCGTATCTTCACTTAGAAAAGCTGCAGAGATATTGACTGCGGTAAATCAGAGAACTGATCTGGCTCAGCAATGTACGGACCTTGCGCAGGAAGTGAAAGGTGCACTGAAGAAATATGCAACCTATAATCATCCCAAATACGGAACAATTTATGCTTTTGAAGTAGATGGTTTCGGAAATCAGCTGTTGATGGATGATGCGAATGTACCCAGTCTGATAGCTATGCCTTATCTGGGCGATATGGATGTGAATGATCCGATCTATCAGAATACGCGTCGTTTTGTATGGAGCAAAGACAATCCGTATTTCTTCAAAGGAAAAGCCGGAGAAGGTATCGGAGGTCCACATATCGGTTATGATATGATCTGGCCGATGAGTATTATGATGAAAGCTTTCACAAGCCAGAATGACGAAGAGATAAAGACTTGTGTGAAGATGCTTATGGATACGGATGCAGGTACAGGGTTTATGCATGAATCCTTCCATAAAGATGATCCTGCCAATTTTACCCGTGCCTGGTTTGCATGGCAAAATACACTGTTTGGTGAATTGATATTGAAATTGGTTAATGAGGGGAAAATTGATTTATTGAACAGTATACAATAATTTTCTCTTTGTACTATTTTACCTTTGATAAAGAGATAGAATATATAAACTGTTTTTTTACATAATTTCCTATCTCTTTATCATACTTTTGATTTATTGTGTTGAATAAGAAGCGTAATTAAAAGACTTTTTCCTGCTTCAACACATACAAATCAGCAAGTGCTCCTGTGATGGGCTGTTTGTCTGCATCCAGCATTACTATCCGGCCTTCTTCCACCTTATAATAAGATTTATCTCCTTCTTTGGAAGTCGTAGTCAATATATTGCCTTCTACTATGAAAGTACCTGCTTCATCAAATTCCGCATCTTTTCTTTCCTGGTAAATATATTTCTGTGTATACGTATGATCCTTGTTGAAAACCAAAGTAACATCTATCCCCGGACAGTCAGCTGCGGGAATTGTTCCTTTATACTCTCCAAAATAATCAAGTGAGGTTTCTGCATTGTGCATATCTGCTACCTGTGTAGTATCTGCACTCATACTGTCGGCATTGTTTGTTTTTTTACTGTTTGTACACCCTGTCATAATAAAAGCACAGAGTATTGCTGCAAAATAAAACTTCTTTCCCATACTGATTGTTATTTTTATTAAATGAACAACAAAGGTACAACTAAAAAGTTTAACTTTGCTCTAAACTAATATCAATCGTAAATCCTCATTTGTGATTTGCCAATTATCATTTATCAATCGTAAATCGTAAATTATTAAATCGTAAATCCTCCATTTATGCTTATACTTTTATCCTGCGCCAAAACCATGAGTGATGTTTCAAAAGTGAAAGTCCCTTTTACTACTATACCTTGTTTTCAGAAAGAAGCGGCAGAAATTGCTTTAGAGATGTCGCAGTTTTCTGTAGAAGAGTTAGAGCATTTGTTGCGTGTGAATCCTAAGATTGCTGTCGAGAATTACAAACGTTATCAGGCTTTTCATTCAGAGGATACTCGTGCGCTTCCGGCCCTGCTTGCCTATACAGGTATTGTTTTTAAGCGGTTGAATCCGAAAGATTTTTCAGACGACGATTTTCGCTATGCACAGGAACATCTTCGGTTCACTTCATTTTGCTACGGTTTACTTCGTCCGTTAGATCTAATCCGTTTGTATCGTCTTGAAGGAGATGTAAGACTCCCTGAGCAAGGTGGTAAAACTCTGTTTTCTTATTGGCAGTCCCGGCTTACCGATTCATTTCTTAAAGAGATCAAAGCCACCGGAGGCGTGCTATGTAATCTGGCAAGTGATGAAATGCGTGGTTTGTTTGACTGGAAGCGTATAGAACAGGAAGTGACGATTGTTACCCCCGAATTTCATGTATGGAAGAATGGCAAACTTTCTACTATTGTAGTTTACACCAAAATGTCTCGTGGGGAGATGACACGTTTTATTCTGAAAAACCGGATAGAATCTCCGCAGGATTTGAAAGCTTTTCACTGGGAGGGATTTGAGTTTAATGAACGATTATCAAACGAAAAGAAATTAATATTCACTAATGGAGCAACAGAATAAGATGAGTGAAGTAGACAAAATGCGTAATGGGCAACTGGCTGATATGTCTGTGCCGGAAATGCAGGTACGTTTTGAGAAAGCTAAAAAGTTATTGGCCCGTATGCGTGGGTTGAGTACTTATGACGAGGAATATCGTCCCTTGCTCGAGGAACTGATACCGGATATCCCTGTTACATCTGTTATTTGCCCGCCTTTTCACTGTGATCACGGTGATGGTATCCGGCTAGGCGAATATGTATTTGTCAATGCTAACTGTACTTTTCTGGATGGTGGATATATAACGATCGGAGCCCATACATTGGTGGGCCCTTGTGTGCAGATTTATACCCCTCATCATCCGGTGGATTATATAGAACGGCGTGAACCGAAAGAATATGCTTATCCGGTCACGATCGGTAAAGATTGCTGGATTGGTGGTGGCGCTGTTATCTGTCCCGGAGTGACGATTGGAGATCGTTGTATCATTGGAGCAGGGAGTGTAGTAACTAAAGATATACCGGCTGATAGTGTTGCGGTGGGCAATCCGGCACGGGTTGTAAAGAAAGTAAAATAGCCGGGCAACTTATCAGATTGTAAGAAATAAGAGAGGTGAAAAGGTGATTTATTATCTTTCCATCTCTTTTTGTGTATATTAGTGCAATCTTTTGAGAAAATACTTCAATTTCTTCTATAAAAAAAGAGGTTAATTTGTAATCGTTAATCTATCATTAATATATAAAGACGAATGCAATGGGAAAGACACTACTTCTTTTTAAATCTCTTTTGATGAGCGTGTGCACGCTCACACTGACCACTCAGGCACAAAGTTTATCTGATGTAACCAATATCAATGTAGACGAATGCTATATTTATGATTCATTTTTATCAGCGGACTGGGGAAATGAGTCCATGGCGCCCGGCAACGGAAGTACTGCGAATGATTATTGGGCTAAAAGTTGGATTACAGGAACCCGCAAGGTCTACAAGGGGGCAGAGGTGGCAAATATTGGTGGAACTGAACTTGAATATATAGTGAAACAAGTGCGTCCAGGAAATTATAATAGCTCTATCGGCATGCTGAATATGAAAAATTTATATAGAGCGATGCATCGGAAGTATTTAGAGAATCTCATATAACCAGTAGTTTGATTTTACCGGAATTGCCCAGTGTCGGTAAGGTGGCCCTGTTTCTGTTGAAACCTTATAAATCAGGCGTATCAGATGGCATTGCACTCGATAAAAAAAAACGCGGATGGTTCCTGGACAGAGGTGATACAGGTGAAACACCCTTCGGCAGATGGCTGGGTCTATCTGCATTATATTAATAAAGAAGCTATTATCTCTCAGGTTCCGGTGACGTATCGGATTCGTTCTTATTCATATAACTCAAGAACCGCAGAAGGGTATGGCCCTATTTTGGGAGGCCTGATTGTTCAGAAATATCTGGAGAATGACAATTATACCAAACCGCTTACCCGGCCTTATTATCCGTTAGGAAATAACTCATCTACTTTGTCGAATGCCAAAAAACTGGTAGATACTTATACGGAAGCTGAATGGTTGGGATTAGTTCCCACACAAGCTCCCCGTAGTTTGCAGCATAGTCCGGCTTCTGTTAATAGTACGGATTGGACATGGGATCCCGCCCAGCCGGATCAAATAACCTGTAAGGCTACCGGTACTGTGTTTCCAAACAGTAATTATACGGTTTTATATGCCAATGCAGAGGTTATGACCGGAAAGATCATTAAAGTCCCGTATTATAAAACGTCCAAAGGCAACACCTATGTACAGGCTCAGATTGATTATGGAAAAACAGCTTTTATGACCAAGAACTTACCCATTTTGGGAGCCGCCTACCAACTGACAAAAGATGAAAAGTATGCCCGTTATGTGGCTTTGGCTTTAGACAAGTGGGCAAATGCGGTGCCTGATTTCTTTATGACCGAAGGTTGGAATAAAGACCGGATTGTGAATAAGAGTGACCTTTCGAAATATCAGAACGTACAACGTGCTTCGGATCATAACGGGTTGACTCATGAATTTCATGAGGGAGAACTACTATCGTTTGATCGTATTTATGAAAGTCAGGCGCTAAAGGAGCTTTCGGCAGAGAGAGCTACGATGTACGCCGGCATATTGTTGATGATCTGTTCCTTAATATAGGATTATGGGTGATTGACCAGCCGATGTCTACTCATCAATCTACCAATCTGGTGGGACATATTGGTGTACTGATTCAGGTGGCTGCTATTATTGAAGACGAAGTAATGAAAGAAAAAATCATTGATTTTGTCGATCGTTATTATACGTTGTGTATTGCAAACAACTTCAAGCGTGACGGTATGTATCCTGAGTCCTTCTCTTACCACAGAGGATATGCCGATGAGACTATGCAAACGTTAAGCTGTTGGAAGATTATTTCAGTATGTTTGAACCGAAAACTGACGCGATGCGCCGTATTGCTGCAAAATCCCTTACACGTAAGGAGTTTACTCAGCGTACGACGTTGGTTCATAAACAGGTTGGATTTCCGAATGGAGATATGGCTCCGTTTGATGATACCACGGCCGGATACAGTGATAAGCGAACTTCTACCAAATCTTATTTATTGCCAGCTTACTATCATGCCATGTTGGGAGCAGGTACGGGCGATCAGCAGATTCAATCGAATATCGGAGCGAATGATAAAGCCAATCATGTGGGCAATAGTGTGATGTCTATGACCCTTTATGCCAATGGAGAAGAGCAGATTGGTGATATCCGTTACTCCCGGCTTCCAGGACGCGATTATACGAATAGTGTGACGGCTCATAACCTGGTTGCCGTTGACGAAGAACTGACCCAGTATTTTACATCAGGCCGCCAGGTTCTTGGCAATAGTGGACACGTATTTACAAATGGTTACTTCACCTTGTTTGAACCGGGGCTCGATGGGGTTGCTGCAACAGAGGTTTATAGTAAAACGATCCGTCCGGGAAAAGTAGAACGTTATCAGCGTATTCATGTTTTGAATACGATTGATCCGTCTCGTCCTTATCTGCTCGACTTATTTGTGGTAAAGGGAGGAACGAAGCACGACTACCTGTTACACGGCTCTACACAGTATGATCAGACGATTGAAACCAGCCTGTCTATGACGAAAATTAACAGCCAATACCCACTCTTGCCAACCGGAGTAACCTATAAAGATCCGGTGGTAGAAGGTGATAAAACAAACTGGTATGGTGCTTTTCGTGAAATGTCAAAAGCGCAATCTCCCGGAGAATGGAACGTGACTTATGTACAGGATGCCTCCAGAGGTGTTAAGATTTTTGCTGTGGATGATGCCCGGTCTACGGTATATTTAGGTAAGTCGCCTAATTCCTATCGTCGTGCTACCGGAACAACGATGTATGAATATTGGCGTCCGGCTTTGGTGGAACGCCGCACCGGAAACAGCGGTATGCGTAGTTTGTTTACCCATGTGATGGAGGCGTATAATGGTGGTTCTAAGATTGTTTCGGTAAAACAAGTTCCGTTAAATCAGAATAGTGAAGAATATGTGGGAGTGTCTGTCACCTTTACCGATGGTCGTGAAGATGTGATTCTTGTGAATCTGAACAATGCGCTGATTACAGGTATTGATCCGGCTGAGAAAATATCGACAGCCGATGGGCGCTATGCAATGGAAGGTAAGATAGCTGTTTTTTCAAAGAGTAAAGACGCAGAGAAGGCGAAGAGTATTTTGATTAACGGTTCCCAGTTATCCGTAGGAGAAGAATCGGTAGAAATAGAGAACTACAAATATTCCGGAACTATCACCTCTACTGTACGCAAGGAAGACGGCGCTTCCTGCAATGCTTTTGTTACCGATGCTATGATTCCTGCCGGTGATGAGTTAAAGGGGCGCTGGATGTCGGTTAAATTTGGATCTTATAAAGTGATTAACCCACCTTCGGGTGCTGTGAAAACACAGGAAGATATGAATGAATTGTTTCAAATAGACCATATAGAGCAGGTGGGCGGCCAAACTTATATTGTAACCGCCGAAGACCATTGTTTGAAGGTGGATGGTGCAATGGCTGAGGAGATAATGCGTCCGCAACGTCAGTTTACAGGGGCTACGACATTTACAATCTTAAAGAGCCAGTCCGGCCTGTTTGGAGGAGGTACAGGATTGTCTGCCGTGCCCGCCGAGAAGAACGTACAAATCTATCCGAATCCGGTAAAAGATGTCCTGCATGTGCGTGCCGATCAGGAAATTAAGCGTGTGATCATCTATTCACTGACCGGTTTTGCTGTGCGTGAACTTTTGTTTGCGGGACAAACAGAAGTTACTGTTCAGGCAATGGATCTGGCAGAGGGCAACTATATTGTGACAATTGAGTTACAGGATGGTTCTGTAAAAAATGAACGGCTGATGATTACGCGTTAGCTTCTTAATTAATAAGTTGTTATAAGAGGGCCAAAAGTAGAATTCGCTATTATTAAAACGCAGGTTAACGCTAATTTACGCAGATTTAATTTAATTTTTGCGTAACTTAGCGTTAATCTGCGTTTCTAAATTTATATATTAATAGCTTTCTCAGTTTTTTGACACCTTCTTGTTATTTATACTGTTTTTGAATAAGAGTAGTCGTATGTTATATGATTAAATCTTCTGCAAAACCTTGCATATGATTGTAAATCTTGCTAATATTGCATGTAGACTTCTCTGGTGAGTTGAATATAAACAGACTCTTATAATCTATTTTTATCATATCATAGAACTATGACTAACCAAAATCTGATAGCGCAATGCAATGAGGCAGTCATTCATTTTGCGGACGAATGTATAAAATGGCAGGAACAAATAGAAGTACTTTCTTCTACTATGGACGAATCTCTTGCAGTTCCATTGGGAAAGAAACTGTGTGCTTTGTCTGCATCCCGGGAAGAAATGGATATTTACCGTCGGATGTTTGCTGCCAACGAAGAGTGTAGTCCTATGAATGTCGGAGAGATATGCAGAAAATACATTAATGATTATAATAGTGATAAGAATCACAAAAAATATCATAATATGTATCGGAAAAAAGACGCTCGCGAAGTAAGAACAAGAAGGTTGAATCAGATTCTGATAGCTCCGGATATAGAGACACCCGAACAAAAACGAGAAGCCTGGACTTTGTATAATTATTCGCCTTTATTTAGGTTGGTATTTACGCAAATACTGGATAATGCTGTTAAATATAGTATGCCAAACACTACTATTGATATGCAGATGGAAGTGCATGATGAATATAAACAGATTACTTTTTCTAATTTTGGCCCCCGGCTGGAAGAGGACGAAGCAAAGCGTGTTTTAGAACATGAATATCGTGGGATTAATGCTCAGTATTTGACAACTGAAGGACATGGATTGGGGTTAAGCATAGTGAAAGAAATAGCCGATTCGCAGGAGGTACAGGTAATAGTGGAAAGCGGTGAAGAAGCCAGCAACAGTTACGATAATGTACCTTATGAACTTTTTTCGATTATCTTAGTGTTCCCTCATCGTGATACCCCTGCTTCAGCTCCTGCATTTCTGCAGGATATTTCAGATAATACAGCGATAGGTATCTATCTTCATGAAATGAATCGTGTGATACGTACCTGCTATCGGAAATTATCGGATATCTGCAATTGGGCTACTTCTAACCGTCAGGAATTGCCCGAAGAGATGTTTTTTATATGCAATTGTATGCGGGTCTCCTATTTGCATATGCAGGCATTATTTTTTTATATTGATTATCTTCTGCTGCCACCAGACATGTGTGTGTATGGCAATCCGTTGGAAAAGACGGTTTCGCTGGATACAATTCTGAATAATATATGTGTGGCCTATCGGGATGAGCTAGAATATGATAAAGACTTTTTGCCTTCTTTTTCTTTTCCGGCCAAAGAACTTCTTTTATATATTTATTTGAATGGCATTGTATATCATTTGTTGGAACATCGTAAGGTGAAAGAAGAAAAGTTGGAAATGAATATTGATATTGAAACAAGTTCTGTTGTTTTCCGGGTGAAAAGTGGCTTTAATGATTTAGGAAGGAATGAAAAGCCCGTTTCTCTGGCAGAAATGGAACATCTGGACTGTCATAGATGGGGCTTTTATAATTCCATATTGCAAAACACAACAAGCGGATTTACATCAGTTATTAATAAAACAGTAATCTTGTATATAAAATAGATATGAAAAATTTCTTAAAGGAAGTTCTGAAAACAACGCTTAGCACTTATTTTGCATCTGTTGTCACAGGTGTAGGTGGTGTGTCATCTTTGATTGCATTATTTCATGATGTATCAGGATATTATGTTATCTATTTATGTGCTTTATTGCTATTTCTTAGTGGGTATTGCTTTTATTTGTCAAAGCAGAATAAGGCAAATACAAAGCGGGAGGAGACTAATATCAAAGTAACCAAATGTTCTTCTGTAACTTCTTTAAAAGAGAGAACATTCAATATTCTTGCTATTGATGACCAATATAAAACGCGGCAGTATTTGAAAGAAAATTTTCAGAGCGAATGCCTCACAGTGATAGAAGCTATTCCTACCCCTTTGTTTGCTGAGGGGTTTGATATTATTATATCCGATTTGATAGGTGCCGGTCCCGGTAAAAAAGAGAATGCAACGCAAATATTACAGGGAATACGAAAACGTTATCCTTATAAATATCTGATAATCATGTCGTCTGAACCGTTGCTTCTTGTAGAAGTTGCCCAATGGGCGGATGCAACTATAACAAAGACTGAGACGGACAGTTTGTATGAGAAACTTTCAGTTGCATTGCTAAAAGCAAAGGAAGAGTTATCCAACCCCCAAAAGCGTTGGGAGAATCTAAAGGTACAGGGAGCGATTTTGCAGGACTCCTATAATAAAGAAGAGGAATATAGTCTATTTCTTGCTTCACATCACCCTTCTACCCTAATTAAATGATACCATCATTGAAACGCAAATGATCGCAGATTAAATGGCTGTGCTATACGTAAGCTATGATACTCTTTGCGTGAATCTGCGAGTTTCTGCGTTTCAACAATTAAAACTCAGTGAAACTCTTTGGTGAGTCTTATTTTACTTTTTTCTTTCTTCCTCCACTCTCTTTTTCCATCTTTGAAATGATTTCATGAGGGCATCTTCGTGTTTGTCTTCAATGTGATATTTATCCATAAATAGTAACAGTGATTTTTTATACATGATTCCGTTACGGAATTTATTTTTCAGCATGATACTGTGTAACTCAGTCTTCAGCATTGTTTCTATTTCCTCTTCGATGATGATGACACTGTTGTGCCCCAGGTAATTGTATGTTTCGGGTTCTTTCCCATATCTTGGGGCGGGGATTATGAGAGTCAGATTCCCGGTTTCCCGCCATGATACGTCTCGTGGACGTTTAACTGTGAGGTTTTTGATGACATGATACAAGTTTTCGATACTTTTTAACCTGATAGCATTGAGCTCCGTGACTACGCTGTTTTGATAGCGTACATACATGTAAGCCGCCAGATAGGGCTTTACATAGATGGTTGTTGTGACCATTTTGATTAGATTTTATGTAACAATTCTTTTATCTTCATGGCCGTCTTCGACGGTTGAATTCAGTGCCATTGTGTTGAGAAAAAATCAACACTTTTTGGAGCTTTTTGGCACTTCTGTAAGAAGTTGTATATCAAATGGTTACAAGGTCTATTTCTTTCTCGTAGAGAAATATTGTTTTTCTCTACGAGGAACGGGGCTTTTCTCTACGAGGAATCGATTAAATCTCGTAGAGAAATATGTGCTTTCATAAAATCCAAACCACAAAAGTAAAATAAAATCTATTTCATGTATTTTCTTGTTTTTGATTGGTTTAGTTGTTTTGTAATAAAATATGAGTGTGTGGTTGCGTGTTGGTTTATATCGTACATATGTATGAACGAATGTTGGTAAATGAGATGGTTTTTCTCGTTTAATCTATTAACTAAATTTAAACAAGAGGATTTGAAATGGGAGTGAACTCATTTAGCTGGGAAAGTATATTTTCTATTTATACTTGTTGTCAGAAAAATGCGAGTATTTGGAGTGTTTTTCGGAATATTATTATCAGTACAAAGTAAGAGTGAAATAGGGGATTCTTAATTGTTGATTAATAGTCGTTTGATATTATTCTTTTATTTGAATAGTGTTTCAATAAACGTTCGTTTATTGGCACAAAAATATGTCCTTTTTTTTAATGTACAAAATATTTTTCAATAAAAATGATCTGATCATATCTTAACCTGAATGTATCTTATTGATTCATAGTAAATTGTGTGTATATACATAAGAATAATTAGTTTATTATTAATTTAACCTGAATAGGAATAAAGGTCTTTCTAAAATAGTGTGCCAATAAACGAACGTCTATTGAAACGCTGTTTGGTGTTAAATATCTTGTTTATAGTTATTTATGTGCTAATAAGTATAAAATAGTGCATAATACATATCTCCCCTCTTTATGTTTTGTCTCCTGTGATAGGGAAACTATTGAGGGCTAGTGTATTTTAAGAATTGATAATCCATTTTATACACGTTTGACCGGAAGGAGTTTTATTACCCCGGTGTCCCCAAAGAATATCCAATTGTGAACAAATCCACAGACATCTGTTGGTATCCACTTCGTGTCACTTATAGTCGTGAGCTACAGTTGAAAGAAGTACTTGATGCCGAGCGTATAGAGAATTTCATTCCGATGCATTATGAATACGTGAAACAGGGAGAACGTAAGATACGAAAATTGGTTCCTGTTGTACATAACCTTGTGTTTGTTCACAGTTCCTTTGTTTGTATTGATCGTATCAAACGCTCTCTTGGTTCTTCTTTATCTGTACGCTATATCATTGATCGTGAAACGAATCGTCCACTTATTGTTCCGGATTCGCAGATGCGCAGTTTTATTGCAGTTTCTGGTAATTACGATGAACAGATTGTTTACCTTGATCCTGCCCTTACCTCTTTACGGAAAGGGGATCGTGTACGTATTGTCGGTGGTATTTTCGAAGGGGTGGAAGGAGTTGTTATCCGTGTAAAAGGCGATCGCCGTGTCTCTGTTTGTATCAAAGGCATTATGGCTGTGGCTACTGCATATATTCATCCTTCTTTGATAGAACTAATTCCCGATACTATTTGTGAATAAAAGAAATTGATTCGTTCCGTATTTTCTTATCAATTGTCACCTGTATAAATAACTAAACTGTAAATCTATCTATATGTTGTCTTTTCAATCACAAGTTGATACGTTGTACCGTACGACCCGTGACCTTCTTAACATGGGTTTTGACGGGACTCCTCTTTATTCCAATGAATTTTGTGCGCTTAATACAGAAGTATACCGTCAAGCTGAGGCTCTATTTGTATTGAGAGGTTCCAACATTGAAGAGGAAGCGCAACGCTGTTATGTTTTATTGACTGCTTATCATGCAACTATCTACGATCATGGTAATAAGAATCTGAAAATTCAGTCCTTACTTGATCGTAGTTGGCAATTGTTCGAACAACTCCCTGCTTCCTTGCTGAAGTGCCAGCTTTTAGTGGCCTGTTATAGCGAAGTTTTTGATGAAGATTTAGCTCAGGAAGCACATGCTATTATGAATAGTTGGACCGGACGTGAATGGACTAAGGCGGAATGTGAAGTTTCCGATTATTTGGATAGTCTGGAAACTAATCCTTGGCCTGATTGGGAAATTGTAGAATGAGTCATATTGTAATTTTATGGAATTGTTTAATAGCTAATTTATGAGAATAAAATTTCTGAATAATTGTTTGCTGTGTCTGTTGACGTTTTTGGTATCTTGTTCTGCTCCCAAAGAGGTGCTTTACTTGCAGGATATAACTTCTTTAAAGGAAGAAAATATTGATAAGAATTATGAAGTTATCATTCATAAGGATGATTTGTTGGCTATTCTAGTGAACAGTAAGGATCCTGAGTTGGCTTTGCCTTTTAATATGCCTTTAGTAAGTTATCAGATTGGGAGTCAAAATCCCGGTCAACAACGTCTTTTGGGTTATCTTGTCGATCAGAACGGTGATATCGACTTTCCAATCTTAGGACGGCTTCATGTGGAGGGACTGACCCGTATGCAGGTTACCGAACTGATCAAACAAAAACTCATCAGTGAAGATTTGATCAAAGATCCTATTGTCACTGTCCAGTTCTTGAACTTTAAAGTATCTGTGATGGGTGAAGTAGCCCGTCCCGGTACATTCGATATTTCCGGTGACCGGATAACTCTGTTGGAAGCGTTGAGTATGGCAGGCGATTTGACTATTTATGGCCGTCGTGACCGCGTAGCCGTTATTCGCGAAAAAGATGGTAAACGCCGTATTCTGTATCACGACCTTCGTTCTTCTGATATTTTTCAATCACCCTGCTACTACCTACAACAGAATGATATCGTGTACGTGGAGCCTAATAAAGCCAAGACTGGCCAGAGTCGTATTAACTCCAATAATTCGGTGGGTGTTTGGTTGTCTGCCGTTTCGGTATTGGCGTCTATCACTTCTTTGATGGTAACTATGTTTAAATAATTCCGGATATTAAGAAAAAATCAATGAATACTGAATACAAAAACAATGATGTCCGCAAACAAGAGCCGGAAATTAATATCACCGATATTCTCCATCTTATATGGGTTAATTGGTATTGGTTTGTATTGTCTGTTTTGGTTTGTGGTGGGATAGCTTTCTTTTATTTAAAGTCTTCTTCCAAAGTATACAGTCGGAAAGCATCCGTTTTGATTCGTGACGACTCCAAAGGTGGTGGAATGAGTGAATCGGCGGCTTTCTCTGACCTATCTCTTTTCGGTGGTAAACGTAATGTGGATAATGAGGTACTTGTTTTTCAATCCCGTCATTTGATGGAGGAGGTTGCGCGGCGTTTGCATTTGGATATGAGCTATAAGGTGAAGAATGGTCTGCGCAATGATGAACTTTATACCCATGCTCCGGTAACCGTTTCTTTTCCGGAAGCGGAGGAACGGCAGGTTATAAAAGTCATGGTTACTCCTGTTGATTCTGCTACGGTGCGTCTTTCCGGATTCTCTTTAGCTGTAGGGGGTGGGGGCGTTCATTCGGAAGAGGTTTTGGATGTACATCTGAATGATACCGTTTCTACTCCGATTGGCCCGATGGTTGTTACTCCTACGTTGTACTATACGGATGTATTTTACGGTAAGCCCGTAAATGTAGTCAAATCCAATTTGGAGAGTGTTATCGAAGGGTATCGTGCCAGATTGAAAGTGTCTCTTGCCAGCAAGACGGCCACCATTATCAATCTTGTCTTGGATGACGTCTCTACTGCCCGTGCGGAAGACATTCTGAACATGCTTATTGCTGTTTATAATGAGGATGTTATCAATGATAAGAACCAGATAGCCGTAAATACTTCCAAGTTTATCAATGAGCGTCTGATCATCATCGAACGTGAATTGGGAAGTGTGGATGCCAATATCGAAAGCTTTAAACGTGAAAATCAACTGACGGATATTACTTCCGAAACTGGCATGTATCTTGCCAATACGAGTCGTTATCAGCAGGAAGGTCTCAGCTTGGAGAATCAGTTGAGTATAGCCAGATAC